>DATNCJ010000094.1:0-62306 GCA_035607215.1 Candidatus Eiseniibacteriota bacterium
TGCAACCTTCCCTGCGGCGTGTGCCGGTTGATTCTCGACTTGATCGCTTGATAGATAGAACCAAATCGGAGGACAAGCATGAAGCAGCTCTTGTTTAGTTTGTGGAAGAACGAAGAAGGGCAAGACCTCACCGAGTACGCGTTGTTGTTGGTGTTGCTGTCTCTCGCGGCCGTCGGGGCGCTAGGAACCTTAGCAACCGCGATCAACGGTACGTTCACGAACGCAGCAGGAAATTTGACCACGTAATTTAGGACGCTGTCGATTTGCTCGCACGCCTTGCCCCGGAGGCGTGCGTCTTCGAATCCACGACCCAGGAATAGCAAGCTCGACACACAGGACGCACTCAATATGACCGGCCCACAGACCATCTGGACGTTTGCTATCGGCGTGACCCTGATCGCCGCCTGGGTGGATTTTCGATCCCGTAAGATTCCCAACTGGCTGACCGTTTCTGCGCTCGTCCTGGCGATCAGTCTCCGCACGGTGCTCGGAGGCTGGCCCGGCGCGAAATCTGCCCTCGCAGGAGCCGGTCTGGCTTTGGTCCTGCTCCTGCCGCTGGTCCTGATGCGCGCACTAGGAGCGGGTGACTGGAAGTTGATGGGCACAGTGGGTGCCTTCTTCGGTCCTGTCCTGTTTTTGTTTGTTCTGCTCGGCAGTTTCCTGGTTTCCGGGCTGATGGCCTTTGTTGAAATGATGCGAACCCGTCGAGTGGTGGAGACATTCCGCAATCTGGGCGTGCTCGTTCGCGGTTTTATTTCCTTCGGATTGCAGGCCAACCCCAAGATTTCCCTGGACAACCCCGAGTTGCTGAAGCTGCCGTTCGGTGTGGCTGTGGCCATCTCTACGATTGTCTGTTTCTGCTTGGCCCATTGGGGCTTGTAGATAGCCCATTGGCGCCTCTAATGGGTAGCTAAGGCGAGGAGCTTGAATTAATGAACCAGAACCGAATGATCCTAGGATTGGCTGTAGCCATGGTGCTTGCCCTGTTGTTGAGTATGTTCGTCTACCGCCAATTCAAGCAAGCAACCTCCACTGTCAAGCCGGTCGGCACTCATATCGTGGTGGCGGCTGTCCCCCTAAAGCTCGGCACGCGTGTCGATGCCAGCAATCTTCGTTTGATTCCCTGGCCATCGGACCAACCTGTTGTTGGAATGTTCACGCGCATGGAAGATTGTGCGAACCGCGCCCTGATCACCGCGGTAGCCGCGAACGAGCCCATTCTCGAAAGCAAACTGGCCGCCAGGGAATCGGGCGCAGGGTTGCCGGCCACCATCCCGGCGGGTATGCGAGCCCTTTCTGTTGCAGTGAATGAAGTCGTGGCCGTCGCCGGCTTCGTTACCCCCGGAACCATGGTCGACGTCTTGGTGACCGGAAGGGTCAACGGGTCTCGCGGTGGCGATGAAAACATTACCCGCACAATCTTGGAGAATGTTCCCGTACTCGCTGCGGGTCAAAAAATTGAGCAGGATCGCGAAGGCAAACCCCAGACCGTTCCTGTGATTACTTTGCTGGTTTCGCCCGATGACGCCGCGAAACTGACCATGGCTAGCACCCAGGGCAAGATCCAGCTGGCCCTGCGGAACACCATCGACTCGAAGAAAGTTGAACCGCCTTCCGTGCTTCAGGCGGCACTCTTTTCCGGCGGGCCCGCTCCGCAGCCGAAACGCACCGGCCCGGCGAAGCCTGGCATCGCACCTCCGCCCCCACCGGCGCCCTATGTGATCGAAGTGATTACCGGAAGCAAGCGGGAAAGCAAGACCTTTTCCAATCAATGAGCAACTCACAAGGAAAACGAATGTTCGAACACTGCGCAAGAGACTATCAGATGGTGCGGCTCGCATTTAGTCTTCTCACGGCTCTCTGTTTCGGTGCGTTGATCACGCCGGCTCAACAGCCGCCGGTCGCCCCCACACCCGGGGGGTCGGAAACCCAGGCGCCCGCCACTCCGCCGCAGCCCCCTTCCGCAGCCCAGGGCGAATCCGAGGCTCCGCAAACTCTGCATCTGCTCGTTGGGCGCTCGATCGTCATCTCCTCGCCCGCGCGCATCAAGAGGGTCTCACTGGCCGATCCGAATATCGCCGAAGCCATCGTCGTCAGCCCCACGCAAGTCCTCGTCAACGGAAGGACGCCTGGCGGCGTCTCCCTTATTATCTGGGATGAATCGGACCAGAGTCAGGCGTTCGAGGTTTCCGTCGACATCGACGTTCTGGGCTTGAGCCAAAAAATTCATGAAGTCTTTCCTTCCGAGGACGTGCACATAGAGACTTCCCGGGACGTGGTTATGTTGTCCGGGAAGATCTCCACTGCAGCGGTCGCTGACAAGATTCTAGAGGTGGTCAAGAACACCACGCCCAAGGTCACCAGCTTGATGCAAGTTCCCAGGGCGCCCGCGGGACAAATCCTGTTGCAGGTGCGCTTTGCCGAAGTCAACCGCGCGGCCGTCAGCCAATTGGGCTTCAATCTTATCAGTCTCCCAGGAGCCAAAAACGTTGGCGTCATCAGCACCCAGCAATTTGCTCCCCCCCAGCTCGTGAACCAGTCTGGTGGTGCAGCTTCCGCCATCGGCCTGAGTGACCTGCTCAATATCTTCATCTTCCGGCCCGATATCGACTTCGCGGCCACGATTAAGGCGCTGGAATCTCGCAATGCACTGGAAATTTTGGCCGAACCGAACCTGATGACCGAGTCAGGCAAGGATGCCAGCTTCCTGGCTGGTGGCGAATTCCCGTTTCCGATCTTGCAATCAACCGGCGGCGGCGGCGGATTTGCTGGAATCACCATTCAGTTCAAAGAGTTTGGCGTCCGTTTGAATTTCACTCCCACCCTGACCTCAGACGGGCTCATCCATCTGAAGGTGAAGCCCGAGGTCAGCTCTCTGGATTTCACCAATGCGCTCACTCTGCAGGGTTTTGTCATCCCGGCGATCGCCACCAATCGCGTCGAATCCGAGATGGAGCTCACCGATGGGCAGAGTTTCGCCATCGCCGGGCTGCTGGATAATCGGGTAACCGAACAGCTTCAAAAAATTCCTGGCATCGGCGACATCCCGATCCTTGGCAAGCTGTTTCAGAGCCGCAACATCAATAAGAGCAAAAATGAACTGCTCATTGTCGTCACTCCTCGAATCGTGCATCCTATTCCAGCCGGTGCTCCAGTTCCGAACTTGAAGTTCCCGACTCCGATTGAGGGATCGGAAACGCCCGCCCAGTCAAAGCCGGTTCCGAATTGAAGGAGCATCTGCACGCAGCGGCACACAGCAGTGAGCGTCTAGAAAACGGACTCAAGGGGGCCAGAAAGATCGGCCTATGCTAACGGTAGCTATAGCAAGCGGCGACATGTCCAGCTCAGGAGAGTTGCTGGCTAGTCTCCAACAGACAGGACTCGTGAAGACGGTCAAACAATGGGCGATCCCGGCGGAACGGATTCCCGATGCAGCGGAGTCTCTGCCCGATGTTGTGTTTTTGGATTTGGCACGGGATCCGGAGCCTTATTTTGCCCTTGGCGCTCAGATCCGCCGGGCGCGTCCCACGGTGAAGTTAGTGGCTTGTTCGTCCACCGTCCCCCCGAACCACCAGCTTCTGTTGGGAGCCATGCGTTCCGGCGTGCAGGACTTTTTGCCCAAACCGGTGGACCCGGAGACCCTGCGACAAATGCTGGCCAGGTTCGTGGAAGAGTTGGACATCAAGGACCGTTCCTCCTCTCTCGACAAACTGGTTGTCGTGATGGGTTCCAAAGGCGGCGTGGGCGCAACCACAGTCGCGGTCAACCTGGCAGTTCAGCTCTCTACCTTCGCGCGGAAGCGTGTGGCCCTAATGGATTTTGCTCGACCGCTCGGGAACGCCCATCTCTTGCTCGATCTGCACCCAAAATTCACCATTCGCGACGCGGTGGATAATCTGGACCGTCTCGACAGCCATTTTTTGGCTGGCTTGCTCACCCACCACAAGACCAAGGTGGAAGTCCTTTGTGGCGCAACGCAACCTGAGGAATGGCAAACCATCCCGGTTCCTTCCCTTCAGCGTGTTGTAAACGTGGCCCAGAGTATCTTTGACGTCGTACTTCTGGACATTGGCTCGCAATTCTCGTCCGAGTGGACGTCCATCCTGCGCATGGCGCGCATGATCCTGGTGATCGCTGAAGCAAATGTGCCGGCGCTGTGGACCCTCGAGCGCCGCCTCCTAGCCTTGAAAGGGTTTGGGATCGAACCGGACCGAGCCCGCGTCATCATCAACCGCTGGCACAAAGGCGACGAAGAAGTTCTGAAGGGCATCCAGAAGGACATGCACCGCCCCTTTTTCGCCTTTCTCCCCAATGACTTCCGCAAGGCTAGCGAGGCCGTGAATCTCGGAACTCCATTGCAACTAAATCACAATAACGTTCTCAGCAACCGTTATCGGCAAATCGCCGCGCAATTGGCCGGGATCGACTCCGGTCTACCCGACAAGAAAAGCTCGCTCGGCGAGCTGTTTTCGAAGAGGTGACTTAGGCCATGTCGCTCATATCTACCCCGATCACACGCACAGATTTTGGATCCGTTAAAGCTGCGATTCATCGCAGGCTGATCCAAAAGCTGAACCTCGATCGGCTTACCGAGGTCAATCGCGAGGATGTGCGTCGCGAGGTTTCACAGATCCTCGAGGCTCTCGTTGTCGGCGAATCCACTCCGATGAATTTGCAGGAAAGGGAGCGCCTCGCTCAGGAAGTACTCGACGAGGTGTTCGGGCTTGGGCCGCTTGAGCCTCTCCTGGCGGATCCTACCGTCTCCGACATTCTTGTCAACACTCATCGCCGCGTGTACGTCGAGCGCAAGGGCATGCTGGAAATGACCGGGATACAATTCCGCGACGATGCCCATTTGATGGCCATCATCGACCGCATTGTTTCCGCCATTGGCCGCCGCGTGGACGAGTCCTCGCCGATGGTCGATGCCCGCCTCGCCGATGGCTCGCGCGTGAACGCCATCATTCCTCCTCTGGCTGTCGATGGCCCCATTCTTTCGATACGCCGTTTCGGCCGCGACCCTCTGACCTCCGATGATTTGCTCCAAAACAAGTCTCTCACTACTACCATGCTCGAACTGCTGCGCGGCTGTGTAAAAGCGCGCTTGAATATCCTGATCTCCGGTGGCACGGGCGCCGGCAAAACCACCTTTCTCAACGTTCTTTCCTCGTATATTTCCAATCGCGAACGAATTGTGACCATTGAAGACGCGGCGGAATTGCAACTCCACCAGGATCACGTCGTGCGTTTGGAAACGCGACCCGCCAACATTGAAGGCAAAGGTGCCATCCAGCAGCGCCAGTTGGTCATTAATTCTTTGCGCATGCGCCCGGACCGCATCATCGTTGGTGAGGTTCGCGGTGAAGAAGCGCTGGACATGTTGCAGGCCATGAATACCGGCCATGATGGATCTCTCACCACCATCCACGCGAACACCCCCCGCGATGCTCTGAGCCGCTTGGAAACCATGGTGGCCATGTCCAACTTGAGCATTCCCGACCACGCCATTCGCAGGCAGATTGCTTCGGCGATTGATGTGGTCGTTCAAGTGAGCCGCCTCAGCGACGGTACCCGCAAGGTCATCAGTCTCGCGGAGATCACCGGCATGGAAGGCGATGTCGTCACCATGCAGGACATCTTTGTTTTCCGAAAGCGCGGCATTCGCGAAAACGGCGAAGTTCTTGGCGATTTTGCTCCCACCGGGGTTCGCCCGAAGTTCGCCGAAAAGCTGCTCGTTTCCGGAATTGCGCTTCCGATCGCGATGTTCGAAGAACCGAAGGTTCGCTAGGGCCTTGCTTATGGCATCGACTTCGGCAGATTTTGAACGCTTGATCGTTTTAGAGGATTTGCTATGGCAATTTTGATTTTCGTCCTCACTTTCGTGGTCGTGACGCTGATAGTCCTCGGTGTCTGGGTCCTCGCCACCGCGGAGCCTGGACAAGAAGTGATCCGCCGTCGCATGGAAGCGGTGCGCAAAGCGGAACGTCGCGGCGACGTTTCCCTCGAGCTCAAACTCGCGCGTGACGAGATGCTCAGCAGCGTTCCGTGGCTTCACCGCCTGATGCTTCACTGGGCTTGGTCCACGCGCCTGCAGGCCTTCATCGCTCAATCCGGGCTCCAGATGAAAGCCGCCAAGCTGGTCCTGATCAGCCTCGTGATCGGCATGGCCTCCTATCTCCTCATCACCCATTCCTATCCGCGGTTTCCGGCTTCTATGCTGGTCGGATTGGCCGCAGCCGGTCTACCCTTCGCCTACGTAGCATGGCGCCGCCAAAAGCGTCTGCGCAAGTTTGAGGAGCATTTTCCCGAGGCTTTGGATCTTCTCGGCCGCGCTGTGCGCGCTGGCCACGCCTTCACCACCGGCCTGGAAATGATTGCCAAAGAATCCGCCGAGCCGATCGCTAGTGAATTTCGCACCACCTTCGAAGAGCAGAACTTCGGCCTTCCGCTCAGGGACGCAGTACTCAACATGACCGAGCGCGTTCCGTTGATCGACGTCCGGTTCTTTGTTACCGCTCTGCTCATCCAGAAAGAGACCGGCGGAAACCTGGCTGAGATCCTGGACGGCCTTGCCCGCGTGATCCGCGATCGCTTCCGCATCTATCGCGAAGTACGAGTCCGCACTGCACAAGGCCGATTGACGGCCGGCATCCTGATTGCCTTGCCCATCTTCATGTCCGTTGCCTTGACGGTGCTGAATCCGAACTACATGAAGATTCTGTTTGAAGATCCCAGTGGCCCGATGATCTTAATCGTCGCGGGGACTATGCAGCTCATTGGATCGATGATGCTCTGGAAGATCATTCACATCGAAGTCTAGCGACGAAAGGAGGCCCATGCTCTGGAGCATTACGGCGATAACGTTTCTGGCCACTTTCGGCATATTGTGGGCTTTGTTCTATGCCTTTGCCCCTGGGGGGTCCGTCATTGCCCGCCGTCTGTCCCAGCTTGTCAATCCTTCGGCTCCCGTCGAGGAAGTAAGCTTCGCGGAAAGGCAAAAAGACCGCGCGAGCGAGGCCCTCGCCCGTCTTGGCAAGCTGGTTCCGGGCAGCGGCGAGCAGACTCCGCGCAATCTGCTGCTGATGGTTCGCGCCGGCTTTCGCAGCTCGCGAGCCATAATGGCCATGCGCGGTTTCAAGGTACTTTTGCCCGTGGGTTTGATCGCCCTGGTTCTGGTGACCGGCGTCTACCGCACCAATCCGTTTCTGTTTTTGCTGGTCGCTGCGATCGTTGGTTATGTTCTGCCGGAACTGTTTCTAGTCTGGAGGGTTAGCCGCCGTCAGCTGCAGCTCCGTCGCGGTCTCCCCGACGGCCTGGATTTGCTGGTCATCTGCGTGGAGTCGGGTCTTGGCCTGGATCAAGCGCTCATGAAGGTCGCCCAGGAATTGCGTATCACTCACCCCGAGCTCAGCGAGGAGCTGCAGCTCGTGAATCTTGAGATGCGCATTGGCAAGACCCGCATCGAGGCACTGCGTGAACTTGCGCGCCGCACCGGACTCGAAGACATTAAGTCTCTCGTCGCCATGCTGGTCCAGACCGACCGTTTTGGCACCAGCGTTGCTCAATCCTTGCGCGTCTTCTCGGACGAGTTGCGCGTCAAGCGGCGTCAACGCGCCGAGGAGATGAGTGCCAAGACCTCGGTGAAGATGGTTCCACCACTGGTATTTTTCATCTTCCCTGCTTTGATGGTGGTGATTTTGGGGCCTGCCGTCCTGAGCTTGCTGCGCCAATTGATGCCGGCGTTGCAGAAGTGAGGTCAGTCTCCAGTTCGCCGAGGAAAGTCGTGCTACCAGTCACTTATAAAACGAGAGGAGGAAGAAATGGATAACGTAACCCTGATTCGCGTCGTCGCAGGTGCTCTTGCTGTCCTGGTTCTGTTTATCATCATCTGGCGGCGCAAGCGCAAGTCTATCGAATAGCAAGCACGGAAGTCGTGGTCGTCCGTTAGACTACTAAACTTCTTGAACTAAAACTGGGGGGAACGGGTTTGGCAGAATCAATGGCCAGTAACGGTCATCATCGTCCGCTGTACGTCTACAACAAAACTCGCGAAACCTTCGTAGCTACCGAGGCCATACTCGCCGACAGTTACCTTCGTCGGTTGGTGGGCCTGCTGGGAAAGACGAAGCGCTGGGCTCAGTTGGGACGTGGTCTATGGATTGTGCCTTCTCGTGGCGTCCATACGATCGGTATGTTGTTCCCGATTGATCTTATTTTTCTAAGCGAGCAAAAAGAGGTCGTCTACGTGGAAGAGCACGTTCGGCCCTTTCGCATCTCCGCGGTGTCTCTGAAAGCGACTAGTGTGCTGGAACTTCCGCCGCACACCATCTATCGTTCTGGCACTCAGGTGGGAGACCGGCTGGAGATCGCACCCGTCCGTTGATGCCCTAGAGCTAACCCCTCGCTCGGGCATCCTCGATTCCCGCTGGAAATCGCAGCGGCAACGGCGTTGCCGCCGCTGCCGCCGTAGTCCATTTTCTCAGTTACGGCCCTGCGGCTTCACAGCCTTCCGGCCGGTCAGTGCGCCCGTGATCGCCGTTCCGTCCGGACTTCCCAACCCGGTGCAGGCATCCCAGCCCGTTCCGGCCATAAACGCTCCGTTATTTCCGCTGGTGATGTCCCGCAATCCTCTGCTTCCCGCAAGCTGGCCGTACAGCAGGGGATTCAGAAATCCCGCCGCCGTGCCCGTCAGTTCATTGATGCAGGCCACCAGCCCCGCCCACAGGGGCGCGACCGCGCTGGTTCCCCCAATTACTCCTGCTTGCCCATCCACATACACATCGTAACCTGTGGCCGGATCGGCGTTGCCAGCCACGTCGGGCAGCCCGCGCCCCACGAAATGCCCGGGATTCAATGAGTTCGGCACTCCCGCGCTCGACTGATAGTCCGGCTTGGCGAAGAACTCGCTGATTCCGCCTCCAGTCGCTCCCTCATCCAGCGCGGTCTCGTTCCAGACCACCTCCGTGGAAATCGTGCCGCCACTGGCGGTCAGCTTGGTTCCTCCGCAGGCCAGAACGTAAGGGCTGGACGACGGGAAATCTGCATGTTGCAGCCCGTCGGTGACTCCGTCAGTGGAGCCATCGTCGCCCGCGGCCGCGCAGACGGTCACGCCTAGTGTTGCCGCGTCTTCAAACAAGCTGTTGTACTCATTCAGTGACTGCTCGCTCCACGTCGATTCCGGTCCTCCCCAACTGATCGAGACCACCGAAGGTTTGTTCTTGGTGTCGTGTACCGCCGTGGAGATGGCATCGTAAAATCCCTGATCCGTGTTCGGCGCAAAGTACACCGCAATTTTCGACTGCGGTGCCACGGCGCCGGCCACCTCGATGTCCAGCATCACTTCTCCGTCCGGCCCATTGCCGTCGCCGGTCGGACTGTTGGTCCCGCCATCTACAGAAATTGCCTTTACTTTGGGCTGCGCAATTCCCAGCACGCTCTTGAAGTAGTGCGACAAATCCCGCGATCGATAGCCGCCGCCGAGTTCAATCAGCGCGATGCACTGCCCTTTCCCGTTCGCTGCTGTTGGAAAATTGTACAGCGCCGCAACTTCCACCGGTGTAAAGGTACCCGCAGGCTGCGCCTTTCGCGCGTGCGAGGTGCTCGCCAGTTTCCTTCCCCGAAAGTGCGGTTTCGCTTGTGGCCGGTTGTCCAGGCCCATCACTGCGGACACGATCCCGCTCAATTCGCTTGGAATCTGGATGGCGCCTGTCCGTCCTCGATACGTTCCGCGGCCGTGCTCGTAGCGATGCAGATTCACTTGAAACGCCTGACTGAAGGCCGCCACCGTTCCTGCCAGCACCACCGCGCGTCTCGCCGCGTCCGCGCTCACTACCGACAGGCCATACTCGTGCGCGAACTCTTCGATCTTCTCAATGTCTGCAGGCTGTGACCCGCGTTCCGCGGCGAATTGCTCGCGCGTCAGATGTTTGCGCTCGGCAAGCGGCTGGCTGGCAAGCGCTCGAATCGCTTTCTGTGTCGCCTCGCGCGATGCCTTAGGTTTCAAAATCACCGTCACTTCCAGTTTCTCTTCCGGATTTACCGCGCCGACCACCTTCGCGCCGGCTACCGGCACTCGTTCGCTTCCGCTCAGAGGTACGTGATCCCGGTACTTTGACATGGAGTTTCCTTTCGGTCTCGGGGCGATCTTCAGCTGGAGAAATCCTGCAGGAAACGGGGGGGAGGCTAGATAGCCTGGCGCCGAACTACACCAGGTGTAGTTGCTTCCGCTGCCCCGCGGGTTGGGCCCCGGACGTTGCGTCTGCGAACCTAGCAAAGCCTAGGAATTATGTCAAAGTGAATTAACGAAAAGCTAACCATTTGCACCGGATTTCCACAGAATTCGCCCCAAATGAACGAAAACTCATCACTTCGCTGCTTCGTTTTCCAACCACTTGCACGAGGGCCGCCAATAGCACAGCCACTCCGGGTTGAGCTGCTAAATGAAGTATCCAGGCGAGCTCACCTTTCCTCGCATGCACCTGCCACGGTTTTTACTGTTTTCGCCAAGTCCTCTCCGCCAGTCCTATTCAAGGCCACATTTCGACCATTTCCCTGCTTCCCGGTGCCCGCCCTCGAAAAATCGCGATCCTTTTCACAAACCGCTTCTTCGAGCTACACTAGCTGGCAGAGTAACCCCGCACGGCAATTCATCTGATACTTCTGGCTCGCGCCGTGCGTACTCTCAGTGAACCCCTCTGTGAAGGAACCAGGTGAATGGCCACACCGCTCAGCTCGCCTAAACACGATCTTGCCTCTCTGCGTATTCATGAAGGCGAGCGCAAAGGCAGTAAACTAGGCAAAGGTCTTGCCATTTTTTTCGGCGTCCTTGTCATTCTCGGTGGCATTTCCGGCGCCGTCTTCGCTCTTTGGAAGCCCAAGCCCGTCGTGGAAGTCACCACCGTGCACAAGCCGGCCGGCGCCGGCGGTCGCGAAGCGCTGCTCAATGCCAGCGGCTACGTCACCCCGCGCCGACGCGCTACCATCGCCGCCAAAATTACCGGCCGCGTAACCGGTGTGCATTTCGACGAAGGTACACGCGTGCAGCAGGGCCAACTCCTCGCCACCCTCGATGATTCGGACGTGAGAAGGGCGCTCGACTCCGCAAAGGCCGATCGCAACTCCGCGCAGGCAGCCATCGCCGATCTGCAGGTGCAGCTACGCAACTCCCAGATCGAATTGCGCCGCGCCGAACAACTGCAAAAAGCCGGCGTGCAGACGCAGGAACAGCTGGACAATGCGCGCACGAATACCGACAGCCTTCAGGCCAAAATCGAGCTGGCCAAAGCTCAGGTCGCCGCCTCCGATGCTCGAATTTCCGAGGCCCAGCAAGCCGTCGACAACTGCACCATTCGGGCACCCTTCGCCGGCATCGTCGTTTCCAAAGACGCGCAGGTCGGAGAAATGGTCTCGCCAATTTCCGCGGGCGGCGGATTCACTCGTACCGGCATCGCCACCATCGTGGACATGAATTCTAATGAGATCGAAGTCGACGTAAACGAGTCCTACATCGCCCGCGTGAAGGACGGCCAGCCCGTCAATGCCATTCTTGACGCCTATCCTGACTGGGAAATTCCCAGCAAGGTTCGGACCATCATTCCGTCCGCCGACCGTCAGAAGGCTACCGTAAAGGTGCGCATCTCATTTCTGAAACTGGATCCGCGCATCCTGCCCGACATGGGCATCAAGGTAACCTTCCTGGGCGCCGAGACGGAGAAAAAGCCTGGCTCCGATAATGCCCCGGCCGCCCCACTGGTTTCCCAGAGCGCCGTCCGCGACGACGGCGGCAAGAAAATCGTCTTTCTCGTAAAGGACGATCATCTAGAGCGTCGGGCCGTGACGATTGGCGGCAATCACGGTTCAGACGCCGAGATCCTCGCCGGTCTCAACGTCGGTGACACCGTCGTCACCAAAGGCCCCCAGGATCTGCACGATGGCCAGGTCGTCGAAGTAAAAAAGTGACCTGACGATCGAAAATTTAGAAATAAAATCTTGGCAGCGAACGTTTAGAAGAATAGTGAATCCGTAGCTCGGCAAACTTGTTCTCTAGGAGCGCTCTTTCATGGTTCGAGTGGATGGCAGCGGCAAAACCAATAGCCTCATCCAGGTCCGCGGCCTGGACAAGTCTTATCGTCGCGGCGGCGAAGAAATTCAGGTACTCCAGCGACTTAATCTCGACGTCGACAAAGGTGATTTCGTGGCTTTCATGGGCCCCAGCGGCTCCGGCAAGACCACGCTGCTGAATCTCCTCGGCGGCCTAGACGTCCCCACGCACGGCAGCATCACCGTCGCCGGTGACGAAATCACCCACATGTCCGCCAACAAGCTCACGCAATGGCGCGCTCGCCACGTCGGCTTCATCTTCCAGATGTACAACCTCATCCCGGTCCTTACCGCCTTTCAAAACGTGGAGCTGCCGTTGCTCCTCACCAAGTTGTCGAAAGCCGATCGCCGCAAGCACGTCGAGACCGCTCTCGGCGTTGTCGGCCTCGGCGAGCGCATGCACCATTATCCCCGCCAGCTTTCCGGCGGGCAGGAGCAACGTGTCGCTATCGCCCGCGCCATCGTCGCCGATCCCACCTTCCTGCTCTGCGATGAGCCTACCGGCGACCTCGACCGCAAGAGTGCCGATGAAATCATGCACCTGATCATTCGCCTGGTCCGCGAATACGGCAAAACGGTACTCATGGTCACTCACGACCCGGTCGTCGCCAAGCTCGCCGACCTCGAACTGCACCTCGAAAAGGGCCTGCTCGTTGAAGGCAGTCAGTTGCGCCAGGGCGCACTGGCCGGAGGTGTCGCATGAAATTCCGCAGCCTGATTTTCGCCAATCTCTTTCGCAAAAAAGTACGGCTCATTCTCACCGTCGGCTCTTTCGCAGTTGCCCTGTTCCTGTTCTCCTTCCTTGCCGTCGTTAAGGGCGCCTTCGGCCGCGGCGCGGACATCGCCGGTGCCGACCGCCTGGTGATCATCAACCGCATTTCCATCATTCAACCGCTGCCGATTTCCTACCAGGACAAGATCCTGCGCATTCCTGGCGTCCAAGCCCTCACCCACAACAACTGGTTCGGCGGCGTCTACCAGGATGAGAAGAATTTCTTCCCGCAATTCGCCATTGACATCGAAAATCAGCGCAAGGTTCTTCCCGAACTCCGCGTTCCCGACGATCAGTGGAACAATTTCGTCAAAGATCGCACCGGAGCCATCGCCGGAGCAAAAACAGCCCAGCGTTTCGGCTGGAAAATCGGTGACCGTATCCCCATCAAGAACTCTCTGTTCGGCGCCGGCAACACCTGGGAATTCACTCTCGACGGCATCTATCACTCCGACAAAGTCGGCGGCGACGAGAGCCAATTCTGGTTTCAGTGGGAATTCTTCAAGGAGCGCATGCCGGAGAGCATGAAGGGCAATGTCGGCTGGTATGTCTTGAAGCTCGATAGCCCGGACGATGCTCCGCGCGTGGCCAAGACCATCGACGATATGTTCGCCAACTCGCCCTTCGAGACCAAGACCGAAACCGAATCCGCCTTCGCCGCGGGCTGGGTCAAACAATTCGGCAACATCGAATTCCTGATCCTGGTGATCGGCTCGGTAGTCTTCTTCACCTTGCTTTTGGTCACCGGCAACACCATGGCCATCTCCGTCCGCGAGCGCATTGGCGAGCTCGCCACTCTCAAAGCCATCGGTTACAGCGATCGCAGGATTCTCTTTTTCGTCCTGGCGGAATCCTTGACCATTTCCCTGGTCGGCGGATTGATTGGCCTGGGCCTCGCCGCTCTTGCCATCCCCGTTCTCGGCGCGGCCCTGAACGGCCTGCTCCCCACGCTCATTCTGTCTCCGGCGATTCTCTCGATCGGTCTGGGCACCGCCTTGCTCGTCGGCGTCGTCAGCGGGCTGCTGCCCGGTATTGGCGCTATGCGCATGCGCGTCGTCAACGCGCTTCGGAGGGTCTGACCGTGGCTATCCCCATCATCTATAACGTTCGCAGCGTCAAAGCTCGTTGGACTTCCGCAATCGTCGCCGTCCTGGGGATCGCCGGCACCGTCGGTGTCTTCGTGGCCATGCTTTCCCTCGCTCGCGGCTTCAAGGCCACCCTAGTCGCCTCCGGCTCCGCCGACAACGCCATCATCATGCGCGCCGGCGCCACCTCCGAAATGATGAGCGGCATCGCTCTCGAACAAGTCAAGATCATGCAGGACGCCCCGGGCGTCGCCCGTGGCGAAAATGGCCCGCTCATAACCTCCGAAGTCGTGGTCGTAGCTCCCTTCCCGCTCAAGTCCACGGGCACGGACGCCAACGTTCAGGTCCGTGGCGTTTCCGCCAACGTCCTCAACATCCGCAAAAACATAAAAATGCAGGAAGGTCGTATGTTCCAGCCCGGCATCGCCGAACTGGTCGTTGGGAAAAATGCCAACTCTACCTATGGCGGGCTCACTGTCGGAAATACCGTCGACTTCGGCGGCGGCCATTGGAAAGTGGTCGGCGTTTTTGACGCCGGCGGCAGCGCCTTTGACTCCGAAGTCTGGTGCGACGCTCGCGTGCTCGATGACGTCTACAAACGCCCCAGCAATGTCTTTCAATCCGTGACCGTGCACCTCACGTCGCCCGACGCCTTGCAGCAATTCAAAGACTCGGTCACCGCCGATCCCCGCCTCACCGTCGACGTCAGCCGCGAAATCGACTACTACGCCAAGCAGTCCACCCGCATGACCCAGCTGATCACCATCCTCGGCGGCCTCGTTGCCGGCGTCATGGCCATCGGCGCGATCTTCGGCGCACTCAACACCATGTACTCCGCCATCGCCGAACGCGGCCGGGAAATCGCCACCATGCGTGCCCTCGGCTTTGGCGCGACGGCGGTAGTCTTTTCCTTTATGATCGAAGCCCTGCTGATCTCCTTCATCGGCGGCGCCATCGGCTGCATTGCGGTTCTTCCGCTGAATGGCCTGACCACCGCCACCATGAACTGGCAGACCTTTTCCAACATGGCCTTCGCCTTCAAGATCACCTATGAACTCCTGATCGGGGGAATCATCTTCGCCCTGGTGATGGGCGTATTAGGCGGCCTACCGCCAGCCCTCCGCGCCGCTGCGCGGCCGGTAGCTGTAGCCCTTCGCGAACTGTAATCAGCAACTCGCGAGCGAGCAACTGTAGCTCCGGCCTTCAGGCCTGAGGCTTTTCCGCAGCGTCTTTGGCAAAATGTCTGCGTGGTACCAAGCCAAGACGCTAACCCGCGCAGAATGAACACTTGCAAAGCTCTATCAAAACAAACAACTTAAAACCCTATGTAATCAACACTTACGCAAAAACAGGCCGAGTCCCATGCGACTTCGGCAACCTAACCCTTGATCTTCCCGTCGGCCTTCAGGCGCTCCAGCCACTTCTTGGCCTTCGCCACATCCGGCCGATTACCATGATTCTTCACGTACTGTCTCAAGACTTGGCCGGCATCTTCGTAACGGCTGACTGCCACTAGCGACTCTGCCACGAGTAACTCGATTTCCGGAGCCTTTCCGTTTGATTTGACCAGCGCTTCCTGCGCATTCTTCAATGCCTCGTTGTACTGCTCGTGCCGATAATACGCCTCCGCCAGCGTCCACTGGTTCTCCCAATTGGCGGGTTCTAGACGCGCGGCCGTTTCCAGCATAGGAACCGCGGCATCGTATTTGCCCTGGTTTACATACGTCATGCCCAGCGCGGAAAATGCCTGCGAGTGACTGGGATCCACCTGCGTGGCCTTTTCCAGAACTTCTTGTGCCTCAGGCCACTTCCGTTGCCGTAAGTACAGGACGCCTTGCGCATACAACACGTCGGGATGCCCGGGGGCCAGCCTGGCCGCCTCGCCGATCTGCTTCTCGGCCTCTTTCATGTTGTTCTGGCCCAGCGCCTCGAGACCCTTGTTGAGTGCTTCTTGCGCTTTCGGCGCCAGCACCGGACGCGCGGCGACCGGTGCCCCTTCCGGGACCGTCGAATCCCGCACCATGTGGATGTCGATCTCGGACTCCATCTCGACTTGCACCGACACATCGCGCTGCTCGGGCTTGAATCCGGCGGCGCTTGCCGCCACCGTGTAGTCGCCCAACATCGGCAAAATGAACGAGGCATGCCCGTTGTTGGTGATCTGCTGGTTCGCCAGTGCGCCCAGGCGATAAAGTTTTACCGTCGCGGACACCGCGATGACTTGTCCGTGTGCGTCTCGCAAGGTCACCCGCAACTCCGCGCGATTGCCGCGAAATAAGATCTGATTATTGACGTCACGTTCGTTCTGGCCTCGCGCCGGCACAAAAGGCAAGAACATGCCTAGCAGGAACAGGAAGGATCGCGGGCAAACCACGCGAAGAGATCGGTCAGAGCGATGCATGGGCCACCACCGCAAGCTGCGCAAAAGCGTAGTCCCGCGTAGGAATCGCGTCAAGAAGAACGTTTCTCTACGACAGTTTGTTGACTTGCGTCGGCGTTGGCCGGCGTCAAGCGACGCGGGCTCACAGAATCCGCCATCGACCCATCGGCCACATCTTGTGGCGCGTGCGATACTGGAGAGCTTCCTGAAGGCCGAAATGCCCGGTCGAGGAAGATTGCTCAAGACTCATGCTCCCAGCCGGCACGCACGCTCGAAGCTCGCACGGACTCTGGCCCTATCTGGCCTTGACTGCCGGCATCCTATGTATTTCCTGGTCGGCGATCTTTGTCCGCTGGACCGACATCCCCGGCGTGGCCTCAGCGTTCTATCGCGTGCTCATTCCCGCACTGATATTGCTCCCGACCGCGCTCTTCGATCGGCGTAGCCCGCGCGTCAATTTGCGCACCCTGGGCATCATTGCCGTCGGAGGACTTTTCTTCGCGGCCGACCTGGCCCTTTACAACACCGCGATCCTGCGCACTTCGGCGGCAAACGCTACGCTGCTCGGAAACAACACGCCGATCGTCGTGGGCCTTCTCACCTGGCTGGTGTTTGGCCGGCGGCCGAAGCCGGCTTTCTGGATTGGCCTGATCCTGGCGCTTGCTGGAGCATTGGTCATCGTGTGGGCTGACCTCGCACGTCATGTGCAGTTGGGATCGGGAGATCTGATGTCCCTTGGCGCCGCCGCTTGCTTTGCCGTTTATCTGATGGCTACCGAGCGCGTGCGCGGCACCACGGGCACCCTGGCCTTTCTGCGGCTGGCGATGTTCTCCAGCGTGCTGTTTCTGCTGGCCATGAATCTGATCATGGGCGTTTCGCTGTCGATTCCACCGGGACGCACGATCGGCGGGCTGCTGGGACTCGGACTGATTTCGCAGCTGGGTGGCTATCTCGCGCTGACCTACGCTCTGGGCCATCTGCCGGCGACGGTGACCTCGGTTTCGCTGCTGGTGCAGGGACCGCTGACCGCCGTCCTCGCGGCGTGGCTGCTCGGCGAGCCGCTCACCGACGCGCTGATTCTGGGCGGCGCGTTGGTGCTGCTCGGAGTAGGCCTTGCTAATCGTGACCGGCCGCCCGCCGAGGAGGTCAACGCCACTCTTTGCGAAGCGGCTGAGCCAGAAGAAGTGGAAACAGTCTGAGACCCTAGTCGTCTACAACTATAGCGTCTAGCGCCACAATCGGCAGGCAATCGCCGGACACCTTAGTAGGCTGGCACCGCTGCCGCCAAGGACCTTACAATGAAGAAACTACTCGCGCTCGTCCCGCTTGCCCTGCTGACTGCCGCTGCCGCGTTCGTACCCAAGCACGATATTGTGCGCGCCGCCGCGACCAGTATTCCGCAGTTCGATTCGAGCGGCAAGCTCGTGCGTCCGGTGGACTTCCGTCGCTGGGTCTACCTGTCGTCCGGCTTCGGCATGAGCTATTCGCAGAAGCCCAACGGCATGCAAGCGTTCACCAATGTCTTCGTGAACCCGACGTCGTACGACTACTACGTGGCGAACGGCAAATGGCCGGACAAAACGATCTTCGTCCTTGAAGAATATGGTTCCACCTCGCAGGGCTCGATCAACAAACACGGCAGCTATCAGACCGAGTTCATGGGACTGGACGTGGAGGTTAAAGACGAGGCGCGCTTTCCCGATAAGTGGGCGTACTTCAATTTTCAGGGCGAAGCGAAGACTGCCGCTGCAATTTCTCCAGCCAAGAACGATTGCTGGAAATGTCACGACCGGAGCGCCGCGGTCGAGCACTCATTCGTGCAGTTTTATCCCGAACTGCTGAAGATCGCGCGCGCGAAAAACACAATTAAGCCGACGGTGAAGTTGGAGTAGCACAGGCGCTCTTCCGTGTGCCAAGTGAGCTTCAGCACCGAATCCAGCTCGCGAACAATTTGCGATTATGCCGTGCTACAAAAGCAGGACTTCCTGCCGGCAGCCTCACCGCACGTGCAAGAGTGCCTGTGCTACTGAAAGTGCTGGAACAGGTTGTTGAGGGATTCCGCCAGGGTGGGATGTGCAAAGACCGCGTCACGCAGCGTCGTGTAAGGCAGCTTCCCCATCATCGCCAGCTGCAGTTGCGACATGATTTCGCCGCCTTCGACTCCCAGGACTGCGGCGCCCAGGATCTGGTTGCTGCCGGTATCAACCACCGCCTTCATGAAGCCGCGGGTTTCATCCACTTCCAGTGCGCGAGCGACATAGTTCATGGGCATCTTGGCGACGCGGATTTCGTGCTTTTTCTCACGCGCTTCCGATTCAGTCATTCCGATGCGCCCTAGTTGTGGATCGATGAACACCGTGTATGGCACCAGGCGCCCATCGATGGATGCATTTCCCTTCTCCAGCAAATTTGTCCGCAAAATCCGAAAATCATCATAAGAGATATGTGTGAACGCGGGGCCGCCTTTGATGTCGCCTAGCGCGAAAACGCCTGGCACATTCGTTTCCAGGCTGCTGTTCACCTGGATGTAGCCCTGTTTATCGGCGGCGATTCCTGCGGCGCCGAGATTCAAGCGATCTGAATTTGGACTGCGCCCAATGGCGACCAGCAGATGCGTTCCTTCGATGTTGCGCGTGTCGGCCGCGCCGCGAACACTCACAGCGATGGTTCCGCCGGTCTTGCCGACCTTCTCCGCGCGAGTGTTCAGGATTACCTCAACGCCGTCCTCGCGGAGAATCTTGGCCACTTCTTCCGCCACATCGGAATCTTCGCGAGCCAGCAACTGTGCTCCGGACTGCACAATAGTCACCCGCGCGCCCAGCCGCCGGAATAATTGCCCAAACTCCAGGCCGATATAGCCACCACCCAGCACAACCAAGTGCTGCGGCACGCGATCCAATTCCATGATCGAGGTACTATCCAGAAACGGCACATCATTCAATCCGTCAATCGAAGGCCGGGAAGGCCGGCATCCCGCGTTCACAAAAATCTGGTCGGCGGTCAGCGTTCTCTCTCCTCCGCCTTTCAGCTTTACCAATACTGTTTTCGGTGCGATAAAGCTTCCCTCTCCAAAAATCAGATCGAGGTTTTCCGTCTTCTCCAGCCGGCTCTGGCTGCCTCCGCGAAAACTTTCGACGATCTTGCGCTTGCGCTCGCGGACGCGCGCCATATCGACTGAAATCTCGCCGGTGCGCACGCCGTAGTCCGCGCCACGCTTAGCCAGATAGGCCACCCGGCCGCTCGCGACCATCGTCTTGGTCGGCGTGCAGCCTTCATTGATGCACGTGCCGCCCACATGCTCGCGCTCGATCAACGCCGTGCGCCAACCAGCCGCCGCCAGCGCCGCTACCAGCGGATTCGCGCCCTGGCCCGAGCCGATAACGATCGCGCGATAGTGGTCCGAAGCATTCATCGCAAGACTCCTGAACGGAAAGGTACATTCGCTCTGGAAAAGAGGATTGGATGCGCGAGTTGCCCGTCAGGCATCAGAAACTCGCAGCGAGAACTAGAATCGAGAAACGAGGAACAGGCCCCCGCCGATGGCCACGACATCTTCCAGCGTGGCGATGACGAAGTCTGGAACCCGGAGGGCACGCACCAGCCGCGTGCGTACCTGATATCCGCCGAACGCGCCGATCACGCTGCCGACGCCGCCCAAAGCCGCCCCGATCCACCAGTTTTGTCCGCCCGCAGCAGCAATCGCGGCAGCTGAAAGACCACCGGTCAGAATGCGCGCGATGAGCCCCGGCGGCGCGGTGCGGCTGGGCGTGGATGGCAATTGATCGGCTACCAGTTCAGCCAGGGCGAGCAGCGAGAAGATGGCGACCGCCACGGTGGAGCCCATGAACTGGAACGGAGTGTGGTGCAATGGCAGCCAGCCCAACTTCGCGGCCCAAGACGTCACCGCCGGCGCGGTCAGAGAGCGCAGTCCGGCAACCACCCCGATCGCAAAGGCTAACAAGAGGACAGTGTGGGAGTTCATGTGCCAAAGAGATACAGCGCCTGCGAGGGACTTGTCAATCGATTCGCATAGCGCGGTACCGGAACCTGTTCCATACGTGATGCTACATCCTTGCGATATTCATTCGCACGTAACAATTGCCCCATATAACGCAGGCATCCCTGCTGGCCTTTCCTAGCTGGCCGACGAATTCAGGTCGACGAATTTCATGCGACAGGAGCGTTATGGCAACAGTTTCATCAGCAGCTTCAGCGTCTGCCGCAACCACGGCCCCGCCGGTTGCGGTCCAACCGCGCCATTCCGTACACGAAAAAATGTCCAAGGGGCCGAGCAAGATCGGCATGCTGATTTTCGCCGGCGTCCTGATCGGAGGCTTGATCTTCATTGGCAGCAGCATCGCCAGGGATCTGAGCGGCCTCCGTATCCTTTCTGCCTGGCCCTACATCCTGCTGGGCATCGCGCTTCTCGTGGCCCTAGGATTTGAGTTCGTCAACGGCTTCCACGACACCGCGAATGCAGTGGCTACGGTGATTTACACGCACTCTCTGGATCCGCAGATCGCCGTGGTGTGGTCCGGATTCTGGAATTTCGCAGGTGTGGTCACCTCCACCGGAGCGGTCGCGTTCGGCATCGTTTCGCTCCTTCCGGTCGAACTGATCTTGCAAGTGGGGTCCAGCGCGGGATTCGCCATGGTTTTCGCGCTGTTAGTGGCGGCAATCCTGTGGAACCTCGGCACCTGGTGGTTCGGCTTGCCGGCCTCCAGTTCGCATACCTTGATCGGATCCATCATCGGCGTGGGCATCGCCAATCAGCTGATGAACGCGCGCACGGGCACCAGTGGCGTAGACTGGGCGCAAGCCGGGAATATCGGCCGTTCGCTGCTGCTTTCTCCCGTGTTCGGCTTCGCTCTCGCGGCCACGCTTTTCCTCACGCTCAAAGCCATCGTGAAAGACAAGCGCCTTTACGAAGCTCCCGAAGGCACCGAGCCTCCACCATGGTGGATTCGCGGGATGCTGATCCTCACTTGCACTGGCGTCAGCTTCTTCCACGGCTCGAACGATGGGCAAAAAGGCATGGGCTTGATCATGCTCATCCTGATCGGCACCGTCCCGACCACCTACGCGTTGAACCATGCGGTGACCGCTCGCCAGACCCAGGACTTCGTGGCCGTATCGCAACAAACCGCCGCCACGCTCGACAAATACGTCGTACAGAGCGCAGCCATTGGTGATCCCCGCGAAGACGTCACCGAATTCATCCGCACCAAGGAATTCAAGCCCAACACCATGCTCGCGATGCGCGAACTGGTGAATGGAATCGGCACCGAAATGGCCATCTTCAAGGAGTTGAAGGCCGTTCCGCAGGAGCGGGTCCGCAACTTCCGTAACGATATGTATCTGGCCAGTGAAGCGTTGCGCATCATGCAGAAATCCGGGAAGCCGGCCATCGGCACGGCGGATGCGGCGGTGTTGAAGAATTACAAATCCCACGTCGACAAGGCCACGCGGTTCATTCCCCTGTGGGTGAAGGTCGCGGTGGCCTTGGCGCTCGGTCTCGGCACGATGGTTGGATGGAAGCGCATCGTCGTTACCGTCGGCGAGAAAATCGGCAAAAACCACCTGACCTACGGTCAGGGTGCCGCCGCGGAAATTACCGCGATGGCTACGATCGGTGCGGCGGACTGGTTTGGCCTACCCGTCAGCACCACCCACGTGTTGTCGTCCGGTATCGCGGGAACCATGGCGGCGAATCACACTGGCCTACAGTGGGCCACCGTTCGCAACCTGCTGATGGCCTGGGTGCTAACCTTGCCGGTCGCGATGATGCTTTCCGGCTTTCTGTTCTACGTGTTCCGTCAAGTTTTCTAGCCGTCCGTCCCAGCTCGGGATTGCTAGAATAGGCCCCGCCTTACGACTAAGGCGGGGCTTTTTCCTTTGAAATCAATCTCGCTGGATCGGTTCTAAGGAGTTCGAACAATGGGTGCCATTCGGGTTTACTGGCTCGCGATTCTTGCGACGATTTTGACGATATCTACGACCGCCGTGACGTTGCCTGCAAAACCACAGGCCACCGCAACGGCAGCCGACCCCGCGCTGGTCGTTAAAGGGCTAGTGAAGCAGGAAGTCCGCCTTACCCTCGCGGAACTCAAGGTCATGCCTCACACCAAACTCAGCGTGAAAGGCCATGATGCCGTCATGCATGAATATGAGGGAGTGCCGCTCAAGAACCTGCTCGCCAAGGCAGGCGTTCCTCTTGCCGCAGACCTTCGCGGGCAGAGTATGGCGCTGTATATCATTGCGGATGCCGCTGATAACTATCGCGCGGTGTTTTCCCTGGCCGAACTGGATGATGATTTTGCCGCCGAAGTGGTGATCGTTGCCGACACCGCCGACTGCAAGGAGTTGGGGGCGGACCAGGGTCCACTGCGATTGGTTGTGCCCGGCGACAAACGCCAAGGCCGATGGGTGCGCATGCTCCGGTCGATCGTGGTGGCCAGAGCGGGATCCTGAGTTGCCATTTGCCGTTTAGATCCGGCGATTGAAGCGCTATTTTTCTCCATCAGATTCTTTGTACTTACCGTTCGACCATCTCCGTGCTATCTTGCTTATGGAAAGGATTGCGTCCCATGCAACGGTCCGATCATAACAACCGTTTTGCAGCATCGCCGGCGGAGAGACATCGCCGTGGCGACCGGACGTGGTCCGCTCACTCGCGGTAATTCTCTCCTCCGGCAATTCCCTGCAACCTGAATTCATTTAGCGGCCAGTTTTGGCGCGTAACGGCACGATTTCACAGAGCTAACTGACTTCATGCAACCACGCCGGAGTGTGCTTTCACACCTCGGCATAGCCGAAGTGCGCTGCATTCTTAGAAAAAGAGAAAATCATGGTTACCATTCGAGTCTTGGGCGGCACTCCGCAGGGAACTGAGTCTTTGTGCCGGACTTGCACTCGCGGCCACATCATCCGCGGATTCAGTGCCTCAGAGGAAGAGGTCTTTTGCAGGACCTTTTACATTGAGCGCGAGATCCGCTTCGCGGTCCGCGAATGTACGTTCTACGAGGACAAGCGATTGGCCTCGAAATCCGAAATGGAGGACATCGCTTGGTCCCTCACCACAAGGGTTGCCAAACGGAATGTCGGCTTTATGAGCTCTGCGCAGGTTCGGGAGCTCAAAGAAAACGGCGCTCCGACTACCACGACGGAACCCGATGAAACGCAGTTGGAGGAGTAATGGCGAAAGCGCCGGAGCAATCCGGCGCTTTATGCTTTCTGGCGTCGCAGCAACGCTTGGCCGAGCACTGCTCGCATTGCGTCCCGGGTAAACCATTTGGATCGAACCCATTGCTTCGCACTCAACTGCACCAGGGCCGGTGACCTCTGGGAGCCGAACCCATGGCGAAAGTAAGGCGAAAATAATTACTTGACTTTCGCTTTTCATTCGCTATCCTGTCGCCTGGTAGAGGAAACCATGACGGTCGGCGGCTCCATTGCCTCCCTAGGCTCTCCCGAGCCGCCGGCCGTTGTTTTCCAAGCCAGCCACTGCTCCGGTTGTGGCTCAAGCCATCGGGAGGCACCATGCAGCCCCAAACGGAAACCGTTTCATCGTCAATCGGAGCGGCGTCGCCATTAGTCGGCTGGCACGTCGCACCCAAGAGCGGCATAGCGCGAGATCGGCTGCTGAACGACCTCGCTGGCGTTCCCAAAGCCACCCTGCGTACGGTCTTCGGGAAGGCAATGGGCCGCAGAATCTGGGAACGGGTGCGGCGATCGAATGAGTCTGCGCGCCAACCGAGCGCAGGCAGCTCGAGGGAAGCAACGCCGGACCCGTTGACAGTAGAGCTCACCGACGCCGACCTGATTCTGGCCATGATTGAATCGGTCGGTCGGCGCGCTGCGGAAACTCTGAGCCTACACAAACGCCAGGCCAAGGCGATCGGACTGATGCTCACTTATGCCGACGGCGTGGTCACATCCGAAAGTGTCAGGCTGGCACGGCCTTCGGCCGATGCGGGAGAGATTTGTGGCGCCGCGGTCGGATTGTTTAGGTGCTGCAAGCCTCGAGAAGCGGCTCTGGTATCCGTCAATCTCACGACTTCGACGCTGCAGGCCGAGGCGGTTCTCGATCCTGCCGCGCCTTTGCATTGTGCAATGGCGGCTTCGCACGCCTGATCGCGGGTCCCGTAATCCTCGTCGTTGACCAAGCGGGCACGCTGCCAAGCCCGCGGTTTGCATCCGGCGTGGCCGGAGTCGCATACTGCGATTATGCATGCCTTATTAATGCGTGGGCTAACGCTTGCCGCGTTTTGCGCCGTAGCTCTGGCGACCTGCAGAGGCGACGAGATCACCCTGAAGGACGGCAAAGTCTTTTACGGCTCCATCGTCGCCTACGACAACAACATGTTCAAGGTGAAGACCGACTTCGGCTTCGTGATGATCGAGAAGAGCAAGATTGCCTCGATCGTTCCGATGGCCGCAGAACCCGCCAAGGGCGCGCAGCCGCCGGGGAAGAAACAGACTCCGCCAGAGCAGGCTCGACCCGAAGCGGAACCGGTGAAGATGGATGCCGCAAAGTCGCAGCCCAGCGCTTCTCCAGCGGTCGAAACGGTCGTCGAGAAATCCGCGCCGCGGGTGTCCGCCGCGCCTGTAAGGCCGCAACTACCCGCGAGTTCGCTCAAGACCAGCGCCGTAGCCCCATCGATCAGGGCTGTTCCTACGGCCGGCGCTACACTGCTGGCAAGTTCCGCGGCGCCGCTGGCAGCGGACGAAAATCACTCGCCGATTGCGCCCGAGGAAGTTCAGGGCAACGTATACATCAATCATACTTACGGATTTCGAATGTACAAGGCGCCGAGTTGGCAATTGATTGAAGATTCCACCGCGCTGCCGAACGCCATCGTGGCGATGGGCACGCCGAATGAGTCCACCCTGATGGTTGTTGGACGCGAAAAATCGAAACAATCGCTGGAGTCTGCGGCTACCGCAGTCGAGAGCCGGCTGCACGATGTCTACGAAGGATACAAACAGGTTTCGCAGCGCAAGACTACGATAAGCGGAGCGCCGGCGGTCGAATACCGCTACCGCGGCAAGGCCGACGAACACGATTGGTCGGGCACGCTGGTGGTCATCGCCCGCGGAAACGACATTTTCACTGCGCTCGGCATGACCTACGCCGACAACGACTTGATCCAGATTCAGGAAAATGTGATCGCCAGGGCCATCGCCAGCCTCGATTTCACAGCGCACTGAATTGGTTCTCGACTAGCTCGCTGCCGCCGCCGGCTCCGCGGCTTTGCGATGCTCCCGAATCAGCGCAATGAGCGCTTGCGCGGCGCGCGGCAGGCTGCGATCGCGCCGGTACACCAAACCCAATTCACGCCAGATATCCACGCCATCGACGGTGAGCAATTTCACTTCGCCGGCTTTGATGTAATCGCGTGCAAAACTCTCGCTGATGAAGGAGACACCCGCGTCGGCGGCAACGAAACGCTTGATCATGCCCACGCTTGGTAATTCCATGGCGATGTGAATGCGCGAGCGATACGGGCGGAACAATTTATCGAGCACCTGCCGCGTATACCCCGTCTTGGGAAAAATCAGCGGCTGGCCGGCAACTTCTTCAAGAGTGATTTTCGTGCGGTGCGCCAGGGGATTGCGCGTGCTCACCATAAATCGGAGCCGGTCCCGGTGAATATGATGCACTTTCAGATTCGGCGACTTGGTCGGGAGCGTGACGATGCCGATGTCGATCGATCCGTCTTCGATGCGCTGCAGAATCTTGTGGCTGAAATTCCGGTAAATGCTGATATGCACCAGCGGGAATCGCCGCTGAAATTCCGCAAAAATGTCGGGAAGAAGATAGAGGCAGGTCGCTTCGTTCGCGCCAAAAATTACCGGGCCCTGGACGACGTTGCCACGATCCGCCACTACCTGGACCGATTCGTCGCGCAAACGCAGCAGCCGCTCGGCAAAATCGAACAAAACTTCCCCCGCAGGCGTCAGCTCCACGGATTTCGCGGAGCGATCCAGAAGTTTCGCACGATACGCCTGTTCCAACTGGCGTATCTGAGCGCTGACCGCGGACTGCGAGCGGAAAACCTTCTGTCCTGCGCGCGAAAAACTCTTTAGCTTGGCGACGTAGACAAATGTAGCGAGTTGGTCAAAATCCATGGGCGAACCGTTCGGCAAGCATTATATAGGAATCGCTGGGCGCAAACCGGGTAAAGCCGGGCCATCGTCAGGCATGAACCGCCGCCTGAGGAATTCGGGGAACGTGCGAGCCGATAACCACCGATTCGCGCGGCTTCAAGTGTGCCAGAACGGGCGCCCACGTATCGCCGACCGAGCCCTGAAGATGCACGGGTTGCACTCGCACGAACGGCAACCCATTGCGGCGCGAGAGTAGCCGGCTGGCGCGCGGGCTGCCAGTGAAATGAAGATGTTCTTCGAGCACCCGCCGCAGCCAGGATTCTTCTTCGGTTTCGATTTCATACAGCGCGACGAAATCCTTGTGCAGCACATCCTCGGCTTCCGCGCGCAACACGTACGCAAGGCCGCCGGTCATGCCCGAACCAAAGTTCAAGCCCAGCGGGCCGAGCACCAACACCACGCCTCCGGTCATATATTCGCAGCCGTGCTGCCCCACGCCTTCGACAACCGCCAGCGCGCCGCTGTTGCGGACGCAGAATCGCTCTCCGGCGCGCCCGGCAACGTACAGCTGGCCGGACGTCGCGCCATACAAAACGGTGTTGCCGGCGAGCACATCGCCGCGACGCGAAGCCGCGGAACCCGCCGAAAGCGCGATCGTGCCGCCGGAAAGTCCTTTGCCGACGTAGTCGTTCGCTTCGCCCGCAAGCTTCAGCGTGACGCCGCGCGCAAGGAAGGCTCCGAAGCTTTGCCCCGCCGAGCCGTCGAACGCCTGCGAGATCTCTTCGGTGCCGCTGGCGGCATCGCGGCTGCGGCGTCGCATCAATTCACCGCTGAGACCCGCGCCAACACTGCGATCGGAATTGTGGATCGGCTGAGACTCCGCTTGATCGGATAGCGAATTGCTGAAATACAGGGAATCTTCCAGGGCGCTACCATGATCCACGGGCTGTTGCTGCGGCGCGACACGACGGCTCTCGGATACCGGCACGACCATGAACGCATCCATGCCCGTGCGCGTATCCAGCATGTCGTACCATCCGCGCAGTTCGCCGAGCGATTTGACGCCCAGCTTCGCCAGTTTCTGACGGATCTCTTCCGCCAGCGCGCGAAAATACGCGATCACCATCTCTGGCTTGCCGTTGAAGCGCATGCGCAGCGCTTCGTCCTGTGTGGCAATGCCTACCGGACACGTGTTCAAGTGGCATTGCCGCGCCATCACGCAACCAATGGCCAGCAACGAGGCGGTGCCAAATCCAAATTCATCCGCGCCCAGAATCGCCGCAATCAAAATATCGCGCGAAAATTTCAGGCCTCCGTCCACGCGGAGAGAGAGACGTGAACGGAGGCCGGCGCGAACCAGTGTTTCGTGCGTTTCGCGCAAACCGATTTCCCACGGCAGGCCGGTGTTCTTGATGGAAGTAAGCGGTGACGAACCGGTCCCGCCATTGTGCCCGCTGATGGTGATGACGTTGGCGCCCGCTTTGGCGACGCCCGCGGCGATGATCCCTACACCGGAACTCGACACCAACTTGACACCGACGCGCGCCCGCGGATTGACCGCGCGCAAATCGTGAATCAGCTGCGCCAGGTCCTCGATGCTGTAAATATCGTGATGCGGAGGCGGCGAAATCAACGGCGTGCCTGGCGTGGCATGCCGGATCCGCGCAATGTACTCGGTCACCTTCTTCGCCGGCAGCTGGCCACCCTCGCCCGGCTTGGAGCCCTGCGCCATCTTGATTTCGAGTTCCTGCGCGTGGACCAGGTATTCCGCAGTCACGCCAAATCGGCCCGATGCGACCTGCTTGATCTTGTTCGCCGCGCGTGGCTCCAGCCGGTACAAATCCGGATCCTCGCCGCCCTCACCGGTGTTGCTGCGGCCTCCGAGCTGATTCATCGCCAGCGCCAGCGTCTTGTGCGCCTCGCGTCCCAGCGAACCCAGCGACATTGCCTGCGTGCTGAAATGCTTGACAATGTCTTCGACCGGTTCGACTTCTTCCACCGGAATAGGCGACGTTGCCACGGTCTCCAGCAAATCACGCAAAAACACCGGCCCGTTGCTTTCGGCAAGCTGCTCGAATGCCGCGTACTTCGCGGGATCAGGAGATTTCACGTGCGCGTGCAGCCTGCGAACAATCTCCGGAGAATTTGCGTGCAGCTCGGCACCTTTGCGGAAACGATAAAGTCCCGCGTCCCCCAGATCGTCCGATTCCGGCGCGAAGCCCGCCTTATGCATACGAAGATAATCGTTTAGCAAATCTTCCAGGCTCTTTTGCCCCGGAAAATCGGCGGCGTCTTCAAAAAAGTCAGCGCAGAAATCTTCGTTCAGGCCGACAATTTCAAACAAATGGCTGTTCCGATAGCTGGCCAGCGTGGAAACGCCCATACGCGCCAGAACTTTGCGAAGTCCCGCGGTAATAGCCACGCGCATTTTCTCCGCGCCGTTCGGCTCCAGCGATTCTGCGAATTGATCCGCCAAGTAAGGCACGACGGCGCTGGCGCCAGCAGCCACCAGCAGCGCCACGTGATGTGTATCGAAGATTTGGGCCGACTCCACGACCAACGGAATGTCCCACAATCCGTCGCGCACCATCGCTTTCCACACCGCCGCAGTCGCCAGCAACGCCGGCAGCGCGGCGTTCTCGCTGTCAATCCTGCGATCGGAAAGGAGGAGGAGTCCCGGACGTCCACCGCCGCTCAGAGGGGTAGTCAGCTGAGCCATGCTGCGGCGCGCGCCCGAGACTCCAGTTGGGGCAGGAAACGTGAAATCCATGTGCTGCACCGGGCCAAACGTGGCGGAAAGTTCCGCCAATTGACCGGCGCTAATAATGGGACTTGGCAATACAACACCATTCGGCAAATGCACCGCAAGCGACATGACATGCGATTCACGCAGCGGATCGATGGGCGGATTGGTGACTTGCGCGAAACGCTGCTTGCAGTAATCCCACAACGTCCGCGGCAGAGCGGACAAAAATGCCGGCGGCGCGTCGTCGCCCATGCTCCAGTCCGCTTCTTTTCCATGGGGCAGCGCCGAAAACAGAATCTTGAACTGGTCCTCGGTCCATCCCGCGGCGGCCGCAACGCGCTTCGGATGTTCCACCGGAACCGTCAGCGCTGCCGGCGAAGCGCTCAGTTGGCGCACCGTCGGCAAGGCATTGCGCGATTGCTGCGTCGCCAGCCGCTTCAGAATTTCACGCCAACGAAATACCGTCCCGGTCACCGGATTCGCCAGGATCATCTCGCCTGGGCCGAGTCGTTGACGCTCGGCAATCCGCGATTCTTCCAAATCGACCAAACCCGTTTCCGACCCGGCGATGAGCAATCCGTCATGCGTCAAGGTGTAGCGCAAGGGCCGCAACCCATTGCGATCCAGCTTCGCGCCGACAAATTGTCCGTCGGAAAAGACCAGCGCCGCAGGACCGTCCCATGGCTCGCTCGCCTGTGACACCGACGCCAGCGCGCCGCGCACATCGCGCGACAACAACGGATCATTCTCAAACGCCGGCGGCACCATTGCCAGCATCGCCGCCTCCGGCGAAAATCCTTCCAGCAGCTTCAGCTCAAATGCGTTGTCGAAACTCGCAGAGTCGCTGACATTTTCTTCCAGGGTGCGAAACCACGGGCCGACAGTAAGCTTCCCGCGAACTTCCTTGTCCTTCGCGCGCAGCCACCGGCGGTTCGACACGATCGTATTGATTTCGCCGTTGTGCGCGGTGTACCGGAACGGCTGCGCCAGATCCCACGATGGCGACGTGTTTGTCGAATAGCGCTGATGAAAGACGGCGAACGTCGTGGCGAAGCTCGGATCGCGTAAGTCTTCATAAAACTGCGGGAATTGCCACGGCGTCAGCAGCCCCTTGTAGACCACCGTCTGCGACGATAGCGAACAGATATACGCCTTCGGCGGCATCACGGATTCGGCGCGCTTGCGCAGCAACGCCAGCCGCCACTCAAATCGTGATGCGCCTCGAGCCGGATGGAACGGCGCCACGAAGAATTGCCAGGTCTCCGGCATCGTCTCCAGCGCCATGCGCCCCAGAGACTCAGTCCTTACCGGAACACGCCGCCATCCCAGCACCCGCAGCCGTTCCGTGTCGGCAGCCGCTTCGATCGCCGAACGCGCATCCGTCGAACTCGACGCCGAAAAAAAAGCAAAGCCCAAACCAAACTGCTCGGGCAAGTCGATGCCCTGCTCTTTTCCGCGCGCACGGAAAAACACATCGGGGATCGACGTGAGCAGGCCCGCACCGTCACCACTGGCACCGTCGGCGTCCACACCTCCGCGGTGCGTCAGCCGCTCCAGCGCACTCAAGGCGTATTCAATAATGTCGTGAGTTGGGGGGTTCCCGAGGTGCGCGACAAAGCCCGTACCACACGCGTCGTGGTCCGGATGGCCCCAGTTAGGATGTTTCGCTCGACCGATTGGCGTCCCCTCCACGCGCGACCGTATAAGTACTTATCTATGGAGGAGGCCAATTCTGTACAACGCAGATTTTAGATTCGCCAAATCAATTTTCTGAAGGTAATCCTCAGGACACAAAATGAGGGGCAAAACCTGCCCGAATCCGAGCGCCTGAACGCCCAGCGCTGACACCACGTGCGCACGATGCTGAAACCGGGGAGTCTCTAGGTTGGGCGGCGTCGGGCGGCAAGCACGACCGGTCATCCTAAGCCCATCCGCCGAGGATAGGCGAAGGAGCTCAACCGTTCCGACTGGCGTTTATTTATTGAAGAAGATTCAGGCTAAAACTTGGTTACTTCCGAAAAGTGAAAATCCCGTACTTTCACCGCCGGTACCACCATCTCAAACGCCTCTTCCCCGCTCGCCCGCCCCGCTGGACCCAGTAACTCCACATTCCGCAACATTTCCAATATCGACTGGTTGAACCGGAAATTTCGTACCGCCGAGGTCACGCGTCCCTTTTCGACCAGAAACACGCCATCGCGGGTCATCCCGGTCATCACCTTTTCGTACGGGTCGACTTCCCGGATGTACCAGAGCCGCGTTACCAGCAGGCCGCGATCGGTCGATGCAATCATTTCCTTCAACGAGGCATTGCCACCGGAAAAAACCAGATTCATCGGCGCCTCGCCATATTCATTGGGCAACGGAAAACCGTGGCCGGTCGGTTTCTTCTTCAGCGCCTTGGCGGCCGCGCGCGAATACACCAGATTCTTGGGCACTCCACGATCGACAAGCGCGACACGTTGCCGGGGCATTCCTTCCCCGTCGAACGGCGCACCGAGTTGCAACGGATGATAGACGTCTTCCATCAGGGAAATGTTTTTGCCGAAGACCTGTTTGCCTAGGCGGTCGTTGAAGCACGACCGCTTATCTGCAATCGCCGTGGCCGAAAAATCGTAAAACAGGAACCCCACCAAATCGAGCACCGCCGCAGGTTCCAGGATCACCGTGTATTTGCCGGGCGCAAGTTCCACGGCATTCGTCGCGCGGTGCGCCTTGTCACTGGCGCGTTCCGCAAGTTCCTGCGGGTTAACCTGGCTAACATCGCCGAAATTCGCCTTTGCCCAACTCGCGGCGGGTGGTTCCTGCATGGTGATGGAAAATTCCGCGTGCGTTTCGCGATACGCCGCAAACAGTCCGCGCGAATTGCCCAGGGCCATTTGTTGCTGGCCGCTCGCGAAAATTCCGGCGGCGGTCTGGCCTCGCTTCACAGCCAGGTCACACGCTCGCTTCACCGCACGCGCGCGGTCGTCCGGAGTCAGTGCTGCCGTTGGCTTTGCAAAACGATTGACCGGGCGATACCGCTGCTTCGAGGGCATCGGCAGCAGTCGCGGGTTCTTGGGCTGGCTCTGCGCCAGCGACAATGAAGCGGTAATCGCGCCGCGTAGCGAGTCTGCATCAACGCGATTGGTCGTCGCGCGCGCCGTTCGGCCGTCGATTACCGTACGCACGGAAACCGTCAGCCCGTGCTCGGCCACATTCTGATGGATGGTGTTGTTCGCGAACCGCGTCAGCGCTTCATCCACTTCATCGACCTGCACTTCGGTCTCTTCGGCATCCGTCGATTTGGCCAGCCGCAACACGTGGTCGACGATTGCGCGCAAGTCGCGCTCCGCCATCAGCACCGGCGATGAGTTACGCTCGCTCATTGTTTGGAAAATGCTGCCCCGATGCCAATATTGCGAAAACGCGCTGGTGACGCGCCGTGCCCCGTTCCCATGGTCTGCATCGGCTGGCCCTTCCCGCAATTTGGCGTTCCCCACAGCGTCCACGCGTCGCGATTGCAGATTGCATCGCAAGAGTTCCAGAATTCCGTCGTGATCCCGCTGTAGCTCGGATTTTTCAGCATCCGCGCTTTCTTGCCGCCCTTGATTTCCCAGGCGATCTCCGTGGAAAACTGGAATTGATAGCGGCGATCGTCGATCGACCACGAGCGATTCGTCTCCATCAGGATCGCGTCGTCGGTATCCGCGACCAGATTGTCAAAATCCCAGGTACCGGGCTTCAAACTGATGTTGGTCATGCGAATGATCGGCAGGCGGTTCCAGTTTTCGGTCCGCATGGTGCCCGAAGATCGTTTAAGTCCGATCCGATGTGCAGTCTCGCGATTCGACAAATAGCCACGGAACTGACCGTCTTTGATGATGTCTGTGCACTGCGCCGGCACGCCTTCGTCGTCGTATGCAAACGTTCCAAGGCCGGGGCCGTGCTCGACGCGTGCATCCGCAACCACGTTCACTATGTCCGAGCCATAACGCAGTTTGTTCAGCTGATCGAGCGTCAGGAAACTGGTGCCCGCGAAATTTGCTTCCTGGCCCAGCACGCGATCCAGTTCAATCGGATGCCCGACCGACTCGTGAATCTGCAATCCCAGCTGGCTTCCGCCCAGGATCAACGTGCCCGTCTTTTGAGGACACTGCGCTGCGGAGTGCAGCGCCACAGCGTCCTGCGCCACGCGCGGCGCATGCTGCATCAAGTCCAGCGATTCCACCAATTCGTATCCCTGCAGCGCGTGCTGTCCGCCGAAACTGTTCGGATACGACCGCTTCTGGATCTCATCGTTCCGATAGGAGGTCGCGGCGATTCCGCAGCCTGAAATCACTTTGCGCTGGTGAATCCGTGAGCCGATGCTGGACGCGAACCACGAATCGATTTTGCGAAATTGCAGATCCGTCTCGGTCAGCGTCACGCCCTTGACGCGGCGCATCTCTGCATCCGCTGCCAGCAGCAGCGCAAGCTGGGTCTCCAGCGGAATCTCGAACGGATCCTTGCTAAACGCGCTCTGCCAGCTGTCGATGTATGGCTTTTCATCGGCCATCACCACTTCGCCGCGCTTGGCCAGCGCCGATGCCTTGGCAATAGACACCGCTTGCGCCGCGCACGCCGAGACGCCCTCTCGTGTCAATCGGTCCGTCGACGCAAATCCCCAACCGCCACGCGCGAGTACGCGAATCCCCAGCCCGATCGATTCTGACTGCGACAGTGTCCCTACTTCACCATTCTTCGTCGTCAAATCGCGCTGCCGCATGTGCATCACACGCACGTCGGCATACGTCGCCCCACGCAACTTCGCCGTCTCAAGCGCTTCCGAAGAAATATCCCACATAGAATCTATCCGTTAGCGGCGCGACATCGCCGCATTCGCCTGGCTCCGAATCAAAACTCGCGCTAGCAACTTACAAGACTTTGCTCAAAAAGAAAAATGGGGCGCAACATCATTGCGCCCCATTTTCGGCATATGCTGGGAACTCCGTGACTTTGTCGTTACATCGTTACTTCATTACTTCCTTACATCTGATTCTTCCTTACGTGCCTTCCTGCCACGACGCCAAATAGTGCTCCTGTTCCGGCGTCAATTTATCCAGATGATGCCCCATCGATTCCAGCTTCAACCGCGCAATTTCGCGGTCGAGGTGCTCGGGCACCACATAAACCTGCGGATTCAGGGTCTTGTGATTCTTGAACAGGTACTCCGCCGACAGCGATTGATTGGCAAAGCTCATATCCATCACCGAAGCGGGATGCCCTTCAGCGGTAGCGAGATTCACCAACCGGCCTTCGCCGAGCAGGTACACCTTGCGATTGCCTTTCAGCACATACTCATCCACCAGCGGCCGCACTTCTCGCTTCCCGCTCGACAATTTCTCCAGCGCTGGAATATCGATCTCTACGTTGAAGTGGCCGGAGTTGCAAACTACCGCGCCATTCTTCATCGCTTCGAAATGTTCGCCGCGAATCACGCTCTTGTTTCCGGTCACGGTGATGAAAACGTCGCCTTCCTTCGCCGCTTGGGCCATCGGCAGCACGCGGAAGCCGTCCATCACCGCTTCAATTCCCTTCACCGGATCGATTTCCGTCACGATCACGTCCGCGCCCAACCCCTTCGCGCGCATTGCCACGCCGCGACCACACCAGCCGTACCCCGCGATGACCACCTTCAGCCCAGCTAGCAGAATGTTTGTCGCTCGAATCACGCCGTCCAGCGTGGACTGGCCCGTTCCGTAGCGGTTGTCGAAGAAATGCTTGGTCATCGCATCGTTCACCGCGATGATCGGATACTTCAGCGTTCCATCCTTGGCCATCGCGCGCAAACGAATCACGCCGGTCGTCGTCTCTTCGGTCCCGGCGATAACGCCAGGCACCAGGTCGGTGCGCTTGGTGAGCAGCATGGTTACCAGGTCCGCCCCGTCGTCCATGGTCATCTGCGGCTTGTGATCCAGCGCGGCGCGCAAATGCGAGTAGTAAGTCTCGTTGTCCTCGCCCTTGATCGCATACGTCGGGATGTTGTAGTCGCGGTTCAGCGAAGCCGCGACTTCATCCTGCGTCGAAAGCGGATTCGACGCGCACAGCACCGCATCGGCGCCACCGTCGCGCAGCGCGATCATCAAGTTCGCGGTCTCGCTGGTGACGTGCAGGCAAGCCGAAACGCGCAAGCCCTTCAGCGGCTGCTCCTTCTGAAAACGCTTGCGGATCGATTCCAGCACCGGCATCTGCTGACCGGCCCATTCGATCTTGCGCTTGCCGGCATCGGCCAGCCCGATATCTTTCACATCACCCTTTTTCAGTTCAGCGATAGCCAAAGTGCTCTCCTCGTTTGAAATATGAGCGAACAAAGTTCGCGAAGGGAACCAGGTAGTGGCGGGTTCTTTAGACCCGACGTTCATTCTTGAAAAACTATCGACGCGCGCCGACTTCCGCCGCCCCAACCACCGCGCCCAAACCGGCCGCCTTGCGCAACGTATCTGCCCGATCCGTCTTTTCCCAAGTGAAGCCTGGCCCCGTTCGGCCGAAATGCCCGTACGCCGCCGTGGCCTTGTAAATCGGACGCCGCAAATCCAGCGTCTCAATGATCGCCTTTGGCGTCAGAGAAAACGATTCGCGCACCAGTGCGATAATCCGCGATTCCGGTACCGTAGCTGTCCCGAACGATTCCACCATGACCGACACCGGCTCGGCCACGCCGATCGCGTAAGCCAACTGCACTTCCGCCCTCTGCGCCAGCCCCGCGGCCACGATGTTCTTGGCAATGTACCGTGCCATGTAGCATGCCGAGCGGTCTACCTTCGACGGATCCTTGCCGGAGAAAGCCCCTCCACCGTGCCGGCTGTAGCCGCCGTACGAATCCACGATGATCTTGCGGCCCGTCAAGCCCGCATCGCCCATCGGCCCGCCGATCACGAATCGCCCGGTCGGGTTGATGTGATACTTCGTCTTCGCATCCAGCATATGCGCCGGAACGATCGGCTTGATCACATGCTCGGTAATCGCGTCTTGCAAATCCCTAATTGCGACCTGATCGCTGTGCTGCGTGGAAATCACCACCGTATCCACGCGCACCGGGCGCCCGTCGCGATACTCGATCGATACCTGGGATTTTCCGTCCGGCCGAAGGAAATCAAGCTTCTTGCTCTTGCGAACTTCCGAGAGGCGCTGCGTCAAACGGTGGGCCAACTGAATGGGCATGGGCATCAACTCTTCGGTCTCATCGCAAGCGAAGCCGAACATCAGCCCTTGATCGCCCGCGCCGCCCGTATCTACACCCATGGCGATGTCCGGCGACTGCTTCTTTACCGTGCTCATCACCGCGCAAGTCCCGCAGTCGTATCCGTATCTTGCGTCGTCGTATCCAACCTGCCGAATCGTCTCGCGGACCAGGCTGTCGTAATCCAGCGTCGCCGACGTGGTAATTTCCCCCGCAACTACGGCGAGACCCGTGGTGACCAGCGTCTCGCAAGCAACGCGGCCCTTCGGATCCTGCCGCATTACTTCATCCAGTACCGCGTCGGAAATTTGATCGGCAATCTTGTCGGGGTGACCTTCAGTGACAGACTCGGAGGTAAACAGAAAATTCCGTAAGGCTTCGCTCAAAACACTCTCCTTCAATTTGTGCGCAGGGGCTAGGCCGCCCCGTGAGGTTTTCTATCGTGGGGACACTTTGGTCGCCGATCCAAGTTAACATTGCGCGACGCCAGAAATCAACGCATTGAATGATAATGGCTTAACCTTGAATCGAACGGTAGGAATCCGCCCCTGAACAGCATCGATTGCGCATTCAACTGACGTGGTTTAAGTCCCGCTTTGGGACCATCCCAACGACAACCTCCACCATACGTACCGCCCGACCAGCGGCTAAGTGGCGCCGGCGAACCGCAAGTTCCGACCGTGTCTGCCAGCCGCACCGGCTAGCGGTATTATGCCGCCTTGGCTGCCCGCGGGGTATGCGTTCGCACCGCCTGCGCCGCTCCCGCCTCCTGCTCCTGGCGCTCCTCGCGCCAGCCCGCCCACTTCTCCCGCGCCAAGTCGATTCCATAAGACCCCAAGGCCAGCATCAGCCCAACCCGCGCGAACCAGCCGGTCGGCTCGGTCGCATATGCCAGCAGCCAACAAACCAGCAAAACTGTCCCCGCCAACCCGAAGATCGACGACGCCACCCAATTCACGACCCCCTGCAGAACTCCCGCACTGCGTACATCTCCGTTCTTGCTTCCATTGCTTCCGCTCGAGGATTTCATCCCACACGCCCTTTAGTCCGACCGTTCTACCGAAGTCGGACGACATACCCATCGGCATCCGCGGCTCCAAAGTGGGACCTCACTGTTCATTCCTGTGGAAAACAAGTAAGTCGTTAGTTTGCATTCGGTTACAAGAATAGCTTTGAAGGCCACGCCAGCCGCCCGCACCCATGTGTAACGAAATCTCCCTATCCGTACGGATAGGTGACACTCACTGCTCGGATAGAGCCAGCCAGCACTCCTCGCCAAAACACGCCCGTCCAAAGAAAAACGGCTCGCCCTCACCAGAGAGCGAGCCGCTAAACCCAACCCCGGCCTCAGCCACAACCGGCTGCCGTCCGGTCAGGCCGTGGCTTCGTTCGCCTTTTCCGGCTCGGTATTCTCTCCCTGCTCATCGGTAACCCGCACCGCCTCGATGTGTAGTCCCTTGTTGGCGTCGAAGCGCTGCTTGCGGTCCAGGCTCTTCACAAACTCGCGCACCGCCTTGCCCACGGCCCCGGCAATATTGGTCGCCTCTACCCGGATCGTCTTCCCGCTCGAGCCTGCGCTGCGATCCTCATACTTCAATACGATGTTGTAAGCGTTCATCTCCAACCCTCCTCAGTGTGTTTAGGTCTTGCGTGTATTCAGGTCCAGGACTTCCTGGGCTCTTCCTGGGCATCGCGTCAGCGTTCCTTTTGGATGCCGCCGCTCCGCAAATTGGTTCTAGGACCAATCCACCAATTCCAGCCGCCAATCTGCACCCCAACATCATCCCCCAACCACCCAATTCCCACAAATCGTTCGTCCCCGTAATGGCAGGTTCGTAGTGGCGGGTTCTTTAGCCCGCAACTCTTCTCCATAATGCCCCGCTCCCCCACTCACCCAAACAAATCCCCCTGCACCGCTACCCGCTTCCGGTCCGATCCCGACGCACCCGCTACGCCGCCAACCAGCTCCCCATGCCCCGCCTCGCGCCACAACCTGCGAAACTGCGCAATCGTCCCCGGCGCATACCCCGAATAATGGTTGTTCGCATACCCGTACTGCCACACCCCGCGCTTGCGCAGCCGGTAGCAATAGTCCACCCAGCACGAAAGCTCCTCGGTCCGGTCGATCACTTCCTTATCGAACCGCACTTCATTCTCTCCCTGCCGATCCCCAACCCACTTGCGGTCCCCCAGCCACCTTATGTATGTCCACTCCGCCGTGATCGGATCAAACTTGAACGCCGCCGGATCGCTCATCCACGAGCGGTCCTGCAGCACCAGCGCCACCCGGTAGTCGCGCAGCAAATTGCTCAGCTCCGCGTCCAGCCACCCCGCGTTGCGGATCTCCACCGCGAACCGGTACCCGCCCGGCAGCTTCTTCAGAAACGGCACCAGCCGGTCGGTAAACGCATGCCGGTCCGGCAGCACCGCCCGCCCAAAATAAGGAAACTGCAACACGATCGGCCCCAGCTTCGGCCCCAGCAAATCCATCGTCTTCAGGAACTCGCCAAGCTCCGCGCCGCAATCCCGCAAAATCTTCTCGTGCGTAATCACCTGCGGCGCCTTGACCGAAAACACAAACCCCTCCGGCACCCGCGCCTCCCAATTCGCCACTGTCCGCGCCGCCGGACACGCATAAAACGTCGAATCAATCTCCACGGTAGAAAAATGCTCCGCGTAGTACGGGAGGTAATCCGCAGCCTTCAGCCCGCGCGGATAAAACGTGCCCTGCCATCCGTTAGCGGTGAATGAAGACGTGCCCAGCAAGAGCCGAGAAGCAAGTTCGGGAAGACCTGCGGAAGAATTCATACCGATTGCAGAATACGCAGTAAGGGCGAAAAGAAAAAGTGCACAAGCCGACGTTGACGCTGGGTACCGCTTCCTTCGGTTTCAAGGTTGTTTCGCGAACAATCACTCCCGTAGTTTCTCCAGCCCAGGCGCCACATACCCCGCCGCGACATCATCCAGCACCAAAACCCAATCCGGCCCATGCGCTGGCGACTTCCACTCACTGTGGCTACTAGCTTCCACGGTCCCTGCCAATGTCCCAATTCCCGTCCTCGGGTCATACCACCATGCGCGCAAATTCTTCCCCCGCAATTTACGCAAATCGATTTTCACTTTTAACTCGCTCGCTGGAAAATAAACAAATGCATAGCTCCCGTTTTCATCGCGCGTCGCCACAACATGCAGAGCGCCTTCGCCGCCGGCCGGCGATCCCGCCACCACCACAACCATCGATTGCTCCGGCACGCACGTAAAATACGGCCGCGACTCCATCAGCGCGCGCAAAAATCCCATCTGCCGCCCCGCCGGCCTGCACATCGCATCCATCCAGTCGCGATCCGCGTGATTGATCACCTCATACCGCTTCCCGGCCATCTGCCACACCGCGTGATGCCCGTACGTGACCCCGCATCCGCCGGCAAAGACTGACCGGTACACCTGCACATCCAGATCGCGAAAATATCCAGTCGCTGGATCCCAGCTTGGCCACGGGCTGAACGGGTGATCCTCATAGTTCGGCTCCAGGTCGAGCGTGGGCTCGCCGGGGTCAGCGCCCAATCTCGCGCAATCCACTCCCACACCGGCGTGTCGTGGGCTCCATGACTGCTGTGCATCCCGTTCACCGACAGCCACGCCTCGTTGTGTAGAAATATCGAGGATGAGTCCGCCCCGCCCTGCGGATGATAGGAAATCACCGGAAGCGGCCCGCTATTCTCCCAAAGGTCTTCGGCTGTCCTTACGGTCGCCGCCCCTGATCCCTCGGTGATTCCGCGCGCCATCTCCCGCCAGATCGGCGTCCAGTCCTGGTCGGCAGCAAATCCCCATTCCACCATGCGCTTCCGCAACCCCTCGTTGTGCAACCCGCTCACGCGAGGCGGCTGGTCCCCACCCAAAAAGGTATCCAAAAGCTGCTGAAGCGGACTTAGCGCTCCTATTGCTTTGCCACGCGCCCGGACGTACATCCTGCGAAACGAAGGTAACGCGCGCTCATCCCCTTGAGAGCGTACAGAGCTGCTTCGTCACTGCTGCTCGCTATGGGAAGCGCCCCCGCCAAATCTCGCCATGTGTTTTGGCCATTGGTGTGAAATGAGGGTGCACGACGACCGACGCCAGCGGGGCATCGTCAACACGTGCATCTCGGCTGGGAGGTTTCATGCCTACATGCGAAGGCCAAGTTTATCGGTGCCAAAATCGTGAATGCGGTTTCGAAATCAAGGTAATTCACGCACCTGCGCACGCGCGGGGCACACCCAGGTGCTGTTGTGGCGCCGAAATGAAGAAAATCTATCGCAAGCCCGTCTTTCGACCTCTGGGCTCAGACTTTGAGTTTCCCGATGTTCCGAAAATCGCCAGAACCAGGAATTAATCGTAGGCAGCCGGCAGTGCCTGCTGCTCAGCTGCGATGCCTTACTAACCGTTGTACTTCCAAATGCCTGACGATGTTATTAGACAAATAAAGGAAACCACCGCTCCGCCGCGTCAACCGCCGCGCAAACGTGCCAGCGAATGACCCTACACCGCCACTCCCTGCTCCCGCAGAAAAACCGCCAGCCGGCTCACCGGCACTCCGGTCATGAAGTTGAAGCTCCCCGACACTGATTCCGCAAAGCGCAGCACACCGTCGCCCTCAAATGCTCCCGCGAATTGCAGCACCGGATAGCGCATCACGTAGTCGCGGATCTCCCGCTCCACCAGCTCCCGGAAGCGGATCGACGCGAATTCCACCGTCGACAGCACCTTCTGCGTGTCCGTGCGGATCACCACCAGCGAGGTCACGAACCGCAACGCGCTCCCCGACAGCTCGTGCAGGAAAGCCATTGCCTCCTCGTAGCTGCGGGGCTTCTCAAAGATCCTCCGCTCTTTCGCCACCACCGCGTCGCCCGCCACCACGACCGCCGGTTCCTCTCCGCTAACCCGGCCGCTCGCCCAGCCACCCGGCGCAGCCGCAGCGGCCTCCGCGCCGTGCAAGCTGCGCACCACCGCCCAGGCTTTCGCTTCCGCCAACCTGCGCGTCAGTACCACCGGATCCGGATCGCGAATCGCCCGCTCGTCGATCGCGCTGGGCTGCACCTCGTACTTCAGCCCCAGAATCTCCAGCGCCCGCTTCCGCGACTCCGACTCCGATGCCAGTACGATTCTCATCCCGAAAATCTCCCGGTGCTCCCCACCAAGGATTCCCCTCCCGACTTTGTGCACGGGCGGAATCCCTTCCCGATTTTTGTGTAGGGGGGACTTCACGTCCGTCCCATCCGACAGTTCGCGCCCCACGCGAACCAGGGATTGCTTTCCGACCTCGTATAGGGGCGGACTGCCGGCATTCCCGGTCCCTTGTCCGCCGGGATCGGTAAAGAGTGGAGGAACGCTTGAGAGGACCTAGTTGACGCTCGGAGGAAAAAACACGTTCCAGAATTTCGGTGAAGGCGTTGCAAATTCCACCGGCACCAGCGAACCTTCGCTGCTTGGCTGCGGCGGCCGCGCCACGCGCGCTTCCACCTTGGCCTGCGTCTTGACGTTCTCGATAGTGAACTTGGTGCCTTCGGGTAGCGGTTCGCGCATGATGATCATCGCGCCGCTGGCGCTCACCGTGTGCGTGAAGGCCTCGATGGTCTTGTTGGCGGCATAAATCCTCACCGCGATCCTCAGCAGCACACGCTGCGCGCGGCGGCGCTCCTCAGCAGTCGGCGGGCGATTCAGCGCCGGACGCTGCGACGGCACCGGCATCTTCGTAGTGTGTAGAGGCTTGCTAATCATAGCTCTAGACCCCAAAAGTCCATCTCCGGCGCGACCAGCTCGACACCGTATTCCCAACCGCCTTCGGGCCGTGGATTCCCTTTCCAGACGACTACGGCAGAATTGCTGGTGTCGGTAGCGATATTTGTCAGCGCCAGCCGATGTTCCAGTTTGAGGTCGTGCTCGAGAACCACCATGCAACCATATGGATTCACGACCCGCGTATGCGCCTCCACGCTCTGGCGCCGCCCTTTGGGATCGTCCCACTCCAGGCGCACCGGAACGCGCGAATTCATGCGATGGCCGCGTCTTTTTTCGCCGTAGCGCGGACTCACAGCTTTAGCTTCGCGGGTCTTGACAGGCATATTTCCCTCAATAGGCCCATGCTAGAGTTGAGATTAGAAAGGGTCAATGGTATCTGCGGCCTAGAGCGCACGAATGAGTAGCTGGCCCAAAGGACAGGAAGATTGCGCCAGGTAGGCCCAGGTAGGCAAAGTGCTTGAACAGAAATGTAAGGCAGCCATCTTTGGCTGGGCGTCTGATTCCAGAAGGTCAACAAGCCGCGCTGCTTTTGGCGAAGATTTGTAGGAAAAATTGAAGAATCTGATCGTAAATGCGGATGATTTGGGCTGGACCGAAGGGGTCAATCAAGGGATTGCGGAGGCGCACCGAAACGGCATCGTAACCAGCACTTCGCTGCTGGCGAATGGCGCGGCATTCGCTTCCGGAGTGGAGCTGGCGCGATCGACGCCAGGGCTTGGCGTGGGTGTACACCTGAATCTCAGCGACGGTGAACCGATCGCACCGCGCGAGCTGGTAGCGACGCTGCTGAACGACGAGGGCGAGTTTGCCGGCGGCCCTGAAGCGTTGCTGTTGCGAATCGCCAAGCGTGACGTGACGGTGCGTGAAGCCGAGCAGGAGTGGGAAGCGCAGATCGAAAGGGTGAAGGAGGCAGGAATCCAGCCAACGCATCTGGATGGGCACAAGCATGTGCACATGCTGCCGGGATTGTTTGAGGTTGCGTTGCGGCTGGCAAAGCGGTATGGAATTGGCGCGATTCGCGTGGCGCACGAAGCGTCCAGCCTGCGCGCGGCGCTTTCTGCCGGCGATGAGTTGCATGCTTCGGTGGTACTCAAGCAGGGAGTGCAGGCGAGGGGCCTCAAACTGCTCGCTCGCGATGCGCGCGAACAAGCCGAGCGCGCGGGGATCTCGACGTCGGACTTTTTTTGCGGCATCGCGCAGACCGGCGAAATGACCAAGGAAGGAGTGGCCCGGCTGTTGCGCAGCTTGCCAGAGGGCACGACCGAACTGATGACCCATCCGGGCTATGCGGACCAGGACTTGCAGAACTCGGCTACCCGGCTGCAAGGCTCGCGGCAAACCGAGCTGTTAATATTGACAGACGTGGAGATACGGAATCTTGTCGCATCGCAAGGGATTCGCCTGATAGACTATGGATTCGTAGCCAGCGAAATATGAAATCGGAAGCATCACTCAGATATTCGATCGTCGTTCCGTTCTTCAACGAACAGGAAAATATTCCGCCTCTGTACATGAAATTGACGGAGGTGATGGATGCGCTTGGCGAGAGCTACGAGCTGATCTTTGTAGACGACGGCAGCCGCGATAACACCTTCAGGGTACTTTCCGACATTTACGAGCACGATCACCGCGTAAACATCGTGCGGCTGCGGCGGAACTTCGGGCAGACCGCCGGGCTGAAGGCCGGTTTTGATTTTGCGCGCGGTGAAATCATCATTTCCATGGATGGGGATCTGCAACATGACCCCGAAGAAATCCCGCGCTTTCTGGAAAAAATCGAAGAGGGCTACGACCTGGTCAGCGGCTGGCGCTACGCGCGCCGCGATCACTGGCTGATGCGGCAGCTACCGAGTCGCGTAGCCAACTGGATGATGGGGAAGCTGTCGGGCATCGACCTGCACGACTTTGGCACGACGTTCAAGGCCTACCGCCGGGAAATTATTCAAGAGATTCAGTTGTACGGCGAACTGCACCGGTTTATTCCGGCGCTGGCGGCTTCCACCGGAGCGCAAATCACGGAAGTGCCCATAACCGATCTCGCGCGGAAAAATGGGAAGAGCAATTACGGAATCGGGCGCACCCTGCGCGTGTTTCTCGACCTGATCATCGTCAAATTCCTGCTCGATTATTCCACGCGGCCGCTGCAGTTTTTCGGCTTGCTGGGCCTGGGAGGCGTCTCCCTGGGTGGTTTGATCGCTTCGTATATTGCGTACGAAAAATTCGTAAATCACATCACCATCATGACGCAGCACGGCCCGCTGTTGTTGCTGGGCGTGGCGCTGTTCGTCAGTGGCATCCAATTCGTCTCGATGGGACTGCTCGGCGAGATTACCGCGCGAACGTATTACGAATCGCAGAACAAGCCGATCTATGCGCTGCGCGAAGTGAAAAGCCACCGCAAAGAAATGGGCGACTCCGCCGAACAGACGCGGCCCTCCGGCAACAACGAACGGTAGTCAATCTCGAAAACCCTGAATCCAGTCGATCGGGCTGCGCATCCGATAACGGCGGGCATTGTCGCCGCCGTTCGCCGTACCTGAGGGCACTTCTGTCCCATCAATGAAAGCTCCTTTTGAAGTGCAAGTGCCGGGTGAATTCGATGGAGGAATTCAGATGGAAATTTCCGCTGCGCAACCGCAAACTCTAGCTGAGAATCCCATGGCTACAACCGAACAAGCATTCTTGCGAACCGAACTTCAGCGACGGCACGGTCAATTGCAATCGGCTTTGCGTGCGCATGCGGCTTCACAGTCGCTGAGCGCATTGCTGGCGGAAGTTGACGCGGCCCTGGCGCGGATGCATGACGGAACGTATGGCAAGTGCGAGGTCTGCCACGAAGCCATCGAAAACGACCGCTTGCTTGCTGATCCCCTCGTTCGATTGTGCCTCGATCATCTTACGTATGACGAACAGCGGGCGCTGGAGCAGGATTTGGCGCGTGCTGCCACAATTCAGCAGGCGTTGCTGCCTCGCTCGGACTTCGCAACAGCCGGATGGCAGGTGCGGTACCACTATGCCCCAGCGGGCCTTGTGAGCGGCGACTACTGCGATCTGCTGGAATCGCGAGGCGGCTTGCTGTTTCTGTTGGGAGATGTATCGGGGAAGGGCGTGGCGGCTTCGATGATGATGAGCCATCTTCACGCCACGTTTCGCAGTCTCGCGGACAGCGATCTGCCGCTGGGAGCCCTGGTCGAAACCGCGAACCGGATTTTTGCCGAGAGCACGCTTGCCGATCAATACGCGACGCTGGTCGTAGGACGTGCGTGGCAGGACGGCACGGTCGAATATGTCAGTGCCGGACATTTGCCGCTGCTACATTTGCGTGCGAACGAGGCGCGGTCGCAAAGCGCGACCGGAATTCCCGTGGGGATGTTCAAGAATGCGCAATTCCCTGTTCAACGTCTGCACGTAAGCGATGGCGAAACTTTGTTGCTCTATACGGATGGTCTGAACGAAGCTCGCAACGCTCACGGCGAGGAATATGGACTCCAGCGCGTACAGACTTTCGCTGCAAAGCACTATGCGGCCAGCCCGGAAGAGCTGATTTCGTGTTGCCTCTCCGACGTCGGCGATTTTTCCAAGGGCGCGAAGCCTGCTGACGACCTAACGCTGCTAGCCATCCGACGCGCCGCGTGACACCCGCAGTCGGCGATAGAGGATCGGCAGAGGAAGGAGCACTTGGTCGCGTGCTGTCCGCAGGGTTCGATGGATTCGGACCGAACGAGGAAAAACCTGTTAGCGTTTACCGCATGCCATCCGAGCCCTGAATCGTAAAATAGTTGCCATTCAGGATTACCTATACTTCTTTTCCAGAGTTTCGCTCGCGTCGGCAAGAGGCCGCGCACCGATAACGTGTCGATTGTCGTTGTGTTTTCAGGGGCTTGGGCTGCTGCCTGGATTCGCGAGAACGCAACCATCAGCAAACTGGCGGGCAGTAACCTCGTACTCAGTTTCATGCCGTATTAGGATACTGATGGTTTTTTGCGATTTTTCTGGGCGGTTTGACGATCCGTGTGGGCAAATGAGTGGACCGTGAGCAGCTATTGCTCTCCGACCGGCTCAAGTTCTACTACCGGTTGGCAGCATGGCTAGAACCCTGTTCCGTCCTCGCTTGTGCGTTTCTGTGGTACTGCTGGTATTTGGAAAGAACACAAGGGACCTCGCCTATCCAGCATCTCGGTGTGAGAATTTTGCTTGGTATGATGGGTTCAGCTGGAGCGCTCAGCAGCATCTTGTTGCTCAAGGGAATGCGGGCGTATTTGAGAAAGCAAGATACATCCCCGACCAAGACCAAGAGATTTTGGTACTGGTTTATGACCCTGGTTGTTCTCGGCGGGTCATCCGTGCACTACCATCTTGTATATCGAGATCAAATTGAAAGCGGCGAACAAAGAGAGACGTGATGCCAAGCGCTGTCGCCTTGTTTGCCTCCCATCAAGGAGCTTCGACGTGAATCGCAAACAGTTTTATGGGCTGATGGGTGGAGAAGGGACGCTGGACTACGAGCTGTACCTGCACACGAAAGATCTGCTGGCCTGCCAGACGAAGTTCGAGGAATTGTGCAACGCGGATGAATTGCAATTCCAGATCGTGCACCAGGTGGAAGAGCTGTGGATGAAGTTGATTGCCTACACGCTGCTGGATATCGACGACTACTTGCAGCAGCACAATACCAATCGCGTGCTGACATTATTTCGCCGGGTGCATACGGCACAGCGCTTGATGACTCAGCAGATCGCGCTGCTGGAGATCATGTCGCCGCGGGAGTATCAGGACATTCGCAAACGTTTAGGCAATGGAAGCGGGCAGGAGTCACCGGGGTTTCGCGTGCTGCTGAAGATGTACCAGCCGATCTGGGCTTCGTTCAAGGAACACTACCTGGACAAGCAGGGACTGACCCTGGAGAAGGTTTACGATTCGGAGTATTCGCACAACGATGCGTACATGGTGGCGGAGGCTTTGGCGGAATTTGATGAGCTGTTTCAGAAGTTTCGCTACGAACACATGCAGTTGATTCACCGGACGATTGGATTTGGATCGAAATCGCTAAAGGGCCGGCCGGTGGAGATTCTGGAAGAAGGCATGCGACATAAGTTTTTTCCGGAATTATGGGAGATTCGCGGGGAAATGACGGATAAGTGGGGCGCGGTGTATGGGACGAAGAGGGATCCGTTGGGCGGGCATCACTGAGGGTGGAGAAACTTAAGATGTTTCCTCAGGGCCAAAGCCGTTTGTTGCACACTCCAATTGTCGGACCTAAGGGTTCGACCCCCGGGTGGCGTTCGATCGACTCGTGAAAGTGATGATGACTCAGGGGGCGAGGTGGCGATAGCCGCCGCGGAAATAGAGGAGCGGTTCGCCGTCGAAGACTTCGACGCTTCGCACTTCGCCAAGGAAAATGGTGTGGTCCCCGGCGACATAGGAGGCCACTACGTTGCACGCCAGGTGAACGAGCGCTTCTTCTAGGAGCGGGATGCCGGATTCGGTCCAGCGGTAGCGGATTCCGAGTTTTGCCTCGATGGCCGGTTTTTCCTCTCGTTGCGCAAAATAAATTGAGATTGGTTGCTGGTCGGCCCTGAGAACGTTCACGCCGAAGCATTTTTTCTCCATTACCATCGGCAGGAACTGGGCGCGCTGATCGACGCAGATGAGGATGAGCAGTGGATTCAGCGAAACCGAGGTGAGCGAATTGGCGGTCATGCCGTGGACTTTGCCAAGGGCACGCTCGACGGTGAGCACGCTTACGCCGGTGGCGAACTGACCGCAGGCGATGCGAAACTCGGCTGGGGTGGGAGGGCGAGTCGGCATGAGGTTTAAATTTCGACGATAGTATAGCTCGTAGGCCTGAGAAGTAATGAGGTAAGGATGCAAGGATGTAACGAAAAGCGAAGAATGTAGGTCCTTTGGGCAACTCGGGACTTGGTACAAAGACACAACGCGCGGAGAAGAACAATATGACGCGAAAGATAGCGATTTTGGGCGGGACCGGTCCGGAGGGAACTGGATTGGCGAACCGGTTTGCGCGCGCGGGCGAAATTGTGGTGATTGGGTCACGTGATGCCACGCGTGCGCAGGAGGTGGCGGCAAAGTTGCGCGAGCAAATCGGTCGGAGTGCTCGGCTGGAAGGAACGGACAATTCGTCAGCGGCCGCGCAGTGTGACGTGGCGTTTCTTACGATTCCCTTTTCGGGGCAGGCAGCGCTTTTGAAATCGCTGAAGAGTGTGTGGAAGGCAGGGACGGTGGTGATTGATACGACGGTGCCGTTGATGGCTTCCGTCGGAGGATCGCCGACGCGAATGCTCGGCGTGTGGCAGGGATCAGCGGCTGAGGCGGCGCGCGAATTGTTGCCGCAGGGCGTGACGATTGCGGCGGCGTTTCATAATCTGAGCGCCGAGTTGCTGGCCGGAGATGCAGCGGTGGAGTGCGACGTGTTGGTTTGCAGCGACGATGAGAAGGCGAAGCAGATGGCGACCGAGCTGGCAGGGAGGATTCCAGGGGTGCGAGCGGTGAATGGCGGGAAACTGGAGCAGGCGCGGATTGTGGAGTCGGTTACGGCGCTGCTGATCGGATTGAACATTCGCTACAAGGTGCATAGTGCGGGCGTGAGGTTCACCGGGTTGCCAGTCGAGAAGATCACGGATTAGAGCGCCAGCAGAGCGCGGGCTAGTTTGCGTTTGTCGCTGCGTGTTTGCATTACCGTTGGGATCACAACTATGTTCATTCCGAGCGCGCGGATGGCGTCGGCTTGGGATTTGTCGGCGGGATCGATCACGAAAGTTGTGGTGAAGTCGGCGTAGAGTTTGCCAACACCTGCGGCCGAAGAGTCGTGGCCCACCTGCGCGAGCATTTTGTCGGATGGGCCTTTGAGCGATTTGCCGCCGACGATAGGGCACACGGCGATTACGTCGGCGCGGCGAGCGCGTAGGGCTTCGCGGATGCCGGGGACGGCCAGAATCGGGCCAATGCTGATCAGCGGGTTGCTGGGGCAGATTATGATGCGATCGGCTTCGCGGATGGCTTCGAGCACTCCCGGCGCGGGCTGCGATTTTTCCACTCCCTCAAAACGAATGCCGCGGACGACCGGCTCCGCACGGCGCTTCACCAAATATTCCTGAAAGTGCAGTTGACCCTCGTTGGAGTCGATGACGGTCGGCACCGGTTGATCGCACATCGGCAAGATGCGGGACTTCACGCCCAGCGCGGTGCGGATGGATTCGGCGGCATCGGTCAGCGTCTTTCCGTCCGCGAACAGCGCGGTGCGGTGGATGTGCGTAGCCAGGTCGCGGTCGCCGAGGTTGAACCAGTTGGCGCGGCCGAAGACGGCCAGGCGTTTGAGGAGATGAAAGGTTTCGCCGCGGAAGCCCCAACCCTTTTGGGGATCGATGAGGCCGGCGAGTGTGTAGGTGACGATGTCGAGATCGGGAGAGATTTTCAGGCCGTGGAGGGTGATGTCGTCGCCGGTGTTCACAATGGCGGTCATTGCGAACGGGTCGGGGAGGACGTCATAAAGGCCCAGCAGGAGTTTGGAGGCGCCTACGCCGCCAGCGAGCGCGGCGATCTTAGGAGATTTCGCAGTCATGCCAAGGGAAAACCGTCACGCGCGGCGTATCGCGCGACCCGCTCGCGAACCGACGGCGAGAGAAATTCCTCTCGAGAGACAAATTCAGGATACAGGGCGAGGCGTTCACGTAGCTGGAGGCCGCGGGCTTCGGTTTCGGCGCGCAGCTTGCTGATCTGCGGCCAGGCGGCCTCAGGATTGATGAAATCTTTGGTGACCGGCGAGATGCCGCCCCAGTCGTTGATGCCGGCGTCAAGCAGGCGCGGGAAATCGGAATAGCTGAGATTGGGCGGAGCTTGCAGATTCATCTGCGGGCCGAGTATGAGGCGGGCGATGGCGATGGTGCGAAGCATGTCATCGAGCGACGGCTCGGGATGATGAGCCATCGGGATATCGGGTTTGGCACGGAAATTCTGGACGATCACCTCCTGGATGTGGCCGTATTTCTTGTGCAGCGCGCGGATGGCCAGCAGCGAATCGATGCGCTCTTCCATGGTTTCGCCGATGCCGATGAGGATGCCGGTGGTGAAGGCGATGGGGAGCTTGCCGGCGTCCTCGATGGTGCGCAGGCGGAGGGAGGGAACTTTGTCGGGGGCTTTGGCGTGGGCGAGGCCTTCGCGCATCAATCGTGGGCTCACCGTTTCCAACATCAGTCCGACACTGGCGTTGGAATTTTTCAGGCGGCCGAGTGACGCGGCGTCCATGACACCGGGGTTGGCGTGCGGGAGAAGGTCGGTGCGTTCGAGGACGAGTTTACACATGGCGGCGAGATAGTCGAGCGTGCGGGTGAAGCCTTGTTGACGGAGAAAATCGCGTGCTTCGGGGAAGATGCGCTCGGGTTGGTCGCCAAGGCTAAAGAGGGCTTCTTTGCAGCCGGCGGCGCGGCCCTGTTTGGCGAGAGCGAGGACTTCGTCCGGCGTCATGAAGTGGGCGCCGGGCTGGCCGGGATCCTTGCGGAAAGTGCAGTAGCTGCAGTAATCGCGGCAGAGGGTCGTAAGCGGGATGAAAACCTTTTTGGAGAAGGAAATGGTGGTTCCCTTTCCGCGGGCGCGGAGTTGGGTGGCGACGCAGAGGAGTTCGGGGAGCGGGGCGTCGTGGGCCCACTGGAGAGCGGTGAGGCGATCGAGCGGTCGATCGATCGAGGCAGTTGATTGCAGCAGTTCCGGTGATTGCATGGGAGTGTTTCGCCAGATCAGGATGCCAGCTTGGGGAGACATTTGCCAGTTGGCTGATTTTTCGATGCGGTGCTTGAATTCGGTCTACTCCTGCACCCTGAACATCGCAGGGTGCGGCACGCGGGCAGAAATAGCCGCGCCACTTAGCGAAATAGGTCTTCTTGAGCTGGGCGGATGATACTCGCAGCGCGTTCGTCCTTGGATACACGATAGCGATAGCCGCGGATTATTACGGCGGGGACGCCGGCCGTTTTGGGCATGACGAGGCCGGCGGCGGCAGCGAGTTCGTCGGCTACCGCGAGAATCGTGGCGTGCAGCGGCTTGTTGTGAAGGTCGCGAGTACCTCGCAGATCGAGCAGAACCGGCACGCCCGCGGCGCCGATGGCGACGTTGGTGAGACCGAGCCGCCAGGGGCGTCCGAACGTGTCACTTATGATCACAGCGACGCGCTTGCGGGTAAGTTTGCGCAGCGATGTGGCGAGATTGTGGGCCGATGCGTCGGGATCGCGAGGCAGAAGCGAAACCGCGTCACTGCCGGGCACGTTCGATTGATCGACGCCTGCGTTGGCGCAGACGAAGCCATGATGGGTTTCGACGATGAGCACGGGCGCACTGCGCACGATGCGACGGGATTCGCGCAGGATGACCTCCACGAAGCGCGCGTCTTTTTTCAACTTGGCCGCGAGGTCCTGTGCTGCTTGTGATGCGGGAATGGTGGACAAGTCAACGATGCGGCCCTCCACCTTGGAGACAATTTTCTGCGCGATGACCAGCACGTCGCCATTTTCAAATGCGAGCTTGCTCTTGCCGGCGGCTTCGAAAATGGCGCGAGCCAGATTGTCCCCTGCACGGAATTCTGGAAGGCCCACGACTGGTAACAGCTGAATGGAGGCAAACTTCCCTGCGGGCTTGCTGGTGCGAGAACGGCGCGAGGGTCGTTGGCTCATGGCGGATCGAGACAGGAGTGTAGCGAAGCCTGGGAGACCGCGCAAAAACCGAGCGTCAAAATCAAAAGCGAGGCGTCTGGTTCGCAGACGCCTCGCTTTCTTTCGAACGTGCCGAAGCTAGATCCTATCCCCGTCAGTGCGGCCGATCCTGTTTCGGAGGCTTCTCATTTTTCTCGTTCCTGGGCTGCGTCTGCTGTTGCTGCGCAGGAGGCGCGCTTCTTACACGCTCCTGAGTCTGCCGCTGCTCGAGCTTCTGCTGCTGCACATCGTGATGCTGCTCCATATGTTGCAGCTGCTGTTGCTGTCTCTGCTGGGTCTGGCGGAGGCGCTGTTCGTCGGCGTTACGCTGCTGGAGCTTCTGTTGCTCCTGGACCTGATGCTGTTCGACCTTCTGCCGTTCCTGATCCTGGCGCTGGCGGAGCTGCTCGAGCTGCTGATTTTGCTTTTGCTCCAACTGCGGATTGACGTTGTTATTCGCCGGGCGCGAGTTGGGAGGGCGGTTGTTGTACTGCCGCCCGTTGTTGGCATTGTTCGCCGGATTATTCGGCGCATTGTTGGCCGGAGGATTGTTAGTCGGCGGAGGATTGACCGCCGCAGGCGCGCGATTCACATTGTTATTTTGCTGCTGCTGAACGTTGCGATTGTTCTGCTGTTGGACATTGCGATTGTTGAAGTTTGGCTGGCCGTTGGGCTGATTGTTAGGCTGCCCATTTGGTTGATTGTTCGGCTGATTGGTCTGGACGCGCGTATTTCTCGGCTGCACTGGCGTGACCGTGCGCGGCGCCGGAGCTACACGGACCGCGGCTCGGGCGTTGTTTTGCGGCGTGGTCGTCTGGATCTGGCGCATCTGGGAGACCGCTAGCGGGCGGCCACCATTTTCCCGGATTGCCGATTGCTGGCGGTCGAACGCGACGGGAGCCGGCGGCGGCGCGGTACGCGCCACAACCGTGCGATTCACAATACGCGCCGGCGGAGCGGAACGAACGGGAGCACCCGCACCAACTACCGCTTGGCGCGTCGGCGGGATGGCCGGTCCACCATAGGTGGCTTGGGTGCGCGCGATTTCACGCTGATCCACGCGGACGGAATCGCGAGCCACCGAGCGGCCGGAGACGAAGGTCGTCGTGGATGTCGCCGTGACAGCGCCGTTGACGCGCTGATTCACGTAGGTCACGTTGTTGACCTGCTTGTTGACGACCACCGTGTTGTAGTAGTTGTTCACAACGGTGCGATTGATGACCCGCGTGTTGTAGACGTTGACGTTGGTGACGTAGGTGCGGCTGACGCGATAGCTCGGATAATAGACTTCGCGCGGGCCCAGCGGGAACCATCCGACGTTGGAGGCGCCACCAACCGCAACGCCTACGGCGAAGTGAGGTCCGCCGACCCAGGCCACAAGAGCGGGAGCGTAGACTGGGCGTACATACTCAACGCCGACGATGGCGCGAGGCGCGCACGGCACCCAGCCCCAAACCCCACCGACGGTAACCCAGCGGCCATAGTGAAAGGGCGCAAAGCCCCAGGGCTCATCTTCAACCCACGTATAGCCCCACGGTGCGATGTAAACCCAGTGTCCGTAGCGGTACGGAGCCCAGCCGACGACGGTAGTGTGCGGAAACCACACCTGGCCGTAGTCGGGCACCGGGCGCCAGCCGCCGTAGTCATCGAGATCTTCATAACCGATGGCATCATCCGAGACGTAGCGTGCGGAGACAGAGCGGTCTTCGCGGCGATCACGATCGGCGCACCACTGATCGAAATTGTCCTGGTCGCCGTAAGATTGCACGTCGGCATCGAGCTGGTCGGTGCCCTGGAATGTGGCGGTCTGGCCGGCGTGTACGGAATAAGCCTGGCCGCCACCGGTGACTTCACCTTCGCCGCCCATCACGGCGACTACTGTGGAGTCGCCAGATTCGTTTACGTCAACGCGATAAGTGCCTGGGCGGAGGACCGAAAATGCCAAGTTCGGCGTGTCAATCTCAAAGGTCTCGTTTTGTTCCAGGCGCTTCACGCGAACGCGCAGCGTGCCTTCGGTCAGCTGAACTTGCGCGACATTGTCAGTTAGATTGAGAAAGGAAAAGCCGGTAGTGCTGCCGATACGGAGCGAGGCGGAGCCGATATGCAGCTCGGCGCGCGAACCGTTGTCGGACCACAGCTTATCGCCGGTGGTCATCGGCCGATTGATGACGGCAGCGACCCAGTCATCGGTGCCGGCGGGATTGAAGGAAACCGAGCCGTCGGCGTGGCTTAGGCGGGCCACCCGGGATGGCGGGTCGTCGCCATTGTCGCCATTATCTGGATATTGGTCCTGGGCGGCAGCACGGGTGGGCGCAAGCAAAGCCAGCGCCAGCACAAGACTAAGCATGCTGAATAATTTGAGCGCATGATTTCTCATATCGACTTCTCTCCTGGGACTGCAAAGCGGTCGAGCTCGAACCACCGTATGAAGCTTGGTCTGGCTGTTGTCTTATCGCCGGGAATGCGGATGATTCACTGTATCACCGCAGCCGACAGGGTCCCCAATCCGGCCTTTCGTGTATGTCGAAACAGGAAACGCCGGAAAGCCCTTCCTCCCTTGTATCTAACACTTACGGGGCAAGACAGTTGCGTGGGTTAGTCGGGGTGGCCGGGAGGGCCGCAACCGGCGCTGAGCAAACAGGTATAGCCGCAAGACCCGTCGGCGCCCTGCAGGAATGAAAGGCCCGCTACTCGAGCGGGCCTTTGTCGTGACTTATCGAGTTGTTCTGCACGCTTAGCTTAGTGGGCTCTCCCGCCGTGGGGCGAGGAACCGCTGCCGCGAGATCCACTATTGCCTCCGCCGGTGCTGCGCGAGCCGCCACCGCCCGAACTGTGGCTGGGAGCTGAGTAGCTCCTGCTGGGAGCCGAGTAACTGCGGCTCGGGGCAGAATAGCTGCGGCTCGGTCCGGAGTTACCGCCGCTCGGCGCGGAATAGCTGCGGTTTGGAGCAGAGTTGCGGCTCGGTGCGGAGTACGAACGCGAATCCGGCGCCGAGTAAGACGGCCGGGATGACGGATAGCTGGATCGCGGCGCGGAGTAGCTGCGGCTAGGCGCCTCGTACGATCGCCCATTGCCCTGGTTCGTGTAGGAGCGCGAAGGCGGTTCGTAGGAGCGATTGTTGGAGTTCGCCGGCCGGTTGTTGTTGTACGCCGGAGAATTCGTCGACCGAGATCCCCCGTTGTTCACCGCTCCGCTCGAGCCGGAGCCACCCCATGCCGGGCGGTCGGCGCGATTGTTGCGAGCCCCTTGCGATCCGCCATTTTGCGCAGGGATGTTGTTGTTGGGCGCATTGTTGGGTCGGTTGCCATTTTGCATGCTGCCGAAACCCTGTGGGCCGCGGCCGCGATCGGTGGCCGTGCCTTGCGCGTCCCAGGTGCGTCCATTGCTAGATCGATTGACGCTAGGTCGATTGACGTTCGACCCGTTCGCCGCGGGGCCATTTACCGTATTTCGGCCAATCGCTGCGCGATTGTCGCTGCCGAAGCCTGTGTTGGGCGAAGGCGGCCGATTGCGTGACAACTCGTTCTGGCGGGAGCTCATCGCCGAATTGTTGGAGTTGGCGTTGGCGCCAAATCCCGGGCGTCCAGCGTTTACTTGCGTTCGGCCGACAACGTTGTTGCGCGTAGAGTTGTTGTTGCGGGGTGAATTGCCCTGAAAGGAGGCCGCACGGCCCGGCGACAAGTTCGCGGTATTCATGGTGCGCACCTGCGAACGTGCGTCAGCCGCTCGCGGAGCAGTGCGTGCCATCACGGTACGGTTTTGCACCGAAGAAGGCGGCGTAGCGATGCGTCCGCGAGCATTCACTTCACCGAAGTGGCTTTGTCGCGTCGGGGAAATACCGATGTTGTTGTTCACACGCGCGCCGCGGAGAGAAGCCTCGGTAACCCGGACCGAAGTACGATTGATGCGCTCTCCGTTGACGAAATTGTTGCGGGACGCAACGGTAACCGCGCGAGTATTACGCGCGTACGCGTAATTGTAGTTGGTGTTGTGAATGATGGTGGTGTTACGGATTACGGTGTTGCGAACGTTGATGCGCTCGACGAAGCCGCGTCCGCAGCGGAACCATGGATGGAACGGCTCACCATAGCCCAGCGGGAACCAGCCGACACCGCCGCCGAAGCCGACGGTGACACCCCAGTTATGTCCGCCGAAGAAGCCGACGAACGCTGGGCCGTAAACCGGGCGGGCATAATAGGATCCCGGGCACCAGCCCCAACGGTTGTGAATGTACGCCCAGCGGCCGTAGTGGAACGGCGCATAGCCCCACGGCTCGTAGCCGACCCACGTCCATCCCCAAGGTCCGACCCAGTTCCAGTAGCCGTAGCTGTAAGGCGCCCAGTCAACGGCCACGGTGTTGGGATACCACACGTGGCCATATTCGGGCTCTTCGTCCCAGGTACCGTTATCATCGAGATCGTCGTAGCCGGGCATGTCGCGTGAGACATAACGCGCGGAAACGGAGTTGTCTTCGCGCAGGTCGCGTTCCGCTGACCAGCGATCGAGGCCGTCCGGAGGAGCTGCCTGTCCGGTTTGCACTTCGGGATTGTCGGTGCCGGTCAGCTCCACCATTTCGCCGGAGCGAACTTCATAGGTTTTGCCGCCGGCAGTAATTTCGCCTCCGCCGCGAATGGCGGTGACGCGGGTGCCTTCGGCATCCTCGCTTACTTCGACGCGGAAGGCACCAGCTTGCTTCACAGTGAATGCCTGGTTGGGAGTGTCAATTTCGTAGAGGTCGCCTTCGCGCAGCTCGCGCACGCGAAAATTGATGGTGCCTTCAGCGATGCGGACCTGCATGACGTTCTGGTCGAGATTGAGGAAGGAGAGCGCGGTCATGCTGCCCATGTGAATACTAGCCTGACCAGCCTGCAGCTCTGCGCGCGAATCCTTGTCAGCCCAGATCTTGTCGCCGACGGTCGTTGGCCGATTTTTAGCCGCCGTACCCCAATCACCTGCACCGCTGGGTTGCAGAGAAACATTGCCTTCCACATAGCTGATGCGCGCTGCTAGCGACGGGGGGTCACCTTCGTCCGCACGTGCCTTGGGCGGCGCCGCGATCAAAGAAACGAGAAGACCGGCTAAAGCCAAACCGAACCTGGTTCTTAGTGCGAACTTGGCCTTCATGTTTACATCCCCTGTTCTCGGCCCTTCATCTATATTGGATGCGACCGAAGGGTGCCCGGGGTCTCCGTCGACCTTTCCTGGCTCCCAAGGCATAAAACCCGGAAGTGGAAAAGAAGTTGCTCGGGCCTCCAGCCCGCCTGCACCGAGGTATAGCAAGTACTAGAACTATAACCGCCGCCCCTAAATCTGGCCCTTCGGTCAGGCGCGCTTTTGAACGCGCGTCCCTAGACTACTTCTTGTGGGCGCCTCTGCGCTCTGGGAGAATGCATGGTCATGAACTTGAAGTGGTTAGGGATTGGCGCGCTGGCTCTGGCCGCCGCCACGGCGACGCCCGCGCAAACCTGGAGGCAGGTCGGACCCGCCGGCGGAACGGTGATATCGCTGGAAGCCGACCCCCGGGATACCAATAAGCTATATCTGGGCACCTCCGATGGACACGTTTTCACGTCCCACGATGAAGGCGGGCATTGGCAGCTTTTGAGCCGCATCGGCACGGGCCAGGACGATGTTATTACCCATATCCTGGTCGATCCCCGCGACTCCAATCGAATTTATGCCACCACCTGGGCGCTGTATTCGGGCGGCGGCGGCGTGTACCGCAGCAACGACGGGGGTCGTACCTGGAACCTGATCGGGCTGGCGCATGAGAACGTCCGCGCCATTGCGCAGGCTCCTACGAAGAAGAATGTTTTTGTGGTCGGCGCGGTGAGTGGCGTCTACCGCTCCACCGACGACGGCAATACTTGGGAGCGCATCACCCCGGTCAAGCACGACGACCTTCGCAACTTTGACTCCATCGCCATCGACCCGCGCGACGAGAACATCATCTACGCCGGCACCTACCACCTGCCCTGGAAAACCACCGATGGCGGCAAGTACTGGTTCAACATCGGCAAGGGCATGATCGACGACTCCGACGTGATGAGCGTCATTATCGATCCGGCGAATCCGGACAACGTGCACGCAACGGCGTGCTCGGGCATCTACCACAGCACGAACGGCGCGCAACAGTGGACACGCTACAACGGCATTCCCTTCGTGTTCCGCCGCACGCAACTGATCAGGCAGGATCCACAGCATCCCGACACGCTGTATGCCGGCACGACCAGCGGATTGTGGAAGACCACCAATGAAGGCGGCGAATGGAAGCGCATGACGCCGGGCGACTGGGTCATCAACTCCATTATTCTCGACGCCAAGAATCCGCAGCGCGTGATTCTGGGCACCGAGCGCGAAGGCGTGCAGATCAGCGAGAACGGCGGCCAGACGTACACCGCCGCGAACAATGGTTTCCATCACCAGCATATTCTGGATGTCGCGTTCGATCGCGATCGCCCGGAGCGCGCGCTGGTGGTTCTCACCTTTGACACCAACGCATTCCTGGCCACCAAGGACGGCGGCACGACGTGGGCGCCGCTCGGACCGGGGCTGAAGCGCACCGACCTGAAGCACGTCTACGCCGCGCCGACGGGCTGGGTCGCTTCGCTCAACAATGGCGGCTTGGTGAAGTATGACGAGACCTCCGGCAAGTGGATCAAGACCGGCCTCTACGCTTTGGAAGCAGGCGAAGCTCCTGCGCCCGTGAAGGTCACCAAGGTCGTCAACGGAAAGAAGACCACGGTGCTGGTGAAGAAACCGGCGCCGAAAGCGAAGGCCCCGACGGCTCTGGCGTTTCAGGTGAACGACCTGGCGTTCGGCAGCGAGGCCTGGTATGCCGCGACCACTGGCGGCTTATTGGTTTCACGCGATCATGGCTCTACGTGGAAATCCGCGGCCGGCAAAAATGAACTCGTGAAGCAGCCGGTGCAGTCGCTGGAAGCCTCCAACAACGGCTCACAAGTGTGGGCGATTTCCCAGCGCAACCTGCTCTACTCCGCTGACGCGGGCAAGAGCTGGGAAGCGAAGGAACTCTCGTTCGCGGCGGCCGGCAATCTGAACCTGCACCGCATCGACGATAACAGCCTGTTCATCACCACCAACGCTGGATTGTTCGCGACAAAAGACGCGGGCCGCAACTGGAATCGCGCCGACATTCGCGACCTACAATTCCAGGCGGTGGCTGGATCGGGCAACGCACTTGTAGTTGCGTTACAGCGCCGCGGACTGCTCGCCTCGCTTGACGGCGGCAAGTCTTACCAGCGCGTCAACAGCGCGTTCGCCGAAGGCTACGTCCCGGCCGTTCGCGTTCGCCGCGACGGCACCGTGGTCGCTGCGTCCGCCACCGAAGGCCTGCTGGCCCTCGATCCGGATGCGCGCTCTGCGGACACCAGCAGCGGCGGCGGCGTGGCGTCTCTGGCGCCGTCCAGCGCTACGCAAAAACCCAGAAAATAAACTCGCACCAAGCCCTTCTCGAAGGCGCTCCGGCGAAAGCTGGGGCGCCTTTTTGTTTTCCAGGGCCGAATTTCGCGATCTTCCTCTCGCCATCAATTCATACACCTATCCGCACTCCTGTTGCATCCGAGCGCCAGAAGAGATAAGTCCTTGCTTCCTTCTAACGCCAGAGTGGAGCACCGAAATCTATGACCGCGGATAGTCGCAACGGAATCGAAACCTTCGCCAGCCCTCGGTTGTTCGCGGACAGCGTCGCGCATTTCGAGTCACTACTCGCTGCGCGCGGGCTGACTCTGTTTGCAAAGATCGATTTTGCCGGGGACGCGAAAAAGGCCGGGATGCAGATGCAGCCAACCATGCTGCTGGTCTTTGGCAATCCGAAAGCCGGCACACCTGTGATGGTCGCGGCACCGACGACGGCGCTGGATCTGCCACTGAAGGTATTGTTCTCGCAGGACGCGAACGGAACAGTGTGGCTCAGTTACAACACGCCGGAATTCCTGGCCGAGCGGCACCGCATTCCCGCCGAGTTGGTGAAGAATATCGCCGGCGTTCGCGCTTTGGTGCAGGCCGCAGTCGCACCCCTGCCGTAGCATCTCCGTGGATTGCAGCGGCGACCTGAACCGCTGAGCGATCGCGCCCGCTAGTGGGTCGGCTGCAGCGCGCCGGCGCTCGAAGATGAAGCCGTTGCTGAGCGCGCCACGGTGCCGCCGGTCTGATATCCGACGCCGCGAATGGTGCGGAGCGGCGCGCGATCGTAGCCGGTGTCCACCTTCCGCCGCCAATAGTTCACGTGCCTCAAGGTGCTGCTCCATGTGCGGAATCATTCCTGCGCTGAGCCCCCAGCGCGCCTCCATCAGCTCCACGGAAACTTCCGGGAACTGTCGCCGGATCTGCTCCGCTACTTCCCCGGGATTTCGTCCTGTTGAGGAATGCAAATTCGCAGGCAAGTTTTGCCGCCAGTCCTAGTCGCCGCTCTTCCGCGTCACCCATCACGCAACGCTCACCCGCTACCATCGGCAGCCTCTGCCCGAACTTTAGTTGCGCTCTTTCGCTCCGTCGTTTGAAATTCCAAACGTTTGTGCGCCAAGCAAGCGCAACACCGTGTCCCTCTCCGTCGCCGCGCACTTCTTCATTCGGGCTGCTACATTCGTCACCTCGCAAATTGACTTCACTTCGTTCCGGTGTATCGTTAAATGAACTAAACTCAACGGCCAGCTCTACACGGAGGTAGTTCATGAATCGTCGTCTCTCTTCTGCGAGTGTCTACGCTTTCTGCTTCGCCTTGGCTCTGGCCGGATGCCAGAAATCCGCCGACCAAGCCGCTACCTCGTCGTCTGCAACCGACGCGAGCGCACCCGACGCCGCGGATTCTTCTTCGAGTTCCTCCGAGGCTGCTAAATCGGCAGCCAAAAAGCCCGAGCCGCCTGCGCCGCCGAAGCCAATTGTCGTTCCCGCAGACACCGTTCTCGCCGTCGTACTCGATCAGGCCGTCGGTTCCAAAATAAGCACGCCCGGCCAAGCCTTTTCTGCCACCGTGCAATCCCCGGTGGAAGTCGATGGCCGCGTGGCCATCCCGAAAGGCTCCCGCGCTTCGGGCATCGTGAAAGATGCCAAGCCCGCTGGCCGCTTCAAAGGAGCCGCCACTCTTTCTCTTACGTTGACCTCTGTCAGCGTGAAAAATGAGGACTACAACATCACAACCACCGCGCCTTCGGAAGCCAGCAAAGGCAAAGGTAAGCGCACCGCAGCCATGGTCGGCGGCGGCGCAGGCGGCGGCGCGCTCATCGGCGGACTGGCCGGCGGCGGCAAAGGCGCCCTCATCGGCGGATTGATCGGCGCGGCCGCAGGTACCGGCGGCGCGGGGCTCACCGGCAATCGCGACCTCACCCTCCCGGCCGAAACGCAGCTCAGATTCAAGCTATTGGAACCCCTGGAGATTAAGCCCCGTCGTTAGCCTGGTCCCGTCTTCAGCACAGGGAACGGGGCGCGAGCAGCGCGGCGTTCCCTGTGAAATTCGCCTATCACACTGGGCACAGACTCGATCTATCATCCATTCGCAATGGTAATCGCCTGACGTTATAATCCCCGCACCTTGCCCCTCACTTCAGGAAGCAAACTCGGCCCTTACGAGATTCTCTCTGCGCTTGGCGCAGGCGGCATGGGCGAAGTCTACCGCGCGCGCGATACCCGTCTTGGCCGCGATATCGCCATCAAAGTTCTTCCTGCTCACCTTTCCGCGGACTCCAATCTCAAAGCCCGCTTCGAGCGCGAAGCCAAAGCCATCTCGGCACTGAATCATCCCAATATCTGCACGCTACACGACGTCGGCTCACAGGACGGCACGGGCTACCTGGTTATGGAGTTCATCGAAGGTCAGTCCCTCGCCGAGCGATTGCAAAAAGGTTCGCTCCCCACGGACCAGATCCTGAAGATCGGCCGCGAAATCGCCGACGCTCTCGACAAAGCCCACCGCAACGGCATCATCCACCGCGACCTCAAGCCCGGCAACGTCATGCTCACCAAATCTGGCGCCAAGCTTCTCGACTTCGGCCTGGCCCGCTCCGCTTCGTCCGCCGCCAGCCTCGCCACGCTGACCGCCGTCACTGCGCCGCAGCATTCCCCGATCACGCAGGAAGGCACCATCGTTGGCACCTTCCAATACATGTCGCCCGAACAAATCGAAGGCAAAGAAATCGATGGTCGCAGCGACATCTTTTCCCTCGGGGCCGTCCTCTACGAGATGTTGACCGGCCAGCGCGCCTTCCCGGGCAAGAGCCAGCTCAGTGTGGCCTCTGCGATTCTCGAAAAAGAGCCCGAGCCCATCGCCAGCCTCAAGCCACTCACTCCGCCTTCCCTCGAGCACACCATCCGGCGCTGCCTGGCCAAAAATCCAGACGATCGTTGGCAAAGCGCCGCTGACGTCAAGCACGAGCTCGACTGGGTCTCGCAATCCTCGGCCACCGGCGCCGCTGCAATTCC
>DATNCJ010000081.1:0-39147 GCA_035607215.1 Candidatus Eiseniibacteriota bacterium
GGCATGGCTTTACTGGAACGCGATTCTGGATGAAACCGGAGGGCCGTGGGCGGTGTCGCCGGTGCACGGGAATCCGGATCCGAACATTCAGCATCCGGTGGTGATCATTAATAAGACAACGCACGAGGTGACGTACACCGGGACATATTGGTATTTGGCACATTTCAGCAAGTTCGTTCGGCCGGGAGCGGTGCGGGTGGAGACTTCGGGCGGGTTTCGCGGAGTGCGGGCGATTTCGTTTGCTCACCCGGAAGGCGGGTATGTGGTGGAGCTTTTGAATAGTTTGCGAGAAGCGGTGACCGTGAAAGTGGAACTCGGCGGAAGAGGAGTGCGATTGGATTTGCCGGCGCGATCGATTAGCACCGCGCTGTGGTGAATTGGAAGGCAATCCTCAGGGGCTGAAGCCCATTTGTCTTTCAGCTTGATGTCGGACCTGAAGGTCCGACCCCGATGCCAAGATCAGCCGAGTCGCTGAAATCGCTGTGGATCAATCGACTCACTGAACCACTCAAAGGGAAACCCGACGAGGGTGGCGGATACGATCGCAATATTGGCAAGAATGCCCCAGCGAATTGGCAATAATGTATCAATCGGCGAAATGTGGGCATCCAACTTGGAGCTTGAATGGCGCGGTGCGCGCAGTAGACTCGTGCAAGTAATTGATGTTATGAGATTTGTAATGGGGCCGGTCCGGGACGACCGGTTGGCAGCGGGATTGCCATTCACTTGATTGTAATGGCGCGATGCTACAAGAAACGGCGGGCGCTGCAGACGCAGACGCGTGCGGCGTACCCAAAGAAACGCTCCGGCGAATCTAAGACGTAGCGCGCAGACAAACTAGACGGAAACCTTCGCCGGGGCTCGCAAGATTTTCGGCCTCTCGGAAAAATAGACCTTATGTGGATAGTCCGATTAGCGCTCTCCAGACCCTATACGTTTATCGTGATGGCGCTGGTCATCATTCTGCTGACACCGGTGGTGTTGCTGCGCACGCCGACCGATATTTTTCCGGAGATCAATATTCCGGTGATCAGCCTGATCTGGAACTACCAAGGCTTGCAGCCGCAGGAGATGGAGCAGCGCATCACGTCGAACTCCGAGCGGTTCGTGACCACGCTGGTGAACGACGTAGAGCATACGGAATCGCAATCGCTCAACGGCATCGCGATCGTAAAAATCTACTTTCAGCCGAACGTGCAGATCCAGACGGCGCTGGCGCAGACGACGGCCATCATGCAGACGATCTTGCGCCAGCTGCCTCCAGGATCGACGCCGCCGCTGGTGGCGATATTCTCGGCGTCAACCGTGCCGGTAATTCAGATCGGACTAACCAGCAGCACGCTGGGTGAGCAGTCGCTGTTCGACTTCGGAAACAATTTCATTCGGACGCAGCTGGCGACGGTGCGCGGTGCGGCGCTGCCGTTCCCTTACGGCGGCAAGCAACGCCAAATCCAGGTGGACCTGAATTCGACGGCGCTGCAATCGAAGGGCTTGTCGCCGGTGGACATCGTGAACGCGGTGAACGCGCAGAACCTGATCCTGCCTACAGGCACGGCGAAGCTGGGGACGCTGGAATACACGGTGGAGATGAACGGCAGCCCGAAGACGGTGGCGGAGCTGAACGATCTCCCAGTGAAGACCGTGAACGGGACGACGATTTACCTGCGGGAAGTCGCGCACGTGCGCGACGGGTTTTCCCCGCAGACGAACATCGTTCGGGCCAATGGCGAGCGCGGGGCGCTGATGTCTGCGTACAAGACAGGGTCGGCGTCAACACTGGCGGTGGTGAAAGGCATCAAGGATTCGCTGCAATCGTATACGCCAAATTTGCCGCAGGGCCTGCACTTGACGATGTTCTTCGACCAGTCGCTGTATGTGGATGCGTCGATTCAAGGCGTGCTGCGCGAGGCGCTGATCGCGGCATGCCTGACGGCAATCATGATCTTGCTGTTCCTGGGGAACTGGAAGAGCACGCTGATCATCGCGATTTCGATTCCGTTGTCGATTCTGGTAAGCATCCTGCTGCTCAGCGCGCTGGGCGAGACCATCAATATCATGACGCTGGGCGGACTGGCGCTGGCGGTGGGCATTCTGGTCGACGACGCGACGGTGGAAATCGAGAACATCAACCGCAACCTGGCAATGGGTAAAGAGACAGTGCAGGCGATTCTGGACGGCGCGCAGCAGATTGCAGTGCCGGCGTTTGTTTCGACGTTGTGCATCTGCATTGTGTTTCTGCCGATGTTCTTTCTGGGCGGCGTGGCGAGATACTTGTTCGTGCCGCTGGCAGAAGCGGTGTCGTTCGCGATGCTGGCATCGTACATGTGGTCGCGAACGATCGTGCCGACGCTGGCGATGTACTTGCTGAGTTCCGAAGATGAATACATCGCAGAAGAGCACGTCGGCGAGCGGCAGGGATTCTTCCGGAGGTATCAACAAAGGTTTGAGCATGCCTTCGAAAGTTTCCGCAGCCGCTACCGGCGGGCGCTGGGGACGGTGCTGGAGAGCTCGACGCTGTTTGCAGCCTGCTTTCTGATTTTCTGCGTGGGCTCCGGCGCATTGATTTTCGTGCTGGGGCGCGACTTTTTCCCGAAAGTGGATGCCGGGCAGATCCGTTTGCACTTCCGGGCGCGCACGGGACTGCGAATTGAAGAGACCGCGCGGCTGGCGGACCAGATCGATGCGGTAATCCGGCAAACAATTCCCGGCAACGAGCTGGAGACGATTCTGGATAACCTGGGAGTGCCCTACAGCGGCATCAACCTGAGCTACAGCAATTCGGGAACGTACGGAACGGCGGACGGCGAGATCCTGGTGCAATTGAAACAGGAACGCGGGCGGCCGACGGGCGAGTATATCGATCAACTGCGCGCGAAATTGCCGCAGCAGTTTCCGGGGACGCAATTTTTCTTTCAGCCTGCCGACATCGTGACGCAGATTCTGAATTTCGGGACGCCGGCGCCGATCGATGTGGCGATTTCGGGGAACAACGTCAACGGGAACTATGCCGTGGCGCAGAAGCTGGCGAACCAGATGCGGCATATCCCCGGCGCGGTGGACGTGCACGTACAGCAGGCGCTGGACGAGCCTACGCTGCACATGGACATCGATCGTACGCGCGTGCAGTCGGTGGGATTGCAGGCCAAAGATGTGGCGCAGAATTTGCTGGTGTCGCTGAGCTCGAGCTTTCAGACCGCGCCGGCGTTCTGGCTCGATCCGCGGAATGGGGTGAGCTACAACGTGGCGGTGCAGACGCCGCAGTATCGGGTGGACTCGTACCAGGCTTTGCAAAACACGCCGGTGACGGGGGCGCAGGGGGGAGCGCAGCCGCAAATCATCGGGAACCTGGCACGGACTTCCACAACCACGAGGCCGGCGGTGGTTTCGCACTACAACGTGCAGCCGATGATCAATGTGTACGCGTCGGTGAGCGGGCGGGATCTGGGCGGCGTGTCCGACGACTTGATGAAGGAAGTGCAAGCGATCGAGAAGGAATTGCCGAAAGGCAGCCGAATGGTGGTGCGCGGGCAAGTGCAAACGATGAGAACCTCGTTTGAGGGACTGGCGATTGGACTGGTGGGCGCGATCCTGCTGGTGTATTTGCTGATCGTGGTGAACTTCCAGTCGTGGCTGGATCCGTTCATTATCATTACCGCGCTGCCGGGAGCGCTGGCGGGGATCTGCTGGATGCTGCTGATCACGCACACAACGCTGAGCGTGCCGTCGCTGACGGGGGCGATCATGAGCGTGGGCGTGGCCACGTCGAACAGTATTTTGATGGTGTCGTTCGCGCGGGAGCAGATGGCGGAAGGAAAAAGCGCGCGGGACGCAGCTCTGGAGGCGGGATTCGTTCGCATCCGGCCGGTGGTGATGACGGCACTGGCGATGATCATCGGCATGGTGCCGATGGCAATCGGATTGGGCGAAGGCGGCGAACAAAATGCGCCGCTGGGCCGCGCGGTCATCGGCGGATTGATTTTCGCGACGTTCGCCACCCTGTTTTTCGTGCCGTGCGTGTTTTCCATGATTCATGGACGGCGGGAGCGGAAGCGGGGAAGCGCGGACGAGTTGGCCACGGCGTAGGATAGCCGGGAATTCGAAGACGAAGTGACCGGGCGGCCCAAGAAACGTCCGCAGGACTGACGGAACACGAGGATGGCGGAAGGCAGGAGACAGGTGGAACCGAACTACGCGAATTACGAAGACGAAACGCCGCGGAAGAGCCGCGTTTTCTTGTTTCTGATCCTTTTCGTGATCGTGCTGATGGTGGTGGGCGGAGTGACGCTGTTTCAGCGCAAGTCGCAGTATAAGGCGCTGGCAGACACCACGGAAAAGCTGGCAGTGCCGACCGTATCGGTGATCCACCCGACGCCCGAGGCGGGGCAAGAAGATCTGGTGCTGCCGTCGACGTTACAGGCCTACGTGGAATCGCCAATCTACGCGCGGACGACGGGGTACCTGAAGAAGTGGTACCACGACATCGGCACGCGGGTGAAGCAGGGGGAATTGCTGGCGGACATCGATACGCCGGAAGTGGATCAGCAGTTGTCACAGGCGCGCGCGGATTTGAATACCGCGATGGCCAACGAGAATTTGTCGAAGATTACCGCGGCGCGCTATCTGGAATTGATCAAGACCGACGGCGTTTCCAAGCAGGAAGTTGACAATGCGCAGGGCGACTATGCCGCAAAGCAGGCCAGCGTGGCGTCGGCGCAAGCGAACGTGCGGCGGCTCGAGGAGCTGGAATCGTTCAAGCATATTTATGCACCATTCAGCGGAGTGATCACGCGGCGGAATATCGACATCGGAAATTTGATCAACGCGGGAAATGGCGGAGCCGCACAGGAGTTATTTTTCCTGGCGCAGACCGATCCGATTCGCGCGTACATCAGCGTGCCCGAGGCTTATGCATCGGCGGTGCGCGCAGGGACGGGCGCGTTCCTGGAGTTGACGCAATATCCGGGACAACGATTTGAGGGCCAAGTCGTTCGCTCGGCGGATGCCATCGATCTGGCGACTCGGACGCTGAACACCGAAGTCGATATGCCCAACAAGAACGGGCAACTGCTGCCGGGCGGCTACGCGCAGGTGCACTTGCAGGTGAAGGTGACCGGCGAGCGGCTGCAGGTGCCAGTGAATGCGCTGCTGTTCCGGTCGGAAGGATTGCGAGTGGTGGTGGTGGACGACCAGCACAAGACGCGGCTGCAGGCGCTGACGATTGGCCGCGACTATGGAACGACTTTGGAAGTGCTGCAAGGGCTGAAGGCGGATGACTGGATCGTGCTGAATCCGGGCGATTCGCTGGAAGAGGGCGTCACGGTGAATGTGAAGCAGGCGGCAAATCAGAGTGCGGCGCCGGGAGTACAGGCTCCGGCGCAAGGGAGCGGCAACGGAGCCGGCGGTGGAAGCGGAAGTGCAGGAAGCGGCGCGGCGCAACCGAAGCGAGATGCGAGCGGGGGAGAGAAGAAGTAAATGCCGCGTATCGGGTGGGCTGTTGTTGTCGCATGGAGTATCGCAGTGCTTGTTGGCGGATGCACCGTAGGGCCGAACTACAAACGACCCGCTGCGGTGACGCCCGCGAAATGGGACGTGGCTGAGCCGTGGCGCGAGAGCGCGCCGAAAGATGCGTTTCCCAAGGGCGAGTGGTGGTCGGTATTTAATGATCATGATTTGAACGCGCTGGAGAAGCAGGCGCTGGCAGAAAATCAGACGCTGAAGCTGGCGCTGGCCCATTTGGAGCAGGCCCGCGCGACCGCGGCGATCCAGATCTCCACGTTGTTTCCGACACTGAACACGGCGCCAAGCGCGCAGCGCCAGCGACTTTCGGGCACGCGGCCTCCCAACAGCAATATTGTGGTGACCAGTCCGGTCACGCAGAACGTGTACACGCTGCCATTCACCGTCAGCTACGAAGTGGATTTGTTCGGACGGAGGCGCAGGAGCATCGAGGCGGCGGCGGCGTCTTATCAGGCGAATGCGGCAGACGCGGAAAATGTAAGGCTGCTGGTGACCTCGCAGCTGGCCGGCGATTATTTCAACTTGCGGCAACTGGATACGGAACTGGGGATTCTGACTCGCACGGTGGAGGCGCTGCAAAAAGGACTGGAGCTGGTCAATTCGCGCCATCAGGGCGGAGTGGCCTCGGGCTTGGACGTGGCGCAAGAAGAGACACTGCTCAACCAGACGCGCACGCAATTGACCCTGCTGCGGCAACAGAGAAAACAGTTTGAGGATGCGATTGCGGTTCTGGTGGGGCGGCCGGCGCCGGACTTTCATGTCGGCGTGCGAGAGCTGAATGCCGAGCCGCCTACGCTGGATGCGGGATTGCCTTCGGATCTGCTGGAACGCCGGCCGGACATTGCGGAGGCCGAGCGGCAGATGGCGGTTGCGAATGCGCAGATCGGAGTTGCGCAGGCGGCCTACTATCCTTCGCTGAATCTGTTCGGTCAGGGCGGGTGGCAAACGGCGGACATCGCGAAGCTCGCCAACGTTTCAAGTATTTTCTGGGCGGTGGGCGCCAACGTTGCGGAAGAGATCTTTACCGGCGGAGCGAGGAGGGCGCAAGTGCAGTTCGCGCGGGCCGGGTTCGAAGCCAACGTGGCAACGTATCGGCAGACGGTACTCAGCGCGTTTCAGGAAGTGCAAGACGATTTGACGGGGCTGACAGTGTTGGACGAGGCGAGAAAATCGCAACAGCAGGCGGTAGACGCAGCTCGGCGAACGCTGGACATTTCGACGAGCCGATATTCAGGCGGATTGGTCAACTACCTTGACGTTGTAACGGCGCAGCAGAATTTGTTAGCGGATGAACAGCAACTTGCGAGCATTCAAGGCCAGCGACTAGTCACCAGTGTGTTGCTGGTCAAGGCGTTGGGCGGCGGGTGGGATGCGTCGAGCCTGGCGGCAGCGCAAGTGAAACCGCGATTCAAGGATATTGTCGCGCCTTAGGCGCTGTGCCGCGCCCCAATTGTTTTCTTCTCGATGGAACGTTCTTGCGCATTTTCCTGTTGGCGCTGCCGCTTTTTCGAATCGACGCCCCCCTCTCATGTCTGCTACAGTATCGACTCACAATGAATCCAGAGTTCACTTGATATTCAATTCGCGCGTGGGCGGCTATCTTCTTTGTTGCTAAGGAGAAAGCGCGATTCCAAAGGCCCATATGAAGATCGCCCAGGTTGCTCCCCTTTATGAAAGTGTGCCTCCCAAGCTGTACGGCGGTACCGAGCGCGTCGTTTCCAATTTAACGGAAGCGTTGGTGGAAGACGGGCACGACGTGACGTTGTTCGCCAGCGGCGATTCCCAAACCAGCGCCCAGCTGATCCCCTGCTGCACGCAATCGCTGCGGCTGAATCCCGATTGCGTTGACCAGTTGGCCCATCATTTTGTGATGGTGCAGGAAGTACTGGACCGCGCAGAGGAGTTCGACATCATTCACTTTCACGTGGATTACCTGCATTATCCGATGTCGCGGATGGCCAACCTGCCGCACGTAACGACATTGCACGGAAGGCTGGATCTTCGCGATCTTGTTCCGCTGTACCGCAAATTCCGAGACATGCCGGTGATTTCGATTTCCCAGGCACAACGCAAGCCGCTTTGCTGGGCGAACTGGGTGGGGAACGTGTATCACGGGCTACCGCCGCAGAGCCTGGCGCTAGGCCAAGGCAAAGGGCAGTATCTCGCCTTCCTGGGCCGCATAGCACCAGAGAAGCGCGTAGACCGCGCGATTGAGATCGCCGTGGCTTCGGGAATGAAACTAAAGATCGCCGCCAAGATCGACCGGGCGGACCGATACTATTTCGAAAGCGAGGTCAAGCAGCTGCTGGCACAGCCAGGGATTGAATTCATCGGCGAAATCGCGGAGCATCAGAAGGCGGAGTTTCTTGGCAACGCGTACGCGCTGCTGTTCCCAGTGGATTGGCCCGAACCTTTTGGGCTGGTAATGATCGAAGCGATGGCCTGCGGCACACCGACAATTGGATTTCGTTGCGGCTCGGTGCCGGAGGTGCTGCGGCCCGGTGTGTCGGGGTTCGTCGTGAATGATATGGAGGAAGCGATACGCGCGGTGCCACGGGTCGCTTCGTTAAGCCGTGATGCCTGCCGCAGGGACTTCGAGAAGCGATTTACGTCGAGAAGAATGGCGAAAAACTACACTAGACTATACGCGGAAGTTCTGGCGGCGCGCTCCGCCGGCGAGATGGAAGCGATGCCTGAGGCGGAGCCCGAAGTCGACACGTACCTCACACTGTAGGACGGGGTTCTATTGACGGACATAGTCCGGGTCGCCGACGAATATTACGTTCGCGCGTCTTCCGCATTGGCGGACGACCGCACGCGTGTGCTTAAGAGTGGCGATACGTTCGCGGTATTCAATCGCTATGGAGACATCGAGGACCTAGGCGCGTCGCAGTTCGGGTTGTTCCACGCCGAGAGCCGGCACCTTTCGCGGTTTACCCTCCGACTGAATCAAAAGCAGCCAATGCTGCTGAGCTCCACGATCCGGGACGACAACGCCTTCCTGTCCATTGATCTGACCAATGTGGATACGCCGCAAAATGGCGACAACCTGTTGCCTCGGGGTACCGTGCATATTTTCCGCGCGCAATTTTTGAGACAAGCCAGCTGCTACGAGCACATTCGGCTGCTGAACTACGGGCTGGAGCCGGTGCAGTTTGTGCTGGTGATCGGATTTGACGCGGACTTCGCGGACATTTTTGAGGTACGCGGCACCAAAAGAGCCGAGAAGGGCGAGCGGTTGCGGGATCGCGTGGACGGCAACTCCGCGGCAATGAGCTACAAGGGGCTGGACGGAGTCACGCGTTCGACGCGGCTGGAGTTTTCGCCCCAACCCGACTCGCTGACCACGGGGGAAGCTCGTTTTCGGATCACCCTGGGGCCGAAAGAAGAAACGTCGCTGTATTGCAGCGTTGCCTGCGAACGCGACGTCAGCGCAAATGGATTGACCACGTTTCAATCGGCGCTAGGCTCACTGAATCAGGATTTTCGCACGGTACCCAGCGACGAGTGCCGGATCATCAGCTCCAGCGAGACATTCAACGATTGGGTGACGCGCTCGGCAGCGGACTTGCGCATGCTCAGCGACGGAAATCCGGAAGGACCGTATCCCTACGCTGGCGTTCCGTGGTTCAGCACAGTCTTTGGGCGCGACGGAATCATCACCGCGCTGGAGTGCCTGTGGTTGAGCCCGCGGCTTTCCGAGAGCGTCTTGCGGTACCTGGCGCAAGTACAGGCCACCGAAGAAAATGCGGAGCAGGATGCGGAGCCGGGGAAAATCCTGCACGAGATGCGGCGCGGGGAGATGGCCGTCACGGGGGAAGTGCCGTTCGCGCGGTATTACGGCAGCGTGGACTCCACACCGCTGTTTGTGATGCTGGCCGGCGCGTACCTGCAGCGCACCGGGAACATTGCGCTCATCAAGGAATTGTGGCCGAACCTGAAGCTGGCTTTGCGTTGGATCGACACGTACGGCGATTGCGACGGCGATGGATTTGTGGAGTACCGCCAACGCTCGTCGAAGGGTCTGGTGCAACAAGGATGGAAGGATTCACACGATTCTATCTTTCATGCCGATGGCCGGATGGCGGAAGCGCCTATCGCGCTGTGCGAGGTGCAAGGGTATGTTTATGGGGCGAAGCAGGCGGGGTCGCTACTCGCGCAGACGCTAGGCGAGAGCGAGTATGCCAGGCAACTCGATGCGGAGGCCGGGACACTTCGGGAAAAATTTGAAGAGGCCTTCTGGTGTGAAGAGCTGCAGACCTATGCGCTGGCCTTAGACGGCAAAAAACAGCGGTGCCAGGTGCGTACGTCAAACGCGGGGCATGCGCTGTTTTGCAAGATCGCGAAGCGAGAGCGCGCGGAGGCGGTCGCAAAGACGCTGATGAGCGATCATTGCTTCTCGGGTTGGGGAATTCGCACGGTCTGCGCAGCGGAAGCGCGCTACAACCCGATGTCGTATCACAACGGCTCGGTCTGGCCGCACGATACCGCGATCGCAAGCATGGGCTTTTCGCACTATGGATTGCAGGTGCAGGCGTGCGAGTTGCTGCGAGGGCTGCATGCGGCCAGCCGATATGTCGAATTGCACCGGCTGCCCGAGCTTTTTTGCGGATTTCACAAGCGCGCGGACGCGAGCGGGCCGACGCTGTATCCGGTAGCCTGTGCGCCGCAAGCCTGGGCGGCAGGGTCCGTTTACCTGCTGTTGCAAGCCTGCCTGGGGCTGAGCGTCCGCGCGACCGAGCGCCAGGTTCGCTTTGTCAATCCCAGTTTGCCCGACAACCTCCGGGAAGTACGCATCGAGAACCTGCGAGTGCTGGACGCGTCGGTAGACCTGCGCATTCGCCGCGAGGGATACGTGGTCAGCGTGGAAGTCTTGCAAAAGACCGGGAACGTCGAAATTTTGGAATCGGTCTGACGGCGATGACGCCTGACCTTGGTGTCCAACCTCAAAAAGCGCGATAATTGAACGATTGTGATGGGAACACATCGGCCGACTATGCACAATTCCCAGGCAACCTTGCCGAGCGCTCTGGCGGTCCAAGATTTTGAGGCTTGCCAGGTCAGGAGACCAAGCATCATGTCGAACGTCATTTTCGGAAATTCCGCGACGGCGACTCGAAGAATCGCCGCCTCGATTCTATTGGCCTCCGCAGCGATCGCTGCGGGCAGCGTAGCTACGGCGCAAATTCCCACGCAGCAGGTTAATCAAGCGCCTACTCCAGCCCCGCCGGCGGCATCCCCGACCATCAGCAAAGACGCGCCGGACATTCCGGTGGAGCAGGTCATTCAGAAATTCGGCGCGCGCGAACTGGAATTCAAGAAAGAGCGCGACAACTACACGTACACACAGACATTCGTCATCCAGACGATTGACTACGACAATCGTCCGGACGGTGAGTACCGGATGACGAGCGACATTTTGTTCACGCCGGAAGGCAAGCGCTACGAGAAAGTGATTTCGGCTCCCACGCCGACTTTGCAGCGCATCAGTTTGTCGCAACAGGACCTGGACGATCTGGAGCATGTGCAGCCGTTCGTGCTGACGTCCGATGAATTGCCGAAATACGATGTGAACTACGTCGGGCGCGAGCCGCTCGATGAACTAGGCACGTATGTTTTTGACGTGAAACCCAAAAAGATCGAAAAGAATCAGCGCTATTTTCAGGGGCGCATCTGGGTCGACGACAAAGACCTAAATATCGTCAAATCAGACGGCAAAGCCGTGCCGGACATCATCAAAAAGGGCCAGGAGAATATCTTTCCACGGTTCGAAACGTTCCGCGAGAACATCGAAGGACATTACTGGTTTCCGACGTATACGCGATCGGACGATGAGTTGCGTTTCAGCGGCGGCGCCGTTCACATTCGCATGACCGTGCGATACGCTAACTACAAGCGGTTCGGCGCGACCATCAAGATCGGCCCGGCAACGGAAATCAAAGACAACCCACCGGAGAAACCGAAGAATTAGCATCGGCACGCTCCCTTGAAGGACATCTGGGCGTCTTGCATCCGAGTGCGGCAATCACAATTAAAGGTTATCGAGAAAGAACTGCGTCACGCGTGTCATTAGGACGCGGCGGGCGGGCAGATCGCTTACGCCGTGCCCGCGGCCCGGGAACGGCATCACTTCGACGTACTTCCCGGATTCGATCAGTTCGTCGATCAGGGCGAGCGTATTTGCGAAGTGCACGTTGTCGTCACCCGTGCCGTGCGCGATCAGCAGCTTCCCTTTCAAATTGGCGGCCGTCCTGATGGGCGAAGATTCGTCATAGCTTTGCTCATGCTGCGGCAGCACACCGATGTAGCGTTCCGTGTAAATGCTGTCGTAGTAGTGCCAGTCGGTGACCGGTCCGCCGGCAAAGCCGGCCTTGAAGTCCTCGGGATCCTCGAACATCGCGTGAAGCGTCATGTGCCCGCCGTAGCTCCAGCCCCAGATACCGAGCCGATTGGGATCGACGAAGGACAGCGATTTCAGATATTGCGCGCCATCCCGCTGATCGGACATTTCCTGCGCTCCGAATCGATAGTGAATGGGCTCCTCGAACAGATGGCCGCGGCCGGCGGAGCCGCGATTGTCGAGCGCGAAGATAATGTACCCCTTTTGCGCCATCAACTGATGCCACAGGAAGTTGTTGCCGCCCCAGGCGTTCAGGACAACCTGGGCGTGCGGTCCGCCATATGTGAACACGAGCACCGGATATTTCTTCCCGGGATCGAAATCGGGAGGCTTGATCATCATGGCGTTAAGCGGCATTCCCTCATGCGACTTCACGGAAAGGAATTCGACAGGTGACAATTCGTATTCCGCGAGTGCGGCGGGCTTATTTTCGTTGATTGTACCAATGCGCGATCCGTCGGCGCGGATCAGCTCCTGGCGCGGCGGATTCATGCTATTGGAATAAGTGTCCAGGAATGCCGAGGCGTCCGGAGAGGCCTTGAGCGCGTGCGTGCCGTCTTCTTTGGTGATTCGCGTTAAGCCGGAGCCGTCGAAGGCCACGCGATAGAGATGGCGCTCCAAAGGAGATTTCTCTGCGGCAACAAAATAGACGAGGCCTTTGGCTTCATCGACGGCCTGGACGCCGAAAACTTCCCACTCGCCCTTGGTCAGCTGTGCGAGTTGCTTGCCTTCCAGATCGTACCAGTAGAGATGACGGTAGCCAGACCGCTCATCGCTCCAAAGGAATCGCTTGCCGTCTTTGAGAAATCGGAGATCGTCGCCGATATTGATCCAATATAGATCCTTGACGGTGATTGCGGAGCGCGATTTGCCGGAGCCGGCGTCGGCGATCAGCAGATCGAGCACGGTTTGTTCGCGATTCAGGCGCTGAATGGCCACGTGCCGGGAGTCAACCAGCCAGTCGACGCGCGGAATGTAGATGTCGTTTTCTGAGCCGGTGTCCATCGCGCGAGGCTCACCTCCACGGATTAGCGCGACGAGTACACGAACGACAGGATTGTGCCCGCCCGCCGGAGGATACCGCTCTTCGTCGACTTCGCCGTGAACTGAGGAAAAGTCCACCATCGGGTAGGTCTCGACTTTGCGTTCATCCATCTCCAGGTAGGCGATCGCGGAAGAGTCGGGAGCCCACCAATAAGCCGTGGTGATCGCGAGTTCTTCGGGATACACCCAGTCCAGTTCGCCTTTGCGAACTTCTTCGCTGCCACCCTTGGTGAGCGCGCGGACTTTGCCATCGGCTACGCTGACGAGCCACAAGTTGTGATCTCGAACAAAGCTCACATATTGTCCATCCGGCGATATTTTGGGATCGGTGATGACCTCTTTCCCGGAGAACAAAGTGCGTCCGGTTTGCGTCTTCAGATCGAACCACACGAGCGAAGTTGGACCTTGCAGCAACAACGCGGCGCCTTGGGGCGCCCATTGATATGGCGGAGCCGCCCTGCGGCCAAGCCCGGTCGCTTGCGTCGTATTGCCGGGACCAGGGAGCAGCGCAGTCAGCTTATCCGCGGGGACCAGGAGGTTGGTGCTGCCAGAAGTGGCGTCCATGGTCCAAATTTCTCTTCCTCGGGAAGCGCCGCTTTCCTTCAAAAAACTGATTCGCTTTCCGTCGTGAGACCACGCAAGGCCTGTATAGAGATAGCCGTTGAGGCTCGGCTCGCCGTAGATGCGTTCCACGGTCAGAGCCTTGTGAGCGGATTGCGGGGATGGGGCTCCGGTTCCTTGCGCCGCGGCCTGTGGACAAGGGGTCGCCGCGAGACCGATGCACAGCAGTAATGTTGCGACCAAATGCCGCATCGTTCCTCCCGTATTCGGCCCATATCTTAGCCCGTGCATTTGCCACCAACAAAACCTTAAGCGCGCGCAGGATTTCTCGAATCGTAAGAAAAGCACAAAAATATATCGCTTGTTAATTTTGTCATCAATAATTCGCGGGGTAACCGTTGTTTGCGAATCTGCGCGTCTATATACTTCCTCCACCCTTCCAACGGAATGGTCGTTCGGATCGGATCGGTTTGCGGCCGCTTTGTCCCCGCGGAAAAATCGATGATGAGCGAATACGCTCCCGTTTCGCGCGCCGTACTGGCTACGTAAACAACGTTGTAGAGAAGAGCGAGGTGCTCTCGCATGTTCCAGCTCGTCCGTAAGTTTGTGTGTGCCTGCCTGTCTCCATTTACCGATGACCTTCGATCAAGAATGACGTGGAAGGCCGCGCTGCTGGCGGTGGCGCTGGGTGTCCTGACGTCCGCCTCGGCAGCGCAAAATGTGGTGACGCAGCATGGAGACGCCGCCCGCACGGGCGCCAACAACAACGAAACCATCCTGACGACGGCGAACGTGAATGCGAGCAGCTTCGGCAAGCTGTTCTCGCAAACGGTCGATGGCCAGGTTTACGCACAGCCGCTGTATGTCGCCAACGTGGCGATCTCCGGGAAAGGCACGCATAACGTAGTGTTCGTGGCCACCCAGAACGACAGTATTTACGCGTTTGACGCCGACAACAACGGTGGCGCGAACGCCTCGCCGCTGTGGAAGATTACCCTGCTGGACGCGGCCCACGGAGCGGGCGCGGGAGCAACCGCCGTGCCGAGCAGCGATCTCAGCACCCCCGACGTCAACCCGAAACTCGGTATCACCGGCACACCCACCATCGATACCAGTACCAACACGATGTATGTGGTGGGAAAGACCAAGGAGAGCGGGGCATATTTTGAGAGACTGCACGCGATCGACATCACTACCGGGAATGAAAAATTCGGTGGACCGGTGGCTATCACCGCGAGCGTGCCCGGCAACGGCCTCGGCAGCTCCGGCGGCACTCTGAATTTCGATCCCAAATGGGAGCACAACCGCGCGGGCTTGCTGTTATTGAATGGTTTCGTGTATGTCGCATTCGGTTCTCACGGCGACAACGGGCCGTGGCACGGCTGGATTATTTCTTACAACGCCACCACCTTGCAGCGAGCGGGCGTGTGGTGCACCGCCCCCAATGGCATCGGAGCCGGGGTGTGGATGGGCGGCGCGGGGCTGGCGGCGGATAACAACAATCCAACTGGAACGAGCCCAGGCGGGCGAATGTTTATCTCTACAGGCAACGGCGATTTCACTGCCAGCGCGCCGTATAACTCCACCATGAACTACGGGGACAGCATTGTCCGGCTGGAGCTTACAAACGGCGCCATGAAGGTAGCCGACACCTTTACGCCATCGAACCAGGCGGCCCTGAACAGCGCGGACCTCGACCTGGCTGCGGGCGGCGTCCTGCTGCTGCCCGATCAAAGTACGGGTGGACACACGCATCTGCTGGTGCAGTTGGGCAAGCAGGGCAAGGTTTATCTGGTCGACCGCGACAACATGAGCGGCTTCCACAGTACGGACGCCGTGGTGCAGTCGTTCCTGCTGAACCCCAGCAACAGCTCGACCGGATTGTGGGGCATGCCAGCTTACGCGAGCAACACGGTATACATCTGGGGCACGCAAGACACTATGAAATCGTTCCCCATCTCCTCGGGGAAGCTGCCGACCACCGCCAGCAGAACCGGCAGCAACACCGCGGGATTTCCGAGTCCAACGGCGACGATCTCATCGAACGGCAGCGCGAATGCCATTGCCTGGACAGTGCAGGCCGACAACTACAACTCCGGCGGGAACGCGACTCTGCGCGCTTATGACGCCGGCAACATCAGCAGCACGCTGTATAGCAGCACCACGAATTCGGCCCGCGATAATCCCGGTACATCGGTGAAATTTGTTGTGCCCACGGTGGCCAACGGCAAAGTGTACGTGGGCACGAACAGCGCGCTTGCGGTCTACGGATTGCTGAATGGATCGCAGCAAGCGGCAGCCCCGTCGATCAGCCCGGCCGGCCAGTCGTTCACCGGCACGCTCAACGTTACGATCACCGACAGCACGCCGGGCGCTTCGATTTTCTATTCCACCACCGGCACCGCCACCACCAGTTCGACGCCCTACACCGGCCCAATCGCGATTACCTCCACGACCACGATCTCCGCGATCGCTAGCGCACCGGGTTTCTTGCAGAGCTTGCCGGTCAGCCAGACGTATACGCAGCAAACGCAAACGCTGATGCCCACTTTCTCGGTCATCCCCGGCAATTACACATCGCCGCAGACTGTCACGATCACTTCGGCATCACCCAATCCGACGATCTACTACGCCATCAATGCCCCGGCCTCCACGTCTTCCACTCCGTTCGCGGGATCGGCGACGGTCACCGTCAGCCAGTCCGAGACGATCAACGCGATCGCCACTTCGCCGGGGCTGAGCACCAGTCCGCAATCCAGCGCCACGTACACCATCGGCTCCGGCAGCGCCATCAGCTTCGCTAATGGGTTCAGTTCGTCGGCCAGCACCATGACCTTCAACGGCGTCACCAAGCTGGATGACACGCGACTCCAACTTAGCGACGGGGGATTGAACGAGGCCGGCAGCGCGTGGTTCAACACGCCCGTGAATATTCAGAACTTTACGAACACATTTTCCTTCCAGCTATCCAATGCCTTGGCCGATGGAATCACCTTCACCATACAGAACACGGGTCGCACAGCTCTGGGACCCTCCGGAGGCGGCCTAGGATATGGACCCGACACGCCGGGCGACGCCGCCGGAATTGGCAAGAGCGTGGCCATAAAGTTCGACCTGTATGACAACGCCGGAGAGGGCGGGGATTCCATCGGGCTATACACCAACGGCGCGTCTCCAACGACGCCGTTTATCGACATGACTGCTACAGGCCCAGACCTGCACAGCGGCGACGCCATGACCGCCAACATGGTCTACGACGGAACCAAGCTCAACTTGACGCTGACCGACGGCGTCGCCAACAAGTCGTTCCAGACCAGCTGGACAGTCAGCATTCCACAAATCGTCGGCGGGAACACCGCCTACGTCGGCTTCACTGGTGGAACCGGCGGGCTTTCGGCGAGCCAGAAGATCACCACGTGGACCTTTACGAACAACACGGGAACTCCCCCGCCGCAGCAGACCGCTGATCCCATCTTCAGCTTGCCGGGCGGAACCTACTCGGGCACGCAGTCGGTAGCCATCACTGATACGACGCCGGGCTCGACGATCTTCTACACCATGGACGGGACGAATCCCGCCACCAGCGTAACGGGCACCACCAAGCAATACACGGGGACGCTGAGCGTGGGATCCAGCCAGACGATCAAAGCGATCGCCACGGCTTCAGGCTTCACTGCCAGCAATGTGGTCTCCGCGGCATACAACATTACCGCGCAGGCGGCGACGGCGACTCCCAACATCTCGCCCGCGACCGGCACTTATTCCTCCGCGCAGACCGTGACCATTACGGATGCGACGCCCGGGGCGACCACCTTCTATGCCCTCAATGGCCCGGTTTCCACAGGCTCTACTCAGTACACCGCCCCCTTCGTGGTCAACGCCACAACCACCGTCAATGCCATAGCTACGGCGCCAAACTTTGCTACTAGCGCCACCGCCACTTCAGCGATCACGATTCAATCAACCGGCTCGACCCCCGTAAACTTTGGCGGAGGGTTCACCGCCGGCGGCATGCAGCTGAACGGGAAATCCGCCCTCAACGGAACGCGGCTGCGGCTGACGGACACGGCGGCGCTTAACGAAGCGGGCAGCGCATTCTTCACCACACCGGTGAGTGTCACTTCTTTCACCAACGATTTCACGTTCCAACAATCCGCGCCGAACGCCGACGGCATGACCTTCACGATTCAACGCGCCGCAGCTACAGCGCTTGGCCCGTCCGGTGGCGGCCTGGGCTACGGTCCCGGCACCACCAGCGTGACCGGCGGCGGAATCGCCACCAGCCTCGCGGTGAAGTTCGATCTCTACGACAACGACGGAGAAGGAACCAACTCCACCGGCCTGTATGTCAATGGCGTCGCCCCGACGATTCCGGCCACCACACTGGGCGGCAATGTGAACCTCCACAGCGGCGATCCGTTCCATGTCGTTATGGTCTATGACGGCACGACGCTGACCATGACCATCACGGACACCATCAACACCGCGCAGACGTTCACGAAATCCTGGCCGATCAACATCGCCACGACCATCGGCGGCACCACCGCATTCGTGGGCTTCACCGGAGGCACGGGCGGGTTGACGACCACGCAGGAAGTGCTGAAGTGGACGTACAGCACCTCCACCGCCCCGCCGCCATCGCAAGCGGCGACGCCTGCTTTCAATCCTCCGGGCGGCACCTATTCCGGCACTCAATCCGTGTCCATCACAGACGCCACGCCCGGCGCGACTATTTTCTACACCACCGATGGAAGCAATCCCGCTACCAGCGTCACGACCACGACAAAGCAGTACACGGGGGCCCTGAGTGTGGGAACCAGTCAGACCATCAAGGCCATCGCGACCGCCTCGGGCTTCTCCGCCAGCAACATCGCCAGCGCCGCGTACACTATCAGTGCGCTTCCCGCAGCGGCTACTCCGAACATTGTTCCCGCTACTGGAACTTACACATCGGCGCAGAGCGTGACCATCACGGACGCCACACCCGGCGCAACCATCTACTACGCTCTGAACGGCTTGGCATCAACCAATTCCACTCAGTACACCGGGCCGTTCGTTGTCAGTTCCTCGACAACCGTCAACGCCATCGCGGTAGCCCCCAACTTTTCGACCAGCGCTACCGCCACCTCCGCTATCACGATTCAGACGTCGACGGGTTCGACACCGGTCAATTTTGCCGCGGGCTTCTCCGCCGGCGGCATGCAATTCAACGGGCACACCAAGCTCAACGGAAGTCGCTTGCAGCTCACCGACACGAGCAGCACTTACCAGAGCGCAAGCGCATTCTTTGCTACGCCCGTAAGCGTGACCTCGTTCACCAACGATTTCACATTTCAACTGACAAGTCCCAACGCGGACGGCATGACCTTCACGATTCAAAACTCCGCTCCGACCTTGGTTGGGTTCCCGGGCGGCGGCCTTGGTTACGGAGCCCCCGCGCAAGGTGCAACACCTCTGGGGATCCCGCAGAGCGTAGCCGTGAAATTCGACCTCTACGACAACGATGGGGAGGGTATCAACTCCACAGGGCTGTACATCAATGGCAACGCCCCCACGATTCCCGCGACGACACTCGGTGGAAACGTGGACCTGCACAGCGGCGACATCTTCCACGTGGTGATGACCTACGACGGCACCACGCTGAAGATGACTATCACCGACACGGCCAACACCGCGCAGACTTTTACCACCTCGTGGCCCATCAACATCGCGTCCACCGTCGGCGGCAATACCGCCTATGTCGGGTTCACCGGGGCTACTGGCGAACAGAGTGTTACGCAGGAAATTCTGAACTGGACCTACAGCACTTCCGCGACGACTCCCCCTGCTAAGACGCCGGTTGTGTACCAGGCCACGGCCTTGCCGGGGGCGAGTTCGGGACCCGTTTGGCGCCAGTTCGCATGGACGGGCTTCCCCGACGGTCAGGGTATGGTTCTCGATTCCACCGCGGTGGGCAACAGCATCACGCTCGCCGTCAACGTAGCGACTGCCGGGGTGTACAACATCAAGGTGGCCGCAAAGGAAAACAATGCGCGCGGCATTTGGCAACTGGCGGTGAACGGAGCCAACGTCGGCGCGCCGTTGGACGAATATCAGGCCAGCAGCTCTGGTGTGTACATTAGCGGCGACCTGGGGAATTTCAACTTTGCCGCGCCAGGGAATTATTCGTTCAAGTTCACAATCACAGGGAAGAACGCCGCGAGTACCGACTATTCGCTTTGCCTGGACACGATTATTCTGACGCCGCAGTAAACGCAAACATAGCGACGATTCGGCCAACGCGGCCGTCGCAATGGCTCTGAGCGCATTTTGTTCGGGTTAATGGCCCGCCTACAACTGCCGCTCGCGTTAGCCCGGCGGCCAGTGAAAAGCGCGTCCGCCAAGCAGGTGCAGATGCAGGTGAAACACCGATTGCCCCGCGCCGGCTCCGGTATTGATCACCGTACGATAGCCTTGAGAGAGGTTGAGCTTTTTCGCCAGCTGAGCGGCCACCAGCTGCAGTTTTCCCAGAATTGCCTGATCGTCTGAAGCCGCATCGTTCAATGACGCAAAATGTTTCCGTGGAATAATCAGAATGTGCGTAGGCGCCTGCGGGCCGATATCCTCGAACGCAAAAACATCGTCATCTTCATACACCGCCTTCGACGGAATCTGCTTCGCGGCGATTCTGCAAAACAAGCAGTCGGCGCTCATGGATTGCCTCCGCCATTTTCGGTTTCGTCCAGGCGAAAGATCATCGGCTTGACGCCTTCGCGATCGCGCAGTTGCTCGCCAAGTTGCTGCGCCGCCTGTTCTCCCGATACCTTGCCCACTCGCACGCGGTAAAACGCGCCGCTGTCGGTTGGGAGCTCGACAATCTGAATCGGGGAGTACGACGCGCCCAGGCGAGTGCGCAAGCGCTCCGCGTTGGCCCGTTCGCGAAAAGCTCCAATCTGCACGGTGAAGTATCCTGCGGTCGGGTCGATCGCCGACAGAATATCCAGCCGCACGGGAACGACGCCCGGGCCGACGGATTCGATCTCTTTCGCGGCCGCGAAAGACAAATCGATGATGCGATTGTCTACGAACGGGCCGCGATCGGTGATGCGCACGGTAGTGGACTTGCCATTGGTCATGTTGGTGACGCGCACCACGGTGTTGAACGGCAGCGTGCGATGCGCCGCCGTCAGCTTATTCATGTCGTACACTTCGCCGTTGGAAGCGCGGCGTCCGTGGAACGGAGCGCCGTACCACGAAGCTTTGCCTTCTTCGAACGGCTCGCCCGGCCGATCACTGGTAGGCCTCGCCGCGGAATTGGCGTTTGGCTCGGCCTTGGCAGAGGGTGCGCTCGTCGCGTCCGGCTGGACCGGCGTAGGCGGGCGATTCGCTACGGTCCGGCGCCCCGCACACCCTGCGACGAACACAGCCAACAGGCACACAAGAGCCGCCAAACGACCAACTGTCAAGTTACAGGTTTGGTAGCGGCCGCTTTCCGAAGCGGGCGCCTTTCTGCTGCGAGCCCAGCTGAATCTCGCCAATCGTGCTCGCTCCTGAGGGCGCTCCCGCTGGTAAGGGCCAATCATCAAGAGGGATTCTGCGTCGGCGGACGCCGCGCGGCAGTGCGGGCTTCCAGCTTCGCGGCAAACTCCGAAAGCTTGCCGGAAACGTCGCGCAGGAAAGTCGCCGTGCGGCGTTCCGTCTCCGGCGCCACCTCTTCATCGACGTACTTGCGAAGCCGCGCGATCTCGTCGTCGATTCGCCGGCCGATTTCTTCGAATTTGTCCATGATTTGGCGGTCCGGCGAACTCCCGGAGCGATTTCTGTATTATAGAAACGCTGTGCAAGGGCCGCAAGGAGGACTGTTGGCGCTTCCCTATCAATGGCAATGGCGAATCGACAAATGGAAGAATGCCGTCCGCGGGCTTTTCGGCGGCGGCAACCAGCAGCCTCGCCCCAAGATTTGCCCGGCGTGCGGATCGCTGGTGGGCATCAGCGCGACGAAATGCCACCAATGTGGCACCAATCTGACATTTTCGTTGGCCGCCGTCAGCAAAGGCCTCTCGAAGTTTTTTGGCGGCCGCGCCCCCGTCACCACCGTCATCCTGATCGCCAATTTGATCATGTTCGCGATTAGTTGGATGGCCACCGCAGCTTCCGGGCAGGGCGGCGGGCTCAGTATTTTGTGGGGCCTGGGTGGCGAAGCCCTATACCGGCTCGGTGAGAGTTATCCGCCGGCCATTTTCTTTGGCCATGAATGGTTTCGCCTGGTCACTGCCATGTTCCTGCACGGCGGGCTCATTCACATCGGTTTCAACATGATGGTGTTGATGGATATCGGCCCGGTTGTGGAAGAAGTTTACGGCTCGGCGAAATTCCTGTTTCTTTACGTGGCCACCGGCGTGGTCGGCTTCCTGTTCAGCGCTTTTTTTGGCGGCCATCCTTCGGTCGGAGCCAGCGCTCCAATCCTCGGCCTGATCGGGCTGTTGATCGCCATGACCACGAAACGCGGCGGCGCGCACATGCAGGATCTTCGCTCTCGCCTGATCTCCTGGGTCGTTTCGATTTTCGTCTTCGGCTTCATCATGCGCGGCGTGGACAACTGGGCGCATGGCGGCGGCTTGGCCGCCGGGTTCGTGCTCGGAAAATTGTTCGCTGACCGCGAACCACTGAACGCCACGGAGCGCCGCACCGCCAACCTTCTCGGCTTGCTGGCGGTGTTGGCGCTGATTGCCAGTTTTGCGCTCATGATCTTGCACTACCGCGATCTCGGCCAAAACTCCTGACCGGCGTGTCAACTCTTACCGCACGCCTCGGCAGCATGATTCCCGTGGCCGCGCTAAGTGCGCTACTCTGATCCCTGGCCATCGCCAACATTGCAATGGATGCTCATTCCATCGTCATCGTCAGCCTGCACACGCCCAAGGAAAAAATCTGGGGCGAGTTGCTGACGCTCAACACCGCCGGCGTCACCCTGCGCGGTATCGATCTCAACTCTTTCGACCATTTCATCCGTCAGATCAACGAACCGGACAGCGAGCGCATCGGCATCCCCACGTTGTTCTTCCCCATGACCCGCATCGAACGCATTGCCCTGGATGAGCCCGCCGGCTCCATCCCCTCGATGGACGAACTCTTCAATCGCAAAATCGGCCGCTCGCTGACAGAGTATCTGGCCCAGTTCGCCTGATCTGCGTTATCCTCAGCCAGAATGAAAGGCCGCATCTGGACGGTACCCAACCAACTCACGCTGTTGCGCCTTGGTTTTCTTCCGATTTTTCTGAGCCTGACGTCCTACGAACGCTACAAGTGGGCCTTGCTCGTTCTTGTTGTGGCCGGGCTGACCGATCTTTTTGACGGCTGGCTCGCCCGGCGCCTCAATCAGCGCTCTTCTCTCGGCGCTTACCTTGATCCCATCGCCGACAAGCTGCTGCTTTCGTCATCCTTTGTGATTCTCGCCTACAAGCACGCCATTGCCTGGTGGCTCACCATCATCGTCCTCAGCCGCGACATTCTCATCCTCGTCGTTGCCATCGTCATCATTTTGATCTCCGGATACCGGCCGTTTCCGCCCAGCATCTTCGGCAAGCTCACCACATTTTTCGAAATCATGCTGGTCTTCGCAACGGTCCTTATTCTGGCTTATCCGAACTTGAACTTGCCCGTTGCGATTCAGGCGCTCGGCTACATCGCCGCCGGCTTTGCCACTTTTTCGGCGTTTCACTATTCCTTCGCGGTCACGCGCAGCCACGCCAATCCATCATAGACCGCGCCTCACTTCGCCCGCTCGTACGCCTGACTCAGCCACCAGATCGCATCGCGCAGATCCGCTTCCGACCGCATTTCGAACGAAGTCCACTTCGCTCCAGGGCCAGCCCGTTCCGGATCGATGCGCGTGTCCGCACCGGCACGACGCAACAATTCAGGTGTGATGGCCTTTATTTTGAAAATGATCGCATTCGGTGTGCCGATCGTTCGCGTCACCGGAAGCGCCGCGAAGATCGTGTTCTTCCGGTAGTAGCCCAGCAGCCCAAACATTGGTCGTGTTGAAACGTTGGGCCAGCCTGCGATCTCCTCGCCCAGCATCGCCGACCATTGCTTCATCTCATCCGAGATGCGCGGCATCGCTGGCCGCTTTGGTTTGGCCTTCATTGGCTTCATCGGATTGTTCTCGATGGCAAGCTTGTAGCCGCGGTCTCAAGACGGCGAAGTCTAGATTCAGACAAACCGGCAGCATGAGATGTGCGATCAACCGGAATTCGCCAGACCTTCGAAAACTACACCCGCATCGCCGCAGGTCCACCCAGCGGCAGCAGCAACCTCGGCTCCGTCAAAGCCTGCACCTGCTCGAGCGAACTATCAGGCGCCAACTCGCGAAGCACCAGTCCCTCAGAGGTTACATCGATCAGCGCCAGCTCGGTCACGATGTGGTCGACGACTTCCACGCCCGTCAACGGCAGCGAGCATTTCCTCAAAATCTTCGGCTTGTTGTCCCGCGTCGCATGCTCCATCGCAATGAAAACGCGCTTCGCTCCCGCCACTAGGTCCATCGCTCCGCCCATGCCCTTCAGCATCTTTCCCGGAATCGCCCAGTTCGCCAGCGTCCCCTTCTCATCCACCTGCAGCGCGCCAAGCACGGTCAAATCCACGTGCCCGCCGCGAATCATTCCAAACGAATCCGCGGACGAAAAATAACAAGTGCCGGCAAGTTCCGTGACTGTCTCTTTCCCCGCGTTGATCAAATCCGGATCGATCTCCGCCTCCTGCGGATACGGCCCCACGCCCAGCATCCCGTTCTCCGATTGCAAAATCACTTCCATCCCGGCAGGCACATAGTTCGCCACCAGCGTCGGCATGCCAATGCCCAGATTCACGTAGTAGCCGTCGCGCAGCTCCAGCGCAAGCCGCCGCGCAATCCGTTCCCGTTTTTGTTCTTCGCTTAGCGCCACGTATATTCCTTGTTCGTTCTTTCGTCGCGATCCGTCAGGTCCGCACCGTTCGCCGCTCAATCCGCTTCTCGTGCTTCCCTTGAAAAATTGCGTTCACGAAAATCCCCGGCGTGTGAATCTGATCCGGCGGCAATTCCCCCAGCTCCACCAGCTCTTCCACTTCGGCAACCACGTAATCCGCCGCCGTTGCCATCATCGGATTGAAATTTCGCGCCGTCTTCCGGTAAATCAAATTCCCCCAGCGATCGCCCTTCCAAGCCCTCACAAACGCAAAATCGCCGCGTAACGCGCGTTCCATTACGTAAGGTCGTCCATCGAACTCCCGCGTCTCTTTGCCCTCCGCCACCATCGTCCCGTAGCCGGTCGGCGTGTAAAACGCCGGAATCCCCGCGCCGCCTGCGCGGATGCGCTCCGCAAATGTCCCCTGCGGATTCAATTCCACTTGCAGCTCGCCGCTCAGTACCAGCTGTTCGAACAGTTTGTTCTCTCCCACGTACGTCGAAATCATCTTCTTCACTTGCCGGTTCTGCAGCAGCAGCCCGATCCCGAAGTCGTCGACTCCGGCATTATTGCTGGCGATCGTCAGGTTCTTCGTCCCTTTGCGCCGCACCGCCGCGATCAGATTTTCCGGGATTCCGCACAGGCCGAAGCCGCCCATCAAAATGGTCGCGCCATCCTTCAGGTGTTCGATAGCGACGTCCGCCGACGCGATGCGTTTATCCATGAAAATCAGTCACTCGTTTCCTCAGCGCTTAGCCGCTTCCAGCCTTCCAGCCGTATCCACGCTTCTAGCTCCGATGTTCCAACCCTCGCAGCAACTTGTAAAGTTCGTTCGCCGCGTCAAAATCCGCTTCCAGCTCGCGCGAACTTAGTCGTTCCCGCAAATCATCCATCCGCCGCGCTAGCAAATCCAGCGCCGCCGAAAGCACGTCGTGATTCGTCAGCACAATGTCGCGCCAAGTCGCGTAAGGGCTGCCCGCCAGGCGCAAAGAGTCGCGCAAGCCGGGGCCCGCGACCGTAATCGGCAATCCATTCTCATCCAGCCGGTCATACAAAAAAGACGCCAGCGTCACTGCCACCAACTGCGGAAGATGCGACACCATACCCACCGCATAGTCATGCTGCTTCGCGCCCAACCAGATCGGCCGCGCTCCAATTTTTTCGATTAGCCTCACGAATGCCGAAATCCGCGCATCCCGCGACTCGCCCGCCTCACCAATCAGCGCGTAAGCGGCGCCCCGAAACAAATCCGCGTCGGCGTTTGCGATGCCGGCCACTTCCCTGCCCGCCATCGGATGGCCGCCAAGAAACAGAGGCATGCCTTCCTTCCCAAACGCCTCGTTCGCCGCGCTGACGACCCGAACTTTCGTGCTGCAGGCATCCGTGATCAGCGCATTTCTCGAAGCCAGTTTCGCAATTTCCGGCAGCAGGTCGATCGTGACCCCAATTGGCAGGGCCATGAAAACGAGATCGGCGTCGCGAAGAGCTGTTGCAGCGGCGTCGCCGCTGAAGACCTCGTCGAATGCGCCATTGGCCTTCGTCGCATCCAGTACATCGGATCGATCCCAGCCCACGATATGCAGGTCCGTGGCGTACTTCCGCAGAGCCAGCGCAAACGATCCGCCGATCAATCCTGTGCCCAGAATCGCAACGCGGTTGATGAGATGAGAAGTCATGGGGAAGGAGGCTGGCTCAGGCGATCCGGCGCCCGATCGCCGGCGCGATGATCCGCAATTCCGTCATGAGCTGCGCGAACTGCTTAGGATCGAGCGACTGCGCTCCATCGGACAAGGCATGATCCGGATCGTTGTGCACTTCAATCAGCAGGCCATCCGTACCCGCCGCCACCGCCGCCCGCGCCATCGGCGGCACTTTGTCTCGCCGACCCGTACCATGCGACGGATCGCCGAACATCGGCAAATGCGACAATTTCTTGATCACTGGAATCGCCGCAATATCAAACGTGTTGCGCGTATACGTTTCGAACGTTCGAATCCCGCGCTCGCACAAAATCACATCGTAATTCCCGCCGCTCAAAATGTACTCGGCGCTCAACAGCAATTCCTCCATCGTCGCGGACATCCCGCGCTTCAGCAGCACCGGCTTGCGCACTTCGCCCAGCGCCCGCAGCAGATGATAGTTCTGCATGTTTCGCGCGCCGACCTGAAAAATATCCACGTACCCCAGCATCATCTGGATTTGCGATGGATCCATCACCTCGCTGACCGTGAACAGCTTGAATTTCTCCGCCGCTTCCTTCATCCACTCCAGGCCCTTTTCGCCCATGCCCTGGAAAGCGTACGGCGAGGTTCGCGGCTTGAATGCTCCCGCGCGCATGATTTTCGCCCCTGCGCTCGCGACACTTTCCCCCACCGAATGAATCTGCTCGCGCGATTCCACCGAACAGGGCCCGGCCGCCACAATCACTTCGTTCCCGCCGATTTTCACGCCCCGCCCTAAGTCAATCACCGTGCCTTCCGGCCGGAATTCGCGGCTCGCGAGCTTGAATGGCTGTGTGATGCGCATCACCTCGCGCACGCCGTCCAGCAACTCGAAATCGCGATGATCAAAATCGCGGTGCACGCCAACCGCGCCCAGCACGGTGTGCGATTCCCCGGTGGATCGATGCACATTGAATCCGCTCGCGATCAAGCGGTCGATCACCTGCTGAATCTGCGCGTCCGACGCGCCCTCCTGCATCACAATGACCATATCGCTCTACGTTCCCTTCCCCTCGACAAAACTCAATCTCAAATCGATACAAAATCTCCACCGGGTGCCGCACCCTTCCGCCTTCAGAAGGGTGCGGACTTTAAGCCCGCTCCAAGCAAGAACTGTCATCCCGACCGAAGCGACCCGGCTTTTTCTTGCACGTGGTGTCTGCGTGCCGGGTCGCGCAGTGGAGGGACCGTGGCTTGATTGCCGCATCAGCAGTATCTCCGAGACTACCCAGCTATCGATGCTTACTTCTTTCCTCCGCCCGCCCCATCCGAACCCATTGCTTCCCGCTCCGCCGACCTCGCCTCATCAATAATGCGTTCGAACAATCGCCGGATCGCCGCATCCGACAAAGGCCCCGGATTGGCCTTTTCCGCATTCTCCAGAACCTCGCGTTCCCGGTCCGGCTGGTATAGCGGCAAATGTTCCGCCTGTTTAATCCTTCCAATCTCCAGTGCGCACCGCGAACGCTCGTTCAGCAGCTCCACCAGCTTGCGGTCGATCTCGTCGATGCGGCGACGCCAATCACCCAGATTCATGTCGCGACCTCTCGACTTGCCGCCTCGCGACGCGATAGCCCCTGACTTCCCGCGCTCTTAAACAACCGAACGCGCTCTGCCAACGCAGTGGCAGCAGCATCAACGGACTTTGCCTGCTCGATTTCCGAAACCAGCGCCGACCCAACTACCGCCGCGTCCACCAATCCACCGAGCACCGAAACATGCCCCGGCAGCGAAATCCCGAATCCCACCGCGATCGGCAGCTTCGTGATCGCCCGCGCCCGTCGCACCAGCGCCGGCAATTCATCGGCCAGCGAATCCTTCGCACCAGTCACGCCGGTGCGCGAAATCAAATACAAGAAACCCGACGAAACCCCCGCGATTTTCTCCAACCGCTCGTCCGTCGAAGTCGGCGCGCCCAGAAATATCGTGTCCAGATGATGCGCGACCATGATCCGCCGGTATTCTTCCGACTCCTCCGGCGTCAGATCCGTTGTCAACACTCCATCCGCACCGGCGGCCGACGCCGCCGCAGCAAATTTCTCCAATCCCATTTGGAAAAACGGATTGTAGTAGCCGAAAAGAATCAGCGGCACCTGCGAAGACTCTCGAATACCCCGCACCAAATCCAAAACACCCGCCAACGTCGTGCCTGCTTTCAACGCTCGCTCCGACGCCCGCTGAATCGTTGGCCCGTCGGCCAGCGGATCGCTAAACGGCACGCCCAGCTCGATCACGTCTGCGCCGGCCTCCGCCAACGCCAAAACATAGCGAAGCGTCGCGTCCAGCGAAGGATCACCCGCCGTGATGTACGCGACGATGCCCAGCTCCCCGCGTTCGCGCAACTTCGCGAATCGCCGCGAAATACGACCGGGTTTGGAATTCGACGTAATCGTCATTCAAGTATTCATGCCCGAGCGGTATTCATCTCCGAGCGGCGTTTAATACCTGATCGGGAGGGCATGGCTTTAGCCGTGCCGACAGGCCCGTTCACTCGAGGGCTTTAGCCCCTGAGGTACTGTATCAATACTTGCGGAAACATTCAGAACCGCCGGCCAGCGTCTAAAGATTAGAGCAGGCGGGAGTAAGTGTCCATGTCCTTGTCCCCGCGGCCGGACAAATTGACGATCACGAGATCATCCTTAAACATTTTCGGGACGCGCTCGACCAATCCCGCAATAGCATGCGCCGATTCCAGCGCCGGGATAATCCCTTCCGTGCGCGCCAGCAATTTCGCCGCCGCCAGAGCCGCCTCATCCGAAACCGCGGCGTACTCCGCGCGCTTTTGATCCGCCAGCCAAGCGTGCTCCGGTCCGATCGCTGGATAGTCGAGCCCCGCAGAGATGGAATGCGTCGCCGCGATCTGCCCGTCACCGTCCTGCAGCACATACGTGTACGTGCCCTGCAATACGCCGGGCTTCGCGCCTGTAAATCCCTGCGCCGCCGCCAACCGTGCAGCGTGCTCGCCCAATTCGCAGCCGCGTCCCCCGGCCTCGATGCCCACCATCTTCACGCCGGAGTCGCGCAGAAACGCGTGGAAAAGACCAATCGCATTCGATCCCCCACCCACGCATGCATACAAATGCGTCGGCAAGCGCCGCGCCGCCGCCAGCACCTGTTCGCGCGCCTCGCGCCCGATCACCGACTGAAAATCGCGCACCATCGTCGGATACGGATGCGCACCCAGCACCGACCCCAGCAAATAGTGCGTCGTGCGCACGTTGGTGACCCAATCACGCATCGCCTCATTAATCGCGTCCTTCAGCGTGCGGCTTCCCGCATTCACGCCAACCACTTGCGCGCCCAGCATCTTCATCCGCGCCACGTTCAAGGCCTGTCGCGCCATGTCCTCGGTTCCCATGTACACGACGCATTCCAGCCCGAGGTGCGCCGCGATCGTAGCCGAAGCCACTCCGTGCTGCCCTGCGCCGGTTTCCGCCACGATGCGCGGCTTGCCCATCTTCAGCGCCAGCAAACCCTGCCCGATCGCGTTGTTGATCTTGTGCGCGCCGGTATGCAGCAGATCCTCGCGCTTCAGATAAATCCTCGGCCCGCCCAAGTGCGCGGTCAGTCGCGCAGCAAACTGCAGCGGAGTCGTGCGCCCCGCAAAATTCTTCAGCAGCCCCGCAAACTCCGCCTGAAACTTCGCATCCGACTGCGCCGACTCGTACGCGCGCTCCAACTCAAAAAGCGGCACCATCAGCGTTTCAGGCACATACCGCCCGCCATAAGGCCCAAACCGCCCAGGCACCGCCGCCGGATTCACAACCTGTGAGCTCATAATCCGTATCCTGAATTCGCCGCCGTATCTTCGCCGACCCTATCTTCCCTGCCTAACTCCACACAACTCCCGGCAACAACTATCAGCCGATCGTAAGGGTCATCCTGGGTGGCCCATCCTTTCGCGCCTTTCGTGAAAGGGTGGGTCCCTCCGCCATCACCAACTGCGGCAATGGTCACAAACCGATCACAATTCGATCGCGCAGCCGCAACACCGTTCAACACTCATTTCTTAGCGGCAGTCTGACTTATTTCTCGATTCGCCCTATCCACCTCGACAAAAAATTCCCTCATCTTCCCGTGATCTTTCTTTCCCGGCTTCGATTCCACCCCACTCGCCACGTCCACCGCATACGGCCGCACCGCCAGAATTGCTTCCGCCACGTTCTCCGGCTTCAATCCACCCGCCAGAATGATAAGCCGCCGCGCCCCCGCCTTCCGCGCCAGCGCCCAATCCGTCGTGTGCCCAGTCCCGCCATATTGGCCCGGACGCGCCGCATCCAGCAAAAACTGCGACACACTGCGAAACTTCCCCAGCTCCGCCAGCGAAAAATTCTCACCCACGCGAAACGCCCGGATCACCGGCAAGCTCCGCGCGCAAAACGCCGCGTGCCGCGGGCACTCGTGGCCATGCAACTGCACAGCCGACAACTGCAACGCCTTCGCCAGCGCAACAACCACCGTCGGCTTCCAATCTACAAACACGCCGACTGCCTGGACATCCTTCGGCAAGCTTCGCCGGATTTCCCAAGCATCCGCAGGAGTCGTCACCCGCGGACTGTTCTCATAAAAATTGAATCCCAGCGCTGCCGCGCCCAACTCCACCGCCGCCCGCGCGTCCCGCCCCTCGGTAATCCCGCAAATCTTCACCCGCACCATGCCGGCCTACGACCCTGCCGCTTGATCGTCGCCAGAACAATCAGCATTCGCGCTCGCACCCAGCAACTCCGCCAGCGCCGCGCCCGGATCAGCCGCCTGCATCAACTGCTCGCCAATCAAAAACGCATCAAATCCAACTTCCTGCAAACGCAACAGATCGTCGTGCGTTCTCAGCCCCGACTCGCTCACCGCGATGCACTCTTCCGGAATCCGCTCGATCAACGCAAACGAAGTCTTCACATCCACGCTCAATGTCTTCAGATCGCGATTATTCACGCCCACAATCCGTGCGCCAGTCTTCAGCGCCCGGTCGAGCTCCGTCTGTGTGTGCACCTCGACCAGCGGCTCCATCTTCAATTCCCTCCCCAGCGCGATCAATTCCTCAAGCCGCGCATCACTAAGAGCCGCCACGATCAAGAGGAAACTATCCGCATCGTTCGCGCGAGACTCCCACACCTGCCACGAATCGAAAATAAAATCCTTACGCAGAACCGGCAGTGGAATCTGCCCGCGCGCATCCCGCAGATTCTTCAGCGAACCGTTGAAAAATTCCGGCTCGGTCAGCACCGACAACGCCGCCGCACCCGCCACGCTCAGCTCCCGGCCCAATGCGATAGCATCAAACGGATCGCGCAATACGCCGCGAGAGGGCGACGCCGGCTTCAGTTCCGCCAAAATATTCAATCGGCCCGTTCGTGAAAGCGCTCCGGCAAAATCACGCAGCGGCGATGCCGCTGCGACGCCATACTTGAGCGCCGTCTCCGGCAGCACGCGCTTGCGATGATCCACCGCCGCGCGGCGCGCTTCCAGAATGCGGTCGAGCACCGTGCCCGTATTCGCTTCAGCAGACATGTTCGTATCTTTGTATGCTAGAGGGCTGCGCAAGAGCGTGTCAAATACACCCGTCGGCCCGAGTGCCGGCCAACTCAAGGAGACTCATGGGTTTCGCCCAACAGTTCGGCGCGTTGCTCACCGCCATCGCTGACGAAGCCGACGCCATGTCCATGCGCGCCTTCCGCGCCGACGACCTTCACGTCGAGCGCAAACGTGACGGAACCGCGCTCACCCAGGCCGACGGCGCCATCGAAGCCATGGCCCGCGCCAAAGTCGCTGCCAGCGGCATCGCCCTCGACGTCCTTGGTGAAGAAATGGGCACCAGCTCGCCGAAGTCCGCGGCAAAAGCCGCGAACTCCGAGAACGAATCCGCTGCGGAAACCGCCATATCTTTAGCCGGCTCGAGTGCACGCGCCCGCCTGATCATCGATCCCATCGACGGCACCGAGGAATTCTCCCGCGGCATTCCCACCTTCGGCACATTGCTCGGTATCGAGCTTAACGGCGAAATCGTCGCGGGCGTCGCCAGCGCACCCGCACTCGGCACGCGCTGGTGGGCCTATCGCGACGAAGGCGCGTTCCGCAACGGCCAGCGCATCCACGTCTCCGACACGACGCAGCTCAGCGAGGCCATGGTCTTCACTACTGGCACCGGCCCCAGCAAGAACGCAGACGATCGCGCGCGCATCCGCCGCCTTTCCGACGCCTCTCGCAATTCCCGCGCGCTCGGCGGTTTCTGGCAGCACATGCTGGTCGCCGAAGGCGCCATCGACGCTGCCCTCGACTGGACCTCCAAGCCTTGGGACCTCGCCCCCCTCGGCATCATCGTAGAAGAAGCCGGCGGCCGCTCCACCAACTTGGCCGGCGAGCGCACCATTTACACCGGCGATTACCTCAGCACCAACGGCAAACTCCATGATGAAGTGCTGAAGCTGCTACGCTAAGTCGCCTTTCGAGTCGCCGCGGACGCGACACGGCCTTCAAGCGACGGCGAAAGAGGCTCAAGCGGATTCCAGGCGATGTCTATAAACAAGACAAAACCAACCACATACAGACTCGGCCGGCATGCGTGTAAAGATAAACCATTTATTTTCATACTCTTGCGCCGATGCGAACCCTAAGCCCCTCGCTTGCCACACATACACAAAACAGGGGAGGGCGGTCCCCAAATGGAAATAATCGTCCAACCAAATTGGATGTTCTCCCAAAACGCATTCCCCCTTACCCTCGCATTTTCGCGATTCTTTCGCCCCGAGAGCATTCCATGCCACTTTCCGCGCAAGCCCAAATAGCTGAGACGCTCCGCAAACTCCATCACGGCCCGCGCATCCTGATTCTCGCCAACGCTTGGGATGTGGCCTCCGCCCGCATCGTCGAGGACCTCGGCGCGACCGCCATCGCCACCACCAGCGCGGGCATCGCCGCTTCACTCGGCTATCCCGATGGCGAGCAAATCTCCCGCGACGCCATGCTTGAAGTCGTCGCCCGTATCGCCGCCGCGGTTCGCGTCCCGGTAACCGCCGATTTCGAGGCCGGCTACGCCGATACGCTCGATGGCCTCGCCGAATCCATCAAAGCCCTGGTCTCCTCTGGAGCCGTCGGCCTCAACTTCGAGGACGTCATCGGCAAAAGCCAATCCGGCCACGTCGATCTCGCCACGCAAGTCCGGAAAATCCAAACCATCCGCGACATCTCCAAAGCCGCGCTCGGTGTCCCGCTGGTTCTCAACGCTCGCACCGATATCTATCTCGTCCCCATCGGTCCCGAAGCCACGCGCTTCGACCGCACCGTCGAGCGCCTTCGCGCCTATCGGCAGGCTGGCGCCGATTGCGTGTTCGCACCCGCCGTCAAGGATTCCGCGACCATCGCTCATCTCGTCAAAGCCGTCGACGCGCCACTCAACATTCTCCTCGTGCCCGGCTGTCCATCCATTAACGAGCTCGAAAAACTCGGCGTAGCACGCGTCAGCGCGGGCTCAGGCGTAATGCGCAGCGCGTTGGGCCATGCGCGTCGCGTCGCGCAGCAATTGTTGCAAGGCGACTCCCACGCTGCCATGCTCGAAGGCGCCGTCTCCTTCGCCGAAGTAATGCAACTGGTCTCGCGTAAGGCCTAGCGCGGTGGCAGTTGTAGCAGCGGCCTTCCGAAGCGGGCGCATTTTACGGAGCGTGTAAGATCCCTCATCGCCAGCGAGAGCGCCCAGCGCACAAATGCCTGACAACGCCAAGCTGCTGCACATCCTCAGCGAAGAAGTCATCGCTTGCCGCCGCTGCCCGCGCCTGGTTACTTATCGCGAGCAGGTCTCGCGCGAGAAGCGCCGCGCCTACCGCGACTGGACTTACTGGGGCAAACCAGTCCCCGGCTTCGGCGACCCGAAGGCGCAACTCGTGCTCGTAGGCCTGGCTCCCGGCGCGCACGGCTCGAATCGCACCGGCCGCCCGTTCACCGGCGACAAGTCCGGCGAATTTCTTTACAAAGCGCTGTATGAGGCAGGCTTCGCCAACCAGCCGGTCGCCCTGCGCCGCGACGACGGCCTTAAGCTCATCAACGCCTACATTACCGCGGCGGCGCGTTGCGCCCCACCCGACAACAAGCCGCTCCCGTCCGAGCTTCTCAACTGCCGCGAATACCTGGAGCGCGAGCTGGGGATCCTGAAGCCCCGCGCGATCCTTGCTCTGGGCAAGATCGGCTGGGACGTTTACCTCGGCATCCTGAAACACGAAGGCACAGTCGTGTCTCGCGCCGCCTACCCATTTGCCCATGGTGCCGAGGTGGACATCCCCGGCTCAAACAGGCGCCTGTTCGGCGTCTATCATCCCAGTCAGCAAAACACGTCGACCGGCGTGGTAACGCCCGCGATGTACGCGAAAGTTCTGGCGCGCATCCGCCGCTTCCTGGCTAAGCCGGCCAGCATGAAGTAGCAAGCACTCGCCGATTCGGCACACCGTCCCAGCGACGGCGCCGGCGAGGATGCTGCCGATTCCGTCGGACCGGGAATCACGCGAACAGGCGGCATTCCGGGGTGGCGGATCGCGGGATTCAGGTGGGTGAGGTGACCCGCGCAAACCTGTCGCCTCTGGCCGACTGTTATCCGTCGGCTTCCGACACCTGCAAAGCACGGGTCTCAACCGAGCGCTCCCAACTGTCATAAATTCAGGCGATTACGCATGTCGTCAGAACATGACGGTGGCTTCACAAATGCACCTCGCGCCTGCGACACAAAGGAGCCTCCATGACCCGCAACGCCATCTCTGCTGCCGTACTGGCCTTGGCTCTTACCGCAGCGATCGCCGCCGCTTCGCAGCAAGACCCTCAGCAGGAGCAAGCTCCGCCGGTGATTTCTCGGGATCGCCCGGCGTATACGGCCAAACCGGCCGATGGGCGCCGAGCCTCCGACCTGCCGATCGAGACCTACGCGGTCACTCCCGGCACGAAATTCCTGGTGCGGCTCGAAGATGAACTCGGCACCAAGGGCACGCGGGAGAACAGCCGGTTTCGCGTGCGTACCCTTGAGCCGCTGGAGGCCGGCGCGGGCATCTACCTGCCGCCGGGCGCGGAAATTCGGGGTCACGTCAGCCGCGTCGAGTCCGCCGGCGTCGCGGGTCGCGCGCGCATCTGGCTCACCTTCGACGAAATCCGTACGCGCTTTGGCATCTTGCCGATCGTCGCCGAAGTCGCCAGCGTTCCCGGCGACCATAGCGTCCGTGTGGGAGGGCCCAAGCGTGAAGGAGCGATCGAGGGCCGCACTACCACGCAACAAAGCGCCGCCGAAGCCGCAGCAGCAGGCGCTGCGATTGGTGCCGTCAAAGGCGTGAAAGATCGCGACAAACGCGAAGTCGCAGAAGGAGCGGCCGCAGGTGCCATCGCCGCTTACCTGATGGAATCGGGCCGCGGCCACGAACTCGACCTGCCAAAAGGCGCCAAACTCGAACTAGAACTCGAGCGCGCCCTCTACCTCCTCAAGGAGTAGGCAGCGTTTTGACGTTCGTTTGCAGCCACGATCGGAACTGCGCCCCTTATCTCGAAACTAGACTTTGACGAAAAGGAACCGCACGAGCGCCATGCCGAACGCGAAGGCGAATCCATGGCCAGATTTCGATCTGCATCGCGATCTTGTTGCGACGACGCAAGGCGGAACCCATGAGGGACATCGCCAAGCCCGTCAGGACCGAGCTCACAATCACACTGATGCCTGAAACCGGGACGGATGAATCAGTGGATAAGGAAAGACCAACAGACTGATGCCACCGGCAATTCCACCTAGACACAGATAACCAAACCCCGCTAGCCAGGGACTCTCAGGCTCGCAGGTACCGAGCGCCGTCCCAATTACGCGCAGAATCAGGCCGACAAGATATTCGACCGCGACTTGGACAGCGACCTCCACCGCAATGTCCAAGACGACTTCTAAAACACCCATCAGAAATTCAAGCATCGTCTATATCTATATCCGCGCCCTGTCCCCTTTGCCTGGAAATGTCCCCTCAATGTCTCATGAACCGGCGCCGCGCTTGGCAAGCTTGCACGCTCTTGTTACCCTCATCTATTCCAGCCCCGCGCAAAGAGCAGCCGGTGTGACACGCCCGACTGCAGGAGAGGCCGAGCTGCATGCCCGACGAGACAAAATCCGCTGTCCGCGCCGTGGAAACCGGCGAGCGCAAGGACCGCATCCTGATCGTTGAGGATGAAGACAACGCGCGCAAAGGCTACGAGCAGCTGCTGCAAAAGTGGGGCTACGAAGTCCTGGGCGTGGGTACCGCGGAAGACGCCCTCGCGAGATTCGGGAATTTTCAACCGGATTCACTAATCGCCGACGTCGAACTCCCCGGCATGAACGGGCTGGATCTGCTCAAGCAGCTCGGTTCCGAGCTACAGAACGTTCCCAGCATCATCATTACCGGCAAAGGCAGCGATGAGCGCGCCGTTGCGGCCATCGAATCGGGCGCCTTCTGGTACATCGAAAAGCCCATGAAGGCTCCTGTGCTGCGCGCGCTGCTGGACCGCTGCCTGGAAAAGGCGCGAGACACGCGGCAGCTCGCGGTTTTGCAGCGGCAGCTCCGCGAAACCGGGCGCCTGGGCGATCTGGTCGGCGGCTCCAAGCCCATGCAGGAGGTCATGCGCATCGTGGAGATGGCCGCGCCGAGCTCGGCCTCCGTGCTGATCACCGGAGAAACCGGCGCCGGAAAAGAAATCGTGGCGCGCAGCATTCACAAGCTTTCGCCGCGAGCCTCTGGGCCGTTTGTGGCGATCAACTGCTCGGCAATTCCCGAAAGCCTGATGGAGAGCGAAATTTTTGGCCACGAGCGCGGGGCATTTACGGGCGCCGCCGAACGCCGCATCGGATGCTTTGAGCTGGCCGACGGAGGCACGCTGTTGCTCGACGAAATCGGCGAAATGCCTGCGCCCACGCAAGCCAAGCTCCTGCGCGTGCTGGAAGACCGCAAAGTGCGGCGCCTGGGCAGCAAAACCGAAACACCGGTGGATGTCCGCGTTCTAGCCGCGACCAACAAAGATCCGGAGCAAGCTGTAGGCAGCGGACAGATGCGGCAGGATCTTTTCTTTCGCTTGAACGTGTTCCACATTCATTTGCCGCCGCTGCGCGATCACAAGGAAGACATTCAGCTGCTGGTCGATCACATTCTGCGCGACGTCAATGCCAAGCACGGCAAGCACGTTCGCGGGGTGGGCGCCGAAGTGATGGACATTTTCATGAGCCACACGTGGCCTGGGAACATTCGCGAGCTGCGCAACGTGCTGGAGCGCTCCACGATCATGTGCGAAAAGGATCTGATCACCCGCGCTTGCCTGCCCGACGAATTCGGCAAGACGCAAGCCAAGGGCCCCAGCGATTTGTCGGGGATCAAGTTCCCCGTCGGAACCACCGTGGATGCCATGGAACGCGAGCTCATCCTGCAAACCCTGAACGCCACTGGCAACAACAAGACACGCGCCGCGGACTTGCTGGGAATCAGCCTGAAAACGCTGCACAATAAGCTGAAGGAATACGGCGGAGCGAACGCCGACGCGGAGTAGACACGCACAATGCAGCTGCGGCTGCGCACCAAACTAACCCTGGTGATGACGGGTCTCGTTCTGCTCGTCGTCGTGGTGTTGTCAGGCGTGTTCGTGGCGCAACTTCTCGAGCAGGTCCTGCAGCAAATCGACAAGCGGGCGACGGAAATCGCGCACCAGGTTTTCGACCAGGCTTCGCGCGCAATGGCGGATGCGGCGCGCGAAGGACTGCGCCCCTCGTCCAATGATCCGGAAGACCTGCACGACTACGTGCGCCACGCGTTCGAGATTGACGAGGGCTTGCGCGCACAGTTGAAAGCCGCGAAAGATTCGTCGTCGATCTACGAAGTGTCCATTACCGACACCGACGGGCTGGTCCTGGTTTCGACCGACGAATTCCTTCCCGGCAAGATTCTGGCGCGCCGCCTGCCGCTGTCGCAGCTCACGCAGCGCAGCACCCTTCATCAGGTAAGGATTCTTGCGGGAACTCCGAAGTTTTACGAATACGACTTTCCGTTCAACATCAATCGCCAGCCGTTCGGCGAAGTCCGGGTAACCTTTTCTTCCGGGCTGCTCCTGAACGACATCCTGCCCAGCGTCCGGAAATTTGAAACCATCGTGCTGCTGGCGCTGATCATCTCCGCGGTGCTCGCCGCGGTGGTCAGCGGCGCAACGCTGGCGCCACTGCGCCACATCTCCGCGCAACTGGACCGAATCTCGGCAGGCCAGTTCGACGCTCCGTCGCCGGAGGTTAAGGGATTCGCAGGCCCCGACGAACTAGGGCTGGTCAGCCGCAAAATCACGCAGGTCGGGCAGCAACTGCGCGGCGTTCACGAAATCTTCAGCACCATGCGCGAGAACATGAACTCAGTGATGGCCGGGATGGAGGATGGCCTGATCCTGTTTACACGCGAGGCCCGCGCGGTTATGGTTAGCCCTTCCGCCGAGAAGTTCCTCGGCGCGCCCGCCGGACATTTTCTCGGCCGACGCGTGAACGAAATCTTTCCCACGGGGCATCCATTGCAGCAGGTCTTGCAGATTGAAGGCGACGAACTGAGCGAAATCGCCGCGGAAACCGATCTGCAAACCATCGAGGGACCAAAACGCGTGAGCATCAGCGTGCAATCCATCCAGGAAGATGGCGAGCGCATGGGCGCGCTGATCACCTTGCGCGACCTGGACTCCATTGAAAGCATCAACACGCAATTGCAGGTCAGCGAGCGGCTTGCCGCTCTGGGCCGCATCACCGCAGGCGTGGCACATGAGGTGAAGAATCCGCTCAACTCCATGCGCTTGTGGCTGGAAAATCTGAAGGAATCTTTGCCCGACGAAACCGACAACAACGCCAGGCAGGCCGTGCAGGTGCTCGACAAGGAAATCGATCGCCTGGATGCCGTGGTGAAGCGCTTCCTGGATTTCACGCGGCCCATGGAAGTACGGCTGGAGGCCACGCAGCTTGCGGACATCTTGCGCGACGTCG
>DATNCJ010000003.1:0-4827 GCA_035607215.1 Candidatus Eiseniibacteriota bacterium
GCTAAATTCTGCAAAAATAATGGTTTGTCTCAGCCTGCCTGAAGCAAATAGGAAAGGAACCTAAGCTCTGTGTTAATGATTCGTCTGTCGCGCACGGGTGCGCGCAAACAACCGCAGTATCGTGTGGTGGTCATCGAGAAGGAGCGCGCGCGCAATGGCCGTCCGGTCGAGGTCGTCGGAACATACAACCCTCGCACCAGCCCCGCCAGTATTGAACTCAAGCGCGAGCGCATTGACTATTGGGTATCGAAGGGCGCCAAGATGTCGGACCGAGTCACCAAGATCGTGTCCAAGCCGGCGCCAGTCGCCACTTCAGTAGTTGCCTGATCTTCCCGTGCGCATCACGGTAAACTCCACCGAATAAAACGATCCTGCTTTGGCTGAGCCAGGCCGGGATGACCTATCATTTTGAGGCGAGGATGAGCGAGCCAACTGGGGACATGCGCGTCCTGATCGAGCAGATTGCCAAAGCTCTGGTCGATGATCCGGCGCAAGTTGCGGTCAATCAGGTCGAAGAGGGCGCGGAGTCCGTGCTCGAGCTCACGGTCGGGCCGAACGATATGGGCCGGGTTATCGGCAAGCAGGGACGCACCGCCCGGGCCATGCGAAATCTGCTGGGCGCAGCCAGTTCGAAGTTCAACAAGCGCTTCACGCTGGAGATTCTGGAATAGCTGACGAGTTCATTACGCTGGCACGCGTTCTCAAGACCCAGGGACGCCGCGGCGAAGTTGCAACCGAGCTGCACAGCGATATCCCGGACCGGTTTCAGCCAGGCATGCGGCTCTGGGCCCTGCCCAAGGATGGAAACGGACCCCGGCGGGAGTTGAAGATCGAGGAGCTCTGGCCGCACAAAAGCTACCTGGTCTTGAAGTTTGAAGGCGTCGGTTCGATTTCCATGGCGGAAACGCTGGTTGGATGCGAGTTGCAGGTTCCGGCCCGCGATCGATCGAAGCTGGAGCCGGGCTGGGCTTACGTCAGCGATCTTGTGGGATGCGTAGTGTTCGACGGCGACCACGAGATTGGTTTGGTTGTTGACGTTCAGTTTGGAGCGGGTGAAGCCCCCCTGCTGATTGTCAAGGTGGGATCGCAGGAGTACGAGATCCCTTATGCGGAAGCTTACTTGAAGAGCACGGACTTTGAACACAAGAAGATTTACATGAGTCTGCCGGAAGGCATGCTCGAGCTGAACGCTCCGCTGACAGCAGAAGAGAAAGAGCAGCAGAAGCGCAGCAAAAAATTGTCGTCCTGAAGGGAGTCGAAGGATCCCTACCTTCTAAACTGGTGTCGGGTATAGGGGTTGCTTCGATCCTCCCGCTGCGCAAAGCGCGGCTTGTTTGCTCAGCATGACAGGGGTTTGGGTTCGCGATGAAGATCGATATCCTAACGATCTTTCCTGACTTTTTTCGCGGACCGCTGGATTACGGCATTGTTCGCCGGGCCCGCGAAGCGGGTTTAGCAGCAATCGAAGTCCACGACTTGCGGGCTTTTGCCCACGACCGGCACCGCACCGTGGATGACCGCCCTTTCGGCGGCGGCGAAGGCATGGTGCTGAAGCCGGAACCGATCTTTGAATGTATTGAGGGACTGAATATCCAGAGCCGTTCGGAGCGCCTTGCGGCCGGTTCGACGCAGAGTGTGGTACTGCTGTCGGCCCAGGGCCGGCGTTTCGACCAGAGCGTGGCGGAAGAACTGTCGACGCTGGAACGGATCGTTCTGATCTGCGGCCGCTACGAAGGCGTGGATGAGCGCGTAGGAGAGCATCTTGCCGATCGCGAGTTGTCGATCGGAGACTACGTGCTGAGCGGCGGCGAGTTGGGCGCGGCCGTGATTCTGGATGCGGTGGCGCGGCTCATTCCCGGCGCGGTGGGAAACGATGCCTCGACGCGGCAAGAGTCTTTTACGGTGACTCCGACCGTGGAAGTGGGTGGCGCCAACTCCACGTGCGCTTCGGGCGGATTGTTGGATTATCCGCACTACACGCGTCCGGCGGACTTTCGCGGATTGCAGGTGCCTGAAGTTCTGGTTTCCGGCAATCACGAGGAAATTCGCCGCTGGCGCCGGCGGACGGCTTTAGAGAAAACGCTGCGCAACCGGCCCGATCTGTTAGAGGGCGCCGCGCTCGGCGAGGAAGATAAGAAATTGCTGGCCCGCATTTCGGGCGAGCAAGCTGCAACAAATTCCAAGATTTCTGTCACTGGGGGACAAGATCGTGACTAACCTGATCATCGAAAAACTTCTGGCCAAGACCAAGCGCACCGACATTCCTGAATTCGTGCCGGGCGACAGCATTCGCGTCCACGTGAAGATCAAGGAAGGCGACAAGGAACGCCTGCAGGCATTTGAGGGCGTGGTGATTGCGCGCAGCCGTGGGCCGCAGGCCAGCTTCACGGTACGCAAGATCAGCTTTGGCCACGGTGTCGAACGCATCTTCCCGCTCCATTCCAAGGTCGTGGACAAAGTGGAGCTGCTGCGCTCTTCGAAAGTTCGCCGCGCCAAGCTTTATTATCTGCGCGGCCTCAAGGGCAAGGCGGCCCGCCTGAAGGACGTTGATCGCGAGCAGGCAGTCGCGGAAGTCGCCGCAAAGTAGTGACGTCAGGCCTCGGCGAATACCATGTTTGTTTGGCTGACGTCAGAAGTCCGACGCCTGGTCGGTCTTCTATTTGTGGATTTCAAACTGCAGGGTGTCTTCGAAGTTCTTTTCGGCCAACTTGCGGATCAGGAACTGGAGGATCTGGCGTTCGCCCTTGCGGATTTTGTGGAATTCGATTCCGAGTCCCACATGCGGATCCGCATGCTTGACTTGGCCCTTTAGCGTCAACGTTTGATCATCAACGTGCAGCGTCACAATCAAATTAGTGCCGGCCGGCGCTATCTGGTTGGTCAGCACCAGGCAGCCAATCTCCGACATATTCTTCAGGACTACGCTGTTCGCCTTGGAGTTCTGGGTACCTGCTTCAACCAGCTCCGCCGTTCCTTCCAGACTAAAGCGCTCGCGGCGACGGCGGCGTTCGTGGGCAGCGAAGGTACGAGGTCGTTTTGCGTCTGCATCTACCACGACAGGTTCGTAGGTCTCTACCATGTCGCGCAGTTCGGCTTCCCACAATACTCGGTCCGCTTCGACAGACTGCAGGCCGATTTGACCCTGCAAGTCCGAATTAGGTTCTCCAACCCACACCACGCGGCAGAACGCCTTGCTCTTGCCCCGCTCGATGGCGATGACTTCTCCGGCTTCCTTCACGCAACGCAGGCCGGTGACGCGGGCACCGTGCTCGGAGATGTCGTAGGTGCAGGCAATCTCGAGACAGGGTTTTTGGGCATCATCCCAATAGGTAACGCGAATGGGAAGCGCGACGTGCAGGCGCTTGTTCTGGCGCTCTGATGCTTTAGGGTGTTCTTCTTTCAAGTGGGCCGCCGGGTGACACTTCTCTGCTTGAGGCTAGCAACCGGCCGAGGGTCGGTCAATTTACCGCGGTAATGGGAGGTAATGTTACCTTCGCCACTCAGCCCATGGCGCCCTTTGCGGCCAAGCTCGTGCTCCGGGCAACGTTTTACGCCGCTTCGCCGCTCATGGGACGGGCGTCCCGGCCCGTCATGCAGCGCCTGTGCGCGACGGGCCGGAGGCCTGTCCTCCATCACAAACAGTCGAGGTAAAAGGCGCATCTCCGGATCAGTTAGTTTTGTCTTAAACCGGCTCTCGCCGGTTTTCCACATTGCGCCACAAGCTTGCACTGAGTGAAGATGTCCGTATAGCAGTCTCTGTGTCTCCAAAACTCAAATCCGGTCTGGGGAAGCCACTTTCCGCATCAGCCGCCAAACTGCGGTTGCTCAAGGCGCTGCATTGCACTTTGAAGTTTGAAAAGAAAATGTGGCAGCGGGGCGCGCGCCTGGTCGCTGGGGTGGATGAAGTCGGACGCGGCTCACTGTTCGGACCCGTAGTCGCTGCGGCGGTGATCCTCGATCCGGCGTACCGCATTCGCGGCCTGCGCGATTCCAAGTTGTTGCCGGCGGAACGTCGTGAAATTCTGGCGGAACGAATTCGCGAGCATGCCGTCGCCTGGGCGATTGCCGCAGTCGACGCCGCCCGCATCGACCAGATCAATATTTACCAGGCCTCGCGAGTGGCCATGCGTGAGGCGGTTTCTGGCCTCGACCCCTGCGCCGACCACTTGCTGGTGGATGCGTTGCGCCTGGACTGCGACCTTCCGCAGCAACCCATCATTCACGGCGATGCCCTCTCGGCCTCAATTGCCGCTGCTTCGATCCTGGCTAAAGTCGAGCGCGACCGCATGATTGTTGAATGGGACCCGGTCTTCCCGGTCTACGGACTAGCGTCGAACAAAGGCTACAGCACCCCTCGTCACCTGGCAGCCTTGCGCGAGCACGGACCTTCTCCGCTGCATCGCCAATCTTTCGCGCCGGTCTGGAATGCGCCGGTCCCGCAAGACGTGCTGGCCTTCATGTTCGAGGAAGACGGAGAACCTCAGATCCTGCTGTCCAGTCCTGGCGCGTAACTACAAAACCCTTTGTTTGTGATGGCGAACGGCGTCCTCCGTGAAAGTAAGTCGCGGAATGTACAATCCCTGCATGCGGCGCATGATGGTGGTAACCGCGCATCCGGATGACGAAGCCAGCAGTTTCGGCGGGTCTTTGCGTCTCTATCAAGAGCGAGGCGTGGAAACCTGCGTTATTTGCCTGACGGCGGGGCAAGCTGCCACGCATCGCGGCAGCGCGCGCAGTGATCAGGAACTTGGCGAGTTACGACGGAAGGAATTCGCCGCCGCCTGCGAGATACTGAAAGTGTCGCGCGGGATCATGCTCGATTATCCC
>DATNCJ010000014.1:0-18881 GCA_035607215.1 Candidatus Eiseniibacteriota bacterium
TGCCGAGACCGGCGGGGTCAGCGCCGAAACCGGCGATATCGCTACCCCGGAGCCTGCGTCTACCGATGAGCAGGTGGCCACTTCGCCAGCGCCCCATCACCATCGCGCCGATACGACACTGTCAGAATACTTTGAATCGCTGCTGGTGACGGTGATCCTGGCGCTTTTCGCCACTACCTTTATATTGCAGGCTTTTAAGATTCCGTCGCGCTCGATGGAAGGGACCCTGCTGGTCGGCGATCACCTGCTGGTGAACAAGTTCATTTTCGGTGGACGGGGCGCGTGGTACGAGAAGATCTTGCCTTATAGGCCCCTGGATCGCGGCGACATCATCGTTTTCAAATACCCCTATCAGGATCACACTCATTATGTAAAGCGCGTGATCGGTTTGCCGAGCGATCGCGTGAAATTAGTGGATCAACGTGTTTTCGTGAACGGCAAACTGTTGAATGAGCCATATGTGGTGCACGATCCGGCGGCCGCCTACGATCCGCTGAACTATGCGTTTCCACCGGTCGGTAACCAGTTGTACTCCTCGCAGGTGGTGCCGGAGTGGGCGCGCGAAATCAAGAAACATATTCAAGGTGATGAGATCGTCGTGCCCGCCGGAAAATATTTCGCCATGGGCGACAATCGCGATCAGAGCTCGGATAGCCGCTACTGGGGATTTGTCGATCGCGACGCCATTATGGGCCGTCCGTTTCTGATCTATTGGTCCGTGGAGGCCAGTAGTTCGGATTACAGCCCCAGCACTTTTTTTCAGCGGCTCGCCGGGATTTTCGAAACAATCGCGCATTTACCTAGCCGGACCCGTTGGGGGCGGATGCTTCACACCGTACACTGAGGTGTGCCCTGGATGGCCCAATAGCCTCTCACTTTCTATTTGCTGAACACTCTGCGAAACTTTCCGTGACATGAACCGGCTGCGTACATGGTGGAGGCCGGCGCTGGCTGTTTTGGCCCTCGTCGTGGTTTCGCAAGCCGGCGTCTCGGTGCTGGCGCACACGCGCCGGGTGCACGGCTTTTTGACGCGCCATCTGGAGCGCGCGTTTGGGCGATCCGTCGAGGTGGCCCATTTCAACCTGCTGCTGCTGCCGAGCCCGCAATTGAACGCCGACCGCATAACCATCGGCGAAGATCCGGCGTTTGGAAATGAATATTTCTTGCGGGCCGATCATTTGACGGCCGGGCTGCGGTGGGCGAGCCTCCTGCGCGGCCACTTTGAATTTGGCACGCTGTCGTTGAGCCGTCCGAGCCTGATTCTGGTTCGCAATTCGGAGGGACGCTGGAATCTGGAGCGTTGGCTGCCGCCTGCGAATCCCAGTGCGCGCTCTTATGGTCCGGCATTGATCACCGCGGCGAATCGGTTGAACCTGATCGACATCGAAGACGGCCGCGTCAATTTCAAGATTGCCGATGAGAAGCTGCCCTTCGCGTTTACCAATGTTTTCGGCAGCGTCGAGCAGATTTCCGCGGGACGCTGGCAGTTGCGATTAGACGCCGAGCCGTGGCGCAGCGGAGCGGCTCTGCAGTCCGCGGGCACGCTTACGGTACGCGGAGACGTCGCGGGAACTTCGGCGCGCCTGCAACCGGCGCAGATTCGCGTGCACTGGGAACAGGGTTCGCTGGCGGATTTGCTGCGATTGTTTCGAGGACGCGACTACGGTGTCCGTGGCACGTTCGCGCTGGATGCCACGGCGGAGAGCGGGTCGCCCGATCACTTCCCGGAAGAGGGTCAGCCGGGCGACTGGTCGTATTCGGTGCAGGCACGGGCCGCGCAGATTCATCGCTGGGACCTGAATGAACGATCGGACAATCCGCGCATGAATATGAACTTGCTGGGACGCCTGAATATTGCCAGCGGCGAAGTGCAGGCCACGCGCGTGGTAGTGGAGACCGCGAAGTCAAATGTCCGCGGCACGGCCCGGGCATCCATCCGTCGCGATCCATCCTGGGAGATCCGCGTCGATTCCGCAGGCGTGCAGGCCTCCGATGCCCTCTCCTGGTTTCGCGCTTTCCAGCCGGATGTCGACGACTCCGTTTCCATCGAACAATATTTTACGGGAGCGGTCACTCTGCGCGGCTGGCCCTTACAGCTGACCGATGCAGCGTTTTCCAGTGAAGGAGGCGAAGTACGTGTCGCTCAATTGCCATCGGCGTTGCGCATTGGGCCGGTGGAAGGGGGGCGCCTGCACGGAGTGTTGAAAATCGATCCGGTGCGCTTTTCTTATGCGGCTACTGGAAAAATCGAGGTCGGCGCGTCCGCAACTTCTGTCTCGAGGAGGCGCGCTGCGATCGAGAGCCGTGGTGCGCTGAACGTCGGTCTCATCCACGATTTTGACAAACACACCGGCGGGGTCAGTTTGGATGGCCACGTCGATCGCGTAGAAGATGCGCTCCGGGTCGCTGAGGCCTTTGGCCGGCCGCTGAATCACGGATGGGCATTAACCGGACCTGTCACCGCCGCTCTGCGTTGCGACTGGAGCCGCGAACTGCCGCATGCGCGTTGGAACGGCCACGTGGAATTGGCGAAAGGCGAACTTCAGGCGGCTGGTTTGAATCAGCCGCTGCAGCTTACCAGGACCCGGATTGAGTGGAGGGATGGAGCACGATTCGCGGATCTCGGGATCATCGAGGGATTCGGGGCCACATGGACGGGCTCTGCGTCGCGACCCATTTCCGTCGATTCGGAGACCCCCGTCAAATGGAATTTTCAGCTGCGCACCGACCATTTGAACGCCGCCGAACTGGATCGCTGGATCGGACCGCGCGCGCGGCCAAGCTGGCTGCGGCGTTTGCTGCCTTCTCTGCTCGGCGGGACGCTGGTCCCTTCACCCGCGTCGGTCGCCAGCGAACTGGTCCGCCGCGTCAACGCCGAAGGCGAACTGCGCATCGATGAGTTCACCATGGAAAGTCTCACACTGCAAAAGGTGACCGTGGCCGGCGCGCTTCACGATTTGCGGCTGGAAATCCGCGACGCCTCCGCGCAGTGGGCTGGCGGAAACGTGCATGCCAGGATGAATGCGAGATTTCTGCCGCGGCCATCGTACGACATAACCGCGGATCTCGATCGTGTGGACCTGGCGAAATTACCCGGGGTCCCGCGCATCACTGAGCGCTTCGCCGGATTCGCCTCCGGGAGCTTACATATGACCACCCAGGGAGTCGGGCGCGATGAATTGCTGCAACACCTGGCTGGTCGCGGAGATGTCCGGGTGCGCAACGTGGATTTTCGTGGCTGGGATGTGAGCGCCAGCGTCGCCGATGGCCAGCCGCACATCGGCCAATCGCATTGGGCTGCGGGAGAAGGCACATTCTCCCTGCGCGACCGCGCTATCGTGCTGGCTGGCCTGCGCCTGGATTCCGGCCGCGAGTCCACTTTCGTCAAGGGCACCGTGAGCTTCGGGCGCAACGCCGACCTTACGGTGCAAATTTCGGATGGCCGCCGCGAGATCCGCGCCTCGGAAGCAAACCGTGTGCTGAAAATTTCCGGTCCGTTGGATGTGCCGCGTGTGTCCGTCGAACCGGCGCTAAGTCGACAGCCTGCGGACTAGTTTATTCCGGTCGGAGAAGAAGCATGATTCGACACGTAGGACACGTAGGGATGGTTGTGTGCGGTGTGCTGCTGCTGGCCGTGAGCGGCTTTGCTCAAACGCCGGGCACCTTCACGCTCGAACAGATTCTGAGCGCGCCCTTTCCGGCCGATCTCACCGCGGCGAAGAAGACAAATCGCATCGCCTGGACGCTGAATCAGCAGGGAAAGCGCAACATTTGGGTGGCCGAGGGTCCGGAGTTCGCTGCGCGGCAACTCACCGCTTACAACACCGACGACGGCCAGGAACTCGGCGACCTCAGCCTCTCTGACGACGGCAACATCGTGCTGTACACGCGTGGCGGCGAAAAAAATCCCGCCGGGCAGTATCCCAATCCGACCAGCAATCCTGCTGGAGTCGAGCAGTCCGTCTGTAGTGTTGCCTGGTACGGCGGCGAGCCCAAAAAAATCGATGCAGGTCACTCGCCGCAAATTTCAGCAAAAGGAATCATCGCTTATCTCCGCGACGCCCAGATCTGGCTCACGCCCGCGGACGGTAGCGCCAAGCCTGCACAAATCGTTGCTCGCGGGCAAAACCACTCGCCCGCCTGGTCACCTGACGGTTCGCGGCTAGCCTTCGTCTCCGGTCGCGGCGATCACGCGTTCATCGGCGTATACGACGTGACCGGGAAAACCGTCACCTTCCTGGCGCCCAGCGTGGATAGCGATTCCAATCCACAATGGTCGCCCGATGGCGCCCGCGTCGCGTTCGTTCGGCGACCCGCGCAAACGAGAGACACTCCGCAAGGCTACTTCATCGAGCCCGACCGCCCGCATCCCTGGGCCATCTGGGTTGCCGACGCAACGACCGGCAATGCTCGCGAGATCTGGCACAGCGGCTCATCTCCGCAGAACTCGTTTCCCTACATGGCCGGCGATACCGGCGGCGGGGTTCTCAACTGGGCTGCCAACAATCGTCTGGTGATCGCCAGCGAACAGGACGGCTGGCAGCATCTGTATTCGCTCGCCGCTGACGGCACCGGTCAGGCGCAACTCCTCACACCCGGTAATTGCGAAGTCGAGCAGTGGTCCTTTGCCGCGCAGCGCAGCGTCGTACTCTTCAATTCGAATTGTGGCGACATCGATCGCCGCCATCTCTGGATCGTTGACGTCAACGCCGCCAACCCAAGGCCGCTGACGCGAGGTGAAACTATCGAGTGGAGTCCGGTGGCGCTTAGCGACAGTGCAAATATCGCGTACATCCGCTCGGACGGCACGCATCCACCGCGCATCTATCACGCCGCCATCGGACACGGGGCAGAGCCGCAGATCATCGCGCCCGATCAACAGCCGCGCGACTTTCCCTCCGCTCAACTTGTCGCTCCGCAGCAAGTATTGTTCCGCGCCGCCGATGGCCTCGAAATCCACGGCCAGCTCTTTCTCCCCCACGGCGCCAAATCCGGCGACAAGCGCCCGGCGCTGGTCTTCATGCATGGCGGTTCCATGCGCCAGATGCTGCTGGGCTGGCACTACATGTACTACTACTCGAATTCCTACGCGATGAATCAGTACCTCGCTAGCCGTGGATATGTCGTGCTCTCGGTCAACTATCGCAGCGGCATCGGCTACGGCCGGGCCTTCCGCGAAGCTCCGGGTCGCGCCGGCCGCGGCGCCAGCGAATATCAGGACGTCGTCGCCGCCGGAAAATTCCTGCAATCACGCGCGGAAGTCGACCCAACACGTGTCGGTCTGTGGGGCGGCAGCTACGGCGGCTATCTCACGGCTCTCGGCCTCGGCCGCAACTCCGACATCTTCGCAGCTGGGGTCGATTTCCACGGCGTGCACGACTGGCCCACCGACAACTGGGACGGCAAGAACATCTCGCCCGACCTTACAAAGCTCGCGCACGAGTCCTCGCCAGTCACGGCTGTCGACACCTGGAAGTCACCGGTCCTCTTCATTCACGGCGACGACGATCGCAACGTCTACTTCACTCAAACCGTCGACCTCGTCGCCCGTCTCCGAGCCAAGGGCAACGTCGAGATTGCGCAACTCATTTTCCCCGACGAAATCCACGACTTCCTGCTCCATCGCGACTGGCTCGCCGGCTACAAAGCCACAGCTGATTTCTTCGATCGCAAGCTCAAGCAGCAACCCGCCGCGAAAAACCCGCAACCAAACTAGCGACACTCGCAATGACCGACGCACCCGCACCCCAACAACTCTATTCGTCGGCAAGCCGCCGGGTGAAAGCGCTCTTGGCCGTTGCGTTCCTCCTTCTCCTGCCCGCCACCTCAGCAACCGGCTCCACGCGCGTCGATCTATTTCCCAAACTCCACGCCGGTCAAACCCTCACTTACGTCATCACGTATCGCAGCGACACGCAGACCAAGACCAAGAGCCCGGTCGCGCTGTCCGCTTCGCCGGGACAAACCCTCTTGAACGTCCGCGCGCTTCTTTTTCTCGACATCCTTGACGTCACCGCGCTTCCGGGCAAGTCGAAACCCGGCATCCGCGCTGCGATCCACGCCCGCGCCAAGCTTCAGTCGCTGGACTCGAATCCCGCCGATTCCACAGCCGGTACCACCGCGACACTTCCACCCGTGGACTTCACCATTCTCGCAGACGGCCGCCTCGACAAAATCGCTGGCCTCGATGCCCTCACTCCCGCGCTGCAACACGCCTGGCAGCAATGGGTTGCCCGCTTCGCTGCATCCGCCGCCTACCCGCCCGAAGGCATCAAGTCCGCGCAGAAATGGAAATCGCAAGAGCCCGAGCGCACTCCCTCCCCGCTTGCCGGCCTCACCTGGTTCCGTGAGTCTACCTACGTCCGAAACGAGCCCTGTCGGCCACTACGCATGAACGACCAGGGCGACTTCGTCAACTCCGATCATCCGCCGCAAACCTGCGCCGTCATTCTCACCACCGCAGCTCTCAAGCAGCAATCCAAGCCCAAGGACGCGACGCCTGACGATTACGCCGTGCGCCTGCTCCGCACCTCCGGAACTGCCCGTGGCAACAATAAGACCATCCTCTATATCTCGCTCACTACCGGCCTGCTCGTCCGTGCCTCCGACGAAGCCGACCAATCTATGTCCGTGACCATCGCCAAAGCCGACGCCTCCAACCATCTTCACTACGACGTGGACGCAAAAAGCGCCGCCGAAGTCCTCCTGGTCAGCCCCAGTTCGCCGCTAGGCAAGCATCCCTGACGAATACACGACGTGTACGACCCGATGGTCGCTGGATTACACCCGCCGGTGCGACCGTTTGTGCTGCCATTTGATGGGTCGAGCGTGCGTACCGCCGCATGCCTCGTCCCATCGAGCACCTACTTGCAACCCAGCGTATAATGTAAGTTTCCGCACGCCCCGCTGAACCCGCAGGAGGCGCACTCGATGAATTTCAAGCTTCGCAGCAACTACCAGCCCCGCGGCGACCAGCCCGCCGCCATCGATCAGCTCGTCCGTGGCCTCGGAGGGGGCGACAAACACCAGGTCCTCCTCGGCGTCACCGGCTCCGGCAAAACCTTCACCATGGCCAAGGTTATCGAGGCCGTCGATCGTCCCGCTTTGGTCCTCGCGCACAACAAAACGCTCGCGGCACAGCTCTACCACGAATTCAAATCCTTCTTCCCCGAAAACGCCGTCGAATATTTCGTCAGCTACTACGACTACTACCAGCCCGAAGCCTACGTCCCCGCCGCCGACCTCTACATCGACAAGGAATCCACCATCAATGACGAGCTTGACAAGCTGCGCATGAGCGCCACGCGCTCGCTGTTCGAGCGCCGCGACGTCATCATCGTCTCCAGCGTTTCCTGCATCTACGGCATCGGCTCGCCCGAGGCTTACTACGGCATGCTCGTCATGCTTGAAAAGGGCATGCAGACCTCGCGCGAAGCGCTGCTCCGCCGCCTCGTCGATATCCAATACGAGCGTTCTGAAGATCTCCGCCGCGGCACCTTCCGCGTCCGCGGCGACATGATCGAGATTTACCCGACCTACGAAGACAACGGCTACCGCCTCGAAATGTGGGGCCAGCAGATCGACGCCATCCGCCAGATCGATCCGCTCACCGGCGAAGTCCGCACTGGCCAAAACGATATCGCGCGCGTGCCGATTTATCCGCGCACTCACTACGTCATGCCCGCCGAACAACGCGAGCGCGCCATCCAGGGCATCTACGCCGAACTCGAATGGTGGAAAAAAGAATTGGAGCGCCAGGGGAAATTTGTGGAAGCCCAGCGCGTCACCCAGCGCACGCTATTCGACATAGAGATGATGCGCACCGTCGGCTACTGCCACGGCGTCGAAAATTATTCGCGTCACCTCAGCGGCCGCCTTCCCGGCGAAGCCCCGCCGACACTGCTCGACTATGTCCCGCAGGACTATCTGCTGTTCATCGATGAGTCTCACCAGACCGTTCCGCAAACCCGCGGCATGTGGGGCGGCGATCGCTCGCGCAAGCAAATCCTCGTCGACTACGGCTTCCGCATGCCCTCCGCGCTCGACAATCGCCCGCTCAACTTCGAGGAATTCGAACACCGCATGAATCAGGTGATCTATGTTTCCGCCACGCCCGGTCCCTACGAGCTAACCAAATCTGGCGGCCAGTTCGTCGAGCAGGTCATTCGTCCGACGGGTCTCGTCGATCCCGAGGTTGAGATTCGCTCGGTCAAGGGCCAGGTCGATGATTTGCTGGAACAAATCCGCATCCGCGCCGAGAAAAACGAGCGTGTCCTCGTCACCACCCTCACCAAGCGCATGGCCGAAGACCTCTCCGAATATTTCACCGAAGTCGGGGTTCGCTGCCGCTACCTGCACTCTGAAGTCGAAACCCTCGATCGCATCAAAATCCTCCGCGATCTGCGCCGTGGCGAATTCGATGTTCTCATCGGCATCAACCTCCTCCGTGAAGGTCTCGACTTGCCCGAAGTCTCACTCGTCGCCATTCTCGACGCCGACAAGGAAGGCTACCTCCGCAGCGCTACGTCGCTGATCCAGACCATCGGCCGCTGCGCGCGCCACCTCTCCGGCCGCGCCATCCTCTACGCCGATGTCCGCACCGGATCCATGAACCAGGCCATCAGCGAAACCAATCGCCGCCGCGAAAAGCAGATCGCCTACAACAAGGAAAACAACATCATCCCCGAATCCATCGTCAAATCCGTGGACATGGAACTCGCCCGCATCGTCGAAGCCGATTACGTCACCATCCCCATCGACGAAGCCGCTCTGGACTCCGCCGCCTCCGGCGTCAAAACCGAAGCCCAGCTCGCCGAGCTCCTCAAGCAGCTCGAAACCCAGATGCGCGAAGCCGCCAAAAAATTCGAATTCGAAAAGGCCGCCCAGCTCCGCGACCGCATCCGCACCCTAAAACAACGCGACGTCGCCGGCCTCTTCTCCAGCACGCCATGCCCGGCCGACCCACCACCCGAAACCACCGCTGCGACCAACTAGCTTTGGAGTGCAGCAGCGACTTCCGATTTTCCAGACGTAACTCACGGTCCCGCGAGCTCTTAGCGTCAAGCAAGATTCTGTCATCCCGACCGGAGCGACCCGGCTTTTTCCTGCACGCGGTTTTTGCGTGCCGGGTCGCGGACTGGAGGGACCGTGGCTTGATACAAGCCGCGACACCAACTTTGCCCACGAAGCTTATGTCGTCGTAACTGAAGTGCTACAGAAGGAGCGAGACTTCCTTCCGCTGAGCTCAGCGATCAGTGCCCTGGGCCATTTAGGTGATCCGTGCGCGATTCCTTTGATTACACCTTTCACGACGCATCCTGACGCCCGACTGCGTTTCGGCGCGACGTTTGCCTTGGGGTGTTTCCCGGATGAGCCGGCGAGCGTGCTCGCGCTCTTGCGCCTTACGGAAGATACGGACGATGACGTCCGCGACTGGGCTACTTTTGGTCTTGACGTTCAGGGTGGCGCCGATTCCGCGGAGATTCGAGACGCATTGTTTCGCAAGCTAACCGATCGCAACGCTGACGTGCGCGAAGAAGCCATGGCAGGCCTTGCGTAGAGGCACGACCCTCGGGTCCTTCCGATAGTGGTGAATTCTTTGGAAACAAAGGACGATTGTCCTAGGGCCGTTGAAGCTGCCAGATTCCTGCTCGATCTCACCGGCGAGCAAGAGCCATTCGGATCACCAGAGCTATTAGAGCTGTTGCAAGCTCGCTTTACAGCTTGATCCTACACCACGCCCTTCCGCAACTCCTCCAACCGATAAAACGTTCCCCGCCACTCCACCCCGCCCCGCCACAACGTCACCACCATCGATCTCGCCAGCATGTAACAAAAAAACATCGCCCCAATCGGATAGGTGAGCCCATACAGCGGCGAAACCCGCATCACCACGTCCACTCCTAAATGCAATCCCAGCGCAATCAGCACCGACGGCGCCGCCAGCCACCGAATCCATCCATGCCCGAAAACCACGGCCGCAACCGGCACGACTTGGATCACCAGCAATCCGAGTAGCGCCGCCAGCGCCATTGGCAAGCTGTACCCCATCGCCGCAAAGAAATTCTTCGTCACCCCACGAATCAGATTTCCCACCCCCGAATGCCAGCGTAGCGAGACATACTCCTGCGCCACGCCGATGCAACTCCGAAATCCGCCGAGCTTCAATATCTTCGCCAGCTTCATGTCGTCCACCACTTCCATCGCTAGCCGCCGGTGTGTTCCGCAAGCCTCATAGGCGGTGCGCCGGACAAGTTGAAACGCTCCCACGCCTACGTAGGCCTTCGATTTCGGGTTCGCTACGCGGTGCGATTCATTTCCCACATGCATCGCCATTCCAAAAAACGTCAGCAGCACCGTCTCCCAAAATCCCTCCATATCCACGTCGCCGAACAACGTCAGATGGTCCGCTTTACGGGCATTCGCAATGGCCACCGCTCGCCGCAACGAATCCGGTGCAAACCGCACATCCGCGTCCGTAAAGAGAAGCCACTCGCCGCTGGAAATTTCGTAGCCTCTCTGCAAAGCGTGCGGCTTCCCCAGCCATCCCGCAGGTAGCTCCGCCACATGTACGACGCGAATGCGTTCATGTGTCCGAGCGAACTCGTTCAAAATCCGGCCGGTCGCATCCTGCGAGCGGTCATCCACCGCGACAATTTCCAAATTGGGATAGTCGATCTTCGCCAGCGTCGCAAGTGCTCGCGGCAGCTTTTCCTCCTCATCTCGCGCTGCGAATAACAGCGAAATCCGCGGACAATCCTCATCCTTCGCCGGCGCGAAATTCTTCAGCCAGGGCAGCTGGAACAATCCCCAGGCCACACGAAGCCCTTGAACAATCCAGAAAAAGGCCGCAAAACCTAATAGGAAGAGAAGAAACCAGCGCATAGCGATTGGTGTCGGAAGCGAACCTCGGGTTATCCTAGCATGAGTGATGCATACGTCCGTGGCGATCGTCGGTGCAGGACGTGTTGGACGCGCTTTGGGTCGAAGACTCCGCGAGCTGGGCTGGAAAATCGGCCCGGTGGCCACGCAAAGTATGCCCTCGGCCAGAAGTGCGGTGCGCTACATCGGCGGCGGCACGCCGCAAGCGAGCTTGTCTCGCCGCGTGCTCGGGTCCTCGCTGATTTTGATTGCCACGCCGGATGCGGAGATCTCCGGTGTCGCCGCCGAGTTGGCGCGCATCGGAGCAGAAGAGCTGCAAGGGCGCGTCGTCCTGCACACCAGCGGTGCGCTGGATGCCGGTGTGCTCCAGCCCGTTCGTGAGTTTGGCGCTTCCGTGGCGTCGATGCATCCGCTGCAAACGTTCTCCGGGGTTGCGGTTCCTCCATTGGAAGGCAAATTATTCGCCATCGAGGGTGATGCCATGGCCGTGCGAACCGCAAGAAAGATCGCCAGAGATCTGGGTGCCGCGCCCACTTCGATCGCGCCCGCGAAAAAGCCGCTGTATCACGCCGCCGGCGCTCTCGCTGCCGGCCATGCCCTCGTGGTCGTGGAATCGGCGGTTCAGCTGCTTATGTCCATCGGGATTAAACGCACCGAGGCAGTGCGTGCTCTGCTGCCCATGACCCAGCAGATGCTCCAGAACTATGAACGCCTGGGTCCGCGCGCGGCCTGGACTGGGCCGCTTGCGCGCGGCGACTATGACGTTGTCGCCAAGCATCTGAATGTTTTGCAGGACTATTCGCCGCAGTACAAGGAAGCGTACCAAGCCTTGAATCATCTGGCGGAACGCGTTTTTGAGCGTGACTCTGCCGGGAATGCCAAACAAAGCGGAAAATTGAAGGCGCAAGCCACAGGGGGCAAAGCTTGAACCGACTGCAAATTCCAATCGAAAACACCACGCTGGCGAACGGCTTAAAAGTGGTCATTGCACCCGATTCGTCGGCGCCGGTCGTCACGCTCGGTGTCTACTACAAGATCGGTTTTCGCCTCGAGCCCAAAGGCCGGAGCGGCTTCGCCCATCTCTTCGAGCACATGATGTTTCAAGGTTCCGCCAACGCTCCTAAGATGCAGCACATCAAGCTCATCAATTCCAGTGGCGGCCTGCTCAACGGCTCCACGCACTACGACGTCACCAACTACTTCGAATCCGTGCCCTCCAATGCCCTCGAGCGCGTGCTGTGGCTGGAGGCCGATCGCATGCGCGCGTTGAAAGTTGACGACGAAAATCTCCGCAACCAGCGTGATGTCGTCAAAGAGGAAGTCCGCGTCAACGTGATGAACCAGCCCTATGGCGGTTTCCCGTGGCTCGACCTGCCGCCCGTTGCGTTCCGCAATTGGGCCAACGCTCACAATTTCTACGGCGATTTCGCCGATCTCGACGCCGCCGACCTCAGGGACGTGCAATCCTTCTTCAAGACCTACTATGTGCCCAACAACGCTGTGCTGCTGGTGCTTGGCGATGTGAAACCCGGCGAAGGCGCGGCTCTGGCCCAGAAATATTTCGGCGACATTCCCGCCGGGCCGCCGCCGCCATTTGCCGATCCTGGCGAACCAGAGCAAAAGGAAGAGCGCCGCGGCGACGTGGAGGAAAAGTTCGGCACGCTGCCGGCTATGGCCATCGGCTACACCGTTCCCAAACGGCGCACCAACGAATGGTACGCCATGGCGCTGCTCGACCAGGCGCTGCATGGCGGCCGCGCGGGTCGCATGTACCGCGACCTCGTCCTGGAAAAGCAAATCGCCGTGGAAGCCGACGGCGGCATCGAGGATATCTTCGGCTACAACGGGCCGACACAGATGGTCACGCGCCTCCTTCACAAGCCGGAATACTCGAGCGAAACGACGCTCGCCGCGTTTGATGAAGTCGTCCGCGAGATCCAGAATACCGGCATCAGCGAAGACGAACTCAACCAGCTCAAGGTAAAGTGGCGCTCCGATTATTTCTCCACGCTGGACGGGGGCCGCAGCGGCATGCCTCGCTATGGCTTGATGCATCTCTTGGCGTGCTTCACGCTTTTCGACAACGAGCCGCAACTGGTCAACAGCATCCTTGACGGCTTCCTCGCGGTGAAGCGCGAAGAAATCCAGGGTGTCGCCAAAAGAGTCCTGCGTCCCGAAAATCGCGCCATCGTTTTCCGCAAACCCGTTGCGAAAAAGGAGGCCGCGTAATGGCCACGCGAGCCGCTGAGGTACCCACGACCGTTCCCGCCCTCTCCGCCGAACGCCCGGTGACCTGGCCGAAAGTAACCAAATCGCGTCTTGCAAACGGGCTGGAAATTGTTCTCGCCGAGGCACACTCCATTCCGAAATTCCACGGCCAGCTCTCGTTCAAATCCGGCAATGCCGCCGCCATCCATCGCGGCCTCGGCCTTGCCGAAATGACCGCCACCGTCTTGCGCACCGGAACTGCGAAGCGCGCCAGCCGTCAAATCGAAGAAGATTTGCGGCGCCTGGGCGCCGATCTTTCCTCCAGCGCCGGCTCCGATACCAGCGCGATCTCCTTCGCCGGCCTGTCCGAGCTCGCCGAACCCTTGCTCGCCTTGGTCAACGAACTCGCTCGCGAAGCCTCCTTCCCCGAACCTGAATTCGAACGCGAGCGCCGTCAGAAGCTCGAAGAAGTTAAACTCGAGCGCACCCAGCCGGGCTTTCTCGCCAGCGAACGCCTCCGCAAAGTTTTGTTCGGGGCGCATCCGTACGCGCAAGTTTCGCCAAGCGAAGAACAAGTGGCCGCCTACAAGCGCGACGATCTCCTGCAGATTTATCGCGATTTCTACACGCCGGAAAATGCCTTGCTCCTGCTGGTCGGCGATTTCGACGCCGCCGCCATGCTGAAAACGATTGAGAAAGTTTTCGGCAACTGGGCAGGGAAGAAGCCCGTCGTTCCCGCGAGCGCAACGCCGGCGCAACCTCACGGCCGCAAGGTGCACCTGGTGCACGTTCCCGGCGCGGTGCAAACGCAGATTCTCGCCGGATGCCACGCTATCATTCGCAAGCATCCCGACTGGATTCGCCTTGGGCTCAGCAACAGCCTCTACGGCGGCGCATTCAATTCGCGCCTGGTGATGAACATCCGCGAAGACAAGGGCTATACCTACAGTCCTCGCAGCGGCGTGAATCCGCTGCGCCAGTATGGCTACTTCTCGATTTCCGCCGCGGTGCGCAACGACGTCGTCGCCGCCTCGCTGACCGAAATTTTCTATGAGCTCGACAAGCTGCGGTCCGTTCCCGTTCCCGAGCCGGAGCTGGCCGACGCGCGAAATTATCTCAGCGGTATTTTTTCGATGGGGCTCGCGACGCAGGACGGCTTGTTGTCGCAACTGGCCACCGTGGCGCTCAACGAACTTCCCGACGACTATCTGGAAACCTACCGGGACAAAGTGCGCGCACTGACGCCCGCCGACCTGCTGGCGACGGCACGCAAATATTTCGACTCCGCCAACATGCAAATCGTCGTGGTCGGCGATCGCACCCAGATCGAAGAGCAAGCCCACCTCTTCGGCGACACCGAAATCTTCGACGCCCAGGGCAAGCACTTGTCGTGATTTCGAGAACGCTTGCGATGTTACTAGAGTGATTATATAACGCTGATAATATCGGTGGGCTATGAGCCCACTCGCAGCCGGCGATACCATGGGCAAACGTTGCGTCCTATTGATGATGGCGAACGTTTCTGTTCGTCGCCACCCTGCACGCCACATCGAAGAAACCGCCGGCCCATCCGATCAGCATCAATTCCGCCAATTCCGAACAGCTGCCGTAGGTTCCGGGAATCGGGCCGGCGACCGCCGGAAAAATCCTGCAGATGCGCAAGTCGTATGGGCCATCCAAGAGCGTCGATGATTTGCTGGCGATTCGCGGCATCGGCCCGAGGCGGTTGGAAAAAATGCGCAAATATCTGGTCGCAGGAAAGTCGCCAAGCGCAGTCCAAAAAGCGCCAGCAGCCAATTCCGCCGTGCCCACGAAGTGTCCTGGATGTTACGAAGGCTGCGCCGTGGTCCAAGCCCGCGACGCTGCCGGCGCCATTGAAGCCCTACCGAAAAAAACGCGGAGGGCGAAGCCCAAACTGCAAGCGAAGACGACGAGCCAGAGTGAAGGCGCTGGTGGCGTGAGTTGTGGCTACAGAGCGACCGACCCTTTGCAAAGTGCGCAAAGGATGGGCCACCCAGGATGATCTCGCGGCGCGTAGGGCATCCACCGGTGACCTTCGTCAAGAACTAACGGCCGGTATGCGCGATCGCGGTTCTCCCTATTCCGGCAGTTTTACGCAACAAATTTGCGGTAGCGACGCTTATCAAAATCGTTCAGCGACACCCGGGGTTTACCGCCTGGCAGTAGCTGGGTCTTTGTGTTGGTGGGCATGTTAGAGGCTCTGGTGTGTTGTGGGGCGTTGGGCTGCGATGCGCAGCGGGACCTGGTCGGCGATGCGGATGCCGTAGCCTTCGAGGGCGATGACTTTTTTCGGGTGATTGGTCAGGACCCGAATGTCTTTCAAGCCGAGGTCGATCAGGATCTGGGCGCCGATGCCGGATTCGTGCTGGACCATGCGCTGGCGGGCGGGTTCGCGGTCGAGCTGGCCGCGCTGATGGAAATGGATTTGCGGGAGCGCGCCCGGCTCGTCGGAGGTCTCGATGCCGAAGCCGCGTCCGGTGTGATGGAGATAAAGGAAGACGCCGCGATCCTCCTTGGCGATGGCGCTGAGCGAACGGGAGACCAGCTCAGAGCAGTCACAGGTGACCGAGCCGAAAACATCGCCGGTGAGGCAGTGCGAATGCACGCGAACCAGCGCCGGCGTCGGGCCTTCCGGATTCCCACGAACCAGCGCGACATGCTGATCGTGATCGACGTCGCTGGAATAGGCAATCATGCGGAAATCACCATAGCGCGTGGGGAGAACGGCTTCAGCCACGCGGCGCACGTACCGTTCGTGCTGCATGCGGTAGCGGATCAGATCGGCGACCGTGAGCATGTTCAGATTGTGTTGCTTGCAGAATTCGTGGAGCTGCGGCACGCGGGACATGGTGCCGTCGTCGCCCATGATTTCGCAGATCACGCCGCTGGGATTCAGGCCGGCAATGCGGGCGAGATCGACGCTGGCTTCGGTCTGGCCAGCGCGTACGAGCACGCCGCCGTTACGAGCGCGCAGCGGGAAGATGTGGCCGGGGCGGGCGAGATCTTGCGGGCGCGTCTTGGGATCGATGGCGGTGAGGATGGTGATGGCGCGATCGGAGGCGCTGATGCCAGTGGTGACGCCGAGGCGGCCGTCGATGGCCTCGCAGAAGGCGGTGCCGTGGACCGAGGTGTTGATCGGTGACATCAGCGGGAGGTGCAGTTCGTCGCAGCGATCTTCGGTGAGGGGCATGCAAATCAGGCCGCGCCCGTACTTGGCCATGAAGTTGATGGCCTCGGGAGTGATTTTCTCGGCGGCCATGGCGAGGTCGCCTTCGTTCTCGCGATCCTCGTCATCGACCAGGACGATCATGCGACCCTGGCGGATTTCTTCGACGGCTTCTTCGACGGTGGCAAATTTCGGCGAGTCAGTCATGCGTGCCCCTGTTCGCTGCTTGGGAGTCGATACCAGCGGATAGGATGATTTTACGACGCATGGGTTGCGCCGTCGATGGGTGACGCGAGTGACTAGGCCCCCACCCCCGCGGTGTACAGCGAAGTAAGCAGTAAATGTATGAAGGGAAATGGGTTGCGCGAATAAGTGTGCATTCGCGAACTTCGGCGTGCGTGGCGGGTGCAGATACCCCCCCACCCGGGTGTTTTAGGGCAAAGAGTACGTAAATCATTGATTCCGGACGTCTTGATGAAAGCAAAATGCAAAAGAGCGAGGAACGCGGAGGCCCCTCAGGGGAAGTGGGAGAAAGGGCGAATCGGCGGCGGGGCTGGGGACGAAGACAAACATAGGAAATGATAGCACGGAACCGGCCAAAAGTAAACCAAATAGTTACTGGTAACTGAATGGCGAGCATTCGAATGAAAGGCCAGGCTTCAAGAGAAACGAGGGAAACAGGAAGGCAAGGAGGCAAAGAGCGAGCAAATAAGACCAGCCGAGGCGGTTGAGGGCGAGCCCCTCCTGTACAGGGGAGCGGGTTGGGATTGCGGTTGTGCGCTGAGTTGGGGCTGGTCTACCATGGCGGCACGGCGGAGCGGGCCTCAATCCTTTGCTCGGGCAAACGATCTCTCACTACAAGATTGTGCAGAAGCTGGGCGGCGGCGGCATGGGTGTGGTGTATGAGGCCGAGGATCAGCGGCTTGGCCGACGGGTGGCGCTGAAATTTCTGCCGCAGGAATTGACCAAGGATCCGCAGGCGCTGGAACGATTCCGGCGGGAGGCGCGGGCGGCTTCGGCGCTGAATCATCCGAATATCTGCACGATTTACGACATCGGCGACGATCAGGGATTTCCATTCATCGTGATGGAGTTCCTGGACGGTGTGACGTTGAAGCACCGGATCGAAGGGAAGCCGATTTCGGTGGAGCAAGTGCTGGAATATTCGGTGCAGATCGCGGATGCGCTAGATATGGCGCATACGGCGGGGATCGTGCACCGGGACATCAAGCCCGCGAACCTATTTGTCACCAAACGCGGACAAGTGAAGATTCTGGATTTTGGCCTTGCGAAAACGGCGGAGGGGCTGCCGGAGCCGGGGCAAACAAATGTCACCTCGGCGCCGACGTTGTCGATTGACCCGGCGCATTTGACCAGTCCGGGGAGCACGGTGGGGACGACGGCGTACATGTCGCCGGAGCAGGCGCGCGGGGAAGACCTGGATGCACGCACGGATTTGTTTTCGTTCGGCGCGGTCATCTATGAGATGGCCACGGGGAAGCAGCCGTTTCTGGGGAATACGACGGCGCTGATTTTTGATGCGATCTTAAACCGGGCGCCGACGGCGCCGGTGCGGCTGAATCCGAACCTGCCCGCCGAGCTGGAAGCAATCATCCAGAAGGCGCTGGAGAAGGATCGCGAGTTGCGATACCAAGTCGCGGCCGAGATGCGCGGGGATTTGAAGCGGCTGAAGAGGGCGATTGATTCAGGGAAGACTTCGGTGGCAGGACATTCGGGCGAGGGGAGCGGCGATGGTATTGCGAGCGGTGGCGTCGCGGCCGGTGCCCCGGGGTCCAGCCCGTCGGCGGGACAAGCGCTCGCGGCCACGGGGCCCTCGGGCGCTGCAGTCGCACCCGCCGCCAGCTCTGGCACTGCCGCGGAAGCGCAGCCCAGGGCCGCGCGGAAATCCTTGTGGCTTGGTGCCGCCGCGGTGATGATCTCCGTCGCGGTGATCGGTGGATTCCTAATCACGCGGCGAGCGACGGCGCTGACGGAGAAGGATTCGATCCTGCTGACGGAGTTTGTGAACACCACGGGCGATGCGGTTTTTGACGGGACGCTGAAGCAGGCGTTGGCGCTGCAACTAGAGCAGTCGCCTTATTTGAACATCGTGCCGCAGTCGAAGATCGACGAGGCGCTGAAATATATGGGCCGGCCGGCGGGAGACCGGATTACGGCGGACGTGGGGCGAGAGATCTGCCAGCGGACGGGAATCAAAGCGATGCTGACGGGATCGATCGCGGGATTAGGCAGCAACTACGTGATTTCGCTGAATGCGGTGAACGCGCAGAGCGGCGACACGCTGGCGAGCAAGCAGGCACAGGCGGAAAGCAAAGAGAAAGTGCTGAAGTCGCTGGACCGAGCGGCATCGGAGCTGCGGCAGAAACTGGGAGAGTCGCTGGCATCCGTGGAGCAATTTGCCAAGCCGCTGGAGCACGCCACGACGTCGTCGCTGGAGGCGCTCAAGGAATTCAGTATCGGCCAACAGTTGCACCTGAAGCTGGAAGACACGGAAGCGATTCCGCATCTGAAGAAGGCGACTGAGCTGGATCCGAATTTTTCACTGGCGCATGCAACGCTGGGAGTCGGGTACAGCAATAATGTC
>DATNCJ010000022.1:0-14891 GCA_035607215.1 Candidatus Eiseniibacteriota bacterium
TCAGCCACCTCAGCGAGCAGGACCAGGATCGCGTCGAAATCCTGATGGACGAGCTGCTGGACAAACTTCTGGTCGAGCCCGCGCAGCGCTTGCGCGGCGAGCGGGAACTTCGCCGCAAAATTCAGAACGTGGAAGCCCTCCGCGATCTCTTCCTTTCCGACCGGGAGAAATCGTGAAGCATCTCCGCATCGGCACCCGTGGCAGCCTGCTCGCCAAATGGCAGGCCGAGTTCGTGCGTAAACAGCTATTTCAGGTCGCCGGTGTGGAAACCGAAATCGTCATCATCAAGACATCAGGTGACAAATTGTCGCAATCCTCGCTCCCGCAAATCGGCGGAAAGGGAATATTCATCAAGGAGCTGGAAGACGCGCTGTTCGAAGAAAAAGTCGACATCGCCGTCCACAGCGTGAAAGACATCCCCACCGAAATGCAGCCCGGCCTGTCGTTTCCCGCGATCTGCCAGCGCGCCGATGTTCGCGATTGTCTGGTCTCCGGAAATGGCGCCGCGCTCGCCCACCTTCGCCAGGGCGCGCGCGTTGGTACTGGCAGCCTGCGCCGCCAGGCTCAGCTCCTTCATTTGCGTCCCGATCTCGACATTCGCGACCTGCGCGGCAACGTCGACACGCGCCTCCGCAAAGTGGAAAGCGGCGAATACGATGCCGTCGTGCTCGCCAAAGCGGGCCTGGATCGCCTCGGCGCCACGCATCGCATCAGTGAAGTGCTCGCGCCTGAAATCTGCATGCCCGCGGTTGGCCAGGGTGCCATCGGCATCGAATGTCGGGCCAGTGACAACCCGACCTCCGACATTCTCGACAAACTCAATCACCTGGAAACGCGGAACGCCATCATCGCCGAACGCACACTGCTCTCGCTGCTGCAAGGTGGTTGCCAGGTCCCGGTGGGCGCCTGGGCCCGCATCGAGCGCGATGAACTGGTCATGGAAGCCTGCGTCTGCTCTGTGGACGGCAAGCAATACGTCAAGCAGCGCGCCGCCGGCCCGCCGGATCAACCGCGTCCGCTCGGCGAACAAATGGCCCGCTTGTTGATCGACTCCGGCGCGCAAAATATTCTCGCAGAAGTGAGCCGCCAGCGTGGCTGACGCCTCTAAATCTCCGCTGGCGGGGAAGCGCGTCGTCGTCACCCGCGCCATCGAGCAAACCTCCGACCTCAGCGCGCGCTTGAGCGCTCTCGGCGCAATTCCCATCTCACTTCCGCTGGTATCGTTCGCGCCGCCGGCGGCCTACTCGCCACTCGACGCCGCGCTGAGCCAACTGCACTCGTTCGACTGGATCATCTTCACCAGCGCCAACGCCGTTCACGCGGTCGCCTCGCGCGTCGCACACCTGGGAATTTCTCTCCACCAGAAATTTTCCAGCAGTCAAAACAGGCCGCAAATCGCAGTAGTAGGTCCGGCCACAAAATCGGAGGCCGCCGCGGCCGGTCTCCCGGCGGACTACGTGGCGAAGACCCATCTGGGCGTCGCCCTGGCCGAGGAACTTGGCGATCGCCTGCGGAACAAATCAGTTTTCCTTCCCCGCAGCGATCGCGCCAATCCCGATCTTCCCGCAGCGCTACGCAAGCTCGGCACCAAACTCACCGAAGTAATCGCCTATCGCACCATTCCGCCGGCCGACACGAATCAATCGCGGATAAACGCCGTGATCGATGGCGAAGCCGACGCCATGCTCTTCTTCAGCCCGAGCGCCGTAAACAATTTTGCCGCTCTCACTGGCCGCGAGCGGCTAGCAACATTGCAGAACAGGATCGCCATCGTCGCCGTAGGGCCGATCACCGCGCGCGCCCTCAACGAGATCGGCGCGCATCACGTCACCATCGCAGCCGATACGACCACAGCTGCCGTAGTCGACGCGTTGGCAAATCACTTCGCATCATCCGGTGCGAGCGCCGCCGCTACATCGCCATCTCAATCTTCATCCCAAGCCGGAGTGAACCGCGCATGACCTTTCCCATCCATCGCCCGCGCCGCCTTCGTCGCAACGAAGCGCTACGCCGGCTGGTGCGCGAAACGCGCCTCACCGCCGACGGCCTGATCTACCCGATGTTCGTTTGCACCGGCACCAAGGTCCGCAAGGAAGTCGGCTCCATGCCCGGCGTGCATCAGCAATCCGCCGATCAAATTGTCGAAGAATGCCGCGAAGTAGAAAGCCTGGGGCTTTCCGCTGTCATTCTCTTCGGCCTGCCGGAATCAAAAGACCCGCGCGGCCAAAGCTCGCTTCACGCGCAAGGCGTCGTCCAGCGCGCCATCGAAGCCATTCGCAAAGCCAATCTCAATCTTCTGGTCATTACCGACGTCTGCCTGTGCGAGTACACCGACCACGGCCACTGCGGCGTGATCGAAAATGGCGAAATCGGCAACGATGCCACTCTCGAAATCCTGGCCGAGCAAGCGTTGTCGCACGCGCGCGCCGGCGCCGACATCGTCGCGCCCTCCGACATGATGGACGGCCGCGTAGCGGCCATTCGCGGCAAACTCGACGCCAACAAATTCGAAAACATCGCCATCCTCGCCTACGCCGCGAAATACTGCTCGGGTTTTTACGGTCCGTTTCGCGAAGCCGCGCAATCCGCTCCGCAATTCGGCGATCGCCGCAGCTACCAGATGGATCCCGCCAATGCTCGCGAAGCGCTCAAGGAAGTCGCCCTCGATCTCGAAGAAAGCGCTGACATCGTCATGGTCAAGCCCGCGCTTCCGTATCTGGACATCGTTCGCCAGGTCCGCGACAAATTCGACGTTCCGGTTGGCGCCTACAATGTCAGCGGCGAATACGCCATGGTCAAAGCCGCCGCGCAAAAAGGCTGGATCGACGAGCAGCGCGTGGTCTTGGAAATCCTCACCGGCATCCACCGCGCCGGCGCCGACCTGATCCTCACCTACCACGCCAAAGACGCCGCCCGCTGGCTGAAAAAATAAGCTCCAAATCTGTAGCTCAGGTCTTCAGACCTGAGGCCTGTACGCCGCGTCTTGGCACGCAATCCGCGCGCCAGCTTCCCTCCACATGCAAATATTCCCCGTTAACTCGCACCTTAGCTACAATGGGACCCATCCAAGACATCTTAATGCCCAGGACTAAGAAATCACGGAAATCAAAAAAATCGAAAGCGATGACCGCCCCAAAACAAAAACTGAAGCGCGACACCAAACGCTCCCGCGAACTCTTCGCCCGCGCCGAAAAGGTGCTGGTGGGCGGCGTCAACAGCCCGGTCCGCGCGTTTCGCTCGGTCGCTACTGAACCGCTGATCATCGACTGCGGCCAGGGCCAATACCTGATCGACGTCGATGGCAACAAATATCTCGACTACGTCGGCTCCTGGGGCGCCATGCTTCTCGGCCACGCGAATCCCGAGGTCACCAGAGCGATCGCCGATCAGGCTCAGCGCGGCACGAGCTACGGCGTCACCAACGAACTTGAAATCGAACTCGCTACGCTCATCAACCGCACCATTCCCTGGCTCGAAAAAATCCGCTTCGTCTGCAGCGGCACCGAAGCCACCATGAGCGCCGTCCGTCTCGCGCGCGGCGTCACCAAGCGTGACTACATCGTCAAATTCCGCGGCTGCTATCACGGTCACGCCGATAGTTTTCTCTCCGAAGCCGGCTCTGGCCTCGCGACTTTGGGCATCGCCGAGTGCCCCGGCGTCCCGGAGGCCCTCGCCGGCCTCACCATGAACGCGCCCTACAACGATTTGAGCTCCGTCGAGCACCTCTTCACCCAGCACAAAAAGGAAATCGCCGCGGTCATCGTCGAGCCCGTCGCCGCCAACATGGGCGTGGTGCTGCCGCAGCCCGGCTTTCTCTCCGGCCTCCGCGAGCTCACCCGCAAACACGGAGCGCTACTCATCGTCGACGAAGTCATCACCGGCTTCCGCATTCACAACGGCGCCGTCCAGCAATTCCTTGGTGTCGAAGCGGACATCACCACGCTCGGCAAAATCATCGGTGGGGGGCTGCCGGTCGGCGCGTACGGCGCGCGCGCCGAGCTGATGAATCACATCGCTCCGCTCGGCCCGGTCTATCAAGCCGGCACGCTCGCCGGAAATCCGCTGGCCATGCGCGCCGGCATCGCCACGCTGCAACAGCTCACCAATCATTCTGTCTACCACGACATCGCCGAAAAAGCCGACCGTCTGGCGAGCGGCCTGCGCCGTGCGCTCGCCGCAACCAAAATCCCCGGGCAGGTTAACTCCACCGGTTCGCTCAGCACCTTGTTCTTCGCTTCTCAGCCGGTCACCGACTATGGCGGAGCCAAGCGCTCCGACACCAAGCGCTACGCCCGGTTCTTCCGCGAAATGCTCGATCGCGGGATCTTCCTCGCGCCATCGCAATTCGAAGCCGCCTTCGTCTCCACCATGCACACCAAAGAAGACATCGACCGCACGCTGGTCGCCGCCCGCGCCTCACTCGAAGCCATCGCCGAGGAAGACCAGGAGTAAGCCCGGTCTCAGCGCCCAAGCGCCTTGCGCAGCTTCGCAAGATGATGCCAGCTATGCCGCAGCGCGTGATCCTCGATCACAAACTGCGCGGTCACCGGCGCACCGAAGCTCAAACCAAACGGCGCAGCCTGATCCAGTTGCGCGTCGGTAAACGCGCGTACCGCCGCCGCTGCCTCGCGGCTGTTCTTGCGCAGCAGATCCAGAGCCGCCGCTTTGCTGATGTTGGCGTTCTCCGCGGAGTGTTTGGCGTTCAGGTCCGCGACCACTTCCCACGTCACTTCCATGACCGCCTTGCCTGTGCCGATGGTCTTGGCCAGATCCACCTCGATGGGATACACGCTGGCCACGTGATGGACGATCACTCCGACCGATCGCCGGTCGCTGCTGTTCGGCGAACCCGGCGCTCGCCACTCCGCTTCCGACAACCCTTCGGCAAACGCGGCCAGTTGCGCCGCGCCTTCTTCAATGCGATTCGCCAGCGATTCTGCGCGACTCATAAGTCCTCCGTATTTTTTTGTGATGCTCGATGCAACGTGCCTGCCGTCCAACTTGCGCCTAGGATGTAGCGTGCCTGGTATCGCGTCTGGTAGCGGGAGCGAGAGACATGCGTTGCGGGATTATAAGCTCAGACCAGGCGTGCCTGTCATTCTCAATCGTTGCCGAATCAATGTTTGAACATCAAGTCTGTTGCTGCCTGCGCTCGCCGGTGCTGCTGACCAGATCACGAATCGGCCGCACCTCGATGCTGCCCACCCGGGCGGGGGGAATTTGCGAGGCGATCTGGATGGCCTCATTCAGGTCGCCGGCGTCGATCAGATAAAATCCGGCGAGGCACTCCTTGGTCTCGGCGAACGGGCCGTCTCTGACGGACATTTTGCCGTCGCGCACTCGCACGGTTGCCGCCGTTCGAACCGGCTGAAGAGCTTCCGAGGCCAGGCACTTGCCGGCGTTGCGCAGCGTTCGATCGTAATCCATGCAGTGATCATCGATCATCGCCCCAATTTCCTTTTCCTCACCGTAGACTAGGCACAAGTACTTCAATGGCCATCTCCTTCATCCGGCTCTGCGGGTATCCCGCGCCAACTCCTTGAGTGCATCCTTCCATATCATAAACGCCCGGCACCTTTAGATCGAATCGGCGCGGCTCTTCGAACCAATTCGAGGTTTCAGCAATCTCGGCTTGTCCGTTAAAAACTGGGCGGTAAAATAAGCGCCACTTTGTGAAGGAGGCTTACCGTCATGACCGCCAGGATTTACTTTGTCTTTGTGGTTGCTGTGATGTTTTTTCTGATCGCCGCCGCTCCCGCGGCGAACGCCGCCCCCAGCGACGATGCGTGTGCGCTTCTTACCGCTGCCCAGGTCAGCAGCGCGACAAGCGTGGAGATGAACGCAGGCACGTATGTCACTCCCACGTTCAAGAAGACCTGCACATGGACGATCAAGAAACCTGCCGGAAAGACCGCCAGAATCGTGACACTGTATTTGCAGGGACTGGATGCTTTCGAGTCCGGCAAAAAGCCGCTTGTGGGTACCGTCAATATCATCCCGGTCGGCGGCGTCGGGGATGACGCCTACTATCTCGCGGTAGGCCCACAGGTCTACCTCTTCGTCAAGAAGGGGAGTGCCGCGTTCAAAATGTCGGTGTATGGCGACATTCCACAGGAGACAAAAGAGGCCATGGAGAAAACGCTGGCCCAGCAAGCCGTTTCCCATCTCTGACGCGCTGCGGAAATGCTGTAACGCTCGCGTCCGCCCGCAGTTCAACGCAGTTGGAAAACCAAGTAGCACCGGCACTCTTGGCTGTGCCAATGCAGCCCACACTAGAAACTATCCCTCGTGCACAAACCTCACCGCACCATCGGTGGCGGAACTATTGCACAAGGAGCGCAAAAGGGAAGGGAGTTGCGCTCTGCTTACGCCTGCCCTTCGGGCTAGTTGACGCTGCTGGGGCGATTCAGTAGCCTGACCGTTCGTTATGAGCGAAGAGCGCAAACCGCAAGCTGAAGCAGGCGAGCCGCGCGGTGAGGATCGGTCGCGTGCGGGAATCTCGCGTCGCGAATTTGCGCGCCGCGCGGCGCTGGCTTCGGCGCCCGCGATCGTGGTTCCAGCAATCGCGGCTTGGAGTCCCGCGCCGCCGTCAGCGGTCTCGCCTCTGTCTCAAACAGTTGGGGCCGAAGCAACCGCGGTGCAAGTGGCCGCCGCATCTTCCAGACAGACGGCCACCACCTCCGCCGCAGACGCGCAAGATCCCAGCTTGCCGAAGCTGTCGGCCGAAGGACAAGCCGAAGTCGACGCGCGCATCCAGTCGATCCTGGGACAGTACGGCAGCCGCCTTTCCGAAGAGCAAAAGACCGACATTCGAAGGTTGTGTACCGTGGCGCAGCCGCCGCTCGACCGGTTGCGCGCCTATCACCTGGAAAACGCCGATGGTTCGGCGCTGTATCTGAAGCCGCTGGTCGAGCGCGAAAAGAAGCCGGCCAGTGCGGGCAGCTCGCCAACTCAGAGCAAGTCGGCGGCCGCAAAGCCCGCCGCCAGGAAGCCTTAGGACACCGCATGCCCGGCGAAGAAATCCACTACCTCTCGCTCACCGAATTAGCCAAACGTATCGAGAGCAAAAAGCTTTCGCCTGTGGAGCTGACCAAACTCTACCTCGATCGCAGCGAGAAATTCGGGCCGCGGCTGAATGCCTACGCGCGCATGACACCGGAAATTGCCATGGCCCAGGCCCAAGCCGCGGAAAAAGAAATCAAGCGCGGCCACTATCGCGGTCCGCTGCACGGGATTCCTTACGCCGCGAAGGATTTGCTCGCGGTGAAAGGCTTGCCGGCCACTTGGGGCGCGAAGCCCTTCGCCGATCAGGTGTTCGATTACGACGCCACGGCGATCGAGCATTTGAATCGCGCCGGCGCGGTGATGATCGGCAAAGCCGCGATGATTGAGCTGGCCGGCGGCTTCAATTATCGCTTCGCGTCGGCATCGCTCACCGGCGCGGCGAAAAATCCGTGGAACGAGCAGTGTTGGACGTGCGGATCATCCTCTGGTTCCGGCGCGATTGTGGCGGCGGGATTGGCGGCCTTCGCGATCGGCACCGAGACCTGGGGATCGATCGTGTGCCCCTCGGCGTTTTGCGGCATCAGCGGACTGCGGCCGACCTACGGGCGCGTCAGCCGCTGGGGCGCCATGGCGCTCGCGCCGTCGCTGGACAAGATCGGGCCGATGGCGCGGTCGGCGGAAGATTGCGCGCGGATTTTCGCGGTGCTCGCGGGGCACGATCCCAAAGATCGTTCCACGCTGCCGGTGGACAAAGCCGCGTTCACCTATTCGCCTTCCATGGAGCTCACCGCACGCACGCTCAAAATCGGCTGGGTCACCAACGCCTTCAAATCCCTCGACCACGCCGTCGCCAAAGTCGCCGACGCCGCCGAAAAATCCATGCGCCGCATCTTCCCGAGCATTAAGCGCGCCACGCTTCCCGCCGGCCCGTGGGACGACGTCGCCAACATCACCATGGCGGTAGAAGGCGCCGCCAGCTTCCGCGATCTCATCCGCTCCGGCCGCGTCTCCGAACTCGCCGACCCGCTCTGCCAGATCAACGGCTACGTCAACGAAAGCTACTCCGCCGCCGACTACGTTCTGGCCCAGCGAGTCCGCGAGCAACTCCAACGCAAAATGCTCACGCTATTCGACTCGTTCGACATCCTCGCCGCCCCAACGCTCCCAGTCCCCGCCACCACGCTGGACACAAACCTAGAACAAGTCCTCTCCTACCCTGACCCCATGGGCGCCATCGGCAACCTCTGCGGCCTCCCAGCCATCAGCGTCCCCGCAGGCTTCACCGACAAACATTTGCCAGTAGCGATCCAATTCGTCGCCAAAGCCGGCGACGATTTCGCAACAATAGTCGCCGCCCGCACCTGGCAATCCAAGACCGACCACCACCGTAAACACCCTCGTTTGGCGTGAGCTTTCCTATGCCGAACTGGGCCATCGAAATTCACGACTCCGAAATTGATTCGATAGCCGTCATTGGTGACTACGTTGTTCTGAATTTTTCGTCCGCATATATCCATGAATCCGAAGGCCGTCCTGGGTTCGATGAGGGGAGCGGCTGGACTCAGCGAACCAGCATTGTGTTCATTTCGCGGAGGTTACGGCTGCCACTTTCTTTAGCTCGCCATCCGGTGTGGCCGCTTGCTGCGCGCGTTCAATGTTTCAGGTGGGACAGGACCTGATCGGCGAAAGCGGTCGGGTTGTCTGGTAGTGGCGACGGAACGCTCGGTGAGGTTGCGGGTGGAGTTTTGTGTTGGAGTTCGCAACGTTCGTGGCCTTCCTTGGCGGATTTCGTAGCGGATGGAGATTGCGGAGTGGGGTTAGGCGGCGTTGGATTTGCGGCAGGTGGCGGCGTTGGTGGTGAGATTCGACGGGCGGGTCGAAGCAGGTGCGGATGGCTTCGCGCCAGGCGTCGGGCCGAAGGCTTGAATGTATTCGTGTCGCGCGTGAGGGATGGCTTGCAGGAGGGTGCGGCCGAGGCAGGTGATGAGTGCGGCTTGTTCGGGTTTGAGCTGGCCCTGAGCAGTGGCCGCGAGAGTGCGGGCGAGCGCGATGCTGAGGCCGGAGGCGGAGAGGTAGTCTCCGGAAAAGGCGGCGGAGATGTTGCGACCGATGCGTTGCCTGGCGGCTTGTTCGGCTTCGCGGCGGGCGTGAAAGTTGCAGAGATAAAGATCGGCGGCTCGGGGCAGGCGGCAGCGGCGGCCGGTCTTTGAACGCGAACAGACACAAGGACGCGCGGTCCTTGGAGGGATGTGTAGACATGATGATCTCCAGATCCAAGGATTTAGTTATTTGGGATTGGTCTCTGGCGGGAGGCCAGAGATAGTTGTTTCCGTGACTAGGCTAGCAGCCGGGAGGGAATTGTCAATGGAACTAAGCCGCCATTCTGGTCAGGCGAGAATGTCGCGCGAAGTAAGCCGTTGCGAATCAACACGCGTTCATCAGCAACGATTGCAAGCGGGCGCAAAAATTTTTTGATGGCGATTTACGCGAGTGCTATCAGTTTCCGCGAAACGCTTGCGCTAGCGGGACTACAAGCAGCAAGACCGTACTTTGCGTTCGCGCGACTCGCGGGAGGTGTTCCAGAGCCGGCGCTGGGCGAACAGTTTTTCAGTGTATAATCCCGGCCAGCCCGATTGTGGACGGGTGAATCTTGGGCGCTACGCAGAGTCCAAACCTTTGGGTTCCGGTGTGTTGCGAGCGCGTAATGCGCTACAACATGTTTGTACAACAGAACGGGACCGCGTACGGCGCACTGGTTTGCTCGGTGTGCAACAAAAACGTAACCTTCGAGATGGAACAACAAGCGGAGCTGAGCAAGTACGGGGAAGGCGCGCGCGTGCTGAACATGCTGGGTTCCCCGAAGCCTCCGAACCTGAAGCGTCGAAAAGCGGGAGACGCGGGTCAAGACGACAATACGTTGTGACGTACATTGGTGAGGCAGACCGATAAAATAGATCGGTCAGGTACACCAGTGAAGTAGACTGCCGCCCTCAAGAGCGGGTCCAGCGATGATTGACGAAATCATCTCTCATTTTCGGATCACAGAAAAACTAGGGGCCGGGGGAATGGGCGTGGTCTATAAGGCTATGGATACCCGCCTGGACCGCCCGGTGGCGCTGAAATTCCTGCCCGACAACATGACCAAGGATGCGCAGACGCTGGAGAGATTCCGACGCGAGGCGCGAGCTGCGTCGGCCCTCAATCATCCGGGTATCTGCACGATCTATGACATCGGCGAGCAGGACGGCCGGGCGTTCATCGCCATGGAGTTCATCGATGGCGAAACACTGAGGGCGCACATTCACGGGAAGCCGCTTGCTGTGGAAGAAACACTGAAGCTCGGGATCCAGATCGCGGAAGCCTTGGATACGGCGCACGCCGAAGGAATCATTCACCGGGACATCAAGCCCGCCAATATTTTCGTGACCAAGCGCGGACAGGCGAAGGTGCTCGACTTCGGGCTGGCAAAACTTGTTCCCAAAGGGATTGCGGGAGCGGATGCCGGCGGACAAGTGCCGGAGTCCACTTCGATCGTGGGGATCATCAGCGGGACTCCCGCGTACATGTCACCGGAGCAGATCCGCGGAGACAATCTGGATGAACGCACGGATATTTTTTCGCTGGGCCTGTTGCTGTATGAAATGGCGACGGGACGGCAGGCGTTTGGCGGTGGCACGGGTGGAATGATTATCGAGGCGGTGCTGACGAAGACACCTGCCGCGGCGCGAAGTATCAATCCGGAGATCCCGGCGGGGCTGGAAGAAATCATCAACAAGGCGCTGCACAAGGATAGAGATCAGCGCTATCAACACGCGGCGGACATACGGAGCGATCTGCAAGGACTGAAGTGCGGCAGCGATTCCAGCTGGAGAGCCGCGACGGGAGCGAGCGTATCGAGCGCCAGCAATTTGCAATCCAGCGGGGAGCCGAGCACACGGAGTTTGCGGGCGCAAACGGGTACGATCCGCGCAGAGCGGGTGTCGAAGATCATCAACTCGCTGGCAGTCTTACCATTCGAAAATGCAAGTCGCGACGCTGAACACGAGTACCTGAGCGACGGAATCGCGGGCAGCCTGATCAATATTCTGGCGACGGTGCCAAAACTACGGGTGATGGCGCAGAGCACGGTGTTTCGCTACAAGGGGCGGGGAATTGATCCGCAAGCGATCGGTCGCGAGCTGAATGTGCGCGCCGTGCTAACGGGAAGGATCATGCAGAGCGGCGGATCGTTGCGTATTGGGAGCGAGTTAGTGGATGTGGCGACGGGGACGCAGTTGTGGGGCGCGCAATTCGATCGGCAGCCCGGCGATATCTTTGCGATTCAAGACGAAATTTCCAATGAGATATCCGGGAAATTGCGATTGAAACTCACCCGGGCCGAAAAAAAGCGGCTGGCGAAACGCCAGACGGAAGATGCGGAGGCTTACCGGCTGTACCTGAAAGGCCGCCATCACTGGAACCAGTGGACGGAGGAGGGATTTTACAAGGCGATCGAATACTTTCAGCAAGCCGTGGAGAAGGATCCCGGCTACGCGCTCGCACATGCTGGAGTAGCGGATGCGTATGTGCTGCTGGGCTGGAACAGTTATCTGCCAACGAAGGACGCGTTTCCGAAAGGCAAGTTGGCGTCGATGGCGGCAATGCGGCTGGACGCTGAACTCGGTGAGGCGCACACGTCACTGGCAGCGGTGTTGTGGCTGCACACCTGGCAGTGGCAAGAGGCGCAGGTGGAATTCGAACGCAGCCTGGCGTTGAATCCCGCGTATCCGACCGCCAATCATTGGTACGCCGAGTACTTGATGACCATGGGGCGCCACGCGGAAGCGCTCGCGAGGATGAAAGCCAGCCAAGAACTGGATCCGTTGTCGCTGATTATCAGCGTGGCGATCGGATGGGCGTTTTACATGGGCCGGCGGTATGAGGAGGCGATCGAGCAGTTGCGGCGAACTGTCGAGTTGGATCCCAACTATCCGGTCACGTACTGGATTCTGGGTTTGTTGCTGAGGAAGATGGGCCGCTACGAAGAGGCTATTGTTGAGGGTGAGAAGGGCGTGAAGCTGTCTGGCGGGAGCCCGTTGATACGCGCGGCGTTGGCGCAAAGTTTCGCGGCGGCGGGCCGGAGTCAGGAGGCGGTGCAAATTCTGGGTGACCTGACAGAACTAGCAAAGCAAAAGTATGTTGCGCCTTACTTCTTCGCCGGGATTCATATTGGTCTTGGAGAAAATGACCGCGCGATGGAATACCTGGCGAGAGCGTACGCAGAGAGGTCGCACTGGCTGATTTATCTGCACATCGATCCGAGTATGGACGGGTTGCGGCCGGACGCGCGTTTTCAGGAGCTGTTGCGGCGGATTGGGCTTCCGTTATCTGGGGCGAGTGGTAGGGAAACGTGGGGCAAGGCGGAGTATGCGAGATGGCAATAGAGGCTGGCCGCATTTCTTAGTTGCCTAGACGCGTGATGCGCAACGTCGCGCACGGCGCGCCTTTCCAAAGGTATGCCTGCTTCACAAATACACGGGCGGGGTTGGCGCGGAAGTGTGATAGCGTCTACCGCCAAATGCTGTTCAGCGTGCAATCACAAAAAATCGGCGGCGTTGCGGTGATTCGTTGCGAGGGCCGGCTGGTGGTGAGTGAAGGCGTTCGCTTGCTGCAGGAAGAAGTGGAGAAACACACGCTGGAAACCAAGAAATATCTGCTGGATCTGGGTGCGGTGAGCTACGTGGACAGCGGAGGCTTGGGGGCGATAGTCCGGCTACTGGGCACGCTACGAGCGCACCGGGGGGACCTGAAGCTGTGCCGGGTTTCTCCCTTCGTGCAAAACGTTTTGCGCGCCACGAACCTGCACGGGGTGTTCTGCAGTTACAGCACGGAAGCGGAGGCGCTGGCCGAATTCGCGCGGCCGGCGCGGGTGGAAGAGCACGCGTGGTCGTCGAACACCAAGGTCTTGTGCATCGATCCGTCGAGCGATGTGCTCGCGTATATGACGGAAGTGCTGAAGGGCGCCGGCTTTGAAGTGAAAACGGCGCGCTATCTGAGCGATGCCACCACGCTGGCAGGGGTGATGAAACCACGGATGATCGTGTGCGGGCCCGCGGTGCAGGCGAGCGGCCCGGCGTTCGAAAAGTTTCGCCGCGTGGATCCGAAGGTACAATTGCTGCTGCTGAGTGAAGATTTTAACAGCTTCGATGCGTGCGATGCGGGCCGCGACCTGGTCCATCGCGTCAATGAGCTGCTGCGGACCAACCCTGACCTGCCTGCGAGCCCCGGCGCACCGTGAGGCGTGGAGGTGCGCGGAAAATGCAGGTGTGACTCGACGGTTAGGGCTTCCCACAGGCTGAGTCAGGCGTTGGCTTCTCGGATGTGATCCCAGCTCACCGGCCTGTTTATCAGGCACATATCGTATGGCGCTTTTTCGGGTGGTGGGATGCAATCTCGTCATGTCCCTCGACAATGCCGCGCTGGCAGGTGTGATCGTAATCGCGATTGGTTTGATGCTGGCGATTCAACGCTATCTCAGTAACTATCGAAAGAAAGAGCGGCAGGTGAGTCGAAAGTTGGAAGACAACGAGCCTGTTTAATTGGCCATGCATGGCGTTCAACGAGCTTGTTTCTTGGCCGCGGTTGCAGCGAAGGTGTACTTGCAGCCCGATCAGGTTTATTTTCTGTGGACCTCGAGGCTGATAGTTGGCGCACCATCAAGTCCACAGGGGAACTGTTTGACGAAGCGGATGGTGCCGGACTCATCTTTGAATTCGAGACCGTAGGAACCTGCGCCGATGTAGTCGCCCCAGCCTTTCGGGACGACGACGGCGCAACGCGCGCTTTGGTCCTGCGGCGTCCGAGGACTAGCGAGCAAACGCCCGACGCAGATCGTCGCGGTTGCAGCGGCAAGAATCAGTGCCAAACGGATGATCGATTTGTTGGCCATGCAATTTACCTCATGTGATTTGTGCGGTCTGCAGCCTTCACAAACCTGAAAAGATGGAGTGCCAGTTCTGTACACGATTCTGCGCGTTAGTTTCGGGCAGTCGAGACGCAGCGCCGATGCTCATCCCGCAGAAATAGCACTTGCAGCCATTGCCTGGGCCGAATTCGGGGAGATGGAGAGCTGCAGGTTTTGGGATGCGTAAGCTGAGACCTGATCCGCTTCGCAGCGCATGCCGCACAGTCCGATATAGCCGTCCGGACGGATGAGATAAAACGAGGTGAGAGGAACGCGCGCGCGCGTCAATTCGACGCCGTTGGCGGGATCACCGGGAACCGCGTGGACTTGCAGCAAATCGCCGAAGCCCAGGGCGTCCGCAGGTGGTGGCGGCTGGCCAATCACGATGAGATGGAAGCGCGTGTCGCTAAATTTCTGAAAAAGATCCTCGGCAGGGCCGGTAGCGCCGAACTTGAGCCGGAGCCACGGAAAGCGATCGCCTGCTTGCGGGGCAGTGTCCGGCAGGCGGTCCAAAGATCTTGACAACGAACTTTTCGGGTAGCGGATGCCGGTCTGGGAGACGGTGCGGAAGGCCAGCCTCTGGACGGACTTGCGGTTGACGGCGAAGGCGGCAATTCTGGCGAGGATTTTGGTGCGCAGCAATCCGGCAATCCAGAGGTCGGAGACGACCAGGCGGAAGGCGCGGTCGGTGCCGTTGAGCAGGGCGGTGGCGACGGGGATGCGCTCTTGTTCGTAGGAATCAAGCAGCGCGGGTTTCGCCTGTTCCTTGACGACGAGTGCCAGCTTCCATGCCAGATTGTAAGCGTCCTGCAGGCCGGTGTTCATGCCCTGGGCGCCGACCGGGCTATGCACGTGGGCCGCGTCGCCCAGCAGGAAGCAGCGGCCTTCGCGAAAGCGGGCCGCGCGCCGGTGGTGGATGCGATAGGTCGAGAACCAGCTGCAC
>DATNCJ010000028.1:0-40679 GCA_035607215.1 Candidatus Eiseniibacteriota bacterium
CCAGCAACCGCAGGCTCTCCACATCCTTCCCGACCAGATGCGCCGCCATCGACAACCCGGCTAGGTCCCGCCGACAAACGCGCGTATGCCGTCGCCCACGCGTTTCTGCGTAACGCCTGTTCCAACACCCCTGCTTTGGAAATTGCCGCCTTCACACTTTTTTGCCCTAAAATGTAAATCGTGTTGATGTAAATCGCGCCCCAAGTCTAACATTTCCGCGCGGTTGGAAGCCCTGCCGGCTCACCAGATCTGCTTGTCTTTTCCGGACTCGAGGTACGCAGGTTTCCCTTGACATTTATTAATTCTGTGGTATACTTTTTCTAACAATTGTGGGTGTTCTGTACTAGCCGCTCTTTGGCATAATCAAGATAATTGCTGCGGAATCAAAAGGTTGCGGACGCTTTGCAAACCCCTCAGAGCAAACCCACCCCTAAGCTTTGTGCTGTCAATACGATACAGCCTCTTGCGAAATTGACCTGGGCGGGGGTTGCCTAACCTGCCCAAATGGAACTAGCCCCGAATCAACCCGACGAATTTTCCAGGATCGGCATCGAAGCCCGGAAACACCGCCTTTAAATCTGTCACCGCCAGATGCCGCGTCAGAATCTCGCCGACCACCAACCGGAAATCCGTAGTCAGCGCCAGATCGCGCCCCTGGTTCAGCTGATGATCGCTCAAACCCGGCCACCGGCCATAAACCTTGCCGCCTTTCACATCGCCGCCCATCACGAACATGCAGTTGGCGTGGCCGTGGTCGGTGCCCCGGTTGCCATTCTCTTTCGCCGTACGGCCAAATTCGCTCATGGTCACCACCACTACGTCCTGCATCCGGTCGCCCATATCCTGGTGAAACGCCGCTAACCCCGAGCCCAGGTCTTTCAGCAAATTCGACAGCTGGCCTTGCACGCCACCTTCGCTCACGTGGTTGTCCCAGCCGCCGCAATCGACAAACAGCACCTCCACGCCGATGTTGGCCTGCAGCAGTTGTCCAATCTGCTGCAGGCTCTGTCCCAGCCGGCTGGTCGGATACTGTGCTCCATTCTCCGGTTTGTATTTTCCCGGATCGACTTTGCGCAACATGTCGATCGCCTCGAAAGTCTCCGTGCCCGTGCCATGCAAGGCGTGGTCCACGGTCTGCGCGTACATCGCCTCGAATCCGCCTTGTACCGCCGCGGCGCTCGCCGCCGACTGCGGCATCACCTTGAATTGCCTTAAATCCGGCAATGCGATGGCCGAGGCACTTCCTTGCAGCATGCGCGGCAGATTCGGCCCCATCGCTACGGCGCGAAATGGCGACGCATTTTCTTCCGGTATCGCCTCGATCGCCCGATTCAGCCAGCCATCCTCGGTCGCCTTCACGCCCGGTGTGCCGGACTCCATGAAATCCTGAGCGTCGAAATGCGAGCGCGTCGGATCGGGCGAGCCCGCCGCATGTACGATCGCTAGCTGATTGTTGTGATAGAGAGGCTCGAGCGGCGCCAAACTCGGATGGAGTCCGAAGAATCCATCCAAATCGATGGCCGCATCATTTCCGCTGCGGCGCGGCTGCGGAATCGCAATCGAAGGTCGTAGCCGGTAGTAATTCGGCTCACCAAACGGCACCACAATGTTGAGTCCATCCGCCGCGCCTCGCTGGAATAACACAACGAATTGTTTTTTGCCCGTGGTCGATGGCGTCGACGCGACTGCGCGCTGCAAAAACGCAGGCATCGCGCTCAACCCGACCATCGCGACGCCGCCCTGCCTCAGGAAATAGCGCCGCGAAAACTTCAGCGGCCTCGCGCCTTCGCAACATTGGTCGATCATGCTTCACTCCTTGGCAGTGCGGGAGCGCACTCCCACCTTTACAATCGTTACCATCGTCACGATCAAAAGCGGAAGCGCTTTCCCACCCCTAGGAATTACCGGCGCTGAAATTCCGGGGCGCCCAGCACCAAGCCCGCTACGACGCCCAAATCCACGTGCCTCACGGGATCGTCCAGTTTCGCCTGCACAACTTCCGGGCTGTCGAGCTGTTGTTGCAGCGTCGCGACCGTGTTCGTCGCGGTCTGACCGCCAAGAAAAACCTGGACGGCGCGATCCAGCGCCGCCTTTGCGTCCGCCGAGGGATCCACGCCAAGCAGCGCCGCCATATCGCTGCGCGACCCACGCACCTTGTTACCTGCCAGCGCGAGTGAATAGTTAAGGCGATTCAGCAGCGCCCCGGTGTTCACCCATGCGTCGGCCTTGTCCGCATACCCTGTGGGAGGCGGGCATTGATACAGCGGCTCGCCGATTCTGCCCGTCCATTGCACCAGCGGCATCGAGGTGTCGACATCCGTGCCCAGCGCACGCGCAGTTGATACCACGAGTTCGAATGGCGTCTTGATCTTGGCGCGGTAAGCTTCGCGCGTCCAAAACTCCGGCGAATAGGCCATCGTCTTCAGCATCGAACGAATATTACCGTCGCTGGCCTGAAACGATTGCGCCATGCGCGCCACCAGCGCGGGCGGTGGCGTGTCCGAAACAAATCGGCGTGCCAGCTTCGTCGAAATGAATTTTGCCGTATTCGGATTCTTGGCCAGCAGCTCGATGACCTCTTCACCGTCTTTTATCCCGCCGGCGTGAATTTTCTTCCCCAGCACCATTTTTGGGTCGGGATCGTGCAAGCGCTCATCAAACTTGAATTGCGGGTTCTCTCGCGGCTTTTCGATCGTCCAGCCCGTGAAACACCGGGCCACTTCGGTCACGTCCTGTTGTGTGTACCCGCCGTCGACTCCCAGCGTGTGCAATTCCATCAACTCGCGCCCATAGTTCTCGTTCAACCCGCGCTGGTTTTTCTTCTTCTGTTGCTGAGGAGGCGTACGCGGCGGGAGCGGCCGGCCGTAGCGGCTAGATCGGGCGCGCATCGCCCGTTGCGCCGCCAGGCGTTGTGCCGCCCGCGGATCAGCGCTCAGAAAATTATCGAGGTAAAACAACATCGCGGGGCTTTTCGCGGTCGCATTCAGCAAGTCTTTGAACTTGCCCATCTCATGCGGCTGGATAACATCGCGCTCATACGCCGTCAGATAGTAGCGATCCTCGCCTTTACCCGCGAAGACATTGAAGTGGTTGAACCAGAAATCGTCCATGATCTGTGCCAGTTGCCGCTGGCTGTATACCGCCCGCGTGACTTTCGCCATCGCCAGTTCTTCGACGACGCGCTGCGGCCGCTTGCTACCGTCGGCCACGGCGCGCGGCACCTCGTTGGGATCGACGGCCAACAGGTTGCGCTTGCCGCCCCCACCAGGCGACGCGATATTCGCATGCGGCGGAACATCCTTCATCGACGGTTCTCTGGCCGCCGGTTCCCCCGCGGATGTCTCTTTCATGGAAACGTCCGCGTCATCCTGCGACGTGGTGTTGGCGGCTCCGCTGACTTCGGCTTCGGGCGAATCGGGCCGCGTCCTCACTGCCGACGTGTCTCCAGTGACCGCAGCCGCGGCGGCATCCGAGCTCCGCCCCCTCGCCGATTTGACGGCTTGTTTTTGCGCCTGCTTTGGCCGTGGATACCGCGCGATCAAATCCGCGGATGACATTCTCAGCGTGGGATAATTCTCCAGCCGGGCTTCCGCTGCCTTGTCATCGATGGAATTTGGATTCAACTGCTGATCGATCCATTTCGCCAAGCCCACCTGGCGTACACGCTCGATATCACCGGGCCGCGGCCCATATGCCAGCCGGTTGAGCGCATGCAGGATCGCTTCATCAGCGGTAAGTTCGGTTATCGGCAGGCCCTTGAGCACCGCATCTTGCTTCAACTTTTTGTCTTTTGCGGGTGGCGCAGCCGCAACAGGCTGCGGCAAGTCGATGCCTGCAGAAAACACGCAGGCGCAGGAAAGAATCACCGACAGAAACGACCTCGGGCCGGACAGCTTGGCCCAAGCGTACAAACGAGGACTCTTGCCAAGCTTCATGCCATTCTCCCGCGGGCCGACCAAAGGCAAATCCGCGTCAATCGGGAACAGTTTCGAGGCACGGGCAGAATAACCCCACGCCCCCGCCAAAGTTGCGCGCGTTTCGAACTGGAAAATCTGGTCCTTCCCTCCTCCGTTGCATCGCCACCCAGCCCCCCAACCCCACATTTGACCATGCAAAGGCCTACCCGTATTCTCGGGAATCATTTCCAAGGATAAACCGTTGCTCGCCCGCGATTTCATTCTTTGGCTCTCGACCAAGCCCAGCGTAACCAACACGATCGCGCGTCGCGGCATGAAAAACGGCTTCGCGCGGCGATTCATAGCCGGTGAAACGCTCGACGAAGTTCTCGCCGCCTGCGCTGCCCTGTGCGCACAAGGACGCACCGTTAGCCTCAATCATCTGGGCGAAAATGTTTCGACCGAAGCGGCCGCCAACAAGGTTTTCGATACCTACGTTCATCTGCTCGAACAACTGCACGGCAGAAATCTGCCCGGCAACATTTCCATCAAGCTCACGCAACTGGGCCTCGTTGTGGGTCGAGGCTTTTGCGAGAACCTGACCCGCAATATCGCGAGCCGCGCTCGCGAGCTCCATCGCACTATTGAAATCGACATGGAGGGCAGCGCCTCTACCGAGGTGACCCTGGAAATCTTCGAGGCGCTGCAGCGCGCCTCAGGAAATGTCGCCCTGGCAATCCAGGCCTACTTGTACCGTTCTGAAAATGATCTCAAGCGCCTGGAGCCTCTCCAGCCCAAAATCCGGCTCGTAAAAGGCGCCTACCGCGAGCCGAAAAATGTCGCCTTCCAGGAAAAGTCCGCTGTCGACGTAAACTTCAGGCGCCTAACGACGCAATTAATGGAAGGCGCGGCACGCGGGACATTCTTTCCCGCGATCGGCTCGCACGATCCGGCTATGGCAGCTCACGCTCAAGCCGAAGCCGCCCGGCTACAAGTGCCGAAAGACAAGTACGAGTTTCAGATGCTCTACGGCATCCGCCGAGATTTGCAGGACCAGGTCTTCCGTCAAGGCAATCATGTTCAGGTCTACGTATCCTTCGGCACAGATTGGTGCCCCTGGTTCATGCGCAGATTGGCTGAGCGTCCGGCGAACTGCTGGTTCGTATTGCGCAGCCTGCTGGCGGAAAGAAAAACGTAGCTGGAGCCGATCTTGTCCGGCAAGCCCAGTCAGTCGGTAAGGTCGAAATCCACCGTTCGGTTGGGCGCGTGGTTGTTGGCCTCATCAACGGCCTGGACAACCATGCGGTAGCTTCCCGACGGCAGGTCTTTCACCTTTACAAGCATGCCCGCAGGAATCACAGGATTCCCTTTTTGAATGAATGTGTCCGCAGCGACTACGTTGGTGAAAAAGACCTCCTTGTCCGTGGCGCGCTCCTTGATGCGATAGGCGAAACCCACGCGCGGCGGCTTCTCCGCGGTAGCGAGCAGCGGCTCGTAGATTTCCGTGTACATAATGACGTTGTCGCTTTTCTTAAAACGATTCGTCGCTGACGGAACGATTTGCATGCCCTGCACCACCAGCGGCGTGCGGTCCTCCAGCAGAACGGAATCGAGGCCCGAGGGAATATCGGAAACGCGCGTCGCGGAGTTCGTCAGCGCAACGCCCCCCAGCGTGAATTGCTTGCCGTCGTAGGCATCGATCGCCAGGGGTGTCTCGAATTTGCCAAAGGTGTCCCCGTTGCCTGCGCTCAAGACGACCGTGAGCTTGTAGGTACCAGGTGCGGCGTCGAACTGATTCTGATAGCGATAGGGATCCTTGGTGAATTCCTTCCACTCGTCTTTCTCGAGGTCGAGGTTGACAGCGTCGTTGAAGCGCGCGCCAATCGTGCCGTCCGGACGATAAGCGATGCCGAGTACGTTCAGGTTGGCGTGGTACTTCCCTTTCTCCTTGTCGAATTTGAAGGAGTCGGATGGAATCTCCATGGCGAGATTCACGCGGGCGACATTTGGGCCGGTATAAAAGTATGGGACTCCTATGGCACCGCGGATCGAGCCGGGCTGCGAACCGGCGGCGTGCAGCTCCAGTTGCTTTTCGACGGGCTTGCCGTCCAGCGGGTTTTCCACCCGCGCGTTGCAATAACCGGTGCGCGAACGAACGTTCAGCCCGCCGCGATCGATTTTCACCTTGAGCGTGTGGCAACTGCCTTCCGGCGATTCCTTGGGAACGTACCCCAGGATGTAGAACTCGTTCTGCTCTTTGCCAATGCGCTCCAGACCTCCAAGCAGATCGTTGGTGTTGAAAATCGTAAACCCGCCGGTGCCGTCGGCCAGAGCGGCAAGGACTTGCTGGTTGGTCGACACCGACTGCGAGAAATCGGGAATGATTGAGCGCGACTGGTTATAAGGGTTGTTGGCGTAGTTGTTATACGGATTGTTGTTCGCGCGCGTCGCGGTCCCTCCACCGCCGCGAGTTCCCGTGTTGGTGCCACCGCTTGTACCACCAGTGGTGCCCCCCGGTTTACCCGTGCCGCCGGTGGTGCCAGTCCCGCCTGGAGTACCTCTGCTGCCCCCTGTTGTGCCAGTGCCGCCCGTTGTGCCCGTGCCGCCGGTGCCGCCGCGACCTCCAGTGCCGCCGCCCGGAGATGTCGGTGCACCACCTCCGCCGCTGGGACGTTGCCCGCCGCCAGCCGCGCCGGCCGGACGCTGCGGCTCGGGTGCCGCCGAAGAGTAAGAAGCCAGAATCACACGCGGCCGGCGATTTCCTTCGGATCGCGCCGGCAAGGCAGCCGGCTGAAGTTTTTCCAAAGTAGAGTTATTGCGGGCGCTGCCGCCCCCTTTGATAGGCGCCACCAGGCCTCGCGCGTCGAGCGAGTACACCGCAACGTTGGCCTTGTTGCAGGCATCGATCGCGGCCGTGAGCTCGGAATGATTTTCCACCGAAAGTGAGAATCCGTCGGAAAAAAGCACCAGCATTTTGCGCCCCGGAACAGCGCGCAGATTTTTAGCCAGGCTGCGGACCGCGAGCAGCATGGTGCGCGCACCGTAATCGGCCTCCGCTGTGCTGATCGAAGATAGACCTGCTGCGGCCACAGTAACGGAGCCGGAATTCGTCGAAGCGTTGGAGTTTACGCCCGAGCCCTTTACTCCACTGACCGCAGCGTTGAGAACGTCCGCATTGGCGGTGAAATTCTGCGCGATCCGCAAAGATCCGCTGAAATCGACGACCGCCATCATGCGATCGGGTCCCGCGTTCGCGGCGATGAATTTGGCGGCCGCCCCGCGCGCTTGAATCTGGTCCGGCGGGGCCATCGAAGAGTTGTCGAAGAATAAAATCAGGTAACGCTTCTGCTGATTGGCTTGCTGGCCTGCGAGGTCCGCGCCGAACGAGAAACTCGAGACTTGCTGCTCTTTGTTGTCCTCGTACACCTTGAAATCTCTCTGCGAAAGGTCATGAACGTAGCTCCCTTTCTTGTCGGTGACAATGGCATCGACGAGAACTAGCTTCGATTCCTGCTTGATGATCGGCGCGCCGGACTGCGATGGATCGGCCGGCGCTGCCACGGCTGGTGCCTGCTCGCCGGGCGTAGGTGCAGGTTGCTTGGGCGCGGGTGTTTGTGCCCAGGAATCCGCCGGGAAGGTGAACGACATCGCGGTGAAAACAAGAAAGGCCAACCGAAGTTTGCCGGTGTTTTGAGTGCTCATGTGCTTCCCCCAAAAAGCTGCTACGGCCCAAAATCCAATGCGCCAAAAATCTAATACGGAATAACCACCGCGCCATTACGCGCGGCCATCTGCGATCCTTGCGCGTCTCGCACCACGAGCCGTACCAGATACGTGCCGGGTTTGACGTCAAATGTCGACTTGACCGTAAATCCGGAGCGGCTGAGGCGCGTCAACGTCGGATCGAGCAGCCGCATCTCCACAATTTTTTCCCCGCCGGTAATGAAATTACCGTTCTCGTCGAAAATCGCCGTGGCGATGGTCAGATTGTCGCGATTTCGGCCCTCCGATTTGCGGAACGGGATGCCCTTGACGTCCACGCGCGTCAAGACCGCCAGTCGCGCCTGCATGGCGTCGGGCTTGAAGAATTGCGTCTGCAGGTCGATCGGCAGGTCGTGGATTTCTTCCTGCGAAAAAATCGCTTCCTGGATTTCTTCTTTGGCGGCTTCGGCAGGATCCTTGATATTGCGCGGTGCGTAATAGCCGCGTCGTGCTTGAACGGAATAAGGCCGTTTGCCGGTGAGCGCAACTTTCAGCGTGTGATAGTGGCCGTCTATTTTCAGGTTTTGCGGCGAGAAGGCCAGCAGGTAGGAAATCGCCGGCGCAGCAACGGCCTGCCGCAGGCCCTGATCCAGATCGTTGCGATTGCGGAAGGTCGTGCCGCCAGTGCCGTCGGCCAACTGCGCCAGGATTTCGCTCTGCGCGAACTGTGAGGCGATGCGATAACTGGCCTTGAAGCCCGCGGTTCGAAAAGTGTCCCGCTGCGGCTCGGCAATGTCTCCCAACACCTCGGGAGTGTACAAGCCGCGCGCATCGATGGAGTTGATGACGATGTTGGCGCGATTGGCGCGATCGATCAGGTCGCCGCCTTCGCGAGTCTGAGTCGTCAGCAGAAAACCGGGAGACACAAAGACCATAACCCGCTGGCCCGGCATGCTGCCCAGCCGGCGAATCACTTGCTCCATATGGCGATAAATGTACTCGGTTTGGTTGTCGCCTTGACTAGCCACGCCTATGGCCGTGCTCGCGGCCAGGTTTTGCGCGTCGGCGCGGTGGCTCTCATCGCCATTGAAGGCGCACTGTACAGCATCCTCGGTGGCCACGCCCAAGGCCTGCTGATCGCGGAAATTCACGATCTGATCGGCCTGGTAATAGTTGATGTCCGGGCAGGGGCGAATTCCGCCGATTGGGCCAGTGACGGGACGCGGCACCACTCCAAGCAAGGTTTGTTGGAGCGCCTCGCGATCCGCAGTGAAATCCCGCGTGACCTGCCCGGAAGTGGAGAACATGGCGACGCGATCCGACGGAGACAGCGAACTGAAGAGGCGCGAAGCCGCATCGCGCACCGCCGTGGCATCCTCCATGCGCATGCTGGTGTCATCGAACACCATCGCCACGAAGCGTTGCGGAAGCCCCGCGGGTTGAACGGGGACGGCGTCAACCACTACAGATGAGCCGGATGTGGACACCGCTTCCGTGGTCGGCGTGATAGCGTGCGATTCTGGCGTTTCAGCAGTGAATGACGAGATGATTTGCGGTTTTCGATTGTCAAAGATCTGGAAATCTTCCTTCTTGAGATTGGGAACCACGTTTCCTTGCGCGTCGCGAACGACGACTCGAACAAGGACGAGGTTCACGCGAACTTTGAACGTGGGCGGTGTGTCGCGGCTGGACACTTCTTCCGCGGGCGAGGTTGTAGCGCCAGGAGAGTCGTTTGCAAGCGCTGCGGGAGCGGAGCCCGTCGGCTGTTGACCCGCCGCTCCTGAAGGCGCGGATGGTTGTGCTACCGGCGCTTCCGTCTTCGGCTTAGCGTCGTTCGGGGTTGCTGGCTGCTGCGCGTTAAGCCACACCCGGAAGACGAGCGCGAGAGGCAGTAACACCCACATTGCGCAGCGAGAGGTACGCATTTGCGGCGAGCAAGCCATGCATTCCCTTCTGCTTGCGGCACAGACCTGGGCGGCTGCGCTGCGATCTCGACAGAACTACTCTCGACGCGAATCAGTGATTTGACTATACGCCGCGGTTAATTTTAGTGTCAACGCGGGGGACTTCGGGGGAGCCCGATGAGCGGCGAAACGCTTCGATAGTCCAGCGATCCTGGGCTTCCTGATGGCGAAGCACGTAACGTTCGCCGTTGGCCAGCAGGACACCAAAGAAAGTGAAGCCCGGGGAATACCAGCGGTCCTCGACTTCGGTGACTTCAAATTCTTTGTCGCGCAGGAACACTCGCGTGGGACGCTGGTCGGCTTTGTATCCAGAATAGCACTCCACGCGCAACAACGGCGCTGTCGGCGATTCCTGCTCCGGCGGCTTCAGGCTATCATCCATACGATCTCGACTTCCCGCGCGAGGCGGCAATTTCGGCATTCCAGGCTGCTCCCAGCAAGATAATCACCGAAGAGAGCTGCATCCAGATCAGCAGGCCGATGGTGGCAGCCAGGCCGCCGTATACGACGTTGTAGGGAACACGGCGCACGTAAAAGCCAAAGCCGATGTCCACGGCCCACCAGAGGAAAGTAGCAACGATGGCCCCGGGAAGAACCCCGCGCAAGCTGGTGTCCTGCGGACGAGCCACGCGATAGATGATGGTCAGCGAGATCGCCGCCAGGATGATGGCTGTACCATGGAAGAAAATAGCCCACAGCGTCTGGATCGAGCTGTTCTTGCCAAGTTCATGTGCGATCCAATAGCGCAAGGGGCGGCCGAAGACTCCTAGAAACGCGGCCGCCAGCAACGGCGCGATGGTAACCAGAAGAAGCAGGACGGAGCGAAGCTGCCGCCGCCAGAACGCCGGGCGGTCGCTTTCGCGATCCTCATAAACCAGGTGAATGCCCTCCATCAGCAGGCGCATGACCTGCGAACCCGCCAGGAGCGTGCCAGCCCACCCGACCAGCGCCCACTTCCAGGCCTGCGGGCCACGCCGAATCAGGAATTCGGAAACCAGTTGGCCGCTGCCGGGCGGCAGCAGGCGAGTGAAGTCGCCGATCAAATCGTAGAGGCTGGTGCGAATGCCGACGGGGCTGGTGGCGAAGCCCACAGCGATCAGCAGCGTCGGGAAAAATGCCAGGAACAGGTTGTAGGCGATGGCTTGCGAGATCATGCCGCAGCGCGGGAAAACGCGGCCGAACATGCTCAGGGCGCGCTTGGCGAAGGCTGCGGAGGCGATCATGGGTGGTGGGCATTATACCCGGCGGATGGCCTTTGGCGCGTTTACGGAATATGTGGCGTAAGATGACCGGGATTTTTTGGAGCGATGCCGCACAAATCTCAGGTATTGAAGAGGGGACCGAATTGAGGAGCCAACGATGATCGAGCGATTCTTGTCGATGCCCAGCCGCAGGATTTCACTGGTAGCCTTCGGGACAGCCGCGATATTGACGCTGGCCATTGCCGGAGGAGCAAGGCTCGCTGCCCAGACCGCAGCGCCCGCCTCGGCAGACAAACACGGAATCGTGCGCCGCATGGCGGATGTAAAGTTTGCGCCTGACGATGATGTGAAGTGCCTGAATGGCGTGGTCGAGAATGGCGATCCGGCTACTGGCCCGTCAACCTTTGTGCTGAAGGCGACCTCGGGCTGCGTGGTAGCGCCGCACTATCACACCGCCGAAGAACAGTTGATCGTGGTGCGCGGCGATGTGCTGACCGGTATGCACGGGATGAAGGAGACCCTGCTCGAGCCCGGCGGCTTCGCGATGATGCCCGGCAAGCAGACCCACTGGTTCACGTGCATGTCCAAAGAAGGCTGCCTGATGTTCGTGACCTTCGACCGCACCTACGACATCGTTTGGGTCAAAGACGAAAAATAATGTAGCCGCAGTCTTCAGACCGCCCAGAATCGCAAGCCTGTAGTCAGGGGGAAGTCACGAAGGAAAGGCCGTCTCCGCGAAACCCGCGATCGCAATGCATCTCCGCGGAACTCTGCACCCTTCGCGCCTCGGCGTTATCTTTTGATGTGGGTTAGAGCCGGCACGACGCACCTGAATCCACGTTGCCAAATGTCGATTCGCGCTCGCCGCTTGTTCTCACGACGCAACCCGCGATCGGACCAGCGAATTCACCAGCGCGGCAATCGCAATCGCGGTCAGCAGCAACACCACCGGATCAATCGGATGGCGATAGCGCACCGAAGTGTGCGTCACGTAATAAATCACCGGAAACACGATCGGCCCGACCACCAGCGGAAAGGCGTACGGGTTGCGCCCCAGCTCTAGCACCAACATCCCCACCAACCCACCAATGCCCGATAACGTCGCGCATACGATCAACGATTGCACCAGTAGCTCGGCCTTTGGGAAAACCTGTATCGGATTCGCAATCCCTCCCCAGAAAGCGACGAATCTCTCGCCAAAAAGTTCCAGCGCAATGCGCGGGTGCGTTCGAATGAACAACTTGGCCTTGCGCATTTCCTCATCCATAAAGGCGGTCTCGCCCATTCGAAAGTAACGCACCGTTTCGCGCTCCTTGGTGATCGGAGGCGGCCACCGCGGACGTTTGTCGTCGTAGTTTTCGTTGTTGCCGATATACAGCTCGAGTGGAAAGTTCGAACGCAACGGAACGAGTCGGTGAAAGACCGCATAGTTGCGGACCGTCCACGGCACGCAGCAGAGAATTGTCACACCGAGCGCAACCGCAGGTTTGGCGAGTAAGGAAACCCGCGTCGTCGCTGCGCCGGATCGGGCTGCTTCCCGCTTTCGCCAACGATAAGCCGCCCAGCCCAAATAGAACGGCAAGAGCGAGCCCACGGAAGGGTTCACCATCAACGCAAGACCCCAGAACAGACCATACAGTAGCCAATCGCGGGTGAGCGGACGCTCGCGTTCGGCAAGCTCAAGCGTGGCCCACAGAAGGGCCGCCGCCAGCAATGCAGTCAGCGACGTATCCCAAATCCATTCGAATGGCATCATCGCCGCGCTGGGAAACACCGCCCATAACCAGGCCGCAAGCGCCCCCGCGCCGGCGCTCACGACCCGTTTCCCGACATAGAACAGAGGCACGCACACGGCCGACGAACAAATCGCATTGAAAAAAACCAGGAAGAAGAAAGACGACAGGGTGAACACTCCAAAAACTTTGAACGTCGCCGCCACCAGGAAGGGATAGACGGGAGTAAGCCAAGCCGTCGGACCGGTATCCTTCAGGAATGGATTGCTGAACCCTTTGCCCGTAACCAGCGCGTGCGCGATGCTCCCGGTTTCCTGCTCAAACGGAGCCCTGGCCAGCGCCTCATGCGGAATCTTCCGCGCCTGATCCCAGGCAAACGCCAAGCGCGCGCCAAGCGCCACGATCACGATCACTACAAGAGAAGTCGCGACATCGCCTAACCGTTGCTTCATGCGAAAGGGTTCCGAGGTGGCACGCCACAGGTTCCTCCAATTCGAGACCTGAAGTCCAGAAGCCAAGCCGACGAATTTCGCCGTTTCGCCGACAATCTGGGTGTCCGGTTCCGCCGCCAATCGTCCCAGAATCGGTCAACCTCGCTGCTTCCCCCCTTCCGGCTCCGCGACCTAAAAGCTTTCCCGCCAGACACTTGCCTCTCTCCGAGAAATCGGCAAAAAGAATGCTGAACTCTTCCATGGGTGTAGACGTCCTACATGCAGGATGTAGAGACTCTACTCCCAAGGGGGCCCGCGCATGACCAATCGCTATCAGAATCGCATCGAGCTGCTGCAGGGCACTCTCGATTTGCTGGTCTTGCAGACCCTCCGCTGGGGCCCCAGCCACGGCTACGGCATCAGCCAGGCTATCAAAGCCAACTCCAACGACATCCTCCAGGTCGACACCGGCTCCCTGTATCCGGCTCTCCACCGCCTCGAGCGCCAAAAAATGATCGCCGCCGACTGGAAGCTTTCCGAAAACAAGCAGCGCGTACGCGTCTACCGCCTGACCACCGCCGGAAAAAAGCATCTGCTCGCGGAGCGTTCGCGCTGGTCCCAGCTCTCCGACGCCATCGCCGGCGTCCTCGACCCCGCCAAGAGGGAGAGCGAAGCGTGAAAATTCCCACACGTCGTCGCAAGCAGGAACAGGAACTGCAGCAGGAGATTCGCGCTCACCTCGACATGGCCACCCACGATCGCATCGAGCGCGGCGAATCCGCGGCAGACGCCAAGCACTCCGCCCGCCGCGAATTCGGTAACGTCGCGCTGGTCGAACACGTCACCCGCGACCAATGGGGCTGGATCTGGCTCCACGAACTCGGCCAAGACCTGCGCTACGGCCTACGCATCGTGCGCCGCAATCCCGGCTTCACCGCCATCGCCGTTCTCACCCTGGTCCTTGGCATCGGCGCAAACACCGCCATCTTCAGCCTCGTCAACGGCGTCCTGCTGCAACCTCTGCCGTTCCCGGCACCCGACCGTCTGGTAGGCGCCACTATCTACTTTCCCAAAGGCGCTTTCGCGATCTTGCGCGATCGCAGCCGCACCATGGACATCATCGCCAACACCGACAGCACTGAATTCAATCTCACCGGGAAAGATTTGCCGGTGCGACTCACCGGCACATCGGTTTCCGCGAAATGGTTCAGCACTGTCGGCACGCAAGCCGCGCGAGGCAGAGTATTCCAGGAGGGCGAAGATCAACCAGGCAACGAGAACGTCGTAATCCTCAGCCACTCCCTGTGGGAACGCCGCTTCTCCAGCGATCCCAACATCATCGGCCGCTCCATCATTCTCGACAACGTCAATCGCCAGGTCGTCGGCGTGATGCCCGCGAGCTTTCGCTGGCCCTCGCCGAAAACCGAGCTCTGGGTTCCCCTCGATCTCGATCCCCGAAAAATCGGCGACTATTGGGGCAGCAGCTACATGCCCATCATCGCCCGGCTGAAGCCCGGCGCCACTGTCGAGCAGGCTCGCGCGGAAATCAAGCAGCTTCGCCTTCAAGTGTTGGCCTCCTACGCCTGGCGCATGCCAGACGACACCTGGCAAAAAGTCAGCATCGCGCCGCTGCATGAACTGCTCGTCGGCGATGTCCGTGAACGCCTCCTGCTCCTTCTCGGCGCCGTCGGCCTGTTACTCCTGATCGCCTGCGCCAACGTCGCCAACTTGCTGCTCGCCCGCGCCACCACGCGGCAGAAAGAAATCGCGCTCCGCAGCGCTCTGGGCGCCGGCCGCTGGAGAATCGCTCGCCAGCTGATGACCGAGAGCGTGCTCATTTCCCTACTCGGCGGCGCGCTCGGCTTCGGCGCAGCAATCTACGGTCTCCAAATTTTGAAGTCCATGCTCCCGGCGGACATGCCGCGCCTCGCCGAGGTCACCGTCGACTCCCGCGTCCTACTTTTCACCGCGCTGCTTTCGATCGCCACGGGAATTATCTTCGGCCTCGCGCCCGTCGGCGGCACCTCCAGGCTCAATCTCACCAAAGCTCTGAAAACCGGCGACCGTGGCGGCATTTCCGGCACCCACCGCCTCAGTAGCTTGCTCGTCGCAGGCGAAGTCGGTCTATCGGTCGTTCTCGTCATCGCCGCCGGACTCTTGGTCAAGAGCCTCTGGAACTTGTCGAACGCCAATCCCGGCTTTCGCGCCGAAAAAATCCTGACCGCGCGCGTCACTCCTAACCAATCGTTCTGCGCAGAAGCTGGACGCTGCCAGATGTTCTATCGCGACCTGGTGGAACGTGTGCGCGCGGTGCCCGGCGTAACCGACGTTGCCACCGTCAACGGTCTCCCGCTCACCGGCGCCTGGGACACCATTCCATCCGACATCGAGGCCCGGCCGGTTGCACCGGGCGCTCACGTTCCGATGCTGATGGAGCGCGTCTGCACCCCCGAATATTTGCGGATCATGGGAATTTCGCTGCTGCAAGGCCGTGGTCTGGCCGAAGCCGACGGTGCGCCGAGCGCGCAACGCGTCGTGTTGATCAGCAAGTCCACGGCAGAGCGTTTTTGGCCCGGCAAATCGCCGATCGGCGAGCACATCAAGCCGCGATGGCTCGATACCTGGTGGACGATTGTCGGTGTCGTCGGTGACGTTCGCGAATACAACATGACGCAAAATATGGCCGAGTGGCTGGACGGCGAGTTCTACACCATGTATGGCGCTCATGCACTCAACGGTAGCGGGCCCGAAGCCGCGCCCGCGGAAATGACCTTGGTGATCCGCACCACCGAAGAGCAAAGCCAGGTCGGCAGCGAACTTCAGGCCATCGTCTCCAGCCTCAACGGCGACGTGCCCGTCAGCCAGGTCGAAACACTCAGCGGTTGGGTTCGCGAAGCCGTCGCCGGAACGCGTTCTACTGCCTCTCTCTTTGTCATATTCGCCGCCCTCGCCGTAATCCTCGGCGCCATCGGTATCTACGGCGTTATCTCTTACTCCGTCGCGCAGCGCACCCGCGAAATCGGCATTCGTATGGCTCTGGGCGCGCGTCGCAGTGAAGTGCTGATGCTGATCGTCGGCCGGGGCGCCAAGCTCGCGCTCGCCGGCGTGTTCGCCGGGCTCATCGGCGCATTGTTGCTCACTCGCCTGATGACCAGCCTGCTCTACGGCATCGGCTCCACCGATCCCTTCACCTACGTGAGCGTAGGCGTGCTGCTGATATTCGTCGCCGTGTCGGCGTCTTACATTCCGGCGCGGCGCGCCATGCAGGTCGATCCCATGGTCGCACTGCGCTACGAGTAACTCCTGACGCTCCCGTAGGGGAAGGGCTATTCCCCTTCCGGGCCGATGCGTCTTGGCGTGGCAACAGCGCAGCATGATGTTTGCTAAGACTCGAAGTCTCAACGGAGATGCACGATGGATTTTTTCTCTCGGCGCAGTCAAGACAAACAACGCCAACTCCAAGACGAACTCGCCGGCCATCTTGCAATGGCCAAGCAGGATCGTCTTGATCGCGGCGCATCGCCGCAGGAGGCCGAACAAGCATCCCGCCGCGAATTCGGCAACGTCGCCCTGATCGAACACGTCACCCGCGAACAATGGGGCTGGCTCTGGCGCGAAGAATTTCTTCAGGATTTACGCTTCGGCGGGCGCACCCTCCGCAAGAATCCGGGCTTCACCCTCATCGCCATCTTGACCCTGGCTCTTGGCATCGGTGCCAACACTTCCCTGTTCTCCATGGTCAACGGCGTTCTCCTGAATCCTCTTCCCTATCCCAACCCCGACCAGCTCATCACCCTCCACGAAAGCAAGCCCAACTTCAAAAATGGCTCCATCTCCTATCCCAATTTCCGCGACTGGCAAAAGGACAACAACACCTTCTCCGCCATGGCCATCGCTCGCGGCTATGCTTACAGCCTTACCGGCCGCGGCGAGCCCGAGCAGGTGCGCGCGCAATTTATTTCCTCGGACTTTTTTTCCGTGCTGGGCGTTCAGCCGGTACTCGGCCGCACCTTCGCCCCGGGTGAAGACGTCATCGGCGGACCGCCGCTCGCCATCATCGGTGCCGGCCTGTGGAAGCGAAAACTCGGCTCCTCTCCCCACGTCCTCGGCCAGGCCCTCACCCTCGATGGCAAGGACTACACCATCGTCGGAGTCATTCCCGCCTCTTTCGATCTCTTCCTGCGGTCCGCCAACATCACCGAGGTCTATGTGCCCATCGGCCAGTGGAGCAATCCGTTGCTCAATCGCCGCGGCGCAGGCCTCGGCATTCACGGCATCGGCCGTCTCAAACCAGGCGTAACCTTCGATCAGGCCGTCGCCGACATGGACCGTATTTCCCGCAATCTCTCTGCGGCATTTCCTGATACCAACAACAACATTGGCGCCAGCTTGATCCCGCTGCGCCAGGACATGCTTGGCGACGTACAACCCACATTGCTCGTGCTCCTCGGCGCCGTTGGCTTCGTGCTTCTCATCGCCTGCGTCAACGTCGCTAATTTGCTGCTCGCCCGGTCTACCGGTCGATCGCGCGAATTTGCCATCCGCGCTGCGTTAGGCGCGGGTCACGGACGCCTGATCCGCCAATTGCTCACCGAAAGTATCCTGCTGGCCATCGCGGGCGGCGGCCTCGGACTTCTCCTCGCGCATTGGGCCACTGCCGCGACGCTCAGCATTCTCCCGCAGCAATTGCCGCGCGCCGCCGAAATCTCCATCGACACTCGCGTCTTACTCTTCACCATGGGCATCTCGTTGCTCGCCGGCATCCTCTTCGGCCTCGCGCCGGCCCTCAAAACCTCCGATCCGCGCCTCCAGGAAAGTCTCAAAGAAACAGGCCGCGGCTCCAGCGCCGGCCGCCAGCGTGCCCAGTCCGTGTTCGTCGTCCTGGAGATGGCTATGGCCCTGATCCTCCTGATCGGCGCCGGACTCACGATTCGCAGCCTTGCCGCGCTTTGGAACGTTGACCCTGGTTTCCGCCCCGATCACGTACTCACCTTCGGACTCGCCTTTCCGCCCTCCATGCTGAAGACTGCGTCTTCTCCGGAAGCGGTCCGTGCCTACGTTCGCGAGCTCGACTCGAAATTTGCACAGACTCCGGGAGTTCAGGCGGTGTCGCAGTCCTGGGGCGCTGTTCCTCTCAGCTCTGAAGACGACCGCACCTTCTGGATCGATGGAGAGCCTAAGCCCGCGAATGACGCGGACATGAAGTGGACGCTCAACTACATTGTCGAGCCGGGCTATCTCCGCGTAATGGGTATTCCGCTTCTCCGCGGGCGCTTTTTCAACACCCATGACGACAATCACTCACCGATCGTCGCTGTCGTGGACGAGGTTTTTGCCCGCAAATATTTCGGCAGCGAAGACGCCGTTGGAAAAACGCTTCGCCTGAACTTCCTGGATCTCACTTCTGACGGAACTCGAGTGCAGATCGTCGGCGTCGTAGGCCACGTCAATCAGTGGGGCCTGGACTCCGATCTCACGCAATCCTTGCGCGCGCAGCTCTATTTGACCTGCCTGCAGATGTCCGATGACTACATGGCCAACGTACCCGGAGGCGGCGGCACTTTTCTGATGGTGCGCTCCGATCAGCCCGTTGCCACGCTGCTCGCGTCGCTTCGGCGTACCAATCAGCAAATCAATGCCGAGCAGGTGATCTACCAGCCGCAAACTATGAATGACATTGTCGCTGCCTCGCTGGCGGCGCGGCGCTTCTCGATGATCCTGTTCAGTGTGTTTGCGGGACTCGCGCTCTTGCTTTCCAGCGTGGGCATCTACGGCGTCATCTCCTATCTCGTCGGGCAGCGCACCCGCGAGATCGGCATTCGCGTGGCCCTGGGCGCCGGTCATTCCGACGTGCTGCGGCTGGTGCTGGGTCACGGCGTGAGCATGGCCCTGGTCGGCATCGCCATCGGCATTACCGTATCGCTCGGCCTCACTCAGCTCATGGCCAGCATGTTGTACGGCGTGAGCCCGACCGATCCCATTACCTTTGCGGGCGTCGCGGTGATCCTGACGTTTGTCGCGCTAGCCGCTTGCTACATTCCAGCCCGTCGCGCCATGCGCGTCGATCCGACGGTAGCTCTGCGCTACGAGTAGCTCGAAGTCTGAACGGAGATGCCAATGGATCCTCAGTGGCAGCCAAGGCCAAACAAACAACGCGATCTCGCAGACGAACTCCATACCCATCTTGAGATGGCCACCCGCGATCGCATCGACCGCGGAGAATCCCCCGAACAAGCCCAGCGCTCCGCACGCCGCGAATTCGGCAACGTTGCGCTGATCGAACACGTAACCCGCGATCAGTGGGGCTGGCTCTGGCTCGAAAATCTCTTGCAGGATCTGCGCTTCGCTGCGCGGATGCTGCGAAAGAATCCCGGCTTCGCGCTCATCGCGGTGCTCACGCTGGCGCTGGGCATCGGCGCCAACACCGCCATCTTTAGTTTGGTCAGCGGAATCTTGTTGCGCCCGCTTTCCTATGCCCATCCGGAGCAATTGGTCTCCATTACCGGCTTCTATCCGAAAGGCGGATTCGCCGCCATGCGCCAGCAGGTCCGCACGATGGATGTCGCCGCCTATGTGGAAGGCTACGAATTTAATCTCACCGGCCTTGGCGAGCCGGTTCGCTTGACTGGCACTCCCGTCTCGGCGGAATTGTTTTCAGTCCTCGGCGCGGAAGCCAAGATCGGCCGCACATTCCGCTCAGGGGAAGATCTTGCCGGCCAGAACAGTTTCGTCATTCTGAGTCACGCGCTTTGGCAGCGCCAATTCGCTTCCGATCCCGCGGTGATCGGTCGCGTGATCAATCTGGAAGGTATCCCCCGTCAGATCGTCGGCGTCATGCCCGCCGATTTTCGATTCCCTTCGCCAAAGTCCGAAGTCTGGGTTCCTCTCGACATCGATTCGCGCAACATTCCCAGCTTCTGGGCTGGCGATTTCATGCCGATCATCGCCCGCTTGAAGCCGGGAGCCACCCGGCAGCAAGCCGCCGCGGAGATCGCCCTGTTTCAATCCCGCGTCGCCAAACTCTTCCCTTGGACCATGCCTGATGCCTGGAACTCCGGCGTTACCGTAGTCTCTCTGCAAACCGGCCTCGTCAGCGATGTCCGCGACCGCCTGCTAATCTTGCTCGCGGCTGTCGCTCTTGTTCTCCTGATCGCCTGCGCCAATGTCGCCAACCTCACGCTCTCTCGCGCTTCAGTACGCGAAAAAGAAATTGCCATCCGTACCTCGCTGGGAGCCGCGGGGCATCGCGTTGTTCGCCAGCTTCTCACCGAAGCCGTCCTCATGTCCGCACTTGGCGGCGCACTTGGCTTACTCATCGCTTCCACTGGGCTCTCGGTGCTCCGCTCCGCGTTTCCAGCGGGTACTCCGCGCCTCGCCGACGTCGCCATCGACTGGCGCGTTCTTGTTTTCACCACCGCGCTCGTCGTGTTGACCGGAATCATCTCCGGCGTCGCGCCGGCGTTTCAGTCCTCGCGCACCGAGCTCACCGAATCGCTCAAATCAGGCTCGCGCGGCTCGACACATGCCGGAGCGCGCCGTTTGCGCAGCGCCCTGGTTGTCAGCGAGCTCGCCCTCGCGGTGCTGCTCGTCTCCGCAGCTGGCCTTCTGATCCGCAGCTTATGGGCCCTTTCGCACATCGATCCAGGCTTCCGCTCCGAAAACGTGCTGACGGCGCGCATCACTCCAACGCAATCGTTTTGCAATGATCCCGACCGCTGTTTTTCGTTTTATCGCAATCTCCTCAACCAGACGCGCTCGCTTCCCGGTGTGGACACTGCCGCGTTCATCAGCACTCTTCCGCTCGGCGGTCGCGTGCACAAACGCTCCATCGAACTCGAAGGCCGCCCGCGAGAATCTGCTGAGCCTGCGCCGCTTCTCTGGCTCAACTCCGTTTCTCCCGGTTATTTTGGCGCCATGCGCATCCCGGTTCTCCGCGGCCGCGAGTTCACCGAAGCAGACGCCACCGGAAATCCTCCTGTCGTGCTCCTCAGCTCCGAAACGGCGCGCGGTTTGTGGCCCGGTCAGGACCCCGTCGGAAAGCACCTGCGTTTTGTCGGCCAGCAGGACTGGCGCACGGTCATCGGCGTAGTTGCCGATGTCCGCGGACAGAATTTGCGCGAGAACGTGCCTGACTTCATGCAGGGTGCGTTTTATGTTCCCTACGGACCCGGGGCGACGCTCGAGAACGGCGCCATCCCCGCGACCATGACCCTCGTCATCCGTTCGACCATGAGTGACCGCTTGGAGCAGCCACTTCGTGCGCTGGTATCGTCCCTGAATCCGGAAGCTCCGGTGGCGGAAGTGCGCTCCATGCATGCCATTCTGACAACCGCGGCAGACGCCCCGCGATCGGTAACCTCGCTCTTCGCCGCGTTCGCGGGACTCGCTTTAGTTCTCGGCATCGTCGGCATCTATGGCGTCATCGCCTTTTTCGTCGGACAGCGCACCCGCGAAATCGGCATTCGCCTCGCGCTCGGCGCTCAGCGCGCTGATATCTTGCGACTCGTCCTGAAAGAAGGCCTCTCGCTGACCTTACTAGGCGTTGCCACAGGACTCGCCGCCGCCTTTGGACTCACGCGCTTCCTGAGTTCTCTGCTTTATGGCGTCAGTGCCACCGATCCCCTCGATTTCGCCGCCGTCGCCCTCTTGTTCGCCATCGTCTCTCTCGCCGCGTGCTACATCCCTGCACGCCGAGCCATGCAGGTAGATCCCTTAACCGCCCTGCGATACGAGTGACGCACTCGTTTCGCGTTACGTTCGCAACCCACCTTTCCTCAATAAGTTACAGTGTCATGGACTCCAGCATGGACCGTGAAGGAGTGAGCTCCCACGGTGAGGCTAACTCCCATAGAATCGTATCCTTAATTGCTTGCTGGCGCTTGCGCCAAACCAACGACTAAGCCCTATAGAATGATATCGTTACGTAAAAACGCCGGGGCGGGGTATGTCTCCCAAATCCATCCACAGGCATCAGCTAACTCTTATTGACTTGTCCTATCGCTGTGGTACTTTCTTTCCGGTAGTTTTTTCTCACGTCTAATGTCTAGCTTTCTCCCACCGAAGTAGGTGTTGCCATGCTGATAACCCTCAAACGGCTCTGGCGACAGCAGTCTGGACAAGATGCCGCGGAATACGCCCTCCTGGTTGTTGGAATCGCCATTGTCGCCGTCGCTGTTCTCTATGCTTTCAGCGGATCTACAAATCATGCCTTTGATTCTGCGAGCGGAAGTGTGATGACCGGCCGTTCGGCAGGCGGCGGCGCGGGTGGCGGGGCTGCCGGCGGTTCTGGTAGCGGCAGTCAAAGTGGCGGCGGCAGTCAAAGTGGCGGCGGCAGTCAGAGTGGCGGCGGAAGCGGCAGCGGTGGCGCGTCCGGCGGTAGTGGCGGCAGCGGCCGCTCTGGCGGTTCGGGTGGCAGTGGCGGGAGCGGAGGCGGCATCGACAAACCTCCAGCGCCCGTCGGCGAGCAGTAAGTTTGCGCGCCTGCGTGTCGGCGTAACGCAGCGATTCTGTCGACCTCGTCATTGCAGATCCTGCTCTCTCAACAATCGTTTTTGGCTCAAAACTTCAGTTGGAAATTTTTATCGGCTAGCTTCCTGCACGGAGCTGAAGAAGTCCGCCTTCGGCTCTCATAAATCGCTGGTCTACATCGCGGGTCCACTCACGCACTCTGAATGCCGCGCTTTTCGCGCCAGGGAAACTTTAGCGCGCGGCTGGGTATCTAAGGAGCATGGGTCGCCGCCTGGAACTTGACGCTGTGCGCGGGCTGATGCTGGTGTGGATCACCCTGACGCATCTGCCGACCATGGCCAGCACGTACGTCAACCAGCCCTTCGGATTCATCTCCGCCGCTGAAGGCTTCATCTTCCTGTCTGCGCTGTTTACCGGGCGCATCTACTATCGGATGGCGCAACACGACGGATATCGCGCCATGACCTTCAAGCTTTGGACGCGTACGCTGCGCCTCTACGGTTATCATGCGCTGCTGCTGGCGTTCGCGTTTCTGGTGGCCGTGCCCATCGCGTCGCGTGGTAACCGGCCGGGCCTGCACAATCTGCTGGATTTTTATTTCATGGCCGGAGCCAGGCAGGCCGTAACGGAAGCAGCGTTGCTGATCTATCGCCCGCCGTTGCTGGATATTTTGCCGATGTACATCATCTTTCTGGTGTTTACCTCGGTGGCGCTCCTGCTTTCGCGCCGCATCGGCTGGAAGCCCATTCTGATCGCCGCCAGTGCGATGTGGCTTTTCGCGCAGTTCGGTTTCCGCCACGCCGAACACGGCTTCGTGAGCCGCTATATCCCTTTGCATATCCCGCTTAATGAAATGGGATCGTTCGACCTGTGGGCCTGGCAGCTGCTTTGGATTTCCGGTGTGTGGCTCGGTGTCCGCTGGGGCCAGAATAACCTGCCCATCGAGCAGTGGGCGAAGTTCGCCGTCATTCCGGCAGTGCTGGTGGTTTCCGCGGCGTTTGAATTGCGCCACGCCATCTCTCACGGGCTGGCCCTCGGCAACTTGGAATTCTTGTTCGACAAGTGGCACCTGGGACCTTTGCGGCTGCTCAACTTCATCGCGGTCGCCGCCCTGCTGATTTTCTCGCAGACGTTTCTGAAGCCGTTGGCGATCCGCCCGCTGGTGCTCATGGGGCAATCGTCGCTGCAGGTGTTTTGCGTGCACCTGCTGTTCTGCTTTGCCGGGCTCACGCTGATGGGTAATGCCGCGATGCTCAGCGGTTGGCGGCAAGCCGGGCTGCTGATCGTCACGTTTACCGCCATGCTGCTGACGGCCATCGTTTTCTCCAAGAGTGAGGCCAAACAGGAAAAGAATGCGCCGAACTCGCGTCCCGGCGCGGGCTCAGAAGTGAGCCTGCCAGTCGCTCCAGGGCATGAACCGCTGCCCGCCTCCGCTGTTGGCACAGTCCGCTAGATTCGTGATCGAGATGCAGAAAGGGACCTGGCTTGCTGCGATCCCGACCGCATCGTAAACTCACCAACGCTTACCGACACGCAGCGTGCGCTTGATCATGAACTTAATTCCAGCGAGGTTTCCCGCATTTGCGCCCAACGCTTGATTTGCGAATGATGCGACTTCTGGCTGTTACCCTGCTGCTGCTTGGCGCAGCGGGCGGCGTTTTGCGGGCGGCGGGAGAGAAGGCCGTCTGGAAACCGGTGCAATTTGCGATCGTGCGCTACAACGATGATGCCCCGGCTTCCTGGAACATGTTTCACGGCGATAAGAAAGGCTTACTGCTGCTGCGGCTGTGGAGACGCTACTTGCTGGTGAACGTACAGGAGCAAGAAGTGTTCGAAATCGACCCCAGCACGGTAAAGATTCAGGGAGAAAACGCCGAGTGGGCTCCCGCCGATACTCCCACACAGCCGATCGAGACTTCCGATTGGAAAGTGCGCGACGTAGGCCCTATGCAACGCGTACGTTTTCGTTTTGGAACGTCAGGGAATTTCCTGGACATCCAGATACCGCGGTTGGCCAACGGCAAGCCGGCGTATTGAAGATGTTCGATTGATGTTCGGGATCGATTGAGGTTCTTCGGCGATCCTTAGGGCGTTCAGCGGCGATACACGCCGTAGTACCAGGGAATTCCCAGCGCGCCGGGCTCGACCGCCACTTCCACGGCGTCGCCATCGCGAAAGCGATCGAAATCGTCCATGTCGACCGCCAGACGCTCGATATGCTGTCCCGGGCGCCAGGATTTTACCAGCAGCCTGCGACTGCCGCGCACGAGACCCTTCATGTTGAAGCGGCTTTCCACAATGCTCGGGTAGTAGGTCAGGTTTTTCTTGGAATCGGCGCGACCGTTCACAAGCAGCGTGGCGGCCAGAATCCAGGGAAGCGGGATGAAGCCGGAATAGATACGTTTGAGTATTTCCACTTCCTTGCCATCGCGAGCGCGGCGCTCGATCGTGACCGCGAGAAACAACACCCCGAAGAAAATCACGCCAAAAAAGACCAGCATGAGGTCGAGATCCAGCGGCGGATAAATCTGGCTGACGTACGGAAACAGCAGCGAGCCGAGCAGAAATACACCGGTGCGGAAAACCAACCGGCGGCGGAACATCACCTCGGCAGCGGCGGAGGTCAGGCCGCACGACGGGCATTGATCGGTGATTCGTTCGGATCCGCAATCAAGGCAACGGGTCATCGTTTCCGGTGATCGCGAAGCTGCCAGAGCCCCTGGTGAAACGCAACGACCGTAGCCTGTGGCAACCGCGAAGGTCCACGGCCAACACCACCGCGGAACGGGTCACGACTTTAGTATAAAACGAGGTCAAGGACTATTGGTGGAGAGCGACTGGAGCAAATCCTGAAAGCGCTGCTGGTGGGTCTGGTCGGTGACGCTGACGGCCACACCCATGCCTCGGCCAGGTTCCACGCGTTTCACGAAGCAGTCGATCTTTACCGGGTGATCGAGGGCGATTTGAGCGCTAAATCCGGCGCCGACCCAGAGGGGATCGGCGGACTCAATGAACATGCCGTTGGAGCTGATGTCGCGGATGCTGCCACGCAACACCGCGGAGCCCCACTCAATTTCCAGCGGGGCTTGAAAGCAGTAGCGCGGCGCCCAGCGGCGTTCGAGTCGGCGAGATGGACGATCCCCGGTTCCCATCGTCCTGCTCCCCCTGCCAAGGTTCCCAAAGCGCGGCGCTGTTGCATCGGCTGCCGCTGCCGCGGGCTAAGCATACGCTTGGTTCGCGCGGCGCGAAACAGGGAAACAGACATTTTAATTTCTATATATATAACTCATTGGTAAACACCGCGTCTCACGCTGCAGCATCCGCGGCGAGCGGCCTGCTTTTATTCGCTCCCGAACTGGCCGCGACTACTGGGAGCGCTATCATCACTGGAGCTTTCATCAGCTCGAAATCGCCGTTGAATTTCCGCCTGCAGATATTTGCGCAGGCTTTCAGGCACGATTCCCGGAGCGGCAAGTTCACGCAAATCGGAAACCGTCAGCTCCGGCAAGTAGGAAAGCACCGAGGAAAGCGTCGAGCCCGGATGGCGCACCAGCGCGAGTCGAACGTTGTAGATGGTGGACCATTTGCGGTGCCGCGCGATTTCTCGCACGACGTCGGGAGAAATTTTCTCGCGCGAGAGGACTTTCAGAATCTGCGCCTCGGTCAAGTAGGCATTGTCGAGAACCACCGCACGGACCTGAGGATGGCCTTCAGCGAGGAGCGCGCCCGCGACACGCGCGGGCCCTCGGCGCGCCAGGGTGATTTTCTGTCCGAGAGGAAGCTGCGGAAGGCGAGCGACGAGTTGGTCTTCGGCATTGCGCCTTATTTCACCGGCAGTGCCGGGGAACAGCGTGAGTTGCACCAGGTCCATCAGGTACAGTTCGCGGATGAGGCGCAGGGTCGCCAGCCGCGGCGCACGCGGATGAAATGCCAGGGCCCGCTTTACGCGATAGTTCTTGAGCAGCGGCTTGCGGCGTGAGATTTCCTCCAGGACCTCGCCGGGAAGATCCTTACGTTCGAGGAGTAAGCAGAGCTGGGTTTCATCAAGAGCGGGATTGTCCAGCAGAGCGAGCAGCACGGCTGCAGCGGGATGCTGGAGCAGCGCGGTGATTTCCTCGCTGCCGGCAGCGAGCGCACGTTCGCGATCCTGGGAAGAAGAATCCACGTAAGTTCAAAGCGGCTCAGCCGCCGGCATGCTTCACCGTGTTGCGCAGGCCTGCGACAGCGGTGCGCGCGGCAAATTCGGCAACGGTTTGAGGCAGCGGTCCGATGCGGGCATTCGGCGCGATTTTGCGGACCAGGGCATCAAAGTGATCGTCGAAGAACGCGCTGCGTCCGAAGACGCCGCCGGTTTTGGCCAAAAAGAACGGATGTGCCCGTAGATGCAGGCGTTCAATGACGCGGACGACGAGCTCCGAGAGTTCTTCGGCGGCGGAATTCAGAATCATTCGCGCGGAATCGTCGCCCTGGTTAGCGGCATTGGTGACGATGGGGAAAATCTTCGGCAGCACGCCGTCGGCGTTGGTGCGAATGCACTTTTGCAGCTCGCGCCAATTGCAGTTCAGCCCGCGAAGAATTTCGCTGCCGAGAAATGAAGTCTCGCCTTGCAAATGTTGCCGGAGGCCGAGCGTGGCGGCTTTGCGGCCGATGTCGTAAGCGCTCCCGGGGTCACCAAGGATCGGTCCGAGGCCGCCTTCGCGCGCCAGGGTTTCGGGCGCGCTTCTGCCGATCACCGCCGATCCGGTACCTGCGATCACCAGAATGCTGGGGATTTCCTGGGTGGCAGCGAGGCTGACGTGCAGATCGCTGTCGATGGTCACATCCGCGGCCGGGAATTTATTTTTCAGGAGCATAGCGACTTCCAGAATTGCTCCGGCAGCGCCGACGCCGGCGATTCCAGCGTGGATTGCGGCGATGTCGGCCGCGGTCTTCGCGGAAATTTTCAGCGATTGCTCCGCGGCGTCGATGAGGGCGGTGACAGCCATGTTGAGACTAACGCGGGAGGGATTGGAAGGGCCGGAAAGCGTGCGCGCCAGTACCGTGCCGGTTTCGTCCATCAGGACGCAATCCGTTTTGGTGCCGCCACCGTCGAATCCCAACACGCAGCGCATAAGAGGCATAAGAGAAGGATAGTCGATTCCGGAGCGGTGAGCGCGGGGCACGAGAGTTGGTTGCCTGTAGCTTACCCCTTCAGGGGTGAGGATTTTTCGATCGGGCGGCGGGATGCAAGCCGGGCGTCGGCGAATTGTTGCTACGGCGCGGGCTGGGCGGGCTGGGCTTCGACCTTTGGTGGTGCCGGCGTAGGGTCTAAACACCCAGGCCTGAAGGCCTGAGCTACAGCACCGGGAAAGAGGCGGCTGCAAGTATAATCCTGACCCGATGCGCATCCATTTGGTGGACCTTGCGATTGTCATCGCTTACCTGCTGGCAGTGACGGCGCTGGGAATCTATTTTCGTCGCGGCCAGCAAGGGGCGCGGGATTATTTTTTGGGTGGACGGTCGGCACCGTGGTGGGCGCTGGCGTTTTCGATCGTGGCCACGGAAACGTCGACGCTGACAATCATCGGGACACCGGCGATTTCCTACGCGGGAAATCTGACGTTCCTGCAGCTGGTCTTTGGATATCTGATCGGCCGGGCCCTCATCGTGGTTCTGCTGCTCCCCGGTTATTTTCGAGGAGAGTTCTTCACGGCGTATGCGGTGATCGAGAAGCGCTTCGGGGAGCGCATGCGTGCCGTTGCCGCAACGACTTTCCTGATCACGCGAGCGCTAGCCGAAGGCGTGCGCGTTTCCGCGATTGCGCTGGTGGTAAGCGTGGTGCTGGGCACATCGGAACACATCGCGGTGCTGGTGGTCATTGCGCTCACCATCCTATATACGTTCGAAGGCGGGATGAAGGCGGTAATCTGGACCGACGTCGCGCAATTGCTGCTGTACCTGGCGGGAAGCGCGGTCACGCTGTTCACGTTGTTGCACCGGATTCCCGGCGGCTGGAGCGAAATCACGCAGGCTGCCAGCGTTGCCGGGCACAAATTGCAGGTGCTCGATTTTTCGTTTCATTGGGCGACTCGCTATACGTTCTGGTCAGGTCTGATCGGCGGAGCGTTCCTGACTATGGCGAGCCATGGCACGGATCAGACGATCGTGCAGCGGCTGCTAGCAGCGCGCGACCAGCGCGACAGCCGCAAAGCGCTGCTCACCAGCGGCGTGATTGTGCTGGTGCAATTCACGGTGTTCCTGCTCATCGGCGTTTTGCTTTTCGTTTTCGCACAACACTGGCCGCTGCTGGCGCCCGGAGAACGCACCGACCGCATCCTGCCCCTTTTTCTGGTGCGCGAGATGCCGCCCGGACTGGCAGGCCTGCTGTTGGCGTCGATTCTTGCGGTGGCCATGTCCAACGCCAGCGGTTCGCTGAATTCCCTGGCGGCGTCCAGCATTCTGGATTTCTCGCGACTACGTGGGCACTCGGCAAATCCGGAAAAATTTCTGAGGCTTTCGCGCCGCGCCACGCTGTTGTGGGGATTGGTGCTAATGGCGTTCGGGCTGGTGAAGTGGGGACCCTTGCTGGAGACCGGTCTGACGGTGGCATCGCTGCCCTTCGGCAGTCTGCTTGGATTGTTTCTGCTAGGAACGTTGGATCGTGAGGCGAACGCGCGCGGCGCACTCGTCGGCATGTTCACCGGGCTCGCGGCGATTCTAATCGTCTATCGATTTACGCACGTCGCGTTTACCTGGTACGTGATGATCGGCGCGCTGGTCACCTTTTTGGTCGGCGCGCTAGCAAGCCGGGTCCAGACGAGAAATCCGGCAAGCGGAAACGAGCAGCGCACCGGTGGAGACGCATGAGCGAAAAACGATTGGAGCTGGTGCGCGGCCTGGGCGCGTGGGCTTCGGGCGCGATTGTCGTCGGCACGATGATCGGTACAGGAATTTTCCTGAAGCCGGCGGAGATGGCGCGCGAGGGGCGCTTCGTTTCGGTAGTTTTCGCGGCGTGGATCGTCGGCGCAATCCTTTCCCTTTTCGGCGCGCTCTCCTACGCCGAGCTGGGCGCTGCGATTCCAGAGGCCGGCGGCGAGTACGCTTACCTGCGGCGCGGATTCGGTCCGGTGTGGGGTTTCCTTTTTGGCTGGATGCACTCGATCGTCGGCCGGCCTTCGTCAATGTCGTCGATCGCGGCGGGGCTGGTGCGCTTTCTCGGCTTCCTTGTTCCGGTGATCGCTACGCCGATTTTTACGGTGCACATCGCGATTCCTGGACTCACGCACTGGATCAAGCCCTACGATTTCGTTTTCACCTGGGAGCAGCCTGCCGCGGTGTTCTGGTTACTGGTTATGACCGGCGTGAATTATCTGGGCGTGCGGCTGGGCGGAGCGGTGCAGGTGTTTCTGACGGCTATCAAAATCACCTCGGTGGCCATGGTGATCGGCGTGGCGTTTTTCGCGCCGGCCCAGGGCGTCTCGCACCAGCCTGATCCGATGTGGCCTTCGACGCTCAATGCGGGAGTCTTCAGTGCATTTCTTGCCGCGCTGGCAGCGGCATTGTGGGCTTACGACGGTTGGGAAGATCTGAACCTGGTGGGCTCGGAAGTGCAAGAGCCGCAACGCAACTTCCCTCGCGCACTGGTCGGCGGAGTCTCCCTTGTCGCGGTCATCTACCTTCTTTTTAGCGCCGCCTGCCTGAAGATTCTTCCATTCGAAAGCGTGGCAGCTTCACAGCACATTGCATCGGATGTGGTGGAGCATGTTGCCGGGCGTGGCGCGGCGTTCTGGATCACCGTGGCGATGGCGATCTCCGCGCTGGGCTCGATGAATTCCTCGGTGCTTAGCGGCGCGCGAGTGCCGTATGCGATGGCGCGCGATGGCATTTTTTTCAAGATCGCCGACGGGATTCATCCGAAATATCGCACGCCCGGGCGCGCGCTCATTTTCCAAGGCGTATTGGCCAGCTTGATGGCGCTGACCGGCACATTCGAGGAACTCACCAATCTTTTTATCTTCGCGACGTGGATATTTTACGGGCTCGCGGTGGTCGCACTGTTCCGCCTACGTCGCAGCGAGCCGGAATTGCAGCGTCCGTATCGCTGCTGGGGCTACCCGTGGGTGCCGGGAGTTTTCGTTGCCGGGGCGCTGGCTCTCACACTCAACATCTGGATCGACCGGCCGGGCCGCTCCTCGATCGGATTTCTGCTCATTCTCGCTGGCTTGCCGTTTTATCGCTGGTGGTCTTCGCGCAATCCGCAAGCCGCACGTTAGATCTGCGAGTAGGGCGTGGGTTGTAGAATTGTGCTGCTGATGCTCGAGACGATTTGCTCGAAGGCGTAGCGCGGATTGGCTAGCATGGCTTTCCAATCGGGATCGTTGGCGAAGGCCTTCCAGAGCTTGTCGCGGTCGGTCACGCTTTCGTAGCTGAGCATGTACGTCAGGTTCGGCATCCTTGCGCCGATCAGCGTGTCGCCGTAGAAAACCTGGCTGAAGCCAGCCTTGGCGAAGATCGCTTCCTCTCCGGACTGCATCATTTCCACTTTGCGTTTGTGATCCTGATCGGTGGAGCTTTCGTAGGTGCGCAGCTCAAAAACGCGCGCGCCATTTCCGGCGGTTGCTTTCGGCAGCGTGATGCCGGGGATTTTTTCGAAGGCCTGCATCAACTGGCTTTCCATGCGCACAAATGCGGGATCGGTCGCGGGCGCATTCAGGAACGCCGCGCCGGCTTTCTGATATTCCGCGTCTTGCGCCAGGCGATTTTCGGCGGTGACCAGGGTCTCGAGCGACGTGCTGGGCAAAAGGACGAACATCGTTGGGGAATCGGGGCCGATGGCGACGTTGAAGACGCCCACCGGAGTGATGCCCAGGCGATTGAGAGCAGGAATCAGCGCGGCGCGGAAGAATTCGTCGCAAAGTTTCTGCTGCGGTCCGCTGTTCAGGTGATAGCGGCGCAATTCGTAGTACAAGCGCTTCTTGGCATCAGGATTGGGCGACTCTTCCCGCGGCACGGCATGGGCCTTTGCGCTCGCTGCCGCCGGAATCGTTCCCAGCGCAGCCGCCGCGAGTGAAGATGTCAGAAAAGTTCGTCGTTCCACGTAGCGCCTCCAGTGAAAGTAAAATACTGCACGCTTAATTTAGTCGAATTCAGGCCAGCGCCGCACGCGCCGTCGTTGGCAGGTCTCTGAAAATGGGAAGTATCGCCGCCTCGGCCTCGGTACTCACTTGCAGCGACGAGTGAAAGATCTTCGCGAGCGTCTCGACGCCGGTCACCAGCCGCGGACCGGGCCGGGCGAAATAACTGTTGGCTTCCAGCGCGTAGACCCGAGCGTTGCGGACCGCCGGAATCGCGTTCCACTGATCGGGGAACGACATCGCGCGATATTCGTCGCGCGCTTGCTTGGCATCATAGCCGCACGGAGAAATAAGGAGGATGTCCGGCGCGGCCTCGACGATATCCTGAAGGCTCACGCGGAACGACGGTTTACGCGGGCTGCCGAAGACATCCTTGCCGCCGGCGAGGTCGATCATTTCGGGCACCCAGTGTCCGCCGACGTAAAAGGGCTGCAGCCACTCCAGAAATCCCACACGCGGGCGCTCCGATATTTCCACCACGGACTTCTCAAGGTCGCCAAGTTTCGCGCCGATTTGCTCCAGCACGGTTTCGGCGGCGCGACCGCGACAAGTCTGCTCGCCCACCCAGAGGATGTCGCGCCACACGTCACCAAGGTCTTGCGGATTTAGACTGAGGACTTCAGGCGGCTCGGCAAAGCGGGTCAGCGCGGTGGCCAGATCATCGGGTGAAGCGGCGCAGACGTGACACAGATCCTGCGTCACGATCAGATCGGGCGCCAGCTCTTGCAGCGCTTGGATATCCACGGAATACAGGCTCTCGCCGCGCGACACGTAATCGCGCACCATGCGATCGATTTCGTCGGGCGCGGTGCCGTGCGGGATTCGGGATTGGATGACCACACGTTTGGTCTTGGCGGCCGGAGGAAAATCGCACTCGTGGCTCACCCCGACCACTTCGCGATCAAGTCCCAGCGCGAAGAGAATTTCTGTGGCGGACGGCAACAAGGAGACAATGCGCATCGGGCGACTTTACCACAAGCCACAAACACGGGCAGCGGAGTCTGGGTGCTGGCGATTGGACGCATTGGAGAGCGAGAAGGACTGCTGCCTTTTGGGTAGAAAGTGTTACTTGTAGAGGAAATTCTTGCGGCGAACGGCGTCGTAGGCGGAAAGATCGTGCGACCAGCCGGCTTCGATCTGCTCGGGCGAAACTCCTTCTTGCAGCTGCCGAATGGTCTCCGCGTTGCCGGTCAGCAGGAGAAGCTTCGCGGGATCGAATTGATCGGGATAGAGCTTTCTCAAGATTGCCGCGATCTCGAGCCCCAGACGCATAGAGCGAACCGCAGCGCGATCGGTGACGCGAACGGCTACTCCGCCGCAGCGTTGGCCGGAGTAGAGGCCGACAACCGGGATGAATGGTGCACCCGTAAACCGTAACCCGGCAAGATGTCGTTCGTTCAACGCGGTCGCGACTTCATCGCCGTTGATCCACGGCGCGCCAAACTCCTCGAACGGCGCTTGCGTGCCGCGCCCCACCGATACGCCGGCATTCTGCAGGATTTCGAGCCCGGGATAAAGCACAGCGCCCTTCGTGGTCCGCAGGTTCGGCGAGGGTGGAACCCAGCGCGAGCCGGTGCTCTCGAAGAAGTAATTTCGGTGCCAGTTTTTCATCGCGACGACGTGCAAGTCACAATTGATGTGATTCTCGGCGTTAAAAAATTGCGCCAGCTCACCGATGGTGAGTCCATAGCGCACCGGCACCGGGAAATAGGCCGTGAAACTGGTCTTGTCCGCATCGAGCATTGGCCCTTCCACAATATCTCCGCCAATCGGATTTGGCCGGTCCAGCACATAGAACGCGATATTGCGCTTTGCCGCTTCCTCCATGCAGTACGCCATCGTCGTTGTGTAGGTGTAGAAGCGCACGCCGGCGTCCTGCACATCAAAGACGAGCACATCGATGCCTTTGAGCATGGCATCGGTCGGGCGCAGGGTTTCGCCGTACAGGCTGTAGATCGGCAGGCCGGTGGCCGCGTCTTTCGTCGAGCCGATTTTCTCGTCGTTGCGCCCGGCAAGCCCGTGCTCGGGACTGAACAGCGCAACAAGCTGCACCCCCGACGCTTTTGAAAGCAGATCGACGGTGCTGCGCCCCTGCGCGTCGAGCCCCGTGTGATTGGTGATCAGTCCCACATGTTTTCCTCGTAGCGGAGCAAACTTTTGGGCCTCCAGGACGTCAAGCCCCGACTGCACGCGGCCCGGCCGCCCCGAACTCTTCTTCGTGGTCGTGCGGGCAGACGCATCACAGGGCCAGCCAAGCAGGCCGGTCAGCGACGCGCAATACATCGCCACCATCACGAACCCGCAAAATCTTGTTCCAGATCGACGTCGCACACAAACCTTCCCGTTGATCAGACAGCACGTCATCCCGAATCCGCACCGTTCCGGATGAAAGACCTGCTTGTAAACGTTCGTTGGCGCACGCTCCGTGGAGTGTGCACACCTCTCAGAGTCCCTGCCGCCTACCCGTCAATGATATTGTGGAACGCGACGCCCGGACTTGCGTTGTTGGCTCTATGTGCGTGTGCTATATACAAAACATCCGGGCTTCGACCGGGGGACCCTCAACTGATGAAAGGACGCAGAGTTGCTCTGCTGTTCGTTGTTCCTGCCGCACTCCTTTTTCTTATGATCCACGCATCCGCGAAACCCTCTGACCTGGCGGAAAACGCCGCTGCCGCTCCCGAAAGCGGCGAAAAGCGCCATTCGTCGACCAATGCGGAGAAATGGGCCGATAGCACGCTGCGCAAGATGAGCGTGGACGAAAAAATCGGCCAGCTCCTGTTTACCACCTATCATGGCAGCCTGACACCGACCGACGCTGCGGCCTATGCGCAGATTATGCACGACGTCGTCGATCTCCATTGCGGCGGCTTCATCAACATTACGCAGGGCTCGCCGCTCGGCATCGTCAAGAGCCAGGCGTACCCCACGGCGGTGCTCACCAATCAGCTGCAGGCGAAAGCAAAGATTCCGCTGTTGGTAGGGGCCGATTTCGAGCGGGGCGCGGCCATGCGTCTCGACGAAGGAACCTCATTTCCGACCGCGATGGCGCTGGCCGCGGCAGGCAATCCGCAAGATGCCTATACGATGGGCAAGATCACCACGCTGGAAGCCCGCGCCGTAGGTATTCAGTGGATTTACGCGCCCGACGCGGACGTCAACAACAATCCCGGCAATCCGATCATCAATACGCGCTCGTTCGGTGAAGATCCCGCGAAAGTAGCGGAATATGTGAAGGCTTTCGTGCGCGGCGTGGAAGAAAACGGCGGCCTGGCCACGGCGAAACATTTCCCAGGGCACGGCGACACCACGGCGGATTCGCACATCGATCTGCCAACCATTCCCGCGAGCCGCGAACGCCTGGAAAAACTGGAGCTGGTTCCCTTCCGCGCAGCGATTTCGGCAGGCGTTGGCAGCGTCATGACCGGCCATCTTTCCGTGCCCGCGTTGGAACCCGATCCGAATACGCCAGCTACGCTTTCGGCCCACATTCTCACCGAGCTGCTCCGCAAGGAACTCGGCTTCAACGGATTGATCGTCACCGATGCCATGGACATGGGCGGACTCACGGTGCGCTATGCGCCAGGCGAAGCCGCAGTTCGCGCGATTCTCGCGGGTGTCGATGCCCTACTGATGCCTCCGGTGCCGGATGCCGCTTTCGAAGCACTGCAGGCAGCCGTGCGTTCCGGCCGAATCTCGACGGAGCGGCTTGATGCTTCAGTTCGTCGCATCCTGCTGGCCAAAGCGAAGCTCGGCCTTCACGAAAACAAAATTGTCGATATCAACGCCATCAATCAGAAATTGGGCAGCGTGGCCCACCAGGCCGAGGCACAGGAAATTTCCGATCGCGGCGTCACGCTGCTTCGCGACAACGCGCATCGTCTCCCGCTCGACGGCACCAAACCCGGCCGCGCGGTGCTGCTGGCCTTCTACGCCGATCCCGAGCCGTATCCCGGCGAGGACCTCGAGCGCGAGTTGAAGTCGCGCTTCGATTCAGTCACCACGCTGCGCGCCGACACGCGTTTCGTGAACGCCAGCGCGCTCAAGCTTCCGCCGCCTGAATCGTATGACGTCGCGATCCTCGCGCTATTCGTGCGCGTCAGCGATCGAAAAGGCAATGTCGACATCCCCGCCGAGCAGATTGCGCTCGCCGAGCAGCTCTACAAGACCGGCAAGCCGGTGATCACCACGGCATTCGGCAGCCCCTATTTGATCGAGCGCTTTCCGCAAGCGGAGACCTGGCTAGCGGCTTTGGGCATCAGTGACGTCGCGCAGATTTCCATCGCTCGCGCGCTGTTCGGACAGATTCCCACTCGCGGGCATGTGCCCGTAACCATTCCCGGCATTCGGCTGCCAACCGGCTCGGGCATCGAACTCGCAGCCAATCCGATGATCGTGCAGCCCGCCGATGTGCGTAGCGAAGCGATCTTGCAGCCGGTTTTCAGCGTTGTCGAACACGCCGTCACCGACAAGGCCTTCCCCGGCGCAACGCTGGCGGTTGGCTACAAAGGCAAAGTATCGCTGCACGCCTTCGGCAAGCTCAGCTACGAGGCGAATTCTCCCACGGGTGATATGCGTACGATGTACGACATCGCGTCGCTCACTAAAGTGGTCGTCACCACGACGTTGACGGCTAAATTAGTCGAGGGCGATTTCCCCGCGCCGCTGGATCTCGACGCCCGCGTCGATCGTTACCTGCCGGAGTGGGCCAACGGCCCCGATCCTCACGGCTGGCGGCCGAAAGTCACCGTTCGCCACCTGCTGACGCACACTTCCGGATTGCCACCGTTCAAGGAATACTGGCGCACGTCCACCGGCAAGCAGGACACGCTCACGCGCATCTTCGCCGAGCCGCTCGACTACGAACCCGGCACGAAAGAGGTTTACTCGGACCTCGGCATCATCCTGATGGCACAGATTATCGAGCGCCTCACCGGTCGCTCCCTCGACGATTTAGCGAAGTCTTATATTTTTTCGCCCCTGGGCATGAAGGATACAACCTATCGGCCGGCGCAGAAGCTCTGGCCTTGGATCGCGCCGACAGAATTCGACAAGCACCTACGCCACAAGCTGGTGCAAGGCGAAGTGCACGACGAAAACGCCTTCACCATGGGCGGCGTCTCCGGCCACGCCGGCGTCTTCAGCACCGCGCCTGACCTGGCGGCCTTCTGCCAGATGCTGCTGAACGGCGGCGTCTACGCCCATCGGCGCATCCTGAAGCGCGCCACGATCGCCCAATTCACCACGCCGCAGCAACTTTCGAACGGTACTCGCACGTTAGGTTGGGCCGTACCCACCGAGGGTTCCTCCAGCGGCCACTTTTTCTCCGCACACAGCTTCGGCCACACCGGCTTTACCGGCACGTCCATCTGGATCGACCCGGATCGTCAAGTCTTCGTGGTGCTGCTTACGAATCGCGTCAACCCCACCCGCGAAAACATGAAAATCGCCCAGGTTCGGTCCGCGGTTCACGATGCCGTCATGCAAGCGCTGGGGTTCGCCTCTCCGACCAACCCGGCTCCTGCCGGCCATTAACGTTCTCGCGTCCGAGCCTGTGCTCTTTTGGCGGCGTGCCCGCTTTGTCATCTCTTCGAACGATATAATTTCTAGATGCCCAGTCTGCCCCCCACACTGGAAAAGGACCGGCGGCGCACCGAACATCGCAATCCGGCTTCGCTCCATCTGGACCGCTTATCCAGCACGGCCATACTGCGGCTGATGAATCGCGAGGATCGCAAGGTCGCAATCCTGGTCGGAAAGCAAATACCTGCTATTGCCCGCGCTGTTGACGTGATTGCGCGCAGCATCCGCAAAGGCGGCCGGCTAATCTATGTCGGAGCCGGCACCAGCGGCCGGTTGGCGGTGCTGGACGCGTCGGAATGCCCACCGACGTTTGGTGTTTCGCGGGATTTGGTGCAGGCACTGATCGCCGGAGGAAGAAGGGCGGTAACCGAGGCGGTGGAAGGCGCGGAGGATTCGGTCGCAAACGGAGCACGAGATTTGAGAACCGTGAAGTTGAAAAGCAAGGACGTGGTTGTGGGCATCGCCGCCAGCGGCACAACGCCGTACGTGCTCGGCGCAATGAAATATGCGCGCAAGCGCCGTGCGACGACGGTTGCGGTCACGTCAAATCGCCGGTCGCCACTGGCCAAGCTCGCTCGCATCGTGATTGCGCCCGACGTCGGTCCGGAGGTGGTCACCGGCTCGACGCGGCTGAAAGCCGGCACTTCGCAGAAATTGGTGCTCAACATGCTCTCGACGGCTTCCATGGTGCGCCTCGGTCATGTCTACGAAAACCTCATGATCGACGTTATTCTCACGAACGAGAAGCTTCGCGGCCGGGCCAAACGCATCCTCGCCGAAGCCAGCGGCAAAGACCTGTCTGCGTCAGAACACGCGCTGCGGCAGTCCGGACACAATCTTCGTGTCGCGCTGATCATGCTGCGCCTGGGAATCAGCACTTCGGAAGCGCGCAAGAAACTGACCAACGCCAAGGGAAATCTGCGGCGGGCACTGGGAGAGTAGACGACCCATGGATAAATTCCTGATCAAGGGTGGCAATGCGCTGCACGGCACAGTGGCCATCAGCGGCGCGAAGAACTCGGCATTGCCGGTGATGGCCGCGACTCTGCTCACTTCGGAAAAGGTGACGTTGCACAACATTCCCAAGGTCCGCGACCTGATCACCATGAGCAAATTGCTGGCGTTCATGTCCGCGAAAGTTTCGGTCACGGACATTCCGGCCAGCGACTACACCATTGAAGCGGTCACGCTGAACGACGCCATCGCTCCGTACGAACTGGTAAAGACGATGCGTGCGTCCATTCTGACGCTCGGACCGGCGATCGCTCGCGCGGGCGTGGCGCACGTTTCGCTTCCTGGCGGTTGCTCGATCGGCGCGCGGCCTGTGGATTTGCACCTGTCAGCGCTGGAAAAGATGGGCGCGGAAATCACCGTGGCCGAAGGCTACATCCAGGCGAAAACGCCGGGGCAGGGGCGGCTGAAGGGCGCGCACATCGTCTTCGAGAAGATTACCGTTACCGGCACGGAAAATATCCTGATGGCCGCGGCGCTGGCTGACGGCGAAACCGTGCTGGAAAATTCCGCGCGCGAGCCCGAAGTCACCGATCTGGTGATCATGCTGCGCAAGATGGGCGCGAAGATCACCGGCGACGGCACCTCCACGCTGCGCATTCAGGGCGTGGCAAAACTCCACGGCACGGAGCATTCCGTGATACCCGACCGCATCGAGGCGGGCACATTCCTGGTGGCCGGCGCGATCACCGGCGGCGACCTGACGATCACCAATTGTGCGCCGGAGCATCTTGGCGCGGTGATCGCCAAGATGCAGCAGACCGGAGTGCGCATCGACATCGTGGACAAGACCAGCATGCGCGTGCGGCCGGCAAAGAAGCTGACCGGCTCGGACATGGTCACCGAGGAATATCCCGGCTTCGCCACCGACATGCAGGCGCAATACATGGCGCTGACCACGCAGGCCGAAGGCGCATCGGTGGTCACCGAGACCATCTTCGAAAACCGCTTCCTGCACGCCAGCGAGATGATCCGCATGGGCGCGAATATCTCCATCGACGGGCGGCGAGCGGTAGTGCGCGGCCCGGCGCAGCTCTCCGGGACCACGGTGCAGGCTTCGGACCTGCGTGCGTCTGCCGGGTTGGTGCTCGCCGCGCTGGTCGCCCGGGGCGAAACCACCATCGACCGCGTCTATCACATCGACCGCGGCTACGAGCACATCGTGGAAAAGCTCAGTGCCCTCGGCGCCGACATTCGTCGCGTCAGCGACAAAGAGTGACGCCGCACTTTCCCACTCTCCCACTTTTCCACTGACACCCGAAATCGGCTTGCCATATTCACCCGACACCATTTGACGTGGAAGTCTGCTACAATTCGCGGCCGTAGCCGGTGCGCGAATCCCTGGCGCGCGCGCCACCCTCGGGAGGCCAGCAATGCACAACACTCAGTTGCTCGAACGGCTCGACGCCGCCATCGCCGAGAAAAATCTCTTGAACCATCCGTTCTATCAGGATTGGCAGGACGGGAAGCTGAGCCGGGAATCGTTACAGCTCTATGCCGCTCAGTATTACCGCCACGTGGAAGCTTTCCCGAAGCACTTGCGCGTGCTTGCGGCACGCACGGAAGGCCCGTTGCGCGCTACGGTGGTCGAAAATCTTCAAGAAGAGGAGAATCCCGACGGGCCGCACCCCAAACTCTGGCGCGATTTTGCCGCCGCCCTGGGCGTTGCGCCCGATGATATTTCCTGCTGCCCGGCGCTTCCCGGCACGCAGGCGGTGGTATCCACGTTTCGCGAAATCTGCGGAGACCGGCCGGTAGCCGAAGCAGTGGCTGCACTTTACGCCTACGAAGCGCAGGTCCCCGAGATTGCCTCGACGAAAATCGATGGGCTGAAGAAGTTCTACGGTGTGGATCGGCCCGAGGCGCTGGCCTATTTCACGATCCATGAGCAGGCCGACAAAATTCACCGCGAAGCCTGGCGCGCCTGGCTGGAAGAGCACGCCGAGGGCAGCGAGGACGAGATTGTCGCTACAGCGAAGGAAGCGTTGAACGCGCTGTGGACAGCCTTGGATGCGGTCCACTGCCGCAAGGCCAAGGCGGCCGCTAACTAACAGCTGAGATCGGCTTTAACGATCATTAGAATCAGCCAGCTAGGTAGAACTTTCGTCAGGGAAATCTGAATTCTCGATTCGGTGCGCCTCGATGGTACCCTTCCGCTATTTTTTGTAACTGTTCATTCTTGATAGAGCTACGTAAGTGTTCATTCTAAGCTGTTTACGGAAAAAGCCCGGCCGGTCCAGACTGTCACGAAGCAGGCGGCAAGATTAGGAAGAAAGCGATGCTCTGGGTTCCGGAGCATCGCTTTTTGTTTCTTTGCGGTTTTTTTCCGCTATTCGGCTGTTTCAAGTGGTTTGTAGTGCTGAAGTCAGTCTGCGTCCTCCGAGAATGTTTAGCATTCTTTTTAGATTGTGGGCGGCTACTCCTAGACTGATTTTCGTTTGCGCTCCCCGCAGTCCACGCAGCAGGAAGCGTGGATGTCCGAAGATGCGGTATTTCAAATTGGCGAAGGGATGTTCCGCGATTGATCGTCGCAGTCGCATAGCCTCCGGCGTGGCCCGCTGTTGCATGCGCTGCAG
>DATNCJ010000035.1:0-61870 GCA_035607215.1 Candidatus Eiseniibacteriota bacterium
GTGCAGCAGACCGCCGCGATTGGACGCCGCCAGCACCGCGATCGCATTTGGCGCGCCCGTCGCGCAGAGGTTGGTGCCCTCCAGCGGATCGACGGCAATGTCCACCTGCGGCAGGTCCGGAACTCCCTTGGCGCCGAGGCCCACGCGCTCGCCGATGTACAGCATCGGCGCCTCGTCGCGCTCGCCTTCGCCGATTACGATGGTGCCGTCCATTGGTACGGCATCCATGGTCTTGCGCATCGCTTCCACCGCGACTTCGTCGGCTTTGTGGCGATCGCCCACACCCATAGTGCGCGCCGCGGCGATTGCGCCATTTTCCACCACGCGCAAGAATTCCAGACTCAGCTGTTCTTCCAAGGAAGTCCTCCGGCTACTTCGAAGCGGTTACCCTACACCGCAGGGCGGGACGCTATGCTAGACCAATTCCGCACCGCGCGTCACTAGCGGCGGCTGTCACCGCAACCTCCCAAAACAAAGTCGCCATTTCTGCTGATGGCAAGCGCTCATGTGCCGGGTAGAATGACTCCATGTTTGACTGGCATCGGTTCGTTCCATTTTTTGCCGCCGCTTTCGTGCTCGCGGTCACGCCCGGCCCGGGCATTTTCTACGTGCTGGCTCGCAGCCTGGCCGGCGGAAAGCGCGAAGGCATTCAGTCTTCACTAGGCACATTCGTCGGCGGACTATTTCACGTGGTCGCCGCAGCGCTCGGAATTTCGGCGATTCTCGCCGCGTCGGCGGTGGCGTTTCACACTGTGAAGTATGCCGGAGCCGCGTACCTGGTGTGGCTCGGTGTCCGCATGATTCGAACGCGCAACGCGGAACTGGAGGTTGCGACCAATGCGCCGTCGCGGGGCGCGTTCCGCCAGGGCATTCTGACCGAAGCCCTGAATCCAAAAACCGCGCTTTTCTTTTTGTCGTTCATCCCGCAATTCATCGCGCCAGCTGCAGGTCATGTTTTTCTGCAATTTCTGATGCTCGGAACGATTTCCGTGGTGCTCAACACCACCGCGGACCTGGTTGTCGTGCTGATGGCAACGCCGCTGGAACGCAAGCTGAAGAACAGCGCGAAATTTCGCCGGCGTCAGCGTGTCACTTCGGGGCTAGGCATGATCGGACTGGGCGCCTACGTCGCGCTTGCGGACACGAAATAGCAAAACTCTTCAGTTTCCTGTTGCGATCTCCTTGTGATCAGCAAGAAATGCACGCGCATGAGCAAGTTGCGGGAGCGCAGAGTCGGCGTCATGCCAAGCGCTGACGAAGGCGGCATATTCGGTGGAGGCGGATTTGGCATCGCCCGATTGTTCACTCGCCAAGGCGAGGCCGTAGAGCGAAAAACCGGATTTCGGGCGCTCGACCAGGACTTTCTGATAGGCGGCCTTGGCGTCGGTCCAGGCCGAGGCGGCAAGTAGGGCGGCCGCTTCGGTTTCCCCGACCGGGCGAATATAACCGGGCGGCTCGCGGTAGCCGAGGTCCTTCTCCTCCTGTGCGGCTTGAGCGAAGAGTTTCTTCGCGTCATCCAGGCGGCTTTTTGCAGCCAGCAAGCTGGCGCGTAGTTCCAGCGACATGATCGAGACGTTGTCCATCAAGGGCTTTGCGGAAGCGTCGGGCATCACCGTGATCTTGGCGGCGGCATCCTTGTGCTTGTCCTCTTTTTCCTTTTCTTTTTCTTTCGCGGCATCTTCGGCCTTCACGCGTTCGGAAATCCGCCAGAGTTCAGCGTCGAGACGCCTTGAGGCCTCTTCGGCTTTGTCGAAGTCGTGCGCTTGGACGGCCTGCATGCCGGTGGCGAAATCGGTCAGCTGCCGCGAAAGGAACCCAAGGTTGGGCAGCGTCTCCGGCGGATTGCTCGATTTGAGCAACTCCAAGGCCTGAGCCCAATCCGCGGTACGCAAAGCAACTGGCAGCCGTGGATCAAGGCGCGACATGCCGTCGCGCGGCGACCAGGGATACAGCGTGGCTTCGAGCTGGCCACGCGCGTCCTTGAGTTTGCCGGACAGCTGCGTTGCTTCCGTGAGTTTCCCGGCTTCCATCAAATTGGCGATCGCGTACATCAGGTTGTGCACGTAGTTCCAGTCGTCGTCGACTTGAACGTGTTGCGCTTGCATGTAGCGCTCATCGGCTTCCGTCGAAGCTGAGAAGGATTGCTGGGCTCGGGCGTAATCGCCGGTGCGATAGAAGATATGGCCGGGCATGTGGACCATGTGGCCGGAGGTGGGCGCCAAGCGGCCAAGGATTTCGGCGCTATGCAGAGCCTGCTCGGGGTGCGGGCTCGCTTCGACGGCATGAATCCAGTAGTGGTTGGCGGCGGAATTTTCCGGCTCATCTCGCAAAACCGTTTTCAGAATAACCAGGGATTCCCTCGTGTTTTTCTTGGGATTGCCGTCGTCATCGTAACCTTCCATCAACGCTGCGGCGAGAAAGACCCGCGCCTGGGTGTCGCGCGGCTGCATTTTAAGGAGCTTGCGCAGTAGCTGAATTTCTCTTGAATCACCATTCCTATCGATCTTCTTGTCTTCGTCTTTGTCGGCTTCCTCGGCTGCGACGCTCGCTTCGATGTACAGACGTTCGGGTTTGCTGGCGCGGCCTTTCAGGCTGACGGCTTTCGCGAGGGCTTCTTCGGCGAAGTGTTTGCTGGAGCTGCGGCGAAACGTGAGCGCCTGGTACAAACCCCAATAGCACATCGCGCATTGAGGATCGACGCGGACGCTCTGCTGGAAGGCACGCACGGATTCGTAGTCCCAGAAATCGTGGAAGAGGTTGAGGCCCTGGTCGAACCACATCTGCGCTTCGGGCTTCGCAGTGATTTTGATATGGACGTTGCCGATGCCGGCCAGCTTTTCAGGCGCAGGGTATTTGTCGGGCGGCGTTTCGTCCAGAGTGCCCATGGCATGGCCAGCCATCGAGGTTTGCGCAACGCTCTGTGGCGGAAGAAGCGCAACCAATAGAGAAAGCACGAACCAACATTTGTGAAACCAGAACTCGCGCTGACGCTTCAGGGCTACCTCCGCCACGACCGTTCAAGACCTGCGTGGAGCGGAGAAAGTATAGCCTGAGCGCCTGCTGCGCGCCGCCAGCACTTGGTGCGCGAGCTGTTGCTACTCGATGCGCAAGGCGTTCATGGGAGAGATCGACGCGGCGCGGTTGGCCGGGATCAGGGCGGCGATGAAGGAGCAGATCGCCAGGGCTGCCGTGGCAACGGAGAGCGCAACTGGGTCCCAGCTGGAGACACCGTAGAGTTGCGCGGCGATGAGCTTGCCCGCACCTACGGCCAGCGGCAGCCCGAGGATCAGGCCGACGAGGACGCGGGTGAAGGCGCCGCGCAGGACGAGCTGCATAACGCGATTGCGATCGGCGCCCAGAGCCATGCGGATGCCGATTTCATTGGTGCGCTGGGCGACGCTATAGGCGGTGACGCCGTAGAGGCCGATGGCGGCGAGGACAAGTGCGACGATGCCGAAAACGCCGGCGAGGCTGGCGGTGGCGCGTTCCTGATCGAAAGAGGAGTTGACCTGCTGCTGCATGGTGCGGACGCTGACCATGGTGAGGTTGGGATCGACGTCAGCGAAGGTGCGCGTAAGCAAGGGCTCCAGTGCGCCGGGTGAAAGACTGCTGACCAGCAGAATGCCACTCATAAAGTGGGAGCGGGCATCGATCATGCGCATGATCGGCTCTTTGTAGGAGGTTACGGTTTGCGCCATGGGCACATAGAACATCGGGCGCGCCGGCTTGCTCAGAGCGTAGCCAGCGAACTTGGCATCTTTTACGACGCCGACGATACGGAAAGTCTTGGCGTATTCGGGGAGATCGAGACCGAAATGCTGGTCGATGGGATCCTCGTTACCCTTGAAAAAGCGTTTGACGAAGGCTTCATTGACGACGGCGACGTTTTCGGTGGTATCGCTATCGGCAAGCGAGAAGTAGCGTCCCTTCACCAGGCCCACGCCGAGATCCTGCAAGTAGTTCGCGCTGACGCGATCCCAGGACGCGCCGGAATCTTCGCTCATTTTTCCAGGAGGATGGCCCTCGACCATGATGAGCTCGCCCCAGTTGTCGGTGAGCGGATTGTAGAGAGCGATGTCGGCGGCCTGAACGCCCGGAATAGCTCTGAGGCGCTCTTCCAGAAGGCGATACAAGGCCTGAAGCTGCGGGACGGTGTAGCTGGCCGGCGGATTATTCACGGAAACTTCGACGCGGTCTTTGATCTGGAATCCGAAATCCTGATTCTCGAGTTTGTTGAGGCTGCGGCCGAGCATGGTGGCGCCGGCGACCAGGACCACCGAGAGTGTGGCCTGGACCACCAGTAAGGCTTTGCGCGCGAAGGTGGAGCGATCCACATTGCCGCGCCCCGTGCCGCGGAGGGCGTCGGCGGGATCGGTGCGCGTGGCGAACCAGGCAGGCGCGATGCCGAAGATGACACCGGTTGCCAGGGAAAGCGCAAAAGCAAAGGCCAGGACTTCCAGCGACGGCGCGGTGCGGATGGGCAGGAAATGGGAGCTGTGGAACGTGAGCGAGAGGAGAAGTTTTGCCGACGCCACGGCAACCAGCAAGCCGGCGATTCCACCGAAGATTGCCAGCAAAATGCTTTCGGTGAGGGCTTCGGAAATGATCTGGCGGGGCGTGGCGCCGATAGCGAGGCGCACAGCCGTTTGCCCGCGGCGAGCGACCGAACGCGCGAGCTGCAAGTTAGCGACGTTGGCGCAGGCAATCAGCAGAACAAGTCCGCAGACGGAGAGCAGGATCGTCAGCGAGCGGCCGTACTCTTCTTTCATCATGGTGACGCCGGAACCCGCGGGGATGACGGTGAGTGTTTGCTTGGGCAGAAGGCGAACCACGTCGGCCATCCAGTTCGCCGGATAGCCGGAGTCATGTTCCAGCCACTGGCGGAGGACGCCGGTGAGGCGCGGGGTCATGCCAGCGGTGGTGGCGCCCGGCTTCAGGCGACCAATAATGCGCAACCAGGCGGAGATCGGTTGATGCAATAGCGAGGACTCGCCCGCAAGCGTGATGTTCTGCTGCAACGGGAGCCAGATGTCCGGCGGATCGCTCTCCAGCATTTCGCCGAAGAATCCCGGTGGCGCCACGCCAACGATCGTGAAGGGGTGCCCCTCGATGATAAATGTCGAGCCCACAATGGACGTGTCGCCGCCATAGGTGGTCTCCCAGGCGCGATGACTGAGTACCGCGACCGGCGGTGCGGAAGGCGTGTCGTCTTCAGGAGTGAAGACGCGACCGCCGAAAGCGCCGACACCCAGCGTCGAAAAGTAGTGGCCGGTGACATATTCCGAGCGGAGCGGGCGGGCTGCGGATTCCACACCTTGGCGGCGAACGCTCACCCGCCACCGCCCGGCCTGGAAGGCAGTGAACTCCTCGAATTCGGGCATTTCCTTGGCGAGGCGCTCTACCAGCGGATAGGAGAACATGCCCCATTCGTCCTGGGGACCGCCTTGGATGCAGCAGTTGTCGCCAGTGCCGACGCGGTAAAGGCGTGAAGGATCGGATACCGGCAGCGAGCGCAGCATGATGGCGTGGATCAGCGTGAAGATCGCGGTGGTTCCACCAATCCCGAGGGCCAGAGTCAGAATGGCGGCGATGGTAAAGATGGGGGCCAGGCGAAACTGGCGAAGCGCATAGCGGATATTGCTGATCAGGTTGGACATAGGGCGGACCTCTTGGGCACCACCTCATAGCAGTACGAAGTTGCGTGGCACGGAGTTCCCTTTATTGACGATGGGGAGATGCGGATGGTTTGGGCATTGCGGGTGGGGCGGGAGAAACGCGTAACGCAGAGGACGCTGAGGGGAGCGGAGAAAGTATGGAGGCGCTGCCGGATTGTTTCGAGTAGGAACGAACTACGCGCAGTTATTTTGTTGTCGCGGCGGTGGTGGTGAAGGCCAGGCTTATTAGCGTTTTCTGTTCTAGTTCGTGGGCTTTTGCGGAGCCTGTTGCGGGGCTGGCGCTCGCGGAACGCTTCACCGAACGGACTTTGAGACCTTTTTCCTGGGCGAGGCGCTGGAGGCGAGGCAACACGTAGGAGAGCGCGCCCATGTTGGCGGGTTCTTCCTGGACCCAGATGATTTCGCGCGCGTTGGGATGCGCTTCGATCGCGGCGGTGATTTCCGGGCGCGGCAGCGGATAAAGCTGATCGAGGAAGAAAATCGCGGTGCTGGTGTCTTTGCGCTTGCGACGCTCGGCGCGCAAGTCGTGGCCGACTTTGCCGCTGGCGATCAAGATGCGCGATGCATCCTGAACTTCACTATCGGGGACGAGCGGAAGAAAGCGCGGCGCGGTCAGCGCTTCGATACCGGAACTGGCTTCCGGATGGCGCAGCATGCTCTTGGGCGTGAAGACGATCAGCGGCTTGCGCCACTGACGGCGCGCCTGCCGGCGCAGCATGTGGAAATACTGCGCGGCATTAGAGGGCTGGCAAATCTGGAGATTGTCTTCAGCGGCGAGTTGCAAGAATCGTTCGATGCGAGCGCTGGAGTGCTCGGGGCCCTGGCCTTCGTGACCGTGCGGGAGCAGCAGCACCAGGCCGGTCGGGAGATTCCATTTGTCTTCGCTGGCGCTGATGAACTGATCGATGATCACCTGCGCGCCGTTCACGAAGTCGCCGAACTGCGCTTCCCACATCACGAGCGCTTCGGGGTAGTCGCGGCTGAAGCCGTACTCGAATCCCACGCAGGCGGCTTCGGACAGCGGCGAGTTATGGATTTCGCAGAAGGCCTGCTGGCGCGACAGGTGCGAAAGCGTCAGATAGTTGTGCTCGGTCTCGGTATCGATCAGCACCGCGTGGCGCTGGTTGAACGTGCCGCGCTGAGAATCCTGTCCGGTCAAGCGAATCGGCGTGCCTTCCAACACCAGAGAGCCGAGCGCCAGCGCTTCGGCAAAGCCGTAATCGATGGCGCGCTTGCCGTGGCCCATTTCCGCGCGCTGCTCGAGGAGTTTCGCGAGCTTCGGATGGAGATGAAAACCGTCGGGCACACGCACGATTCCGTCGGTGAGCCCGGCCAGCTTTTCGCGCGAGAGTCCGGTGTCTACTTCGTATTGGGGATCGTACTTTCCGTGAATGTAAGGATCCCAGTAGCCCGGCAGATGGCGCAGGTGCGGCTGCTTCTTCAGATTCTTCGCTTTGGTCTGCTCTTCTTCATACTCTTTGCGGACCGCTTCGCTAATGGCGCTGGCGTCGATTTCGGTGTGCTCGGCGTAAGTTTTCCAGAGCGGCGGATGATTCTTGATGCGGTCGTAGGTCAGCGGCTGGGTAATGGTGGGGTCGTCGACTTCGCTGTGGCCGTGACGCCGGTAGCCGATGATATCGACGACCACGTCGCTGCCGAATTTGGCGCGATATTCCGCGGCGAGGTGGCCGACGCGAACGACTGCGTCGGGATCTTCGGCGTTGACGTGAAAGATCGGGACGCTTTGGCGCTTGGCGATGTCCGAAGCGAAGCGCGCGGAATGCTCCTGCACCGGAGGAGTGGTGAAGCCGATCAAATTGTTGACAACGATGTGGACCGTGCCGCCTACAGTGTAGGCCTTGAGGTCGGCGAGATTCAGCGTTTCCGCCCAGATGCCCTGGCCGGCGAAAGCGGCGTCGCCGTGCATGACGATGGTCCAGACTTTGTTTAGCGATTCACGGGAGCGATCGACGATCGGTCCATCGGCGCCGTGGCGGGTTTGCTTGGCGCGCGCGCGGCCCATGGCGACGGGGTCGACGGCTTCCAGGTGGCTGGGATTGGAGACGATATGAATGTTGATCGACTGCCCGCCGGTGGTGACGTAGGTGCCAGTGGCGCCGACGTGATACTTCACATCACCCGCGCCGAGGACGCTGCGCGGATCGACATCCTCGAAGCCGGAAACGACTTCGTGAGGCGGTTTGCAAGCAGCGTGGACCATCACGTTAAGGCGGCCGCGATGGCTCATGGCGATCACGGAATCGATGGCGCCGGATTGGCCAGCGGTGTTGAGGATGGAATCGAGCAGCGGAATCAGCGCGGTGACGCCTTCGAGCGAAAAGCGTTTGGTGCCCAGATAGCGCGCCTGCAGAACCTGTTCAAATAGATCGGCACGCACGAGTCGCTCGAGAATTTTATTCTGGTCGAGGTCGGGCGCTTTGCTTTCGAGGCGCTCGGCGATCCACTGGCGCCGCTCGGGCTCAGGCAAGTGCATGAACTCGGCGCCGATAGTGCCGCAGTAGATTTCGCGAGCTTCGTCGGCGCCGGAGCCAGTCAGGTCGTCGAGCTCGGCATATTTGAGGGGCTTGAGCAGGCCGAGGGGGTCGAGGTCAGCCTGGAGATATCCCCAGCGGCGGAAGGATTCGAAGATGCGCTCGCGGTCTTCACCGTTCTGGCCGGCCTTTTTTGCAGTCGCCTTGGCAGACTTGGTGGGGCGATCGGCTACGAGGGTTGTACGTTGGGCCATAAAATCGTTACATCCGCAAACCTGTATTTTGCCATAGATTCAAAACCGGGGTCCGGTTCCGGCCCAATTCGGAGACGAGTGGGTAAGTGAAGGCACCCCCACCCCGGTCGTTTCAGGACAAAAAGTGCGTAAGTTATTGATATTTATTATTTTATCGAAAACTTCGGTGCAAAAGAGCGTGCCTCTTGTGCATGCGCGGTCGACCACAAGTGGCACAAGTGGGAAGAAGCCGAGAAGGCGCCCCATAGGGTCGAGTTTCGGGTGTGCCGAAGAGTCCGCAAGCTTTATCTTACCATTAGATCTCCTCATCGGTTAATAGGACTTCACTAGTACCTATTATGTTGGCCAGGCCTATAGGCTGCGCACGGCAAATTCCAGCTCGGTGGTTATCTGTTCGGGCGGGGTGTCTGGCGGAAAGCTGACAGGGCGCCCAATGCGGACAATAAGTTCGCCCAGATGCGCGAGGCGGCGGTGTTCGCGTTTCATTTGCCAGACGCCGTCGAGGCGCATGGGGACGATGGGGATTCGCAGATTTTGGGAGAGGAGGCCGATGCCGGACTGGAATCTGGCCATTTCGCCGGTCTCGGAATTGTTGACTTGGCCTTCGGGGAAGACCAGGACGCTGTAGCCGCGGTCGATGGATTCAGCGGCGAAGCGAAAGCTTTCGCGGAAGCCGGAGAATTGCGGGAGCGGGAAGACGTTGAAGAGGGCGGTGACGAGCCAGTAGCCGAGTTGGTAGGCCCAGCGTTTGGCGAAGAACCAATTTTGTGGCGGGCGGCGCATTTCACGGAGGGTTTCGCCGCCCATGGCGGTAGCGAGATGGTGACGATAGCGCGTGGGGAGCGCGGCGAGGATGAGGCCGATGTCGGCGCGACGGGTGATGTGATTGGAGACGATAAGGAATGGTCCTCGTGCGTCGCGCAGATTTTCGCGGCCGAAGATTTTCGGGTGGCCGAGAACTTGCGTCGCCGGCCACACCAGCGCGTAGTACGCCGCAAGCCGCAGCCAGCGGACCGGTGCGCGCTGCGCCCAGCGCGGATAAGCGTAGGCGAAGCGGCGGGGGGAAGAACACACGACAGGGGTGCCTGCGGGACCTGCGGGGACCTCGAGATGTTGCGAGGGAGACAGACGGGCACTGCCGTGCCGTGCCCCTACGGGGGTGTCCTGCTGGGGCACGTTTGCCTGACGCAGCAGGGTTTCGATGTCGGAGACAGTTTTGGCTTCGGCGAAGGAGGTCTCGCTGAGCTCGACCTGGTAGCGCTGTTCGAGAGCGCTCAAGAGTTCGACGCGATCGAGTGAAGTGAGATTCAGATTTTGTTCGAGATGGCTGGGGCTTCCCGCGTTGCAGGTGGTGAATCGACTGATCAGATCCTGCAAGCTGGGGGAGGTGGCACTGGGGAGCGTGGTCGAGCCTTGCTTGCCGCTCAACATCTCTATAGCGCGGGCGGTGATTGAGGCCAAGCGCGGCTTTTCCGTGGGCGTGCGCGGGAAGTCGGGTTCGGGCCAGATCAGCCAGATGCGGATGCGCTGATACTCGGCGAGGGAGCGATTCGCGGTTTCGATGGCGCGCTGGGCGGCGAGTTCGCTGGATTCATTCGTCAGAAGGACGGCACAGGGCTCGGCGTTGCCTGCGTGATCGATGGGGATGACAACGGCGTCGCGGACTTGAGGCTGACGGCGCAGGGCTCCTTCGAGGTCCTCGGGATAAACATTGAGGCCAGCGGCAGTGACAATGACGTTTTTCTTGCGGCCGCGGAAACGGAGGTTGCCTTCAGAGTCGAGTTCGCCGATGTCGCCGGTGTACAGCCATTCCGAGTCGGCGGAGGGTTGCAGCTTGCCGGACTGCCAGTACCCTGCGGAGACATTTTCGCCGCGGACGAGGATTTCGCCGTCTTCGGCGAGTTTAAATTCGCGGCCGGGGAGGACTTTGCCGATGGAGCCTTGCGTAGCGCGGAAAGGATGGTTGAGGCTGATGAGGGAGGCGGTTTCGGTCATGCCGTAACCCTGGACTACGGCGTAGCCGATGCGCTTGAAGAATTCTTCGGTGTCGGGAGACAGCGCGGCACCGCCGGAGATGAAAGCCCAGAACTTCCAGCCGAAGCGGCGGTGGATGCGGCGGAAGAGCCAGGCGCGACGGAGGAATTTCTTGTTTTCGGCGGCGAGGAAGGTTTCTTGGAGCCAGGATTTGGGTTGGGATTCGGAGACTTGAGCGGCTTGCGTGATTGGGGTGGTATCGGCAGCGTGAGCAGAGACTTCGCGATCGGGTTGTACTGGCGGAGCGACCCACCCTTCGCTAGAGGCCGAGGCGCGAATGGTAGGCCACCCAAGATGTTGCGCTTGGCTCGGTTCGCGGTGTGGTGACGTTGTGCTGTTGGCGGGCTGAAATTCGCGTTGGAGGTTTGCGCTGAGGGAATCAAGCATGCGGGGAACGGCGATGAGGGCGGTGGCGCGTTCGCGCTTAATGGTACGAGTGATTTCAGTGGGGTTGGCGGAGTTTTCGAAGACGACGGTGGCGCCGAGCAATGGTGGAACGAAGAGGGCCATGAATTGGCCGAAGACATGGCTCAGCGGAACAAGAGAGACGAAGCGAAGCGGATGGAACCATTTTTCGTACTTGCGATAGGGATCGATGCCGCGCTCGAGAGGCTCGAGATTGGCGAGGAAATTTCCGTGGGTGAGCACGACGCCGCGAGGTTCGGCTGTGGTGCCGGAGGTGAAGAGGATCTGCGCGATGTGGTTGCGGGTGATGGGTTGGTAAGCGAGAGATTCTTGCGGTGGATCAGGCGATCCCACGCCCAGCGATCGCGGATTGCTCATAGTGGCTCGCTTGGTGTGGTTGATGGGGGCACAGGCAAGAGTGCCTGTGCTACTTGAAGGCGATGCGCGCCTCGCCGCGTCGGGCAGATCTTCCAGGTGGAGTATGGTGACGGAAGAATGCAGCGGTAGCTTGCCGCGGGTGGTGAAGGCGATGCGGGCGGACGTTTCACGTGCAACGCGAGAGACGAAGTCGGGAGTGGCGGCATCGTCCAATGGGACGGCTACGGCACCGAGCAGCAGGCAGGCCCAGAAGGAGGCCATCCACTCGGCGCTGTTGGGTCCCCAGAGCAGAACGCGATCACCGGTGCGTATGCCCCTTTGGCGCAGCTCGTGAGCGCTTGCGACAGCGACGGAGCGTAGCTTCGCATAGGTCCAGGATTCGCGCCTATAGCCGCGGCGCTGGACAACCGCGACGTGGCTTGCGTAGCGCGCGAAGTCGTCGAAGAGCGAGTTGAGGTTGGGTCGGGGCACGTTGGGAGCGAACGATCGCGCCTGAAACGCGGAACCGTCCGAATTTTACGCCTTGTGGAGTGCCGTTGCTGGCCTCGTAATTCGCAGCGAACGAAAAATCAGAACCTAGGTCTGATATGAGCAGGATTGGTTCCAAGGGCGGGAACGCTCGATGGCGGAGCACCTTTAACTCGTCGGCGGCGCACAGGCCCAGGCTTCGACAAAGCGCGGCGAACTGAGGAGAGTTGTCGGATCGTGTGCGAATGCGTACAGCTCACGCACGAGTTGATCCACTTCGCTGGCTGATGCGAGCCCCTCTTTCACCACGGTCTCGGCAATATTCTCCATGGTGAGAGCCGTGACGACCTTGACTTCGCCTGTGGTTTCGGCGAGCTGGACCACGTTAATTTGGACATTCTCAAACCCTGCTTCGACCAGCAAAGCGGGAAGCCGTGGCCCGATATTCGCATCCGCGCCTTTTCGCCGCGCCGCCTCGGTATAGAGCGCAACGTGCCGCCACAGAGCTGGACAGTCCGGGTAGCAGAAGTATCCTCGAAAGTCGACGTCTGCGACGACAATCTTGCCGCCGGGGCGTAGCGCTTGCCGCATTCGCATCAAAGCCTGAAGTGGATTGGCAAGGTGGCTGAGAATGAATCGAGCATGCACCAGATCGAACTCGGCGGGTTTTTCGGTCTTCGGGCTATCAGCTACCCTGAATTCGACGTTACTTAGACCCTCGCCTTCGGCCTGTTGCTGAGCAAGCGTGATTTTCGCCTGATCAATATCTGTTCCGACCGGCCCTCCCAATAGAGCCCACGATGCGAGCCATGTCGAAGGTCACGTCGCCATTCCCGCAGCCCACGTCGAGGCAGGTCATCCCTGAACGGACTCCCGCGCGTTGAAGCAGAGCAAGGGTAGTTGGCCGCATGACGCGTGACAGAATTCGCAGGCGTTCCCTGCCTGGAAGCCCACCGCGAATGATGTAAGTGGTGTTTTCCGTCACCTGAATGCTCTCCCCTCTGCTTCGCCTTGAATTGCCGTACCCGCAGGTCCCGATCTGCTTCGATTGGATGGTTTCGGCGGGTCAATTTCTGCCCCTCGAGATTTACCTACAGGATTATCGCAAGCCGCGACAAGTGACAATTTGCGGCTTTGTGCCCCTACGTATCAAGCACATGCGTGGTCACCGAGCTAAAGTTGCGTTAGGAATTGGGAAGTTGTTGGGTACAATGGATGTTTGAGATTTAGCGGAGTTTCATTGCCTGGAAGGATTTGATCGGGATTATGCCTGTACCTGTCTCACAAGCATGGACGGTTGCTACGTACTTACTGAAGCAGAAATTGGCGGGACGGAAGCGGTATCCGTTTGTCTTGATGTTGGAGCCGTTGTTCCGGTGCAACCTGGCTTGTGCAGGTTGCGGGAAGATTCAGTATCCGCCGCATATCCTCAAGAAAGAACTGAGCCCCGAAGAGTGTTTTAAGGCGGTGGACGAGTGCGGGACGCCTATGGTGTCGATTCCGGGCGGCGAGCCGCTGATGCACTCGCAGATTGACAAGATCGTGGAGGGGCTGGTTGCGCGGAAGAAGTACATCTACTTGTGCACCAACGCTTTGCTGCTGAAAGAGAAGCTCGATCTGTTCAAGCCGAGCAAATATCTGACTTTCTCGGTGCATATGGACGGGCAGCAAGAACATCACGATTTTTCGGTGTGCCGCGAAGGTGGGTACGAGGCCGCGACAGAGGGAATTCGCGAGGCGGTGAAGCGCGGGTTCCGGGTCACGACGAACACGACTTTGTTCGACGGGGCGGACCCGAAGAGCGTTCGAACGTTTTTCGACGAAATGATGGATCTGGGCGTGGAGGGCATGATGCTCTCACCCGGCTATTCGTATGAAAAGGCACCGGATCAGAAGCACTTTCTGGGCCGGGCGCGGACCCGGCGATTGTTCCGCGCGATTTTGTCGAACCGGAAGAAGAGCTGGAAGTTCAATCAGTCGGTGTTGTTCCTGGAATTTCTGATGGGCAAGCGGAATTACGCCTGCACGCCGTGGGGAATGCCGACCTATAACATTTTCGGTTGGCAGAAGCCGTGCTATTTGCTGCAGGACGGCTATGCGGATTCGTTTCAGGAGCTTCTGGACTCGGTGGAGTGGCAAAATTATGGTACCGAATCGGGAAATCCGAAGTGCGCGAACTGTATGGTGCACAGCGGGTACGAGGCGTCCGCGGTTGACTACACGTTCAGCGGATTGCGCGGGATCTGGGAAACGGCCAAGGCGACGTTTGCGGGAAGTTACAAAGACGCGAGCGCATTGGAGATGCTCAACGAGCCGGTGAAACCGGTGCATGCGTTTAATCCGCTGGTGCAAATCAATACGCAAAACGCTCCGCTAGAGGAGACGCGGGCGTGAGCGCTCCGACCCATACGCCTCGCGCGACGGCCCCCAACGCGGCGCTTGACCCGGAAAAACTGGAAGTTGCGCCTGGGACGCGGCGCGAAAGCGTCGAAGGGTGGGTGCCAACTCTGGCCAGCCACGAAGAAATTCGCATGGCGCTGGAGAAGGCTTTTGATTACCGTGGCGACGTAACTATTACACGCAAGGATGGCAGCAAACTGGAAGGGTACATCTTCGATCGAGTCACCGGCGCCACGCTGGAGGCCTCCTTCGTGCGGCTGTTGCCGAAAGACTCCAATCAGCGAGTGAAGCTTTCGTATGCCGAAATCGCGGCACTGGCCTTCTCAGGTCGGGATCCCGCCGCCGGAAAGAGCTGGGAGGCCTGGGTACGGAAGTACTGGTCAAAAAAGACCACCGGAGAGGGCGAAGCGAGCCTCCAGCCGGAAGCGCTGGAATAGGGCAGCTGGGAAATCCACAGCCCACTCCTACAATAGTAACTGACCTATTTTCTGTCATTTACGTACATTATGGGCCTTCAAGATGCCTCCGCGCCAGCGTGGACAAAGCCCTATTTTTGTGCTAATATGGTTTCAGCGTTTGTTGCTCTTGTACTACCTTTTGGCTCATGCAAAAGGCGCTGCAAGGCATCACCTTGCAGCTTTTTTTGTGGGCTGAGGGTGTCACGGCGCTTGGGGCAGGGGATTTTGGGGTCTCCAAGAACGGATCAAGAGAAGCAAAGCAATTCCAAGCGTTGATCGTCTCTCGGTCACCACGTGGTCGGTCGGCAGCGGTCGCGCCGTCATGAGAGGTAGTGGCAGTGAAGGAACAAGGAACAGTGAAATGGTTTAATGCATCGAAGGGCTACGGCTTCATCCAGCGTCAAACAGGAGAGGATGTTTTCGTTCACTTCTCCGCGATCATGATGGACGGCTACAAGTCCCTCAATGAAGGACAAGCGGTGGAGTTTGAAGTGAAGAAAGGCCCCAAGGGCCTTCAGGCTGAGAACGTAACCAGTCTCTAGTCTGTTGATCTGGGGAGTCCCGGTCCGCACCGGGACCCTCGATCGAACGTTCGAATACGAAAGAGTTTCTCCCAGCGTGAGTGAGTCGTCCAGGAGGACATCGTGCAATCAATGCAAGAAGGTCAAACCATCAAGCATGAAGTTTACGGACTGGGTGTGGTCACCTCATCCGATCAGGAGCGTACCGCGGTTGATTTCGACGATCATGGGCCGAAGCTGTTCGTTACCAGCATCATGACCGCCGAACTGATCGGCGAAGCTCCTGCCACGCCGCCCAAGACCAAGCGCCGGCGCAAGGCTTCTACGGCCGCCAAGGCCGCGAAGAAGGCAGAAAAGGCGGCCGCGGCTGCCGCAGGCCGTTCCTAAGTTTTTCCTTCCTGTTTTGCTTACCTCCCTACGCCAATTTTGGCGCAGGGGTGTGTCTCGTAAGCTGCGTCTCAAAATTTATCGGTGTTAACGAGGACGGCCGAAAAACAAGACATGGCCGTCAGCGTCTTCGAGTTCGAAGCCGCGCAGACCGTCGTGGGTATCTTGAAGAGGTTTGGAAAAGGTGACACCGCGCGACGTTAGTTCGGCCGCCAGGGCATCGGGATCGGGTATGGAGGCGTACGCGTCCCATCGGGCTGCCGCGTCGCGCTTGCAGTTGGGGAGCGGTTCCACACCAACGCTCTTGAAGAGGATCATCGCCCCATCGCGCTGCACAATCGCAAAAAAAGGTTCGCGATCCGGCTCTTGATGGACGATGTCAAAACCAAGCATCTTGCAATAAAACGAAAGTGCCGCCCGGACGTCTCGCACGATAAAGAATGGTGAGATGCTGCTTATAGCTGTCTGCTTCATGCCTAGTCTCCGTTGGTACACATCCCCCAAAGCTGTCTTTACTGTAGCCGGTAGCCGGGAGCCGGCTCACGATTCCCGGCAAGTAGGTAGAGCATACAGTTCGTCAGACTATCTCGGGTCGTCGCTTCTGCGATTCGCCTCTGCGATGAAGAACTAACTGGTAGCTGCTTCTGTTTGCTCGAAGGCGTGATAGGAGGAGCGCACTAGAGGGCCAGCCTCTACGTGTTTGAAGCCCATGGCTTCGCCCAGGACTTTGAACTCAGCGAATTCGTCCGGATGAACGTAGCGCACGATCGGGAGATGCTCTTTGGTGGGTTGTAGGTATTGGCCCAGGGTCAGGATATCGGTGCCCTGAGCGGCTAGATCCTTGATGGTGGCGAGAACTTCGTCCTTTCCTTCGCCGAGTCCCAGCATCAATCCAGTCTTGGTGGGAGTTTCCGGATAGGCTTGCTTGGCGCGGCGCAAGAGCTCCAGCGAGCGCTCGTAGACGGCGCCTTTGCGAACCTGGCGGTAGAGGCGCGGAACGGTCTCAGTGTTGTGATTGAGGACGTTGGGGCGAGTGGCGAGAACGATGTCCAGCGCCTTCCAATCGCCGCGGAAATCCGGGATCAGCACTTCGACCTTGCATCCAGGAACGCGGCGACGGATTTCTTCGATGGTGCGAGCGAAAATGTGCGCGCCGCCGTCGGGCTGATCGTCGCGATTTACCGAGGTCACGACCGCATAGCGCAATCCCATGCGCGCCACGGCTTCGGCCACGCGATGCGGCTCTTCTTCGTCTGGCGGGCCAACCGGCTTACCGGATGGCACGGCGCAGAATCCGCATGCCCGAGTGCAGATGTCTCCCAGAATCATGAAGGTAGCGGTGCCGTGTTTCCAGCACTCGCCCATGTTGGGGCAGCGGGCGCTTTCGCAGACAGTGTGGAGGTCGAGCGTGCGCATGATGCGCTTGAGATCCTGGTAGCGTTCGCCGCCGAAGAATTTGACACGGAGCCATTCCGGGCGCGGATGAGCAGTGGGTGATGGCGGCGGGATTGCCGGGCCGTTATTGGGGATGATGTGGAAGGGTGAGGCCATGATGGTGGACGCGAATATTATTTTACCTTTTGTAAGCAGGGCTTACAAACGGGTTGCTGGGCTGGGAACAAAGATAGTTACAGCAATGAACCAGAGGCTGCGCGGAGTTTGTGTGAGCAGAGCGACCCACCCTGTGCAGAAGCCGCAAAGGATGGGCCACCCAAGGCCTTGGAATCAACGAATGAGCGCGATGCGGCCCTGGGTCGGATAGCGCTGGAATTGGGCGGGGTCGTGGCCTGGGATGACACGATCTGCGGAGCCGGCTAGTTTGATCATGCGGGCTTGGGCGGCGATGTTGGCGGGGTGATCGGCGTCGGTGAAGGTGGCGCTGGCGGCATGGTCGGTGAGATTGCGATAGAGATAGCAGTTGTCGGAGGCGAGGACGAAGGGCTTCGCGTCGGGAGTGAGGACGAGGAGATATTGCGAGGCGTAGGTGTGGCGGGCTCCGGTGAAGACGCGGATGCCGGGCAGGATCTCCTGATTGTCGCCGTCAACCAGTCGCAGGCGGCCTTCGGTGTTGAGTCGGACTAGTTCTTTTACATCTTCGCGATCGATGCCGCCGTGATCGCCGCCTGGTTGCCAGGCTTCGCCGGTGTAATAGCGAAATTCATCCTTCTGAATCCAGATGGTTGCTTTGGAGAACAGGTCGATGCCGCCCAGATGATCCCAGTGGGCGTGGCTGACGACGATGTCGGTAATTTCGGCGGCCTGGAGTCCTGCGGATTTCACGAGTTCGTCGGGACGGAGGAAATCGGCGACGGTAAATTCCTTGAACCATTTTTCGCGATGGAAGCCGCTGTCAAAGAGGATGTTGTGGCCACCGCCGCGAATCAGCCAGATGACCATGGCGATGTCGAGTTTTTCGTTTTGCGGGGCGCCCATCATCAGGCCAGAGACTGGAAAGCCCGGGATGGTGGCGTAGCGCAGCGCCTGGATGGAATAGGAGGGCATGGGTGTTGCGGGTTTGAGCGGAAAGATCGCGACGCAGAGGAACGCAGCGAGGGGCAAAGTGGCACGGAGAAGTTTCGGCACAATCATCCTTCCTGAAGAGCGCGTCATTGTAGCTTGTCCGAGGCTGGCGTGCCGACCAGGCAAGCTAACCAGGCAATATCGTCTACAGTTCGATACGTCTCGTAACGTATACTCTCGCCGACCGGAGACTCGACAATGCCGCGAAGCATCCTGGCGCTTCTGGTTCTGTTCCTCCTTCCCATGCGTTTGCTCCTGGGGGTACAGGAGGCCAAGGCTCCGGCCGCGAAGAAGGACGAATGCCACATAGCGGGAACGGTGATCACTCTGGCTGGCGGGGAACCGTTGCGCAAGGCGCGGGTACGGCTGGAGAGTCAAGCAGATCGGACGAGAACACAATCTCGGTGGTAACGGATGCGGGCGGGAAGGTTCGAGCTGAAGGCGCTGGATCCGGGAGCAATTCTGAGTTTACGGCCCGGACAGAGATCAAGGATCTCGTCTTCAAGATGGTGCCCTCCGCAGTCATTGCCGGGCGCATCCTGGACGACGACGGCGAGCCATTGCCTTCGGTCAGCGTGAGCGCACTGCGCGAGATATACGATCGTGGGAAGCGCAGTTTGGTGTCGGGAGCGAATGCGGTGACGAATGACCTCGGCGAGTATCGACTGTTTGGCTTAGCGCCGGGCCGCTACTTCGTCAGCGCGCGCTACAGCAACTGGGAGCGAGGTATCGGTGAGAGCGAGGAACAGGCTCAACAGTCTTCTCAGGGCTACGCGAAGATGTTTTACCCGGGGACGCCGGATCGTGCCAGAGCTACTACAATCGCGGTGAAGGCGGGTGAGGAAATTCCGTCGATTGAAATTTTGATGAGGCAGGTCGCGGTCTATCACGCGAGGGGGCACGTCTTTAATCAAGTCACGCGCAGGCCCGGCACGGACTGCTTTGTGCTGCTCTTGCCCAGGACGCACCAGCGCGGGGATATGGGCGAGACCTACACAATCGTGCGGAAACGCGACGGCTCGTTCGACATCCCGGACATTCTGCCTGGCCCATATACGCTGGCAGGATTTTGGTTCGATCAGGGGAAGCAATACATCTCGCGAACGCCCTTGGACGTGGGCAATGCGGACGTCGAAGGTGTGGCGGTGACGATCGCGCCGGGAAGCACTGTTGGGGGGGCGGGTGATCTGGGATGGACAACCGGCATTAGAAAGAGACGAGCTTCAAATCTCGATTCAGCCTACGGACAACTCACCCCTATTCTTCCCCGGTTCGAGAGTGAATGCGGATGGCTCGTTTGCGGTCACGGATATAGGCGACGGAGCCTACAACGCGATTCCCGACGGGCAATCCAAGGACTGCAATGTGAAGGATGTCGAATATGCGGGACGCGCTGCCCTGGGGGAGGGATTCAGCATCACGCGCGGCTCGGCGGCGACACTGGAGATTACGATCAGCTCGCGAGGCGCACGGGTTCAGGGGACGGTGACAGATGATGATGGGCTGCCCACGCCCGGAGTTTGGGTGGCGCTGGTGCCGGATTCGGAGGTGCGGCGTTCGAAACATCGCCTGTACAAATCGGAAACAACCGATCAATACGGCCACTTCGACCTTCGCGGGATTGCGCCAGGGGGGTATTTGCTCTTTAGTTGGACGGAGGCCGAAGACGGAGCGTGGGAAGATCCTGAATTTCTGAAGCCGTTTTTGGAAAAGAAAAAGGGGCAAAGTATCTCGTTGCAGGAAGGGGATACGAAGTCCATGAACTTAGTGGCGATCAAGGACGCCAGCGCGGAGCAGCAGAACCCGTAAAACAAAACCGCCCCCCCGAAGAGGGGGGCGGAACCCAGAATCAGAAATCCCAGAGCAGAATTAAAGCGGTTGACGCGAGGAGCGCACGAAGTCGCGCAGAACGGTTACGTTGGGGCCATAGGCTCCAATGCGGCCGGCGTCAACGGGCAAGCCGAGCATTTCGGCCTGGTCGAGATCCACACCCGCATCGTCGAGTTCCGACAAGCTGAATCCTTGCGCGGGCTGCACACGGTTCAGTCCGGTCGGATAGACCGGGCGAGGCGGACGATGGCGCTGCCAGGGGCGGCGCGCCAGTTCATAGAATTGCTGCCAATCGCGTTTGTGCCAAGTCGTCATTTCTATTTCTGCTGCTCTTTCTATTCTCGCGCCTATTCTTAGTACGCTTTCTTATCCCCGTTGGATGCAGGGTTTCGATTTTGGGTTCACTCTATTTCCCTGTGCTTCCTTTGGCAGAACCCTTTAGGCCTCCAGTTTGCTGGAGCGTTCACCGAAGATATACGCCTCCTCCGGCGTGGCGAGAGTTTTCCTCACCTGCTGTTTCAAACCCGTTACCCGGTTAATTGTTTCGTGGACCTGTGCCCAGACAAGTACTTCGACGCTTTCGCTTGCGACCGGGAGGGGGGACCGGCCAGATTTGTCACTGCGCAGCGGCCGACAAGCGGCTGTATACTACGCACATCCCGCACGGTTGGCTAGAGAAAAGTGAATTTCTCTTCAAATTTCGAGACGAATTCGATCGTGGCCGCCAGCGGCACCCGGCCAACTTCAGCAACAGTCGTCGTTCACTATCACGAATTGTGGCTGAAAAAGGGCAATCGAAATTTCTTCCTGCACCAGCTTCGCGAAGCGATTCGCCGCGCTCTTAGCGGGATCGCGATTACCCGCATTTCCCGGCCCGGCGATCGCCTGATCCTGCAACTAGGTCGCGCCGCCGACCTGGAAGAAGCGCTGCGCCGCCTCGATCGCGTCTTCGGCATTTCCTATCTGGGCGTCGCTCGGGTCATCGATCGGCACACGCTTGCAAAAGCGGCGGCCGAGGGAGATCCGCTTGCGCCGATTCGGGCTGCTGCCTGGGAAGAAATTCGCACAGAGAATTTCTCCACCTTTGCCGTCCGGGCCACGCGCAGCGACAAGAGCTTTCCGCTGAATGCGATGGCGGTGGAACGAGCCATCGGCGGCAACGTTTACGACAACTTGGTTGCCGCGGGCCGCGAAGCGCGCGTGGACCTGAAAAATCCATCGCTCACGTGCCACATCGAAGTGACCCGCGGACCGCTGCTCGTCTACGCGCGCCGCATCGCGGGCCCCGGGGGTCTTCCGGCAAACACTGCGGGCAAATTGCTATGCCTGCTGTCGGGAGGATTCGACTCGGCGGTGGCTGCGTTCAAGATGATGAAGCGCGGCGCGCACCTCAGCTTCGTGCATTTCTGGGGAGGCGGCGGATTGCCGGGGGAATCGTCGGTACACGCCGCGCGCCAGCTGGTAGAGCGCCTGGTTCCGTGGCAATTCACGGCACGGCTGAACCTGATTCCGTTCGAACCGCTGCAGCGCGAAATCGTGGCCGCCGCTCCCGAGGCGCTGCGCATCCTGCTTTATCGGCGGCTGATGCTGCGCATCGCGGAGCGCGTGGCGCTGCGCGGCGGCTGCAAGGGCGTAATAACGGGCGATAGTCTGGGCCAGGTTGCATCACAAACGCTACTCAACATGCAGGCGGTCGGCGCGGTTGCGCGGCTCCCGCTGTATCGCCCGCTCGTGGGCGACGACAAGCTCGAAATCCAGGAGCTCGCCCGCCGCATCGGCACGCACGACATTTCCGCTGAGCCCTTTCATGATTGCTGCCCGATCTTCCAGCCGAAGTCTCCGATGCTGTACGCCAGTCCGGAAATGCTGGACGCCGCGGAAGAATCTTATGACGTTGCTGGGCTGGTGGAGCGGGGTCTCGGCTCGCTCACTCTGGAGCGTTTCCGCTACGAAAATGGCGAAGTCGTGCACACACACTCGCGGCCACGCGCCCACGCGGAACGCGCCTAACACAGAGCTACCGCCTCGAACCTTTCAGAGGGGATGCCAGCGGCCTGCTGGAAAGAGAGCCGCGTTCCGAACTGGAGAGGGCCTACCTGCGACCTGGGTGCCTGCTTTTTGCAGGCGGGGCTTACGTAATTTACCAGCGATTGCCGCGGTCGCCGCGATCTCCGCCGCGTCCGCCACCGCCGCCGTGCCCACCGCGACCACCACCGCCGCCGCCATGACCGCCTCGTCCGCCGCCGTATCCACCGCCGCCGCCGCGTCCGCCGCCACCACCACCACCGCGCTCCGCCTGCGGCCGCGCTTCGTTCACGACCAGGTTTCGCCCGCCGAAATTCTGCCCGTTTAACGAATTGATCGCACGATCCGCATCTTCGTCATTGTTCACTTCGACGAACGCGAACCCGCGCGACTGCCCGGTGAAACGATCGCGGATCAAATTAACGCCTGAGGGAGTTACACCGACTTGCGAGAACCATTCGTGCATCTGATCTTCCGTCGCCGAAAACGGAAGATTCCCGACGTAGAGCTTCTTCACCTGCCTACTCCTTCTGCCCGGAACCTAACCAACGAGTCGCGGAGCGCGCCGAAGTGACGAGCGTCGAACACGGGCAGTCCGGGGTAGCCCAGCCACCACGGGCGCGAGACAGGCGCTTCAGCGGTCCAGTGCATGGTCTCGAAAATTAACGCCTTTTGCAATGGGAAAGACCGTATTTGCCGGCGCCATTTGAGCACTACCCGGTTACCTATCGCCTTGTGGCAACCCTGTCGGCACCACTTGCCCCGCACACTCAGCGTGCTACCATCCCTGCAAATCGGTACCCTCTCGAGGCTCCCATGCGCGGAACTATGATGGATTTCCCCCTGACGCTCCCCACGTTGCTGGAGCGCGCCGGCCGGGTCTTTTCCAGAGTTGAGATCACCTCCCGGCGACCGGACCGCTCGATTGTCCGCACCTGCTATGGGGACTTCTATCGACGGGCCCGCCGGCTTGCCGTGGCGCTCACTTCGCTAGGCCTTCAGCCCGGCGATCGCGTGGCTTCCATGATGTGGAACCATACCGGCCATCTAGAGGTCTTTTTTGGAGTGCCGTGTGCCGGCGCTATTCTCCATACGCTAAATCTTCGCCTGCATCCCCAGGAGATCTCCGCGATTGCCAATCACGCCGGGGACCGGTTTCTGATCGTGGACGACGTGCTGCTGCCCGTCTACGAAAAAATCCGCCATGACGTTCCGTTTGAGAAGGTCATCGTGGTCCCCTACGGCTGCAGAGATGTCCCCGGCGAATTTCTCAACTACGAGGAACTTCTAGGGGAGGCCGGTGAGGATTTTTGTTATCCCGCGCTGGACGAAAACGACGGCGCGGCCATGTGCTTTACCTCCGGCACGACAGGCTGCTCCAAGGGAGTCATTTACTCGCACCGCGCGCTGGTGCTGCATTCGTTTGCCTGCGCCATGGCGGACTCTTTCGCTATCAGCAACCACGACACAGTGCTGCCGGTCGCGCCGATGTTTCACGCCAACGCCTGGGGCATGCCTTATACCTGCATAATGACCGGCGCACGGCTGGTTTTGCCCGGCCCGAATGTGGACCCCGAAAGCGTCCTCGATTTAATGGTGCAGGAGGGCGCAACGGCGTCGTGTGGAGTTCCCACCGTCTGGCTCGGGGTTCTTGGCGCACTGGAGAAACATCCCGGCCGCTGGAAGTTTCCTTCGCCGGTGCGCATTCTGGTCGGAGGGACCGCGCCGCCGGTTCGCCTGATGCGCGCGCTGGACAGGCACAACCTGCATATCATGCATCTGTGGGGCATGACGGAAACTACGCCGCTAGCTACCCTCGGCCGCCTCAAGTCCCACATGCGCGATTGGTCCGAAGATGCTTGTTACGACATACGCAGCAAGCAGGGTTGGCCCGGCCCCTTCGTCGAACTGCGGGTGATGCGCCCGGATGACTCAGGTGGGCAGCGCATGGTGGAAGCGCCTCGCGACGGGCAAACTGCGGGCGAACTCGAAGTCCGCGGCCCGTGGGTGGCGGGCAGCTACTACAATGCGGAGGATCAGGCACATCGCTGGACGGCGGACGGCTGGTTCAAGACTGGCGACGTGGCTACCATGGACGATGAGGGTTACATCAAGCTGGTCGATCGCGCCAAGGATCTGGTCAAGTCGGGCGGCGAATGGATCAGCTCCGTGGATTTGGAAAATACACTGATGGGCCATCCAGCGGTGAAGGAAGCTGCGGTGGTCGGAATTTTTCACCCGAAGTGGCAGGAGCGCCCGTTGGCGGCGGTGGTTTTGAAGGACGGCGCCAGCGCCACACCCGAGGAACTACGGGCCTTCCTTGCGCAATCCTTCGCCAAGTGGCAACTGCCGGACGCTTTTGTGTTCATGGCGGAAATCCCGCGCACCAGTGTCGGTAAATTCAAGAAGACGGCATTGCGCGATCAATTCGCCAATTGGAACTGGAATCCGTGATCCAAAGACCAAGTTGATGCACGGATGCACGCAATCAATTGCGGACGCCGACCCCAGTTCGGTCAGGTCCGATAGGAAGCATTGATGCGGACGTATTCCGCGGTGAAGTCGCACGTCCAGTAGCGCGCGCTCTCGCGACCTACATGCAGGTCCATGATGATCGGTACGTGGTCGGCAAGAAGCCGGTTGCTGGCGGCGCGCTCGTTGAAGTCGAGCGGTTTGCCGCGGCTGAGGACGTGGATCCCAGCCATGAAGATGTCCACTTTCGAGGTGTCGAAGGGTACTCCCGCGCGCCCAGCAGCGGCAAAGACGCGGCCCCAATTGGGATCGCCGCCCGCGAATGCGGTTTTCACCAGGGGCGAGGTCGCAATCGTTTGAGCGATTTGGCGCGCGCCCACTTCGGTCTTGGCGCCACGGACGACGATTTCGATTACGCGCTGCGCGCCTTCGCCGTCGGCAACGATCTGGAGCGCCAGCGAGTGGCACACATCCTCAAGCGCGGCGGTGAACGCGCGATGTGCCGAGCTCCCCGCCTTGATCGAAGGAGCCCCGGCTTCCCCATTCGCCAGTACCAGCAGCGTGTCGTTGGTGGAAGTGTCGCCGTCGATGCTGATGGAATTAAAGGTACGCGTGGTGACCTCGCTCAGAATTTTTTGCAGCAGCGCGGGAGCAATGGCAGCATCGGTGGCGACGAACGCGAGGGTGGTGGCCATGTTGGGATGAATCATCCCGGCCCCCTTGGCACAGCCGACCAAATGCACGCGCTTGCCAGCCATCTTGAACGACGCGGCGGCGGTTTTCGGCCGGGTGTCGGTCGTGCAGATGGCCAGCGAGAGCTCCGCGAACGAACGCGCCGACGGACGGCGATCGCGCAGCAACAACGGCAGGCGACGGAGGATTTTGTCCAGTGCCAGCGGCACGCCAATCACCCCCGTCGAACAGACGAACAACTCTTCCGGCTTGCAATTCAGCCGGCGTCCGGCTTCGGCGACCGTGCGGTGCGCTGCGGCGAGGCCCTCGCCGCCCGTTGCGCAGTTGGCGTTGCCGGCGTTTACAACGACACCTCGCATGCGGCCCTTCGATGCGCGCAGATTTGCCTTAGAGACCGTGACCGGCGGAGCGACGACGAGATTCTGTGTGAATACCGCAGCAGCGGAAGCTGGAACGTCGCTGGAAATGACCGCGAGATCGAGCGCGCCGGTTTTTTTCAGGCCGCAGGCGATTGCAGCAAAGCGGAAACCGCGCGGCAAAGAAGCTTCAGACAGAGCGTGTTTCATTTCGGCGAATTCCCGGTGGCGTTTGGGACTGGTTTTGCGTTTCGCGTGCCCGGCTTGTAATTTGCGCACCACAGCGGAAACATCATCACGCCTTGGCGAGGGCGCTGCGATATCAGCTGGCTTTCGCCTTGCGAGATTTGGCACCGGGGACTGGCTTCCGGGTCCGGCCGCAACTCGCCTGGCTTGAACATCGGCCGACTTTGTCGTTTCAGCTTGCGACTGCCGGAAGGGACCTCCGATCCTCCGCGACCTGCGCGAATGATTGCTGGCTCAGAGCTACATTTTGTGTGCTCATGACTTTTCTCCTGTTTTGGTTTTGAGTTTGGTGACGAGTGCTGTGATTCTTTTCTGCAAATCGGCAATCTCGCCGCGGACAGCGTCTGGCGCCGTTCCTCCGGGTACGGACTTGGCGGCAATGGCACCTTCGACCGAGAGACCGGCATGGAAGTCGTTGTCGAAAACCGGCGAAATCTTTCGCAGGTCATCGAGAGAAAGTTGCGTCCAGAGTCTGTTCTGGCGCTCCGCTTCGCGCAGTACTTTGCCAATGACATCATGGGCCTGGCGGAAGGGCATACCCCGGCGCACCAGATAGTCGGCGGCGTCGGTAGCCAGGAGCGAAGGCTCGGAAGCCGCGGCGCGCAATCGCTCGGCGGCGAATTTTGTGGTGGTGATTGCTCCGGTCGCGACCGAAAGCATGTCGCTGACCTGATCGTTCGCCGCGAACAACGGTTCTTTGTCTTCCTGCAGGTCGCGCTGGTAGCCAGTCGGCAAACCCTTCAATGTGGTGAGCAGGGATATCAGCGCCCCGGTAACTCGTCCGCTTTTGCCACGCAAGAGTTCCCAGACGTCGGGATTCTTCTTTTGCGGCATGAGGCTGCTGCCCGTCGAATATTCGTCGGGAAGGATGACGTAGGCGAATTCCTGCGAGGCAAAGATTACGAAGTCTTCGGCGAGCCGGGAAAGATGTGTGGCGATGCCGGAGAGCGCGAGCAAATAATCGACGGCGAAGTCGCGATCGCTCACGGCGTCTACGCTGTTTGGCGTGATTCGCGAGAAGCCAAGGTCGCGCGCAATTTGATGGCGGTCAATGCTGAAACTGTTGCCGGCGAGCGCGCCCGAGCCCATGGGGCAGGCGTCGGCGCTTTCCGCGGCGCGATCGAGACGGGTGCCGTCGCGAGAGAAGGCCTCGGCGTGTGCCAGCAGAAAATGCGAAAGCAGGATCGGCTGCGCGTGCTGCATGTGCGTCATACCGGCCATGGGCGTGCCGAAATTGGCTTGCGCTTGATCGACGAGCGCAGTGAGCAGCGCAGCAAGCTGTTCCTGTAGCCGGACCGCCGCTGCGATGACAAACAATCGGAAGTCGGTCGCAACCAGTTCGTTGCGGCTGCGGCCGGTATGGAGTTTCCAGCCGAGCGCGCCGAGTTCGTGAACCAGGGCGCTTTCGACGAAATGGTGAACGTCTTCGGCTGTAGACCCTTCGAGAAAGGAGGGATCGTTCTCCAACTCCGTGGCGATGTGATCGAGGGCTTTAATGGTGTCGGCCACCTCGGTTTCGGTGAGGATGCTGATTTTCTGCAGCGCCTTCGCCCAAGCCCGGTCGACGGCAAGTTCGTACGGCAAAAGACGCCGATCGAACGCAAAGGAGCGTTGGAAGGCATCGAAGCCGGCGTTCGGCTCGCGCTCGAAGCGCCCTCCCCAGAGTCGGTCGTCCTTGCGTTCGGTCATGGGCATTGTTCGTGAAGTTTGCTTGCTATTTGCTTTCCGCTTTGGCTTTCGGGCGAACGGTCACGGGCAGAGCGAAAAGGTTGATGAAGCCTTCAGCGTCCTTGGGGTTGTAGCGGCCCATGGTGAAGCTGGCCAGGTCGGCGCGATAGAGGGAGAACGGCGATCTGCGGCTGGTGACGTTGAGGGTGCCCTTCCAGAGTTTCAGGCCGACCGAGCCGGTGACGAATTGCTGCGCGACTTTGAAGAAGCCGTCGAGCGATTCGCGCAGCGTCGAGAACCACACGCCGTTGTAGACCAGTTCAGCGTAGCGGTTCGACAACGACTGCTGGAAATGCGCGGTTTCGCGATCCACCGTCAGGCGCTCAAGTTCCTGGTGCGCCTTGATGAGCAACGTCCCGCCGGGAGTTTCATAGGCACCGCGCGATTTCATGCCGACGAGGCGATTTTCGACGAGATCGGTGCGGCCGACGCCGTTGCGCGCGGCAATGTCATTGAGCTGATTCAGCAAATCCACGGGGCCGAGCTTCGTGCCGTTGATGGAGACCGGAGTGCCGGACTCGAAACCGATTTCCACATCTTCGGCTTTGTCGGGCGCTTTGTCGGGTGAAACGACCCATTGCCACATTGCTTCGTTGGGCGAATTGGCTGGATCTTCGAGCTCACCGCCTTCGTGGCTGAGGTGCCAGATATTGCGATCGCGGCTGTAGATATTCTTCTTGCTCTGTTCGACCTGCACTTTGTGCTTTTCGGCGTAAGCGATAGCGTCTTCGCGGGAGTCAATGTCCCATTCGCGCCACGGCGCGATGATCTGCACATTGGGAGCGATGGCTTTGTACGCCAGCTCGAATCGAACCTGGTCGTTGCCCTTGCCAGTGCAACCGTGAGCAAGGCCGTCGGCGCCGACTTTCAGCGCGATTTCGGCCTGACGTTTGGCGATCACGGGCCGGGCCATCGATGTGCCGAGCAGGTAGGTGTGCTCGTATACGGCTCCGGCACGCAGGGTGGGCCAGATGTAGTCGCGGACAAATTCTTCGCGCAGATCTTCGATGGTTGCGGAGGATGCGCCGGTGGCGAGCGCTTTCTTGTAGGCTGCCTGCAGATCTTCCTGCTGGCCGACGTCTCCGATCATGGCTATCACTTCGCAGCCGTAGTTTTCTTTGAGCCACGGGATGATGATCGAGGTATCGAGCCCGCCGGAGTAGGCCAGGACGACTTTTTTGGGTTTCGGGAGTTGCTGATTCAACGGAGTTCCTTTCGTTTGTCAGTCCAATATTCCTTGCTGCCTTGTAGGTCAATCGGGCGCCCGCCTCGAAAGACGGCCGCTACACGATTCGATCGTACTTGCATCTGCGGATAGCGATCGAACGCGAACTTTGTTGGCCAAACGTTGTGATGCCGCGATTGCTGGTGGCTGACCGGCTGTCGTTAACCGTAGAGCGCCTGCAGGATGGCTTTCTGTGCGTACATGCGATTTTCGGATTGGTCGAGCACGATGGATTGCGGACCATCGAGAATCTCCGGCGTGACTTCCGAGCCGCGGTGCGCCGGAAGACAGTGCATGAACACGGCGCCGGGAGCCGCGAGGCTCATCAGCTCGGCATTCACCTGGTAAGGGGCGAACACGGCGTTCCGCACTTTCTCCTCTTTTTCGAATCCCATGCTGGTCCATGAATCGGTGTAAACGCCCTGCGAGCCGGCGACGGCTTCGCGCGGGTCGCTAAAGAGCTCGATCTTGGCACGAGTCTCTCGAGCGGCGCGTTTCACCTCGGCAAGAACTTCCGGCTCGGGGGCATAATTCGGCGGCGTGGCGATGCGCAGGTTCACGCCGAGGCGCGCGGCCAGAAAGATCAGCGAGTGGCAGACATTATTGCCGTCACCGACGTAAGCGAGCTTGAAGCCTCGCAAGGAGCCAAATTTTTCTTCAAGCGAGAAGAAATCGGCAAGCGCCTGGCAGGGATGAAATTTGTCGGAAAGTGCGTTGATCACCGGGATATCCGCGCTGGCAGCCATTTCTTCCAGCACGCGTTGCTCGTACACGCGCGCCACGATGCCCTGGACCCAGCGCTCGAGGTTGCGCGCGACGTCAGCGATCGATTCGCGCTCGCCGAGGCGAGCTTGCGTATGGTCGAGGAACACAACCGAGCCGCCCATGCTCTGGATGCCGACCTCGAAGGTGACGCGCGTGCGCAGCGACGGCTTCTCGAAGATCAGCGCAAGGAATTTGCCGCGCAACGTGCGGTCGTAACGCGCAGGATGCGCCTTGATCTCGCCGGTGAGTTGCAGGAGTTCGCGCGTTTGCGCGGGGCTCCACTCAGCTCCGGTGAGCAAGTCGTTGACGAGTAGGATTGGGGCAGTTGCAGTGAGAGTCGCAGTTGGCATTTTTTACTTTTACCTCGCGGCTGACTGAGCCAGGCGAGGCGAGTTTTCCTTCTCCGGGGACACCGGCGTGGATTGCGAAACAGAATTTGATGCAAGGACCGACTCAAAGGCGCGAAGAAAATCGCGCACCTGAGCTTTGGTGATGATGAAAGACGGAAGCAGCCGCAACGTGTAATCGTGCGTACAGTTCATGAGCAAGCCGCGATTGATGGCTTCGGTGACGAACGGTCCGCCCTCGATGGAGAGCTCGACACCGATCATCAAGCCTGCGCCACGAATTTCGCGAATGAAGCTGAACTTTTTTGCGAGAGCGGCAATGCCGTCGCGGATTTCGGCGCCTCGAGCGCGGACATTCTCGAGGAGCTTCTCGTCCTCGATGACGGTGAGCGCCTCGAGCGCGGTCGCGCAGATCAGCGGGCCACCGCCGAAGGTTGTACCGTGAAGGCCGGGTGAAATGCGCGCGGCGACTGCTTCGGTGGTGAGAATCGCCCCGAGGGGCAGGCCTGCCGCGAGCGGCTTGGCGATGACCGCGATGTCCGGCTTCGACTGGAACGCCTGGTAGGCGAAGTGGCGGCCAGTCCGTCCGAGGCCGCACTGAATTTCGTCGGCGATCAGTAGCGCGCCGTGCTTTGTAGCTAAGGCCCGAGCGCGATCCCAGAACGCCGGGGTTGCGGCGTGAATGCCACCTTCACCCTGGATCGTCTCGAGCAAAACAGCGCAAACCGTTCCGTCAAATTTTGATTCGAGGTCGGCGACGTCGTTGAAGCGCACAAATTCGACGCCGGGAACCAGCGGCGCGAAGGGCTGGCGATATTTTTCGGTAAATGTGACGCTGACCGCTCCAAAGGTGCGGCCGTGAAAAGAATTTTCCATCGCAAGAATGCGATGCTTTTTCGCAGGTGCGGCCGCGGGCGCTTCTGGAGTACGGCCGTATAGCCGGGCGAGCTTCAGGGCGCCTTCGACCGCTTCGGTGCCGCTGTTTGTGAAGAAGACGCGATCAAGGCCGGACCATTCGGCGAGCTTGCGCGCCAGCGGGCCCTGATAAGGATTGTGGTAGAGATTGGAGAAATGCACCGCGCGTGGGGCCTCGCGGCGAATTGTTTTGACGATGCGTGGGTGCGCGTGGCCGAGTGCATTAACGGCGATCCCACCCAGAAAATCCAGATATTTTTTGCCGGTGGAATCGTAGACGTAGGCCCCGCGGCCGTGCGTCAGCACGATTGGAGGACGCTTGTAGGTCGGCAGCAGGAATTTGTCGGCATCGGCAAGGCGAGCATCCGGCTTCCCACTGGCGCGAGCATGGGATTTCGGCGCGAGCTTCGATTTGCTTGCAGCGCGCACGGACGACTTTGACTTTTGAACGCCGCGCATCATGCGACTGTCACCGCCGATTTCGCAGACTCGCGCAACACGCGAGTGCCGGAAAAGCTGACGACCGGTTCAACCATGAGATTCTCGGAGGCGCGGGCGGCGCTGAGCACCGCGTCGGGCGAGGTACCGCCAACGATCAGAACTTCGCGGACGCCGCCCTCGAGCGCGCGCTTGGCGGCTTCGAGTTTCAGGACCATACCTCCCGAGACGACGCGCGCTTGCACCAGCCGCTCCACGTCTTCGCAGGCAATCGCGGAGATAACTTCGTCGCCGTCCAGCACGCCCGCGACGTCGGTGAGATAGATCAATTGATCGGCGTCGAGGTATTCGGCGCACGCAGCAGCCATGTGATCGGCGTTGATGTTGTACAACTCGTTGTCCGGACCGAGACCAAGACAGGCGGCGACGGGCAACAAATTTTCACGCCAGAGCGACTGCAAAAATTCCACGTTCAGGCCCGTGAGATATCCGACGAAGCCAAGGTTCCCTTCGATGTCGTTGTGGACCATCGGCTCGGCGAGAAAGCATTTCGCATCGGCTGCGGAAATGCCGACGGCGGGCTGACCTTCGGCGGAAATCGCCGCGGTCAGGCGCTTGTTGAGCAAGCCGGCAAAAACCATTACTGCGACATCGCGCGTTTCGCGATCGGTGACCCGCAGGCCGTTCACGAACTTGCTCTCGATGCCCAGACGCTTGAGCGTTGCCGTGAAAGCGCGGCCGCCCCCGTGGACGACAAGGACTTCGTGGCCTTCCTTCACGAGCTCTGCGACCTGGCGCGCCAAAGAGTTGACGAGCGCATCGTCTTCCAGCAGCGCGCCGGCGAATTTGATGACGATTCTCATTGCAGTGCGATGTGCTCCTCAATGCCGTTCATGTGATTGAAATTCTGCACGGCTTGGCCCGCGGCACCCTTGCCGAGATTGTCCAGGCAAGAGACAACGACAAGGCGGCGGCCGGACTTGTCCAGCACGAAGCCGAGGTCCGCGAAATTTGTGTGCGCGACGTGCTGCAATTCCGGAAGCGAGCCGGCTGGCCAGATGCGCACCATTCTTCGCCCGGCGTAGAACTTGCGATACAAGGATTCGATAGCATCGCCGCTTTGCGGCTGGGTGAGCGTGACGTAAATGGTGGAAAGAATTCCGCGCGCCAGCGGCAGGAGGTGCGTGGTGAAAACGACGCGATCTTCAGGCAAGCCGGTGTGGTCGAGAATTTCCGGCGTGTGGCGATGCGCGAAGAGATTGTAGGCCTTGAAATTTTCGTCCAGTTCGACGAAATGCAGGTCGCGGCGGGGCTCTTTGCCAGCCCCGCTGGCGCCCGACTTGCAGTCGCAGATCACGCTGCTTCCGTCGGCAATGAGATTGGCGTCCGCTAGCGGGCGGACGCCCAGTATCACACTTGTGGAATAGCAACCTGGGTTGGCAATCAGCCGCGCCCTGGAAATTTCATCCTGGTAGAGCTCTGGCAGGCCGTAAACCGCTTCCCGCAGGAAACCCTCATGCGGTGTGGGGAGCTTGTACCACGACTGGAACGTTTGCGCTGACTTGAATCGGAAGGCGCCGCTGAGATCGACGACGCGCAATCCGCCCTCAACGAGCGCGGGAGCGATTTCGGCAGAGACTTCATGCGGCGTTGCTAAAAATGCCGTGCCGGCGCTGCTTTGTTTGATGGCATCCACGGAAAGCTGGCGCAACGGAGCTTCGCCGACGCCGCGAAGCTGCGGAAACAATTCCGCGAGGCACTCCGCGCCGCCGGTGTCGCGCACGTAGAAGACGGGTTTCGCGACGTTCGGGTGGCGCAGCAGAATGCGCGCCAGCTCAAGGCCGGCATAACCGGTGACACCTACCACGGCGACTTGGTTCGGATGGCGCATTTTTCTACGCGCGCCCGCGGAGCGGCCGGGTCACCAGCGATTCGATCCGCTTCTGCAGCGATTCGCGGGACTTCTTATCAGGCGTGATGATCAGGACGGTGTCGTCTCCGGCGATGGTGCCCGCAATTTCGGGGAATTTCGAGCCGTCGACCGCGGCCGCCAGGGGCTGCGCACCGCTGGGAGGCGTCTTCAAGACCAACAAATTCTCCGCCGGGCGAATGTCGGACAGAAATTCGCCCAGCGCGCGAGTAAGCGGCAGCAGCGGCGAGCTTTCTTCAGGCAGCGCGGCTTCCTGCTTGTAGCCCTCGTGCGTCTTGACCAGGCGAAGCTCCTGAAGATCGCGCGACAGAGTCGCTTGGGTAACGCGCAGCTTTTGCGCGGCCAGGCGGCGGCGCAACTCTTCCTGGTTGGAGATACGCGCGCCGGTGATGAGCCGGAGGATCTGGCCGTGCCGAAATGTTTTGGCGGTATTCATGGCGTCTTGCAATTATGCAGTCGTGTGTATTTTTATACACGGACGAAAGAGAGCATGTCAACATGATTCTTGCGTCGAGCAGCCTGATGCAGGATTCAACATCAGCGAACGCTAGATTGCTGGCTTTTACCCGCCAAGTATTGTTACCTATTCAGATAGCGCTTCTAGGCCATGGGCACACGCTGCCAAACTCCGGGATGCAAGAACGACGCGCCACCGGCTCTAGCCGAGCAGCAGGTGTGTGTCTTGCATTTCACGCTTTCGCTGGAAGCGGGCTGCGCGGCGATGCGCCGCGAGACCGCGCTCGGAAATACGCCGCACGAGCGCCAGAAAGAAATTCTGACCTTCATCACCGAAAATGGCGGGACGCTGGCGCGCGTCGCGACCAGCGGCCTGCCCCTTACCGACGATCTGAAGGCCCGTATTCTGAGCACGTTCCTGACACTGATGAACCTGCGCGAGAATATCGATCGCGCGTCCATGCGTTCTTCCTACGGCCGAGTGCCAACTCCCCGCTGACGATTTTCCTGGATTTCGAATTGCACTTACGCGCCGATATAGCGGGCGTAAAGCGAGCGTGCGACGGCGGGATCTGTCGTGCCTTTGAAGATGGCACGACCATCGGAGAAAACAGTCATTTCATAGGCAGCGACACGGAAGCGCAGTAGGAATTCATTGTGGCGGACGTCATCGACGGTGGCCGCCAGGCGGTCTTTCAGCCTCGCCAGATCCAGGTTTCGGCGGCGTTCGTGAATCTGTACGGAGTCGCGACCACACATGGTGATGTGCGGCTGAGCTTCTCCATCGAGATGCGCAAATTCGTGCCGAACGCAAACCGGGCAGCCCTCATGGCGAGCCACGCGAACGGACTGGAACCGGCCGCTCCAGACATCGCAAGAAATCAGGCGGCCATTCAATGCGTTTTCGCGGCCAGCGAGCAGTTTGAGGGCTTCGGCGACCTCCAGCGAGGCAATCAAATTCACGACGGGGCCGAGGACACCGACAGTGTCGCAGGTTTCCTCGAGGCCGTAGCCTGGGACATTGCCGTTGGATGCAAGCAGGCAAGCAAGGCATGCGGTAACGCCGGGGCGAACGGCCATCGTGAGGCCATAGCCGGCGACAGCAGCGGCGTAAATCCAGGGTTTGCCGGCCTTCACCGCGAAATCGTTCACCAGAAAGCGCGTCTCGAAATTGTCGGTGCCGTCGAGAATCAGATCAAAACCGGCGAGCAACTCTGCGGCGTTACGTGGGTTTATATCCGCGACGACGCCTTCGACGGCGACGCCATCGTTGGTGGCATGCAGCTTGCGTTCCGCGGCGACCGCCTTTGGAAGAGCATCGCGCGCGTCAGATTCGTCGAAAAGCGTTTGGCGTTGCAGATTCGACGGCTCCACAAAATCGCGGTCGATCACCCGTACTCGACCCACGCCCGCGCGAACGAGCAGATTCGCCGCCGCCGCGCCAATGGCGCCGCAACCTGCGACGACCGCGCTGGACTCCAGGAGCCGCTGCTGTCCGTCAACGCCGATTCCGCCGAACAGGATCTGACGGGAATATTTTTGCCGCAGAGAATCGTCCACAGGCGGGCGCTTCCTGTCGCCCACAACGTTTCATCATAGCGCCAAAGTTCGCGGGACAGGCAACGCCCGTGTGCTACCCTTCGTCTGAGCGAAAGGAAGCATGAAAGCGAGTCGTGGCAATGGTTTGCGAGGAATTGCGGTGCTCGCCCTCCTCTTGGGGGTGGCGTGCGCCTCTGCACCATCCCAAACTGTCGCCGCTGCGCATCCCGCCACACAGGCAGATGTCCCGACAGCGCAAAATTCGCCTCAAAATCACGCTCCCACCGTGGTGGCCGTTCGCATCGTCAACGAGAGTGGCAAAGTCCTGCCCGAACCGCCTGGCGGGCTTCCACTCCAGGTCGACAAACCCTTGGATCGCGCCCAAGTAGCGGAAACGCTGCGCCTCTTGTTTCGTACCGGAGACTATGCCGACGTTCGTGCCGTGGAGTCACCTGCGGATGGCGGCGTGCGGATCGACTGTGTCGTCCGCGAACAACTCTTCTTCAATCGGGTGGTGGTCCAGGGACTGACGTCTCCTCCGAGCGACGCGTCCGCGGTCGCAGCGCTGCAAATCTCGCTTGGGCAGCCATATCGAAAGGATGTCGTCGACGAAGGGCTGGACCGACTGCGTGACGCGCTTCACGATGAAGGCTTGTATGCCTCGCAAGTCTCTGCCGAGATGATCCCGCATCAGGACACCCGCCAAATGGATCTCATCATCCACGTGATATCAGGTCCGCGCTCGCGGGTGAGCGAAGTGCGGCTGAAAAACGGCACGGAATATGCCGACGCGGATATCCTGCGTGGATTCAGGATCAAGGCCAAGACGACAATTACCTCGGCGCGAATTCAGCGCGGCACCGAGCGCATCCGCAAATTTCTGGTGAAGAAGGGGCATCTAAACGCGCGCGCCGTGGTGCGTCGCGGAGAATACGACGCGGCGAAGAATACCGTGCCGCTGGAACTCGATGTAACCGAGGGGCCGCGCGTCAAGTTCGTGGTGACCGGCGCAAAGTTTTCCGGTGGCGAGATGAAGAGACTCGTGCCCGTATACCAGGAAGGCGCGGTGGACGCGGACCTGCTGGAAGAAGGCAAGCGCAACATTCGTGAGCGCCTGGAACGTGAAGGATATTTCGACGCGAGTGTTGACTACACAACGATCACACACGAAACAGAGCAAAAACGCGGGGCGAAAGGCGCGGAAGAAGTTATCACTTACAAAATCGAACGCGGAGACCGCCACCGGCTGATCGGATTCGAAATCAGCGGGAATCGCTATTTCAACACGGAAGTGCTGCGAAATCGCGTGCAGGTAGTGGTCAAAGCGTTTGGCGTGCGTGAGCGTTTCAGCCGCAGGCTGGTGGAGGCGGACCGTGACGCGCTGCAAAATCTGTACCTCGCGAACGGATTCCAACAGGCCAAGGTAGACACGCAATTTCTCGACAATTACCGGGGCAAGGAAGGCGATCTATTTGTGAAGTTCGTGGTGGACGAAGGCAAGCAGACTCGCGTGGCTTCACTGAAACTCGAAGGCGTGCACACGTTGACCGAAGACTACCTCCTGGGAGTGACCGGGTCGACGGCGGGTCAGCCGTATTCGGAATTCCTGGTGGCCACCGACCGCGACAATATTCTGGCTATTTACTACAACGAGGGATTTCCGGACGCACGTTTTACCGCCACCGCGGAACCCGCCCACGCCGAAGCTCAAGCCGCGACGCCTGAAAATGGCGGCGCCACTCCTGGAGCAAACGCTGCTGTCGGGAAGAACGGCAAGCCGAAAAATGGCGACGGCTCCGACTTTCGCGGAGACCTGGTGCAGTTGACCTATCACATCGACGAAGGCCGGCAGCGGCGCGTGAGGAACATTTTGATCGCCGGTTACGAACATACGCGTCCGGGCGTGATTCGGCGGGGGATCAGCGTCAAGAAAGACGCGCCCTTGCGCGAAGGCGACGTAGTGGATTCGCAGCGCAAGCTTTACAACCTCGGGATCTTCAATCGCGTGACGATCGAACCGCAGAACCCCACCGGGACGGACACCAACAAAGACGTAGTCGTCCTGGTCGAAGAAGCCAAGCGCTACACCATCGCCTATGGGGGCGGGTTCGAAGTCCAAAGGTTGGCCAGCAGCAACGATCCCACCACCAGCGAAGTTCAGGCAGCCGTTCGTGGAATCTTCGAGATCAGCAAACTCAATCTCACCGGCCGCGCCGACTCTTTGTCGCTGAAACTGCGCGCCAGCTCCATCGAAGACCGCGCGCTGCTGGTGTATTCGGACCCCAACACGTTTGCGAAGCCGCAATTCACCTTTCAGGCAACGGCATACACCGAAAAAACACAAGACATCAACACATTCACGCAGACGCGTTATGAGGGTTCCGTGCAGCTGACCGACCAGGTGACGCGCCTGACCACGCTGGCGTACCGCTACACGTTTCGCAAAGTGCTGGTCTCGAACCTGAACTCCACGGTTTCGCCGGAAGAAATTCCGCTCTTCGAACAGCCCACGCTGGTGTCGCAGTTTGGCGTAACCTGGGCCCGCGATCGCCGCGACAATCCCGCCGACGCTACTAAAGGCAGCTTCAATAGCGCCGATTTTGGGATCGCTGACACCGGCATCGGCTCCAGCGCAAGTTTCTTGCGATTCTTCTTTCAGAATTCCACCTATCACCCTATCGCGCGAAAGTTCAGTTTTGCGCGAGCCGTACGCATCGGAATTCTGGAGCCGTATCGCGACTCCGTATCGTTAACCTTCCCGGCCCAGACCACACCGGTACGGGTGATTCCGCTGCCGGAACGATTTTTTGCCGGAGGCGGAACCTCCCTGCGCGGCTTCGCGCTGAACCAGGCCGGCCCGCGCGACTCAGCCGGGTTCCCGATTGGCGGCCAAGCACTACTGGAGTTCCATCAGGAATTGCGATTTCCGATGCGGCTGCCGTTCATTGGAACTGCTTTGGGTGGTGCGCTTTTTTATGACGGCGGCAACGTCTATAGCCGCGTGAGCCGCGTTACTTTCCGCAGCTCGCCGCCTAAGCCCATTTTTGATCCGGCGAATCCGAAGTCCTGCCTGTTCAACTGCACTAACGAACTGAATTATTTTTCCCACACCGTGGGCATTGGATTCCGCTATTCCACGCCGGTGGGTCCCATTCGCATCGATCTTGGGTTCCCTATCAACCGGCCGCAATTTGTCGCTCCCATTTGTCCCAACGGCGACCCGTCGTGCCTGGACGGCCAAAACGGATTCAAGGCCACGCGCCTTCCGGGCTTCCAGATATTTTTCAACCTGGGGTCGACATTTTGAGCCGAGCTCACACCTTCGGAGTTGTTATTGCTGTCTTCGTGCTTGGTCTCCCCGCCTATGTCAATTCGGGATCTCCGCCTGCGCAGGAGGTCATCGATCGCATCGCCGCGCGCGTCGAAAACGACATTATTTTGCTGAGTGATATTCGCGCTCTGGGACGCTACCAGCAGCTGGTGGAAGGTAAGGCCGAAAACGACCAGCAAATTCTGGACCGCCTGATCGACCAATGGATCGTGCGCAACGAGGCGGACACCGCGCAGTTCCCGCATCCCTCCGATGCCGACATCGCTGCGGGCGTCGAACGCGTGCAGAAGTCGTTTACATCTGCGGGCGAATTTGCAACCCGCAAGCAGCAGATCGGGCTGACCGACGCGGAAATCAAAACAATGGTAGCGGCGCAGCTCTATCTGGGCAACTATCTGGACTCGAGATTCCGTCCGTCGGCAAAAGTGGAGTCCAAGGACGTGCAAGAGTTTTATGAAAAAGCCGTGGTTCCCCGCGCGCAAGAGCGCGGTCAGACCGCACCCAGCCTGGATACGGCGCGCGATTATATTCACGAAGCCCTGATCCAGCGGAGTATCAATGAGCAGGCAGACCGTTGGCTCGACGAAAGCCGCGGCCGCCTGCGCGTGGAGAAATTCCTGGAGGCTGGCCCCAAGTGAAACGCGAAGGCCGCCATCCCATCTGGAATTGGGTGATCCACACACCGTGGGTCCTGGCGGTCATCGCCATTTTGTCTGTGATTGGTTTTTTTGGCAGCGGCGCCGGCAATCCACTGATTCAGAGATACGTCATCCGCCGGTTGCAGATCGCCACCGGCACCAGAGTGGACCTGGCCGCGATTTCCATCCGCTGGCTTTCGCTGGAAGCCACGTTGAAAGGATTGGTGATTCACGGCAGCGAGCCGGCCGGGACGGAGGCTCTGTTTGCCGCGGACGAGGTTCGCGCCAGCGCCCGGATCGATTCGTTCTGGGGCCGCAAAGTTTCGCTCGACGAACTCTACGTCAAGCGCCCCCTGGTCCACGTTAGAGTCGAACGCGACGGCTCCATGAATTTGCGGTTGCCGGGAAGTTCCGGAACCCGAAAGAAAGTGAATACCGAAACATTTGTCGATTTGCGCATCCGCCGGGTGCAAATCGATAACGGCTGGGTCCTTTACAACGACGTTGCGAAACCGCTGGCCGTTGAAGGCGGCGACATGCACTTGATGCTGGTCGGCGGCGGCAGCGCAGAGCGCCCATCGTATCTGGGAACGTTTGAATGGAAGGCCTTTCAGTTCACGGCCAAGAGATTTCTACCTTTGCCGATGAACGTGGCGGCAAAGTTCACCGTACTGCGCGACGGTTTCACGGTGGAACAAGTGGTCGTAAACGCCGGACGTTCACGCCTGGATGCCCAGGTGAAGATGCAGGATTTCACCAATCCGCAATGGACGTTCCGCTATCGCGGGTGGATCAATCTGCTCGATCTTCATCAAACACTGCGATCGGAAGAAACTCCCACGGGCCTGGCCGATTTTCGCGGCGAAGCCACCTACGCGAACGGCCAATTCCAGGGCACTGGCGCCTACTCAGGTCACGACATCAATCTCGACTATCGCCCCATCTACCATGCGAAAGGGCTGTCCAGCCGCGGCAGCGTGCGCATCGATAACAAGGGCCTGGAAGTTCCCGACTTTGTCGCGGTGGCCTACGGCGGCACCGTAAAGGGCCGCGTGACCTTGCGTTTCGATGGCCTGCTGTTCCGCGCAGATACTCATGTGGAAGGCGCGCGCCTCGCCGGCGTGCTTCCCGACATCGAGCATCGCGGTTTCCCAGCGGATCAACTGCATTGGGACACGTCGATTTCCGCGGACACCGTCGAAACCTGGGCTGCCGGCTTCCAGCACTTCGCAATCACCGCAAAAATGCAGTGGAATTCGCCCGATGAAGTGGCTCCGGGCCACATTCCGGTCGACGGCGACTGGGAAATTCGCTACCGCTACGATACGCAAACGCTCGATATTTTGGCCGGCGATTTCGAAACACCCGAAACGCGCGGCTCCATCACCGGAAAGCTCGCTCCCCACGAGACCTCCCTCGATGTGCGCTTCGATACCGGAGCTCTGGAGAGCTACCGCGATTTCATCAACTCCGTCCGCGATGCCGTGCCAAACTCGCCCGACGCGATCAAGGTTATCTCTGGCAACGCCAAATGGGAGGGCCGCATCGTGGGCCCTTCCGCACGGCCTCTGTTCATCGGCCACATTCGCGGCGAAAACGTCCGCTACGAAGACTGGACCATGGACGCCGTCGAAGGAGACCTGACCTATTCGCCCGAGCAGCTGACCCTGGCTCGCGGCCGCGTACAACGTGGCGGCGTAAACAGCGAAATCGAGCTCAATCTTTTTCTGACCGACTGGAGCTTTCTACCGGACAGCAATTTTTCCGCCGACGCCACCATCCAATCCACTCCGGTGGAAGCACTCCAGCAGCTCATGGGCATGTCCTATCCAGTCCGTGGGCAGTTGTCCGGACAATTTCATGGGCGCGGCACACGCGCGCACCCTGCGATCTCCAGCCTGTTCGATCTTGCAGATGGCGATGTGTACGGCGTGGTGTTTAATCGCCTGCGTGGCCAGCTCATCGTCACGCCCTTCGAGGCGCGCATCAGCAACGCCGAGCTGCGCCTGTTTGCTCCCGGCAAAGAACTTGGACGCGGAGCGGGCGTGGTCACCGGATCGGCGGGCTACACCTTCGCCGACAAAACCATCGCTGTCGAACTCGTCGGTGCCTCGCTCCCGCTGTCCAACTTTGAAAAATTACAGACTTCGCGCTTCCCCGTGGACGGCCAGGTCTCCTTCCGCGTCAAAGCCAGCGGCCTGGCCACCGCTCCGCAAGCCGACGGAACCTTCCGCGTCGTGGATTTGCGCGTCGGCCAAGCAGTGATCGGCAGCTTCGACGGTGGACTGAACTCCGATGGCCACACCGCGCGCCTCAAGCTCGGCTCGGCCATGAGCACCGGCGAACTCTCCGGCAACATTTCACTAGGTCTCGCCGAACCCTTTCCGCTGGACGGCAAGGTTTCCATCAAAGACATCAATCTCGATCCATTTTTGCTCAGCGCGTTGCACCTCAATCAATTCAACGGTCACGGTAAGGCCGAAGGCGAAATCGCGGTACAAGGGAATCTCCGCCATCCGGAAACCTTGATCGTCGATGCCAACTTCTCGCATCTCTTGCTGACTTACGCCAATATGCAACTCGAGAACGTTGGTCCGGTGCGCTTCCGTTCCTCCCGAGACAATCTCGAAATCGAATCCGCCGCCTTCAAGGGCCCCAACACCAACCTCCAGGTTTCCGGCAAGGTCCAGTTCACCGACCGCCGTGTGCTCGACATGCGCTTGAATGGCGCCCTGGATCTCCGCTTGCTCTCCAGCCTGGTCCCCGGACTCACCAGCAGCGGCTCCGGGCAAATCGATGGCATTTTCGAGGGTACGCTCGACAATCCGCGCATAACCGGGCGCATCCACATCGAAAACGCATCAGCACGCGTCGCCGATTTTCCCACCGGCCTCAGCGCTATCCAAGGCGACTTCTTCCTGGACGCGTCGCGCATGCAGTTCGACAATCTCACCGCGCAGGCCGGCGGCGGCACCCTGCATCTTTCCGGCACCGTCAATTACACCGAGCGCCCTATTCGTTACGACATCAGCGCGCGCAGCGACTCCACGCGCATCCGTTACCCCGAGGGCATGAGCTGGCTTACCGCCGGCACCCTGCGCCTGACCGGCACCACCGATGGCGGGGTGCTCTCCGGCCGCGTCACCGTCGAGCGCGTCACCCTCACTCAGGGCCTCGAAGCAGCCGGTTCGCTGATGTCCACCAAGGAAGATATCGCCGCTCCCTCCACCAGTTCTTCCTTCTTGCGCAACCTGCAATTCGATATCGAAGCGGTCTCCACTCCCGACGCGCGCATGCAATGGCCCGGCGCCGAACTCGAAGCCGAAGCGGCCCTGCGCGTGCGCGGAACCTGGGAGCATCCCATCATCCTTGGTCACATCCACGTTCTCTCCGGCGAATTATTGTTCCACGGGAATCGCTACCGGGTAGCTCGCGGGGACATCAATTTCTCAAATCCGTTCCGCCTCGATCCGGTCATCAACGTCGAAGCCACCACCACCATCCAGCAGTATGAAATCACCCTGAATTTCACCGGGTCTTCCAGCAAGCTGACGCTCGCGTACCGCTCCGACCCGCCGCTACCGGGCAACGACATCGTTACGCTGCTCGCGCTGGGTCAAACCAGCACGGAGGGCACTACGCGCAGCGCAGGTAACACCCAAACATCGACCGCGGGAGCTTCGGCACTGTTGTCGGAGGCAGTTTCGAGCCAGGTGGGCGGCAGGCTGGAGAAATTATTCGGGATTACCAATTTCCGCGTCGATCCGGCATTGACTACCGTGGGTTCCACCAACCAGAACGCCGCCGCGCGTGTCACCGTGCAGCAGCGCGTCACGCGAAATATGACCATCACCTACGTCTCCAACGTGGGCTCCACCCAGGAGCAGGTGATTCAATTCGAATACAACGTCAATCGCAATATCTCGATCGTCGCACTGCGCGACTACAACGGCACCTTCGGCATCGACATCAAGATCAAGAAGCGCTTTCCATAGCCGCGGCGATGGTTCTGGCTTGAGCCTGGCTATTGCTCTTGCGCCGGATGCTTCTCTTCCTCTTTCTGGGTCGGCACAAATTCTGGATATTCCCCCTTCAAATCGTCCATCGCTTCTTCCGCGGCTTTTTGCCCCAGCGAGTAGCCGGCGAGCTGCGAATCGCGCGCCACCTCCGGCAGCACCTTCAGCATGCGCTGGCCAAAGGGCGATTTGTAATATTCCAGCAGCGCCCGCAGATCTTCGCTGGAGAGATGCTTGTCGTAGATGGGCACTACGGTTTCGACCACGCTGTGTGGATCGAAGTGCTTCTGAAATCGCACCGCAAACGCATCGGCAAATTGTTTGGCACGTGGATCGTCCGGCCGCGCCTCCAGCACATTGGCGCGGAACTGCGCGATGCCGGCAGTCATCAACTGCTCGCCAAGCCCGGTCACCCCGGTTACCTCCATTAATTGCCGGATGTCCGCCTCTTTGGCGGAATCGATCTTGGAGGCTGGCGTCGCCGGCTTCCGCGTTGCCGCCGCGGCCTGTTCGCGCGGGGTCATGCGTTCCTTCGCGCTCACGTGCATCGCCGGGGCTTGCGCAATAACGCCGATCGCACCCGCCAATAGCCCACAACCGACAACAAGTTTCCGCATCAAGTACCTCCGTGTCGTAGACGTTGCGCCTTCCGCGGTGCTCGGCTGGTCCTGAGCAGCGCGAAGTATCCCGCCGCTTTTTCGCGCACCGGAACCAACTTTCAAAAAAGAGCCGGCGGGTGAGGCGCACCATCCATCAGCCTCACCCGCCGGCAGAAATGCTGGACTCGTCTACCGGCTCGTCACGGTTGAGACGCGCTGGCCAGCGTTTCGGGTTGTGTCGATTTTTGCTGCCGCCTGGATTGCTCGCGGATCGTGCTGCCCGTTCTCAGGCTCGCCTGCTCGGGCGCCTCAGAGATCTGCTCCGGCAACTGTTGCACCACTTCCGTCGCCGTCCGTGTGCCTTCCTGGCGGTTGGCAGCTTGCGCCTCGGCCGCGATCTTTGGCATCTCCGCCGCGAGTTTGCGTCCCAGGGGCGAACTGTAGAATTGCAGCAAGCCCTTGATCTCATCATCGGTGAAGTGTCTATCGTAGATCGCCACCAGTTGTTCGCTGACCGCGTCCGCATGGAATTTCTTCTGATAGTCCGTCACCAGCGTGGTCACCACCTGGTCGCGCTGTCTCTCCGGAAGCGCTGACACCAGGTTCTCCCGGAATTCTTCGCTTTGCCGGGCTGTCGCTTGGCGCATTGCATCGCGCGCCCCCACCACGTCCATCAGCGAACGGATGTCCGCCCGCTTCCCTGCGTCGATTCGAACCTCGGCCGTCGCGCCCGAGCCATGCCCGCTCGCCGAGGCCTCCACGGCGCTCTGCGACGCTCCGTGCGTGGCGATAAGAAACGCCCCAACATAAATAACCACCAGCACCAAAAGGGCCTTCATGACTTCCTTCCTTTGCGGCATTTTGAGTGTCTTCGCCGCTACCCTATTGTCGGAAATTGCGACGCAGAATCACAGTCGGTGAGAAGGACAGGCATGCGCCGGACTTTACCGTCCGTTCGGCCCCGTACGTCCGGTCATCGTACTTCCGTACAGGCGCGACTTTCGCCCAAGAAACTTTGTTCTCCGTTAGCTTAGAGCCGGTTCCATTCGTCAGCAGATACTTCTCGGCCCAGAAGCGCCTCGGTTTCACGGATGATCATGCGTAGTTGTGGAACCGAATACTCATCGCTGGTCGGAATCGTAAGGCGATTTTGCAGATAAATGAGGGAATTGATGGCGGCTACCGGAAAAAGGTCCTTCGAAGCCGAGTGCCCTCAGACGCCGAATAAACTCGCGCCGCTTACAAGGTGTCCACCGGCTGACGGGTGGGTTCCTCGTTCAAATCGATATTCCCAATGACCGGTAGTGGATGATGCAGTTTAAGGCCGCCAGAATCCAATCCTCGAGCCTCGAGCGCAGTTCCTCTCGCATCCCCTGAGCGATCCGGAGAAAGCGATCACGCCGGGGCAGGAGGGAATTCGACCCCTGAAGGTGCCGTCTTCGAGCTTGTCATACACGGCTTCTTCCATCGCGCGCTCGACGTACTCGTTCAAGATATAGCGTTTGCTCACGGCCGCCTCAGGCGTCATTATACATCCCTCGAGCACGCTGCGCTGGTGGCTCTGCACAATCCATGGACGATCTACTTAGATACCGCCCCGAATTCCCGATCCTCGACCGCACCACCTACCTCATCAGCAACTCCCTGGGCGCGATGCCCCGCGGCGTTTACGACTCCATGCACACCTACGCCGACGCCTGGGCTAATCGCGGCGTTCGCGCCTGGGAAGAAGGCTGGTGGGAGATGGCCGTCGACGTCGGCGATAAAATCGCCCCGTTGATTGGCGCGCAATCCGGGGAAATCTCGCTGCACCAGAACGTCACGCTCACGCAAGCCATCATCTCCTCCTGCTTTGACTTCCGCGGCCCGCGCAACAAAGTGCTGATGACCGATCTCGAATTTCCATCCATTCAATACTTCTATCACGGGCAACGTCGGCTCGGCGCTCGCGTTGAAGTGGTCCTTAGCAATGATCCAGTCCGTTTCGATCTTGACCAATTTCTCGCCGCTATCGACGAGACCACGCTCCTGGTCCCCATCTCCCTCGTGCTCTTTCGCAGCTCCTGGATCGTTGACGCCCGCGCCATCATCGAACGCGCTCACCGCGTGGGCGCGCATGTCATCCTCGACGTCTTTCAGGCCACCGGCAGCATGCCTATCGATGTTCGCGCCCTTGGCGCTGATTTCGCCGTGGGCGGCGTCCTCAAATGGCTCTGCGGCGGCCCCGGTGTCGCCTACCTCTATGTCCGCGAAGATCTTCGCGCCCAGCTCAGCCCCGCGCTCACTGGCTGGAACGCCCATCGACGCCCCTTCGCCTTCGAGCCTGGCGCCATCGATGCGCGCGAGGATTCCTACCGCTATCTCAACGGCACGCCGCAAATTCCCGCGCTCCATGCCTGCTTGCCGGGCCTTGACATCCTCAACCAAGCCGGCATCCACAACATTCGCGAAAAATCTATCCGCCTGACCACGCGTCTCTTGGAAGGCGCCCAATCTCGAGGCTGGCGCGTCAACACCCCGCAAAACTCCGCCGAACGTGCCGGCACTCTCTCCATCGACTGCCCGCACGCCCCCGAAGTCAGTCGCGAGCTCCTGGCCCGCGAAGTCCTCTGTGACTATCGCCCCCGGGCAGGCATTCGCTTCTCCCCGCACTTCTACAATCGCGAACAGGAATGCGACTTCGCCCTGGCACAAATTGAAGAAATTCTTCGAACCGACGCTTGGCGAAAGCACGCAGCCGTTCGTGTCTCCGCGTGAGTCCAATAAGCGGCATCGCCGTTTCTGGCCTTGCTCGCGTCAACTCCTCTTAGGGCGGTTCGAGCGGCCATGAATCACTCCGATGATTTACGCGTCATTCCCCAACCGGGAGCGATCGAGCGTTCCGCCGAGGAATACTTAGCGGACCGGCTCTCCATGGTGGAAAGCCAGCTTCGACGCCGTGACATCAAAGACGCGGCCGTGCTGAAAGCCATGGGTTCGGTCCCGCGACACGAGTTTGTGCCTCCGGAATTCCGATATCGCGCTTACGAAGACGTACCCCTCCCGATTGGCGAAGGCCAGACCATCTCGCAGCCCTATATGGTGGCGTCCATCGCCGCGGCACTGCACCTCAGTGGTGGCGAGCGTGTCCTGGAAGTCGGCGCCGGCTGCGGCTACCACGCCGCCATTCTCGCGAACCTCGGTAAAGAAATTTTCGCCATAGAATACCGCTCGGACCTGGCTGCTGCGGCTGCCGAACGCCTCAAGCATCTCGGCTTTACCAATGTTCACATCCACTGCGGTGACGGTACCTTGGGCCTCCCCGAATTCGCCCCTTTTGACGCCATCGTCATCTCCGCTGGCGCACCTGCCGCCCCGGCTCCCCTCCTCGCCCAGCTGTCCGCGACCGGCCGCATGGTTGTACCAGTTGGCGACCTCGAGAATCAGGAATTGCAGCTTATCCTTCGCGAGCATGGTACGTTTCGGAAGATCACTCTGGAACCTTGCCGCTTCGTGCCGCTCGTCGGCGCCTACGGTTGGAAGGAATGACAGGCTTCGATGAGCGCCAGCGCGCCGGAACTTTCCATCATCATTCCCTCGTACAACGAAGAGCTTCGCCTTCCTGCCACCCTTAAGGCCATTGCCGCCTATTTGCGTTCCTCGAAGCGTGATGCCGAGGTCATCGTGGTCGACGACGGCTCCAAAGACAAAACCATTGCCGTCGGCGAGTCGTTCCGCTGCGAAATCCCATCCCTTCGCGTGGTCAGCAACGGCCAGAATCGCGGCAAGGGTTACAGCGTTCGCCACGGCATGCAGGAAGCCACCGGCCGCATCGTCCTGTTCACCGACGCCGACCTCTCCGCCCCCATCGAAGAGGTCGAAAAGCTTCTGCCGGCCATGAAAGACCACGATGTCGCCATCGGCTCTCGCGCCGTGGATCGCAGCCTCATCAGCGTTCACGAATCCGCGTTTCGCGAATTCGCCGGTATCATCTTCAACAAACTCGTCCGCATCATCTTGCGCTTGCCCTTCGTCGACACTCAATGCGGCTTCAAAGCCTTCCGCCGCGAAGAATGCAAGCTGATCTTCGAGCAGCAAACCATCGAGCGCTTCGGCTTTGACCCCGAACTCCTGTATCTTGCGCGCCACCACGGCCTAAGTTCCATCGAAATCCCCGTCCGCTGGGGCCACAGCCCGGCAACAAAAGTGAACATGATGCGCGACTCCATCCAGATGTTCTTCGACGTCTTCCAAATCCGCTGGAACTCCCTGACCGGTCGCTACCGTCGCCACTAGCCCGCTCTAGTTGGGTTCGTTCTGACGTATCCCTCTTGACCTCAGGGTGATCTTGGCGTCGGGGGCGGAGATTTAGCGACACTAAGCGCCTCCGGAACAAGGGCTTCAGCCCCTGGGGAATTGCTTTCTCGGCCATCACTACGCCTTCCTCCTGTTTGACTTTGTATTACAAAGTACTTGACAGCCCCCCCCCCATTGCCCTACTCTCCCCTTATGGCCTCCTCCCCTCTCTACTCCCCTAAACGCCCGCCCATCCCCATCGACGCTCGCGCCGCCGATCACCTTCGCTACATCCGTGAAACCATGGAGCGCGCCGCGGAATTCACTGCCGTACCCGGCTGGGGCGGTGTCGCCATGGGCTTTACCGCTATCGGCGCCGCAATCGCTGCTTCTCACCAGCACTCCCCCAAAGCCTGGTTGAGCGTCTGGCTCGCAGAAGCGTTCGTTGCCATCGCTATCGCTGCTGCCACGGCCGCTACCAAGGCTCATCGCGCCAACGCTGCTCTCTTCTCCGGCCCTGGCCGCAAATTCCTTCTTAGCTTCGCGCCGCCCATCATCGTCGGCGGGCTCCTCACCTTCGCGCTATTCAATGCTGGCGCAGCATCCACTCTTCCCGCCGTCTGGCTGCTCCTCTACGGCACGGCCATCGTCACCGGAGGCGCCTTTTCGGTCCGCGTCATTCCGGTGATGGGTATCTGCCTGATGACAGTTGGCGCTGTGGCTCTTGTCACGCCCGCTGCTTGGGGCGATGCGCTGATGGCTTTCGGCTTCGGCGCCTTGCAGATCGCTTTCGGTTTCTGGATCGCCCGTAATCATGGAGGGTGAAGCGCACTGTAGAGAGAATCGGTTAGGAAAAAGGACGCAACATGGCGAAATCATCCACAGCTCGAGACGACCGCTTCCAGCGCGCAAAAGATCGCGAAGCCATTACTCCATCCACGCAGGTGCAGGCCGAAGCGCTCCCCGCCGACCTCGACCGCCTCATTCATGAGCGCGTACGTCTGGGCATCGTGAGTGCCCTCGCCGTCAATCGCGAACTCACCTTCAATGAGCTGAAGGCCATGCTGAAGACCACGGATGGCAACCTCAGCGTTCACGCTCGCAAGCTCGAAGAGGCCAACTACATCGTCTGCACGAAATCCTTCGACGGCCGCCTGCCCAAAACCGAATACCGCCTGACCGCGGCCGGCCATCGCGCCCTCGAGCGCTACCTGAACCACATGGAGGCGCTGATCCGCGCGACGCGCGAAGGCTGACCATGCCACTGCAATCCCCAGCGGATAACCAAGCAAGAGTGGGGCACCGAGTCCCGCGTAGGCGCTTGGTGCATTTTGTAGGGGCGACGCTTGCCCGCGTTCCCGGCCGTTGCGTTTTGCCAACGGCCGCCGTGCGTCAGCCTCGCTGGTTTCTTGGAATGATCACAACTCAGCAAGGCAAGGAGATTCCTGTCGGGTGCGGGTTTACCTGAAACTTCAAGCTCGAATCCCTGTCTAGAACGAGAGTTGCTGGTATGCCGCTGAACGAGAGCGGCAATTTTTTAACCGATTTTACTTTGCATCATAGAGTACTTCACGCCGCCTCCCCGCCGCGGAGAAAGCAAACCATGAGCCTCAACCCCATCTCTATCCCCCAGTTGTCGCCGATCCATTCCCCCGCCCAGCCCTCCCGCTCTCTCCACGTCGCCATCATCTCCGATGGCAACGGTCGCTGGGCCTCTACCAAAGGTTTGCCCCGCTCCGCCGGTCACCGCCACGGCGCCGAGGCTGCACGCCGCGTCATTGAAGCCGCTCCGCGACTTGGCATTCACACACTGACTCTGTTCGCGCTCTCTTCCGCCAACTGGCAGCGCCCCGCCGCCGAAGTCTCTGCTATCCTCCGCCTTCTCCACGAATACCTCCTCACCGAAACCTCTCACTGCATCGACGAAGGCGTCCGCCTCAGCATCATCGGCCGCCGGGATCGCCTTCCCGCCACACTTCGACAGGCCATCTCCGATTCGGAAGCCGCCACCGCCCGCGGGACGCGCCTCCACCTCCGCCTCGCGGTCGACTACTCCGCGCGCCACGCCATCTACACCGCTGCCTGCCGCTTCTATAAGGTCACTGAACTCTCCCAGGAGGCCTTTGGCGCCGTCCTCTCCGAGGTCCTCCGCGGCGGTTCCACGGACGTCGACCTTCTCATCCGGACTGGCGGGGAGCAGCGCCTCTCCGACTTCCTGCTCTGGGAGTGCGCCTTCGCAGAATTCGTGTTTGTCCCCAAGCGCTGGCCCGATTTCGCCCCAGCCGATCTCGAGTCGGCCCTTCACGAATTCAACCACCGCGAACGCACTCGCGGTGCCCTCCCGGACACCGGCGCCATCGCCGGCTAAACCCTGTAGCCACTGTCTTGCGATGAGGTCTGGATCCAACGATAAAGACAGACACCATGCACCGTCGTGTTGACGCCGTCCAAAGCAATTCGCCTTCAGTTCGACCGTCACGCAACTCTGCCCTTGACACAAATATTACTACTATTGTATAGTTATAAATTATAAATATAGCAGTGGAGTGGACCGGAAGAACGCTCGCTGACGGCCAAAGGGCCCTCAAGCTAACCCCTTTAGAATTAGCACTTCCATGTAACCCTCGGAACCGCGGATTCTAAATTAAATTAAGGTTCAGGCTAAGTCCTTTATTTGCCACACATACGCAAAACACCCGGGGTGGGGGTACCCCGGAATTGCAACTCTGACGTTTCCTCGATTTTGCTCGTCTATGTCTCAGGAGCAAGGTATGGGAACGGTCGGACTTGCATTGCCTTTCAGTCGTGGCGCCTCCAGCCATGGCCCCTCGAAACTGGGATTGAGGCATAGAATCGCTCCCGCACCATGCAGACGGGAGAGGCGAGTGGAACCTTTCCAGAACCGGCTGGCCGCCGACCCGGCCGATGCCCTTCGTGCCGAGGATGCCGCACTGGCTGCCGCTTGCCTGGCCGGGGACATGCACGCGTACGAGCGCCTGTACGCGCTCCACGGCGCGAAAATGAAAAATCTTGCGCGCAACCTGCTCGGCAACCCGCTGGATGCCGAGGACGCCGTCCAGGAAACATTTTTGAAGGTGCAGCGCAGCATCGGCGGCTTTCGCGGGCAGTCCAGTTTCGTCACCTGGACTTTTCGCATCCTGGTGAACACTTGCTACGACGCGCGCCGCAGCCGCCTGCGAAAAAAGGAAGTTACGGCTGACGACACCGAAGAAAACCCCATGCCGGAACAGCGGGCTGCGAGCGCGCATCCGACGTTGCGTCTTGCACTGGAGCGCGCCCTGGCCACCTTGACACGTCACCAGCGCGACGTCTTCCTGCTTTACGAAGTCGAAGGCTTCAGCCATGCCGAGATCGGCGCGACTCTGGACATTTCCGAGGCGGCGTCCAAAAACACGCTCTTTCAGGCCAAGAAGAATCTCCGTCAGGTGCTGGAACCTCCGCGCAGCGCGGATGCCGCAGGAGCCCGGTGAACGCAATGAATGATGCCAACGCCAATACGAACGTGAATTGCCGCGACCGCGACCGCGTCTTTGAAGACGGCTCGCCCGTCGAATGGGCCGCGCTGGAAGCGCATGCCGTCAGCTGCCCCGAATGCGCCGGAGAAATCCGCGCGTGGAAATCGCTGAGCGTCGCGGCCACCGAACTGCGCGACTATTCCGACGACCCTTCTCTGTGGCCGCGCATTCATCGTTCGCTTGTCGAAGACGCCGCCAAAATGGAGCAGAGCAAATCGCGTTGGAGTTGGGAATCCATTCGTCAGAGTTTCTCGCTTTCCTGGCAAACGGCCGCAGCGGCCGGCGTGGTTCTTCTCCTGATCGTGTCCGCCGCCGTTTATCAGCGGCGTAACATGGTCGTCACCAAGACTCCACCTCCTGCGCCATCCGGCGATCTGCTTCGCAACAACGCGCTCGCGGAAGTCGAGCGCACGCAGTCAGACTATATGCACGCGATCGACAAACTCGCCACCGATGCCAAGCCGCAGCTCGACAATCCGGAAACGCCGCTGCTGGCCAACTATCGCGAGAAGCTGCAGGTGCTCGACAGCGCCATCGACGACCTTCGCGCGCAAGCCGGCCAAAATCCGTCCAACGCGCACCTGCGCTATCAATTGCTCGCCATGTATCAGGAAAAACAGCGCACGCTCGAAGAAGTTCTGGAGGTCAAGCGATAATGCTCAGCTCGTTCAAACTCCGCGCCACTGGTGCCGCCACCAGGCAAGAGTGGCACGGGCTCTCCTCCAATGCGCCGTCGCCGATCTGCGCGATTGCTTTGCTGGCTTTCGTTTCATTCAGCACTCCTCGCGCCGTCATCGCCACCGCCGCTCCCGCGCAGCAGGAAGTGACCCGCGACTTCCAGAAAACGCTGCCGCTCAACGCCGGCCAATCCTTTCGCATCGAGAACAAATTCGGCGAAGTCCGCGTCCACGGCGAGTCCAGCCGGGAAGTCAAAATTTCCGCGACCATTCGGGTGCAGTCCCGTTCGCGTGAAGAAGCGGAAGCTTCTTCGCAGAAGATTCAGATCGATGTCCTGCAAACCGGTGAGAGCGTGCTGGTCCGCACGGTATTTCCCGACGAGGGGAAATGGCTCAACCTCGGTAAAGGCACGTCCTATTCCGTGAACTACGACATCGCTCTTCCAGCCGATGCGCCGCTCTTCGTCCGCAACAGCTTCGGTAGCGTCATCGCCAGCGGCGTTCGTGCGAGATCGGACATTGAGAACAATCACGGCTCGCTCACGGTGCGCGATTCCGGCCCTGCACGCCTGAACAATTCCTTCGGCAGCGTGGACCTTATCGGGGCCTCAGGCGATGCCTCGATCAACGATAACAACGGTTCGGTGCAAGCCTCCGAAATCAAGGGTGCGCTCGAAATCCGCAACCGCTTTGGCAGCATCACGGTACGCAACGTCCAGGGAGCCGCCAACATCACCGGGGGCAACGGCGCCATCGTGGTCAGCGACACCGGCACGGCATCGATTACCAATTCCTTCGGCGGCGTCGAAGTCCGCAACGTCCACGGTGACCTGACCGTGCACGACAACAATGGCAACGTGGACATCACCACTGTCAGCGGCGGAGCGACGGTATCGAACAGTTTCGGCAATGTCACGTTCGCGGATGTGAAGGGCCGCCTGGACTGCACGACCAGCAACGGGCGCGTCAAAGGGAGTTCCGTCGGCGGAGGTCCGGTGAACATTCGCGACTCGTTTGGCGCCATCGAGCTTGAAAATATCGCCGGTCCGCTCGATGCTGAAACCTCCAATGGAAAGATCACCGTCCGGGACGCGCGCGGTGCGGTGATCCTCAAGACTTCGTTCGGCGCGATCGAGGCCTTGGGTATTCCCAAGGGAATTCGTGCCACCACCGGCAACGGCGCGATCAACCTCACCGACATCGGCGCGGACACCTACGCCAAGACGAGTTTTGGCGCGATCATCGCAGAGCGTATCAACGGCAATTTTATCGCTGAAGACTCCAACGGTTCGGTTACCGCGCGCCAGGTCAAAGGAGACGCACAGGTGACCACCTCGTTCTCCGGCGTGAGCCTGGAATCTATCGGCGGCCGAATCACGGTGGACAATCAAAATGGTGCGATTGATGTTTCCGCTATGCGTCCCGCCAGCGGGTGCCGCGACATTGCTCTGAAGACTTCTTTCTCGTCAATTCGCGTGCATATCCCGGAAGGTCTAGGCTACAACGTGCTTGCACGGACATCGTTCGGCAGGATCAATTCCGACTTACCGGTGACCGCCAGCGGCTCCATCGGCGGCGATACGCTCAATGGCACGATCGGTTCGGGCGGCTGCAAGCTGCAGTTGACCAATTCCAATGGCAGCATCGAGATCACGAAAGGTTCTTGATTAGCCGGGCCTCTGAAGAGGGCCTTCGACGGCATGCGGCTGGTTAGATGTCGTGGCGCTTCCGCGCCATCGCAAAGGCCTTTTTTAAAATGCGCGTGGCCGTCTCCGTCAATCCAAAGTTCCCAAGGTCTTCTTCGCGCGCGTGCGCTACATCGGTAACATCGCTTCCCGCTACGGGCGTTCCGGCGAGGCGCTCACACAAATAGTCCACGATCACGTAGTGGAATCGCGGTCCCTTTTTCTCCACGGGCTCACCCGCAGCGGTCTCCAGATAAATGCGATCGAAGACCTCGATCAGTTCGATGACACGCACTTCCAGGCCAGTCTCTTCGAGCAATTCCCGCGCCACGCCTTGCTCCAGCGTTTCGCCTAACTCCAGGGTTCCGCCGGGAATCGACCATTCGCCCAGCAGCGGCTGCGTCCCGCGACGGATCAGCAGCGCCCGGCCATCTTCAATGACCACGCCGCCTACCCCGACCAGCGGCCGGTCCGGGTACTCGCGCGAACTTTTCCCCTGCTGCGTCATCCAAGTCTCCGGTTGCTCGGCTAGTCTATACGCGTCAATCTTTTGCATGGAGTTGACTTCATTAGCCGCGGTATATAATAACTGGCCGACGGTGGTGCTCGCGATTTCGGCGCGCCATACCCGGCATTCATTTTACGGAGGATGGATCCGTGATCCGCTGCCCCGAGTGTTCGGCCGAGATCGATGTCGACGAAGATGAAGTGGAAGAGGGGGAGATCTTGAGCTGCCCAGAGTGTGAATCGGAACTGGAAGTTTCGCAGATCCATCCCGTACACCTCAATGTCATCTCTGAAGACGGCGACGACGATGATGACGAGGAAGATGATGAGGAAGAGCCCGGGGAAAACGGCGACGCGCCCGGCGAGGATGACGACGAGGAAGAAGAAGAAGAGGACGACGAGTAAGGGCGCCAAAACCAGCCAATGCATCTCCTTTAGCGCATCTGCCGTCTAATAGACGGAATAAACAGGCGCCCGTTTCACAGGAGCGACTCATGCACAGGCCTCGGCTTTACGTCGCAGGCGCAGCGCTATTGCTCGTTCCATTTGTCCCGCCCGCGGCGTCCACTCAGGTACCTACGTCGACGCAGGCAGCGCCAGCGACGCCGCAGCAGCAACCACCACAGTCGCAACCGTCCACCGACACAAAGACGAACGCAGGCTCGTCGTCCAGCAATGGCAAGCACACTCACGCGCACGATTTTTTAGTTCGTGGGACGGTCTTCCAACCGAATAGCCTGGCTTTTCCCGCGGTGCGCTTGCGGATACGCCGCGCGCAGGAGAAAAAATTCCGTTGGGAGACGTATACGAATTCGCGCGGCGAGTTCGCCGTTCGCGTGCCGCAAGGACTACAATATGAGTTGGTGATTCACTTGAAAGGCTTCGCTGACCAGACGCGCAAGGTTGATGCCAGCAGCGGAATCAGCGAAGAAAACGTAGTGTTCCAGATGCAGGCCACGACAGGAGGGAAGAAATGATCACGCGATTGCGACTGATCGGCCTGGGCGTCGTGATGCTTCTGATTGCCTCGATGGGTCTGGCCCAGGACAATAAGAAGGAATCGCAGCTGCGCTCGGTCCACGGCGTGACCATGGACAAGGGCGAATCGCCGATCGCCTCCGCTGTGGTGTTCCTCAAGAATACGCGCAGCAACGCCATCCGCAGCTATATCTCCGACGATCAAGGGAATTACCGCTTCAGCGGTTTGGACCCCAATACCGACTATGAAGTGCACGCAGAAAAGGATGGCGCGCAATCGCAAACGCGTACCATCTCCAGTTTTGACAGCAAGAAAGAAATCGTCGTCAACCTCAAGCTCGACAAAAAGAAAACCTGACTACCCGGCCGTCGACTTCTTCCGCTATCATCTCCGCGCCAACCGCGGTCCTAAGGAGTCGGCATGAACAAAGCCTTCGCTCTTGCGCTTGTCTCACTGTTCCTCGTGTGCGCAACTCTCGCGCAATCGCCGCAGTCCTGCGAAAAACTGGCACAGCTTTCGCTGACGAACGCGAAGGTGACCTCCGCGCAGAGCGTCGCGGCGGGCGCTTTCACGCCGCCACCTCCGGCTTCGCCGCGCCCGCCTTCTCCACAACGCGACGCTTTCTTCAAGTCGCTGCCCGCGTTCTGCCGCGTGGCGATCGCTTCGACCCCTAGCGCGGATTCCGACATCAAAATCGAGGTATGGCTGCCGACATCGGGCTGGAACGGAAGACTGCAAGCCTACGGCAACGGGGGTTTCGCGGGAGCAATCGAATACGGCGGGTTGGGCGAAGCGATGAGTCACGGCTACGCGTCGGTTTCCACCGACACCGGACACGCCGCCGAGGGCACGGACGCCAGCTGGGCGCCCGGCCACCCGGAAAAAAAGGCCGATTTCGGTTATCGCGCGATCCACGAAATGACCGTCGCCGGGAAGGCCGTGGTCAACGCGTTCTATGGCAGCGCACCGAAGCATTCTTACTTCGCAGGCTGCTCTAACGGCGGACGGCAGGCGTTGATGGAAGCACAGCGTTATCCCGCGGACTACGACGGAATTCTTGCGGGCGCTCCCGCGAACTTCTGGACGCACCTACTGACTGGCGCGGTGTGGAACGCGCAAGCGACCACCTCGGATCCAAACAGCTATATTCCTCCTTCGAAATTGCCGGCGATCGCACACGCCGTGGTGCAGGCTTGCGACGCACGCGATGGCGTTTCCGATGGAATCCTGAACGATCCGCGCAAATGCAATTTCAATCTGGCAACAATCCAGTGTAACGGCGCGGATTCGGACAGCTGCCTGACAGCGTCGCAAGTCGTCGCAATGAAAAAACTTTATGAGGGCGCGCACGATTCGCACGGCCACCAGATTTTTCCTGGCTTCCTGCCAGGAGCAGAGGAGGGTGACGGCGGCTGGGGTTTGTGGATCACCGGGCCCGAGCCGGGCAAGAGCCTGCTTTTTGCATTCGGCAAAGGCTATTTCGCAAATTTTCTGTACGAAAAACCGGACTGGGAGTTCAAGGGCGCGAAGATAGATCAGCTCGTTGCCGACGCCGACAAAAAATCAGCGCCGATTTTCAACGCGACGGATCCGAATCTGAAACCATTCACATCGCGCGGCGGGAAGCTGATTCTGTACCACGGCTGGAACGACGCCGGAATTTCCGCGCTGAATTCGGTGAACTACTACAACAATGTGGTGAAAGCGTTGGGTGAGCAGGCGGCTTGGGCGTCGATTCGCTTGTACATGGAACCGGGAGTGCAGCACTGCGCCGGCGGCGTGGGTCCCGACAATTTCGGACAGTTTGGCGATCCCGCAACTAACGATCCACACAGCAACGGACGGCTGGCTCTGGAACAATGGGTCGAAAAGGGAGCCGCTCCGACGGACATCATCGCCGGGAAGTATGAGGAAGGATCGAAAACGCCAAAGATGACACGGCCGCTGTGCCCCTACCCGCAAGCGGCGAAATACAAAGGAACGGGCGACACTAACGACGCCGCGAATTTCACATGCGCCGAGCCGTGAACGCCCTAGAGCTTCGCGATGGTACACGCATCCTCGAAGCGCTTTCGCGCCGTCCTATTTCCTTCAAGCGGAGGATATGTTCTGCTAGAGAAGGCCCATGAATCGGAAATTCCATACTCGAATCGCGAAATTCCTAGCTGCGGTTGTGTTCGTCGCAATGGCGCTTTTTTCGGCGGCCGGAGCGCACGCCCAGGGCGAAGGCAACGTCATCCGGTTTGTGCGCAATCCGGACCCTGCGCCGGATTTCAAGCTCGATACGCTGGATGGCAAGCCGATTTCGCTCTCCGGTGCGCATGGAAAAGTCGTGCTATTAAATTTCTGGGCTACCTGGTGCGGGCCGTGTCGGGCCGAAATACCCGATCTGATCGAACTGCAAAACAAGTATCAAGACCGGCTGCAGATCATCGGACTGGCTTTTGAGGACGAAGATGTGGCCGACCTGAAGAAAGTGGTCGCAAAAACGGGGATCAACTATCCGGTGGCGATTGCTCCGTTTGAAGTGCGCATGAAGTACGGCGGGATCGCTGCGCTGCCCACGTCGTTCATGCTGGACGCGGAAGGCCGCGTAATGCAAAAACACGAAGGGTTACGCGATCCGCTGTTATACGAACTGGAGATTCGCGCTCTGCTGGGATTGCCGATTCCCGCGCGGGTTGAAACCTTCGAGGACACCGGGCAAATTTTCCTGGCGCACGCGGACCGCGCCAGCGAGCTGCCCGGCGTGGATCTTTCGAAGCTAACTCCCGAACAGAAAATTGTGGCGCTACGGCGCTTCAATCAAGAAACCTGCAGCTGCGGCTGCAAATTTACGCTGGCGCAGTGCCGCATCTACGATCACAACTGCCCGATCAGCGGGCCACGCACGGCAAAAATCGTGACGGAAGTGGCGCGGGGCCAGTCGTCAAAACCCGCGCCCGCAAAACCCGACGCTGCCCCGGAAGCGGCCGAAAAACCGCTGCAGTGAGGGCGCTGCCGGGTTCCGAGTCAAAATTTCATGTACCCGGGCGCTGAAAGCGAAAGCCTCAAGTCCATCCTTGTCAAAACATTCTTCTTTGCCGGGCTGATCGTTTCCGCCAGCGGCTACGTTTCCCCACCGCTTGCGCTTAGTGCCGGGATCCTCTTTGGCCTTGGCGTGGCGCACCCGCTCCCCGCCGACAGCCGCGAGCTCTCCCGATTTCTACTGCAAGCCTCGGTGGTGGCACTGGGTTTTGGCATGAACCTGCACGAAGTCATCAAAGCTGGCCGCAGCGGCTTTCTATACACCGCTCTGGGAATTTGTTTTGCGCTCGCGGTAGGCCGGGCGATCGGCAAGTTGCTGCAGGTACGGTCAAATCCGTCTTTCCTGATTACCACGGGGACCGCAATTTGCGGGGGTAGCGCCATCGCGGCAATCGGCCCGATTATTCAGGCCAATGAACAGGAAATGGCGATCGCGCTGGGAACGATCTTCATTCTCAACTCGGTGGCACTGCTGATTTTTCCCTTTATCGGCGGAGCACTGCATCTCACTGAGCCGCAATTCGGCTTGTGGGCGGCGCTGGCGATTCACGACACCAGCTCGGTAGTGGGCGCGTCGTCGAGATATGGCGCGGCGGCGCTGGTTGTCGGCACTACCGTGAAGCTCGCACGCGCACTGTGGATCGTGCCGCTGGCACTGGTTACTGCGGCGATAAAGCGCACCAGCAAGCGTGTAAAGCTTCCTTACTTCATCTTGTTTTTCTGCCTTGCTGCTGTCGTGAACACCTACGTACCGGATGTTTCGCGGTACACGCAGGCGTTGTTCACTCTAGGTCGCTACAGTCTTACCGCGGTCCTTTTTCTGATAGGTACAAGCATCTCGTTCCCGGCATTGAAAGAAGTCGGGTGGCGGCCGCTGGCACAAGGAATCTTGCTGTGGATGACGGTCGCGCTCGCGTCGCTGTACTTCATTCACATCGGGTGGATTTCGTTGTAGCGGCGCGGACGTACAGCCGGTGTGAAGGCAGGGTGCTGGTCAGAAAAGCTTGCGGCCATGCGCATCCGGTCATACACTCCACGTCACCTGCGGAGCCGAAATGTCCGCGGCCGACTGCTGCCGTTACGCGACTTTGCCATTTGCGAGAAAAGAGAGGCCGCCCTTGAATCCTCACGTTCGATCGATCGCGAACCCAAGAATAGCGGTGTTGTTTGTCGCCTTGCTCATTGCAGGCGGTTTCACCGTACACGCACGCTCTCAGGCGCCGGCCGCCGGCGTTCGCAAAGCCATCAACCTGCCGACCGATAACCCGCAGCTGCCTTTTAGCGGCGCAATCCTGACCGGTAACACGCTGTACTTGTCCGGGCGCATCGGCCTCGACGCCAAGACTGGCAAGGCGCCGGCCGACGTCGATGAAGAGATCAAAATCCTGCTGGATACGGTGAAGGCAACGACCGTTGCCGCCGGGATGGGTATGGATGATCTGGTGTACGTGCAGATCGCGTGCACGGACCTCTCGCTGTACGACAAGTTCAACGCGGCCTATCGCGGTTACTTCACGACCAAGGACCTTCCGGCGCGAGAGTTTATCGGAGCGGCCACGCTACTGCGAGGCGGGCACTTCGAGATTCAAGCCATCGCCGTGCGACGATGATCTTGGTGTAGGGATACCCGCCACCAATCCCGAACTGTTGCAGTCCACCTAAAGTCGGTGTCAATTAGCCCATATTTAGGCAACATTGTTGTGTCAACATCCAGCCATTTGCCCATATTTAATCACATCAATTTGGTCCAAAGACTCGTTTTTGTAGCGTAACTTACAGATTTAAGAGGCTTTAATTATGAATTAAAATTCGCATCCGGTGGTCTTCGAAGTGCTTCTATTGGCCACGGCAAGGGCGGGGGAAATGCTGAGAATTACGAGCGATAAGAAAAAGGGGAAGGTAGTGCTGACCGTCGAGGGTCGCATTGCTGGCCCATGGGTGGGCACGCTGGAGCAGTGCTGGCGGGAGTTGCGCGCCGCTTCGCCAGATCAGAAGTTCAGTATCAATCTGTGCGGCGTGAGCTTTATTGATCCAGCAGGCAAGACGCTATTAAAGGAGATCCATCGGCAGGGTGGCCAGCTGGTTGCGGAAGGGTGCCTGAATCAGGCCATTGTGCGAGAAATTAGTGACACCGGTAATCGGGGCAAGAACGAAGGCGACAATGACAAGGAGGGTCCGAAGGGCTCACCGATCGTCTTCTACATCGCGTTGTTCAGCTTGCTGCTGGCGCCCGGGCTGACCCGGGCACAGGGCGGCAAAACGCAGAACGATTTGACGACGAATCCTCCGAGCCAGACGCTGCGACTCACGCTGGATCAGGCCGTCAACATGGCGCTGAAGCAGAACACTACAGCGCAAATCGCGGTGCTGACCGCCGCCCAGAGCGTGCAGGACAAAAACTCGGCGCGAGCGGATCTTCTTCCACAGGCAAATCTGGACGTCAGCGATACAGTCCAGCGAATTAATTTGCAGGCGTTCTTGGGCCAGAAGATCACTGGATTCCCGCAACATGCCGGGCCGTTTCAGATATTTCAGGCGGGGCCGTCATTTGGGATGCCCATCTTCGATTTGACCTTGTTCCGCCGTTATCAGGCGTCGCGCGATATGGCCAATGCCGGGAAGGCCGACAGCTTGTCCACGCGTGAACAGGTGATCTTGCTGGTGGTTTCTCAATACATCGGCACGCTGCGCAACGTCGCCGACGTACAGGCGTCCCAATCGCGCGTGGATCTGGCGAAGGCGTTGTACGACCAGGCTGCAGATCTGCAAAAAGAGGGCGTGGGCACCGGCATCGACACACTGCGCGCCAACGTGGAGCTTCAGAACGAGAATCAGAGGCTAATCACGGCGGAAGCAAACCGGGAGACCTCGTTGTACGGCCTTAGTCGGCTATTGAATCTCGATCCGCGACAGAAGGTCGAGCTGGCCGATTCGCTCAGTTTCTTCGAAACGCCGCAACCGGACATGGAGGCCAGCATCGGGGAGGGGCTTTCCACGCGGCAGGAGTGGAAGTCGCTGCAGGAGCAAATTCGTGCTTCGGAACACGACAAGAAGGCGGCGAGCGAATCGCGGCTCCCTTCGTTGAAATTCCAGGGCAACTGGGCTTATACCGGAACATCGTCCACGACCGGGATTCCGACCTACAACTATGCGGTGCAGGCGACGATGCCGCTGTTTACGAGCGGCAAAATCCACGCGGAAATCGTGCGCGCCGACCTGGGGATCCAGAAACTGCAGCAGCAACAAGCGGATTTGCGGAACCAGATCGCACTTGAGGTGAAGACCGCACTGATCAATCTGGATTCCGCGCGCAATGAGGTAAGAGTTGCGAATCTGGGGGTGCAACTTTCGAAGGAAGAAGTGGATCAAGCGCGCGACCGCTTCAAGGCCGGAGTCGCCAATAACATCGAAGTGATTCAGGCGCAGGACTCGCTTGCTCGGGCGAACGACAACCAGATCGCGGCGCTATACCGCTTCAACCAGGCGCGCGCGGACCTGGCGCGCTCGGTCGGTCAGATGGAAAAGATTTACTCAAAGTGAGGGTGTGATGAGTGTGGAGATCGAGGTCGGGCTAGAGAACGCAGCCAGGGTCAAAAATCTTCCGGTGGAAGAGCTTCCGCTAGAGGAGCCGCCGAAAGGCTTA
>DATNCJ010000040.1:0-226093 GCA_035607215.1 Candidatus Eiseniibacteriota bacterium
AGATCCGCAGGTCGCGCGACCTTTCGTTTTTTGAAGACGCCGCCCTTAATCACTGGAAACACGAGAACTTGCAACCGGTCCTGAAGCATCTCCTGGTTGGCCATGACGGCCTGCCATGCCCCGCCGGCCCCCGTCCCATTGTCAACCCCGCCGCCTCGGCACGATGGAAGCAGCCACACGGCTACGCCCGTTTACCCATGGGCGACTTCCGCGACACCCTCGCCGAAGGCATGGTCTGGCTTGTCGAGGCAATCCGCGTGCCGCCGCTCACCATCGTCAGGCCCAGCCAACCCGCCGAACGCGCCGCCGCTTCGCTGCCGGCGTCCACGCTTATGGATTCCACCGGCACTCAAGGCTTAAGATTGTAACGTTTCTCCATCAGCCCCCAGTAGGTCGCGGGCCTCAAGCGCTGCATCACGTCGATCAACCTCGCGGCCGCGCCGATCAGAATCCGCGGCTCCCGCCGCTCCACCCCGCGCAGAATCTGTTCGGCCGCCTGCTCCGGCGAACTCCTCGCCACGCGATCGAGCGTCGCCACCCCTTCGGTCTTCCGATTCTCGGGCACCCCGGCAGCCAGGCGCCCCCGCCGTGCAATCGCCGTCTTCACTCCCGCCGGGTGCACCACCGAAAGGCCGACGTTCGTGCCCGCCAGCTCGTGCCGCAGCGCTTCTGAAAATCCGCGCACCGCAAATTTGCTCGTCGCATAAGCGCACTGTCCCGGCGGCGCTACCATCCCGAAAACGCTCGACAGATTCGCGATGTGCCCACGCGTCTGCCGCCGCAACACCGGCAAGAAATACTTCACGCCGTATATTGTTCCCCAGAAATTCACGCCCATCACCCAACGAAAATCCTGCACTGTAATTTCCTCGAAGTTGCCGAACAACGATACGCCCGCATTGTTGATCAGCAGCGTCACCCGACCATGCCGCGCGATCACATCATCCGCAAACTGCCGCATCGCCCCCTCATCCGCAACATCCACCACGTGCGTAGTTGCCGCCGCGCGCTTCTCCCCCAGCAACGATGCGGTCTCCATCAGTCCGGCCTCGTCCACGTCGGCCAGCGCCACCGCCGATCCCATCTCCGCTAAACGCAACGCCAACGCCCGCCCGATCCCCGACCCCGCGCCGGTCACCACCCCAACGCCTTCGCTCACAAACGACATCGCAAACCACCTCCACTTCCAGCTTCGCATCTGTCATCCCGACCGGAGCGGCCCGTTTTTCTTGCTCGGCTTTTGAGCGCGGGCCGCGGAGCGGAGAGACCATGGCCTGATTTCTACTCAACTCAACCCGATTGGAGCTTCTAGTACGCAACAACCAATCGCATTACTTGATCTCAGAACACCTGCAGCCCGCGATCGATCGTGGGTGCGGCGGGCCGGGCTGCGGAGGTGATCGTTTGCCCCACGAACTTCTTCCGCAGCTTCTTCTCTTTCCAGATCAGCAGCGGCAACATGCGCTTCCCGCGCTTCATGGTGCGGATCGCCGCGTGCGGATCGACCAGGTGCGTCCTCGACGGCCGTACCCCCGATTCCTTCAGTACCAGGCCAATCGGCAGCTCCATCTGGTCTTGCGCCAGCATCATCCGCGCAATCAGATCCACACCCGGCGTCACCAGCGGGCCGAATCCGTAGCGCACCTGCGACGTCCCGATAATGTAGATGTTCTTGTAGTCCGGCAAAACGCAGCCGCCATAGGTCTGCGCCGCGCTTCCCTTCACCGGCACCAGGCCCGCCGGAAGAAACGGAAAGCTCACGTGATATCCAGTCGCGCAAACCACCACGTCGAACTCTTCGCTGCTGCGGTCCACAAAATGGACCACCTTCCCTTCGAACCGCGCTACGTCCGGCTTCGGACGGATCGCGCCCTGCTTGATGTAGTACAGCAGCTCGCTGTTAATCGTCGGGTGCGCTTCAAAGATCTTGTGTTCCGGCTTCGGCAAACCATAGTTGCTGTACTTTCCGACCACCATACGCAGCATAGCGCGCAAAAAAATCCGCTGCGCCCACACCGGGAACCAGCCCTTGATCAAATCCACCAGCGGAAACCCCATCAGCGTCTTCGGCAAGAACCAATACCCACGCCGCAAGCTGATGCACGCGCTGCTACCCACGCGCGCCCCTTCCGACACGATGTCGCACGCGGAATTTCCGCCACCAATCACCAGCACGCGCCTTCCGCTCAATTGCGCTGGATTCCGGTAATCCTTCGAATGCATGTACGCGCCTTCGAACGTTCCCGGATACTTCGGGAATCGCCGGTCCCAGTGATGCCCGTTGCAAACGATTAATCCCTTGTAGACCCGCTTCTCGCCGCTCGCCAGTTCCAGTTCCCAGCGCCCGTCGGCCAGCGGCAAAGCCATCACCACTTTCGTATTGAACTGGATGTGCCGGCACAGTTGAAACTTCTCGGCATAGTCCTGCAGGTAGGCGAGCATTTGCGCCCGGCTCGGAAAATCCGGATAATCCGCGGGCATCGGATAGTCCGCATACTCGGTCGTCTTGCGCGACGAAATGATGTGCACGGTGTCGTACACGCCGTGATACCAGTTGCCGCCCAGCTGGTCGTCCGCTTCTAGTTGTTCGTAGGGAATTTTGTGCTCGAGCAGCGCCTTGGCCATGCCCAGCCCAACCGGGCCCGCGCCGATCAACGCCATCATTGAGGAACGGTCGCTCATGTGCACACTGCGGAAAATCGCGGCGTGCTTATCTTACGCCAAGGGGCTGGCCATTCTCACCTGGTTGCCGCCCGCGCGTTTGGCCTCGTACAGCGCCTTGTCGGCCTGCTGCACCAGCAGGTTGAACGCCGGAGCCTCCCCGCCGCGGAAGCCGGCGATCCCAAAACTTGCAGCGATGGAAACTCTCTTGCCGCCGAAAGTAAATGCGTGCGAAGCCAGTTCTTCGCGCAGCGGCTCGATCGCCGCCTCAATGTGCTCCGCTTCGACGTGGGTCATCACGATCAGGAATTCGTCGCCGCCCATGCGCCCGCAGATGTCCGACGCTCGCGTGTTGGCTCTCAGGACTTCGGCGAACTTCTGCAGCACCACGTCGCCGGCGTCGTGTCCGAAGCTGTCGTTGATGTCCTTGAACGAATCCAGATCCACATGCACGACCCACAGCGGGAATCCGTGTCGTGCCGCGCCGCGCAGTTGCCGGATCGCCCAGTCCTCGAGACCGCGGCGATTCGGCAAACACGTCAGCGAATCGGTGTGCGCCATCTCCTCGAGCTGCTGATTCTTCGTGGCGATCTCGCGATGCAGGTCCACGATGCGGCAGCCTACTCCGATACGCGCCAGCAGCTCGGCGCTGTCGAACGGCTTGGTCAAGTAGTCGTCCGCGCCCGCGCTGAGTCCTTTCACCACACTGTCTTTCTCGGCTTTGGCCGTGAGCACGATGATGTAGGTATAGCCGCGGCTCGCGTCCCCGCGAAGCAGCTCACACAGTTCGAGGCCGGAGAGATCCGGCATCATCCAGTCGGTCAGCACAATTTCCGGCGCATGTCTCCGGTACATCTCGAGCGCTTCGGTGCCGCTCTTGGCGAACAGCAGCGAATACGAGGCGTCTTCGAGCGCCTGCTCGACGAGCTTGCGATGCACAGGGGAATCATCCACCACCAGAACGTGGTAGCTGTTTGCGGATGGATCCATGGAACGCTTTCACCGGACGCACAAATCCGACCGGATCGCACAGGAAAAGTGCAACCATGGTAGCAGGCTGGGGCAAGAAAGATGGAGTGAAGCGGGCTGGAGATTCCGAATCGGTAAACTCGTCCGGTACATTAACCGCTTTTCATAATTTTGCGCGCGAGGCCGTCAACTAGGCGCTGGCGGATTTGACCTTGGCCAATAGCTCGACGAATTTCTGCTTGCGCTCGGCCTGGTCCTGGCCGGATTCAGCTTCGGCGAGCTGGGTGATGTTCATGGAGCAGAATTTCGGTCCGCACATGGAGCAGAATTTCGCTTCCTTGTAAAAGTCGTCGGGAAGATTTTCGTCGTGCATGGCCTTCGCGGTCGGAGGATCAAGCGATAGCTCGAACTGCTTGTTCCAGTCGAACAGGAAGCGCGCGTAGGACAGCGCGTCGTCGCGATCGCGGGCGCCGGGACGATGGCGGGCCACGTCGGCGGCGTGCGCCGCGATCTTGTAAGCGATCACGCCCTGCTTCACGTCTTCGGGATTCGGCAGGCCGAGATGTTCTTTCGGCGTGACGTAGCAGAGCATCGACGCGCCGTGCCAGCCGATCATCGCCGCTCCGATGGCGCTGGTGATGTGGTCGTAGCCGGGCGCGATGTCGATCACCAGCGGGCCCAGGGTGTAGAACGGCGCCTCGTGGCACCATTCCATCTCCTTCTCCACCTGCTCCTTGATCTTGTCCATCGGGATGTGCCCGGGGCCTTCAATCATCACCTGCACGTCGTGCTCCCAGGCTTTCTTGGTGAGTTCCCCTAGAACTTTCAATTCCGCGAATTGCGCTTCGTCGCTGGCGTCGGCAATGCACCCGGGACGCAGGCCATCGCCGAACGAAAAGCTGACATCGTGCTTTTTGAAAACCTTGCAGATCTTCTCGATGTTCTCGTACAGGAAATTCTGCTTTTTGTGATGCTCCATCCAGTGCGCCATCAGCGAGCCGCCGCGGCTGACGATGCCGGTGATGCGCTTGCGGACAAAGGGAACGTGCTCGCGCAAAACGCCGGCGTGGATGGTCATGTAGTCGACGCCCTGCTCGGCCTGCTCTTCGATCACTTCGAGCATGAGGTCGAAGCTGAGATCTTCAGGACGCCTGACGCGCGAGATGGCTTCGTAGACAGGCACGGTGCCGACGGGTACTGGCGAGGCGTCGATGATGGCTTTGCGAATTTTCGGAATGTCGCCACCAGTGGAAAGATCCATGACCGTGTCGGCGCCGTAGTGCACCGCGTGGTGCAGCTTCTTCAATTCCTCGTCGATGTTGGAGCTGGTCGCGGAGTTACCGATGTTCGCATTGATCTTGCACTTGGTGGCGATCCCAATGGCCATCGGCTGCAGATTGCGGTGATGGATGTTGGCGGGGATGATGCAGCGGCCGCGCGCGATTTCGTCGCGGATCAGCTCAGGCTCGAGCTTTTCGCGCCCGGCGACAAAAGCCATCTCTTCGGTGATGGCGCCACGCCGCGCGAGGTGCATCTGCGACATATTGCGCCCGTTAGGCGCAGTGGCGTCGAGCCCTTCGGACGCAGGCGTGGAATTGCCGTTGCCGTTAGCGGTGGCCTGCTCCGCCTCGCGTTTTTCGATCCAACTATCACGCAATGCCATGGAATCCCCCAGAGGGCGTGGACCTGTGCCGGGAAGCGCGAAGTTCCGCCGCAATAGAGATTATGGCATCCGCTGTTGGGACCAGCAACCGAGGGCCGGTTAAGACTGAGGAAGACGGGCTGGGCAGCTTTGTCTTTTTTCGCAAGCCAGTCCGGTAGCGGATAAAGTCCGAAATAGGTCACTCACCCTGGATGAATTGGGTCGTACAAACCCGGAACTCCCGTAACCTCGTATTGTTGGCCATTCCAGGCCAACAAGGAGGACCACTATGAGAGCCGTCGCGAAATTGCTGTTGCTAAGCGTCGTGACCGGCTTGTGCGTCTTGGGTTGGAGCGCGCAGCCAGGGAATGGCGGCGCTGCCGCAGCGGACGCAAAGCCAACGATCCGGGTGACGCGGGTCTACTCGGGAAACGATGGACAGAGCCATGCCGAGGAAGCAGAGCTGAAGCTAAGCACGCCCAATGCGCTGGGAATGGAGCAATCGGAGGCACTGAAAGCCGCCAGCACAAACTTTGTGCGGTTTCCCCCCAATTTCTTGGAGGACTGGCATTGCGCGCATGCGCGGCGTTACGTGATTACCCTGACCGGGCGGGGCGAAGCGGAGATTGGCGGCGGGCAAAAGGTTCCGATGGAACCCGGTAGTGTGGTGCTCTTCGAGGACATGACCGGGAAGGGACACATTTCGCGCGCGCTGACCGCGGACTGGACCGCGGTATTCGTTCAGCTCGACCAGAAATGACGAGGCCTCCCGCCATTCACGGTTCATTCGAATACACCATCTTATTGACAAACATACGCATGTACCTCTGCTATTCTTATCGTGTACGCTCCATTTGCTTGCAGCCCAATGCCGCCGCGTCCCCTGCCATGCTCTTCGCGGCTACCTGCCTCCAATATCTCTCAACAAATGAGCCAGATACAGACACGTCTATAACGCCAGTAGAATCAGTACGATACAAAAAGTACAAGGGGGGGCGTTCGATCTGGACGTGCCGGAACTCTCGCCGCTACGCTTCAGGGCCTTCAATCCCGTTGGAATCATTCGTTTACTTCACATCGGACACGCGGTGGGGTTATCTTTCCCAAAAAGTGCGTTCAGGAATTGCGGTTGGTGCGAGGCCAGTCGATGCGGAAGCGGCGGCCTTTGACCGGGGCCCAGACCAGGTGCTTGGGCGGGGTGTTGCGGGCGTGGTGGTAGAGGGCGGCGGTGCGCTCGTAAAAGCCGCGGGTGTGCCACGAATTACGCAACTGCAAGCGCTGGAAATCGAGATGATGGCAGAACTCGTGGCACAGGGTGCTGAGGAAGGTGCCGAAGCTGGTGACGTCTTTGCGGATGGCAGTACGCATCCAGACGCGGATGAGATGAGTGGAGGGCTGGTAGTCGCCGAACAGTTCCGTGGTGGAATACTCGCGCACGCGCAACGGGCGTGCGGCGAGGACCTTGATCCCGCAGCGGGGGACTTTGTAAAAGTCGGAGGCGGCGGCGAGGAAGGCGTCACAGGTGCGGCGGACGTCGGTGCTGGCGCCTTCATTCATGGCGGACTCGATTTCAGCGGCGATATGCGGGAGTTTTCCGTCGGAGGGAAGCGGGATGGTCTTGAGGCGATCGCTGTCGAGAAAACACCCAAGGTTTTTGCGGCGAGGAGGGGCGTCGGTGAGCATGACCGTTTATTTTTGCACGAAGTTGGAGACGAGACGAACGCGGGGCGCGGCCGTCCGAAGCAGATGCCGGGGAGAAAGCAGCACTCACCCGTCATGGCGGAACGAAGTGGTGGAAATCGACACGCGACGCGTGAAGTGCGTCTGCCTGTAAGATAGCGGAACACGAAGCGCAGTGAGGAGCGCCCGCGCAATGCGCGAACTTCGCGACGCCTGGTCGAGAACGATCACGGCAGAAGATTACGAAGCACACATGGCCGCCATCGGGCAGGCGCAAGCCAACGCCGCGCTGGTGGCCGAGTATCTTCAGGCGCAGCCGCCATCGCGGCATGCTTCGCTGCTGTTTGCCGGAGCCGGCACGGGGCAGATGTTCGAGTATGTGTCCCCGGAAATTCTGCTGCCGTTCAATGTGACGTTCACGGACATCAATGCCGGGTTTCTGAATCGGCTGAGAACGCGGCTGGCGCGCACGCCTGGACTGCGGTACGCGACGGTGGTGGATGATTTGGAGCACACGACACTGTCGCGGCGGTTCGACCTAGTGCTGGAGGTGCTGGTGCTCGAACATGTGCAGTGGCGCGTTGCGCTTGCGACATTGTGCAAGCTGACGGAACGCGAGCTATTCGTGGTGATTCAGGAGAACCCGCCGGATGACGCGATGGCTCTCACCGCTATCCGCGATGTACCCGAGACGATGAAGGTGTTCAGGGAAGTGCACCCAACGCGGATTCCCAGCAGTGATCTGCAATCGGAGATGAAGCGGCACGGGTTTCGGCGCACATACGCGGCGCACAAGATGGTGTCCGACGGAAAGAAAATGGTGGCGCTGGGATTCTGGCGAAACTAGCTGTCGGCTGGAAGCCCTCGATCGCAAAATACACGGCCTGAAGGATTCGGGAGTCAGACCCGCAAGTCAGATGAGGATGCAGCGCGCAGCGTGATCCGGCGAAGCGGCGCGCAGGCCGGGAACGGCGCGGACGCAGTCGGGGATACGCACATCGCAGCGCGGCTCGAAGGCGCAGCCCGGCGGCAGGGTGGTGAGCTGCGGCACAGTGCCGGGAATCGGCGTCAGCTTGCCGCGCTCCAAGGTTGGCGAGGCAGCGATTAGACCGCGGGTGTAGGGATGGCCGGGGCTGGAAAAAACTTCGCGCGCGGGCCCTTCCTCGACGATGCGGCCGGCATACATTACCGCGACGCGATCGGCGACCTGGGCTACGACGCCGAGATCGTGGGTGATGAACAACAGGCCGAGTTGAAGTTCGCGCCGCAGGCGATCAAGTAGGTCGAGGATTTGTTTCTGCACGGTGACGTCGAGCGCGGTGGTCGGCTCGTCGGCGATGAGCAGCCGCGGGCCCCCGGCCAGGGCCATGGCGATCATCGCGCGCTGGCGTAAGCCGCCGGAGAGTTGATGCGGAAATTGCTCGGCGCGAGTTTCCGGCTCGGGAACCGCGGCGCGGCGGAGTGCATCGAGGGTGCGGCGGCGGACTTCGGCGGAGTCCAGGGCTGTGTCGTGCGCGCGAATGGCCTCTGCGATCTGTGCGCCGATGCGCATTACCGGATTCAGGGCGGTCATGGGCTCCTGGAACACCATGGCGATCTGGCGGCCGCGGACGGCGCGCCAATCGGGCTCGCGTAATGCGACGAGGCTGGTTGGCGCGGATGCTGTTCCTTCGATGCTCGCGGCTCCGCTCACTCGCGCTCCCGCCGGGAGCAATCCCATCAGGGCGAGCGCCATCATGGTTTTTCCGCTGCCCGATTCGCCGACGAGACCCAGCGATTCGCCCGCGGCGATGCGTAGCGAAACGTCGTTCACAGGCCGGACCCAGCCACCGGCCGTGGGTAACTCCACGGTTAGTCCTTGTAGCTCGAGCAGATTCGTCATGGCGTGATTCTAGAGTAGACCGAAGCGAGCGACGTGAAAGAAAAAAACACCGGCGGCGTGACAGGAAAGAAATCGAATGCAGGAGGAACATTTCACCGCGAGGCCTGTTTAACGGTTGGCGATGGGAATTACAAACTTCAGGGCGGTGTGGGTGGGCGAGAAGGCGACCACTCTTACGTCTTTGAGTCCGGATTTGCGGCCTGCGGTCAGCACATCGTTCTCTGTAATTTCCTTTTTTCCTTTGGGATAAACGATCCATAGGGCGGTGGCGCCCTTCACGGCCTTCGCGGTTTTGTCGATTGCGGACGGAAGATCCTTGGCAAGATTCACACTGAGGAAAATCAAATCGCTGCTTGCGGTGATTTTTCCATTGCTGATTGCTTTTGTAGACGCGCGGAGTTCTTTTAGGAACGCCTCCTCGAATTCGCCGAGGAGCGAGACGTTCGTGCCGGCCTTAATGCCCAACTTTTCGGCGCGAGATTTTGGGTGCAGGATTTTGTCGCGCCATTTCTCCGCGATGGCTCCAACGTTCAAGGAGATCACTGTGTCGGCGGTTTCCAAATACACCCGGCCATCGAGGGCTTTCACCGATTTCATTGCAGAGAATGGAATCTTCAGGCGCGGGCTGCCCCCTGCCGGCCGGAAGATGAGCTCGGAGGATTCGAGAAGGGCTGTGCCGACCGTTGTTTGCTTTCCGATTTTTAGCGTGCAGGTTGCTTCGTTGCCCATATCGAGCCCACCCGAACGTAAAGCCCGCGCCGTCGCAGGATTTAATGGCCTTGCATCGGCAACATCTAACGGCACACAACGGCAAAGCCTGCGCTCGACCGATTGCGTGACGATAGTAAAATAGCAAATTCGATGGCCTCCGCCGTAACTCACTCTCGCGTCGATTGGAAGGTGATCTGGGCCCAACGCGGCTTCCGGTATTTCTTTCTGGCCATGTTCGTTTCACTGTTTGGCAGCGGGCTGAATTTCATGGCGGTGTCCTGGTACATCCTTTCTTCCACGCATTCGACAGTGAAGGTCAGCTTGCAGGTAATTGTGGTCACGGCGCCGGGCTTGTTTGTGCCCTTTCTTGGCGGCGTGTTGATCGACCGGCTGGACCGCCGCTATTTAGGCGTGTTGCTGGACGGGGCGCGCGGATTCGTGGTGCTGGGGACTGCGTATATTGCCGCGCACGGTCAGCTGGAGCTGTGGCACCTCTATGCAATGACGCTGGTGACGGGCATCGGGTCCGCAGTGTATTGGGCAACGGTGAACGCGCTGGTGCAGGAAGTGATTCCCAACAACCAGTTCACCGGCGCGAATGCAGCGGTGCTGGTGGGCGTGCAGAGCGGCATGCTGATCGCGGGAGCTTGCGCGGGCCTGCTGTACGACTCTGTGGGAATCGCGGGAATCCTGGCGATCGATGGCGCGACTTATTTTGTGTCGGCGTTTTGCCTGTACCAGGTGCGACGGGGGTACGTGTCTCCTCGCGACCGGCAAAGATATCCTCGCGAATATTCAGAAGCGACCGAAGCGACCGCGCTGGCGCTGGAGTCCGGCGAAAATCCCGAAGTGGCGGAAGCCGGCCTTTCGCTGGCTGTGTATGCGGATCTGAAGGAAGGATTCGCGTATTTGAAAAAGGAGCCGCGCGTGCGTGCATTGGGAATCACGCATGCGGCGATGATGGCGGGCGTGGTGTCGGGCAACGTCGTGCTGGTGTCTCTGGTGAGCGACATTCTGGGCGGCGGTGCGCGCGTTCTGGGCTTTCTGGAAGGCGGCTGGGCGGTTGGCGCGATTTCCGGAGGATTTGTAGCCAGCCAGCTTTCGCCGGCGTGGCGAATGACGTTGTATGTGACGTCCGTCGCAGTCTTGAGCGCCGGGCATTTCATGGTGCCATGGGTTTCCTACGTTGCTGGAGCAGTATTGGTACAGATGATTTTCGGATTTTGCCGGGCGATGTCCGGAGTGGTGGCGCAGTCGTCGTTGATGTCGATTGTGCCGCGGCATTTCATGGGGCGGACGCAGTCGGCCATCGCTATTCTGACCACCGTGCTGCAACTGTTGATGAGTTTCTCGCTCGGCTGGCTGGCGCAAAGCATCAACATCTACGCGGGGTTCGCGCTGCTGGGGGTGATGTATGCCGGCGCCGGCTTCTTCGCTACCCGCGCCCGCCAGCTCCTAGAAAGCGGCTCCTAGAACCCAATGAAAAAGCTCACAAACGAACAGAGCGAGATATTCGCGCAAATTGGCAAGAAAACGGACGGCGACTTTAATTTTTCCGATGCTCCGCGCATCCTCGATGGGAGCCACGCCGAAATCGGCAAGCTCTACCGACCCAGGAAAGAACCCGCGACCGTGCCAACGCCCCGGCATAACAGGCCTCGAAAAGGCTGGGAGCCGCGATAAGCGAGCACTGAGATTCGAAGCCAGCCTTGACGCACTATATCTATCTATGTAGAGTTACAGCATGGGCGTTCGGCTGCGAGTCTCGCCGCAAACACTGAACCTTCTCGCTGCGCTGCTGGCGCGGCCGGCGCAGTGGCATCACGGCTACGCTTTGAGCCAAGTCACTGGCATCGCCTCGGGCACGTTGTATCCCATTCTTATGCGACTGGAAAAGCTACGCTGGCTGGAAACGCGATGGGAACAGCCTGGAAAAGCGGGCCGCCCGCCGCGACATCTCTACAGGCTTACGTCGGGCGCACGAGTGTGGGCGCGGGAAGAACTTGCCGATGCGCGCACACGGAAAGTATGGAAGCCAGCCGCTTCGGAGGCTTAGCCGATGGAAAACGCCCTTCAACAAAAGTGGAATTCCATTGCGGCTTTCGGCGTAAGCACGATCGTGCGTTTGTGGCCGGAAGAAACGAAAGACTGGGCCCGCGCTTTCGCCGCCGAACTTCCAGAAATCGAAGGCTTCTCTGAATCCGTGCGCTGGCTACTTGGAGGCGTCATGCTTCTCACCCGCGAACGCTTTCGACATTTTCTAAAAAGCCTGGGCCGTCCCGCCGGCTTGGGAGCCACCGATCCGCTTGGGGCGGTAATTAAATCGTCGCGGCGGGTTCCGCGCACACCGCGTGTAGTCACCGCGATGCTTCTTGGCGCTTCGCTGGCGATTCTGCTGCATCCGGAAGTGCGAACGAGCGTCAGAGCCGTTGCAGTTCGCGAATCGTGGAATCCGGAGGCGTGGAGCACTTTTCATGACCTTCAGCGCAAAGCAGCGGAGACCGGCGATGCAAGACTTCTAGCTCTGCTCTCGCTTCTGAATCACAACAACAGCGATCGCGCGCGCCTCGGTAGTGAAGCTATCGCCAAAGATCCATCTTTTATATGGCTCGCCTATCGGTATTTCTATCCCGCGGACAGCCCAGACGAACGTACCCAGCTCCACCAGGCCGCTAGCGAACGGAACAAGAGTCTCCAGGAATGGGATCCCGACAATGCCGTCCCTCGCTTGTTCGCGGCAGAGTTGCTCTTCGAGGACATCGTTGCGGCGTCACCTAAGGTCTCGTCCTTCCATTTCTTGCATCCCCATGAACTCAATGCGCTGGAAAAAACAGCCGCCGCAAACTCCGAATGGCTCGCAACGATGGATGGCGCCTTCCGCGCGCCGCAGTATGACACATACGCATCTCGCCGCCTTGAATTGGTCCGAAACATTGCCTCGCAATATCACATCAACGACCCCGACGTCACCGGGTACGTCGTAGCCGGCGGGCCGCTACCGCAATTCTCCAATGTTCTGACGTACGCTCACATTCTGCTGTATCGCAACTCTCCAGCAGGAAACGGAGCGAGTGACGCTTCGGCGGCGGCCGACGCCTGGAAGGTGCTGCACTTTGCGCAACGAATGCAGTTGCGAGGTCGCACGAGGATCGAAGACATTATCGCGATCGAGATTGCACAACAGGCTTGCGAGCGGCTGCAGCCGCTGCTCGAAAAGACCGGCCAGCGCGACCAGGCCGCGCTCATCAACTTGGAATTGGAGCGCTCGAACGTCGCGCTGGAGCGGATCAAATCGCGAAACCAGTCGTGGAGTTTCAGCCCAACCAATGGAAATCTGGCCTGGACGGGCCTGACGATTCATATCGCCGCATACGCCGCGCTTGCCTCGCTTGCCGCCTCTCTCGCGGCCTTAGCATTGTTTGCCAGAACAGCCCGCTCCACGAACAAATACCGCGGCTTCTTTCCGGTGCTCTGCTCATTGGTTGTGGACATCGCTCCGCCGCTTCTATTGCTCACATGCGTCGTGCTCTTTGTGGCCTATCACCCTTACGCTCGCACGTATCAGTCCTACTTCCAGGCGCAAGATCCATCTCTGACAACCGAATCGATGGAAGAACTCGCGGCTGCCGCTGTGGCGCCATACATGTTCCCCCAGATTCTGGCGTTGCAACCTGTTGACTTTGCGTACCTCGGGTGGCTCTCGTTGACCGTAGCGCTTTCGATGCTCGCGGTTTTCCTGATGTATCGCATGTGGTGGCCGCGCCGAACGATGTGACGCCATTTTGTCTGTTCGGGATCACGAGTAGCGGCCTCCCATGCTGCGGCATTGCGTTAGACTGTAGCCTCGCGGCAATTGCGCCGCTGAGGCCATTCATGGAAATCCGCACGATTCAGCCCTTCTTGCAGTATTTCGGGAACATTCGAGAGCGCACTTTGCGTGTGGCGCGGTGCATTCCGGCGGACAAGATTGAGTGGACGTATGCTCCCGGGAAATTTACGTTCGGCGATCTACTGCGGCATCTGGCGGTTACTGAGCGCTATATGTTTGCGGAGAATGTGTCCGGCAGGCCTAGCGGGTACACGAAGCATGACAGGTCGCTGGCCGATGGGCTGGATAACATTTTGGCGTTCATGGAGCGCCTGCACGCGGAATCTCTGGAGATTTTCTCGAAGCTGAGCGATGAGGATTTGCAGCGGAAATGCAAGACGCCCGGCGGAACGAACATCACTACCTGGAAGTGGTTGCGGTCGATGACGGAACATGAGTGCCATCACCGCGGGCAGATTTATCTTTACCTGTCGATGCTGGACGTACCTACTCCGCCGTTGTACGGCCTCACTTCGGAACAGGTGCGCGAGCGCTCAGTTCAGAGAACTTCGTAGGCTTCGCGCAAACGGCGTGGGTATAATCCCGCATGCTAAAAAAATGGATGGTAGTTTCCCTTCTCGCCCTGAATCTGTCCGGTTGTGGTCCGGCCAAGGAAAAACCCTCTGCGCCATCGCCAGTTGACACGCAAGTGCGGGCGCTGGCTGACAAGTACGTGGCTGCGTCATTCGAACGGTTTCCGGAACAGGTCACGCTCTATGGAGTGCCCGGACACCGGCAAGACAAACTGACCGACAATTCGCTGGCCGCATGGAAGGAATGGGAAGCGCGCGAGGATGCGATGCTGGCGGAGGCCAAGCAGCTCGATCCGGCAACGATCAGCGCACCGCTGCTGCGCGCTACGTATGCGCTGGTCCGCGAAGCGCTGGAGGCACCAATCGCATTGCGCGTGTGCCGCAATGAATTGTGGACGGTGAGCCAGTTCGTGAACGCGTGGCAGGTGCAGGATGGATATCTGGTGACGATTCAGCCAGTAGGCACCGATGAAGCGCGCAAAGACGCGCTCGCCCGGTGGGGCTCCTTGCCGAAATTCATCGACACCGAGATTTCGAACCTGCGGGGAGGCATGAAGCAAGGTTACGCGGCGCCGAAGGGCAACGTGCGCATCGTGATCGACCAGATGAATACGCTGCTGGCGGGGAAGATTTCCGATTCGCCGTTCGATTCGCCGTCGGTACGGGACAAGACTCCAGAATTCCAGAAAGCGTTTGACGCGCTGGTAAAAGAGCAGATCCACCCGGCGTTCAAGAAGTATCGGGATTTTTTGCAGCGTGAATATTTGCCGGCAGCGCGTGAGGCGATTGCGGTTTCCGCGAATCCGAATGGCGCGGCGTGCTACGACGCCTCGGTGCGCTACCACAGCTCATTGCCGATTACCGCCGCCGAAGTGCACGCAACGGGCTTGCAGATGGTGGAGCAGATCGATGCGGAGATGAAGGCAATCGCCGAGAAGTCGTTCCAGACCAGCGAGGTCGCCTCGCTGCTGCAGAAATTTCGCACCGACAAGCAATACCTGTTCAAGACGCGCGCGGAATTGATCGCCTATTCGCAAAGTGCGCTGGCGCGAGCGAAGACGGGCGCGAGGCCAGCGTTCGGGCTTTGGCCCAAAGCCGAGGTGGTGATCGAACCGTATCCGGCGTTTCGCGAGAAGAACGGACCGAACGAATACAATTCACCCGCCGAAGACGGCAGCCGCCCCGGCATTTTCTACATTAATGCCTATCAGCCGGAAAAACACAGCCGCATCGCGGATGAATCCACGGCGTTTCACGAGACGATCCCCGGGCATCATTTGCAGGGAGCGATCGCGCTGGAGAGAAAGGAAATTCATCCCATCGGGCGCTACTTTGGAAACAGCGGATACGAGGAAGGCTGGGCGCTGTATGCGGAGCGGCTGGCCGACGAATTGAAGCTGTTTTCTTCGGACGTCGAACGGCTGGGCATGCTTTCGGATCAGCAGTTGCGAGCCGTTCGGCTGGTGGTGGATTCGGGAATTCATACCATGGGCTGGACGCGCAAGCGGGCGATCGAGTACATGCTCGCCCATACGGCCGAGGGCGAGCGCGATGCGGCTTCGGAGATTGACCGGTACATTATTTATCCGGGGCAGGCGGCTTCGTACATGTTGGGGAATATCGAAATACGTAAAGCGCGGGATGCGGCGGAAAAATCGATGGGAGCGAAGTTCGACATTAAGGCGTTCCACGATCGTGTGCTGGAAGACGGCGCGGTGCCGCTGACGTTTCTGAAAGAGAAGATCGAGCGCTGGTCGAGCGGAAAATGAGCCAGAGACGATGGACGCGGCGGCAATTCGTGGGGGCTTCCGCGGCAAGCGTACTGCTATCGTCCTCGCTTCCGAGCTATGGTTTGCGGAACTCGCTCGACGATGTGAAGGACGCGACACTGCGAGCGCGCCTGGCGGCTGATCCGCTGCGGCCGCAATTCCATCTTCTGCCGGCGAAGAATTGGATGAACGATCCGAACGGCCCGATCTACTGGAAGGGCCACTACCACATGTTTTTCCAGTACAACCCCAACGCCGCGGTGTGGGGCGACATGCATTGGAATCATGCGATCAGCGACGACATGGTGCACTGGAAGCATTTGCCGATCGCGCTGGCGCCGACGCCAGGATGGGATGATTCCGATGGTTGCTTCACCGGAAGCGCAGTGGACGATCACGGAACCGCGACGATTCTGTACACCGGCGTCAAAACGGTTCCGCCGCAGCGCGCGACGCTGCGCGACGGCCATGCCAATTTTCGCGAAGTGCAGTGCCTGGCGACCTCCAGCGATCCGCAATTGCGTAGCTGGACGAAATGGACAAGTCCGGTCATCGAGCCGCCGCAGGATTTACCGATCACGGGGTTTCGCGATCCCTTTCTGTGGCGCGCCGGGGATACGTGGTATCTCGGCGTGGCTTCCGGTTTGCGGAAAGTGGGCGGGAACGTGCTTTTGTTCCGGTCGAGGGATTTGCGGAAGTGGGAGTATTTGCATCCGTTGGCGCAAGGAAAATGGACAGGGCGCGACGCCGTCAATGCTGTGGATTCCGGCGAGATGTGGGAGTGTCCGGATTTTTTTGCGCTGGGCGGCAAGCATGTGCTGTTGTACTCGACGGCGGGCAAGGTTGCCTGGGAAACCGGAGAGCTGGACACCAAGGAGCTAGTGTTCCATTCACAGCGCCAGGGAATTCTCGATCACGGCGCTTACTATGCGCAGAAGACGCAAGTGGATGCGCGCGGGAATCGAATTTTGTGGGGTTGGATCACGGAAAAGCGGGGGGACGATGAACTGCGGGCAGCCGGATGGGCGGGATGCATGTCGCTGCCGCGGGTGTTGTCGTTGAACCCCGCAGGCGATCTGGAAATGAGAGTTGCGCCGCAGGTGGAGAAGCTGCGAGGTAAGAGTTTGTCGGTGAGCGGTGGTTCGCAATCGGAGCGCGCTTCCGCGGTAAGAAGAATTGAGATCGAAGATCTGTGTGGAGAGCTTTTCTGGCGAACCAGCGCGTCCAGCGCTTCGCTGGTGCTTGCCGATCGCGGCGGTGCGTGGTTTTCATGCGCGTTTGAAAACGCAGGAGGTTCGGCCAAGCTCACGGTGAACGGAAAATCGATCGGCATGCCGATGAGCGGCGAGCGTCAGCACGAGTGCCAGATTTTTGTGGACGGTTCGGTGGCGGAGTTGCTTTGCGACAAGGGGCACGCTATCACCACCCGGACTTACCGCAAGCCGGACGGACCGTTGCGGATCGCTCCGAACTCTTCGCCGCGTGATTTCGGCGAGTTAAGCGTCTGGCAACTCCATCCGATTTCCAAGGACCGCCTCACTACATAGTTACGGCTGCAATGGAATCTGCCGAGCGACCTTACGTTTTCGCCGCCAAGATCGAGAAGATCTGGATTATGCGGGTCATCGACATCCCTGGTGACATCGGCAAAGCCATTCGCAAGATGGCCGGCGAAACTTCCAGGCACATTCCGGTGCACGGATGGATCGAAGGGCTGCCGTTTCAGAACACGCTGGTGCCGCGAGGCGGCGGGAACTACCGCATGCATGTCCACAGCCGGATTTGGCGGAAGTTGCGGATCGATGCGGGTGCGGCAGTTGAAGTCACGATGTTGTTGGACCGTGAGCCGCGCGAAGCCGCGGTTCCGCCGGACCTGGCTGGTGAACTGGCGGACACGCCACGAGCGCTGGCGAGCTTCAATCAGCTGACCGCGAGTTTGCGGCGGCACCTCATCCAGTACGTCGAAGCCGCGAAGCAGTCGCGCACGCGAGAGAAGCACATCCAGCTGATCGTGAAGCGCTTGCTGGAGCGTGATGCCAGGCACAAGAGGGCGTTGGCAAAAACAAAGAAAGCCGAGCGGAAGAGAAAGAAAGGAAAATAACGCTGGTGGTTATCGCGGGCGCGAATATTTCTGGATATTGAGCGGCACCGGGACGGCCTGATTGCCACGAGGATCGCGCAGCGGCTCGCCGGGCGTCCACTTGAACGGGAGCACACCGGTCCAGGCGCCCGAGGCGTATTCGGCGGCATCGTCGACGGCAAATCCGGTGCGGACTTTCGCGGAGGCTTCCACAAGCGGAACCGCGAGCACCATGGTGCCTTTCAATTCCTGCTCGCTGGGTGGCCGCACCGTGTCCCAGCGGCCGCGAATCACGTATTCGACGAAATCGCGCATGGCGGCTAGTTTTGCGTCTTGGCCTTCGACGACCTCGGCCTTGCCCATCACGACGACCGAACGGTAGTTAACCGAATGGCCCGTGGCGGTGGGCGAAAACACGATGCCATCAAGCAACGTGACGCTGAGGCAGAACGGGGCGCCGGTCGCTAGCGTTTTCATCAGGCGGCTGGCAGTCGAACCGTGCAGGAAGAGCTTGTCGCCTACGCGGACGTAATTTGTGGGCACGACGAAAGGCTGGCCATCTGCGATGAAGGCGACGTGGCACACGAAGGCTTCATCGAGGATGCGATAGATCAGTTCGCGATCGTAGGATCCACGATCGGGTTTGCGCGTGACGCGGGTGCGTGGAGTGGCAGGAAATTGGCTCATGGGTGAAGGCTAGTGGGTGCGGAAGGGCACCGCAAGCGCCGATTTGGCCGCTATCGACGCTGGCGATCTGAATCGCGGCGGCGGATTTGGTTGACCCGTTAGACCTTCTTACTGACGTAATCGGTCCGGCCAAGACGCGCGTGTTTGGGGACGCGCCTGAAGCGTCCCCCTTACAGAGTTCACCTATGTGTCGCACGTCGCAGCGGACTGAGCGGAGACGTGCGCATGCGGGTGCCATTGTTAGGCGCGGACGGCTATTTTGCTGCGCCGCGGACTATGCGGACGCCGATGTACCCGGGATTCGGCTCGTTGGTGGCTCGGGTGTCGGCGGGTTGGTCGGCGCTTCCGCCCATTGCTTTGCCTTTGCCATCCGGGGTCAGCACCCACTCGGCGGCGTTTCCGCCGAGGTCGAAAATCAATTCCTCGTCGGGCTTGCCCTGACCGGGGAAGCTGCCGACAGGTTTCAGAAGCGGCGCGTTGCCGGGTAGCTCTGCCAACTTTTTCCGCAGTCGCGCGGTGTCATCGAGATTCACAGCATAGCCTGCCCAGTAGTCGAGCGTGTTTTCGCCATCTTTCTTTTCATAAAGCGAAGAAACTTCGCTTTCGTTCGGGACACGCCAGTTTTGTCCGGTCGTCTTAGAGAGCCATGCAGCGTAGGACTTCGCCTGATCGAGAGTAATCCCATTCGCCGGATAGTTTTCGGTTCCAGGATCGACCTTGTAGCTCTTGTCGGACTCGGCGAATTGCGCGCGGGTCACTTCGTAGCGACCGATTTCGAGAACGCCGCGCTTTACGACTTCCGGGATCAGCACGGTTCGTGTTTTTACAGAAAATGCGGTGCCATATTGCCCTGAGGAGCGCGCGACTCCCTTTGTCCGCAGTGCCGCATCGAGCGGCGAGCCTTCCTTCACGGCTTCGTTTTCGTTCTTGGCGGTCTTGAAGAAATATTTGTCGAACCAGGCGATTTCTTCCTCGACCTTGCGCATCTGGTGAGTCAATTTGCGCGGGCCGTGCGGCTCGCCGGGAAAGAGCACGAACTTTACCGGCACTTTGCCGTAGTGCTGCAGCACGCGGAAGTAGGACCAGCTTTGCGCGGGAGGGACGTTGACGTCGGCGGTGCCGTGAAAAATCAGCACCGGCGCTTTCACTTTGTCCATCTTGAAGAATGGCGATTTATTGATGTACAGCTGGGGATCCTGCATCGGGGATTTGCCGAAGTAATAGGCGTCGAAGGATTCGCCGAACGAGACGTTGCCCCAGTCGCTGATCCATTCGATATCGCCGGCGCCGACGCTGGCGACTTTGTAGCGCTCCGGATAGGTTGTGATCAGACTGGTGGAGAGAATCGATCCGTTGGACCAGCCCATGGTAGCGATTTGATCAGCATCGGCCATGCCTTTGCCGATCAGATAGTCCACGCCGGCGTTGATGTCCGGTGTTTCCAGGTCGTAGTATTTGCCGCAGCAGATTGATTCGGACCACTTCAAGCCGTAACTGCTGCTGCCGTGATAGTTCGGGCGAAGCAGGAACGCGCCGCGCTGCGCCAATAGTTGCAGCGGATAAGCCCAGCTCTCATCCCACAGATCGTAGTCTGCGCCTTGGGGCCCGCCGTGAATCGCGGTGATCAGCGGATACTTTTTCCCTTCCTGGTAGTTCGCAGGATAATAAAGAATACCTTCGACTTCTTCGTCGTTCGCGCCCTTCCAGCGGATTACTTCGGTTTTTACGTAGTTGCGGCCGGTCACCAGGCCTTCGTTCAGCTTGCTGACCTGCACCGGTGATTCGATTTTCCCTTCATTGAGCTGCGCGCGATATAGCTGCGGTACTTTGCCAGCGCTGGATGAGATATACGCGATGGTCTTGCCGTCGTCGCTGACGCGAAAATTTTCCAGGTTTTTTGCGTGATCGCCGGTCAGGGCCTGGCGCTTCCACGACCATGCCTCCCCGCTCTTGCTCGCGGCGTAAAATGCGACGTCGTGGTGGCTTCCGGCAGCGAGTAGCGAGACGAAGCCGCCGGGGACGGCCTGGGTGTCGAATCCCAGCCCGTTTGGCCAATCGAGATTCACCTGTTGCGCTTTGCCGCTGGCCACGTCGAAGAAATAGACGATGGTGATTCCCGCGGTGAGGAAACGCGCGTCCGTGGAGAAAGGGGTAACCACGTAGAATCCGGAACCATCCGCGGCCCACTCCAATCCTTCCGGGCGAAGGCGCAGATCGGCCATGACCTGCGTATCTTTGCCGCTGGAGAGTTCGTGCAGGATCACCACTGGACGATTCTTGTGATCGAAGGCGTAGTGCAGACTCTTAGCATGCGAGGCGACGGCGTATTTTTCGTCGCGCGAAAGGTCAAAATCCTCAATCCAGTCGGTGTTGGTGGTCAGACGCGTGATCTTCTTGTCCTTGACGTTGAGCTTGTAAAGGCGAACTGGGGGCTCGTGATCGGCGTCGTCGACCACGCGGGAGTCGTCCTTCTTTTTCTTTTGTTCCTGCTCGTACAGGGCGGGATCTTCTTCCGCGGAGAAAATCAGGGTGTCTTTGTCGAGCCATTCGAAACGGCGTGGCCCGTGAGCGAGATCGGTGAGCGGCCAGGGTTCGCCTCCACGCGTGCTCATCAGCCAAATCTGCGTGCCGTCGGTGTCCGGTTTGGGCTTCGGGCGGGCGCGAGTGCTGAGGAAGGCGATGGATTCGCCGTCGGGAGACCAACGGGGCTGATTGTTGTTGTCGGTGCCGCGGGTCAACTGAACTTCGCGCGTTTCGGTGAGGCTCGAGAGAAAAAGATTGGAAATGCGGGCATCTTTTTCTTTGTCTCCCGAGGACTTGACCCACACGACCCACTTGGCGTCCGGCGAAATGCGGTATTGGCCGGCGGCTTCGGAGTAGATGAAATCCTCGGGCTTCCAGGGCTCCTTTTGGGGGGCGGGCTTGGATTCATCGGCGCGCGCGATGTACGAAGCCTGGCCGGCTATCGCGCAGGCGATGAACGATGTCACGAACAGACGCGCCGCGAAAGCTCTATTTTGCATCTTCATTTGTCCTCGCTGTCGAATGCGATTTTGGGGCCCTTGAGAGCGGCCGAGTGCAGCAGATTGTCCGACCCGTCGTGCGAAGTCACGTGGTGGCGCCGCACAGCATAGTCGAATTGACGGCGCTTGGGAATCGTGTACCCTGATCAGCGCCGCCGGTTGGATAAGGACGCAGTGCGGCAGCCTTCAGGCATCGATGGCGACCTCGGAATCCATTTTTACGCGGGAAACGTTTCAATTTTTCAGCGACCTGGCACGTCACAACAAAAAGACGTGGATGGACGCAAATCGTGAGCGCTACCAGGAGTGTGTGGCGCGGCCGTTCCGGCGGCTGCTGGAGGAAACAGCACAGCATGTGCTGGCGTTGGACTCGCGATTCGATACCATGGCGCGCGGCGGGCGGAATTTTTCGCGGATCAACCGCGATATCCGGTTCGCGAAGGACAAAACGCCGTATCGCGCGCACATGTATCTCAAATTTTGCGTGCCTTTGCTTGGAGGCGCAGAGTCGGGAGAGCTATACGTGGGCCTTGCGGCGAAGTCGGTGACCGCCGGATTCAGAATCTATTCGGGATCGAAATATAAGCAATCGTGTCTGGCGTGCATTGCAGCGCCGCGTGTAATCGAGGATCCAGCGTGGCTGGGTAAGCAGAAGAGGCGACTGGGCCGGCGGTGCGAAAGTTATTGGTACTCGGTGGAGAAGGGTGATTGGACGAAGCGTGATGGGTGGCCGGCTGCGGCGGATTGGCCCAGGTTGCGCGGCTGGATTGTGCGGCGCAAATTGACAACGGCTGCGGCGACACGAACGACGTTCACCCGGGACTTGGCGAGGATTTTTCGGGATGTGTATCCATTATTGCGATTTACTTGCCTGACGGATGGAGCGATTGTTCGTTCAAGAATCGGAGAGGAATTGGAATGATTTCCTGGCAGAGCCTTGCGCGCGCGACTGTGGTCCGATTCTTTAGCGTGATGGCCGCAATGGTGGCGATGGGTGTGTCCGGCGGCGCAGGATTCGCGCAGGACTGGCCGAAGGCTGAACCAAAGGCGGTAGGGTTGGACGCAGGGAAGCTGGCAGCCTTTGATGCGGACCTCGCCGGCGGGTCGTATGGCCTGGTGGACAGCATAATGGTGATTCGCTGCGGTAAGCAAGCCTACGCGAAGAACTATGAACACGACTACGGCAAGATTTATGGGGATCGAGCAAAGACGGCCGGGCCGCTAAATCACAATGTGAGCGGCGAGTACAATTATTTCAGCACGGAGTTTCATCCCTACTATCGGCATCGCGATGTGCACACGATGCAGTCGGTGTCAAAGACGGTCACTTCGGTCACTTTTGGCGCGGCGATGCTGCGCGGCGACTTTCCGAAGGATCTGCAGACGCCTATTTTGAAATATTTCAGCGATTACAAGATCGCAAATCTGGACGACCGCAAGCGCCGGATCAAGTTGATCGACCTGCTGACGATGACGGCGGGGCTAGAGTGGCACGAGGATCTGGCCTACGACGATCCGAAAAATTCCGCCGATGTGATGGAAGCAACCCACGACTGGGTGCAGTACGTGATCGACCAGCCGATGGTGGAAGAGCCGGGGAAGAAATTTGTGTACAGCAGCGGCGTGACGCAACTGTTGTCGCACATTTTCAAGCAGGCGACGCACAAGACCGTGGAAGAGTACGCGGTGGAGCATGTGTTCAAGCCGCTGGGGATGCACTACTACTGGAAGCACACACCCACCGGATTGCCAGACACCGAGGGCGGGTTGTATTTGTCGACTTCGAATCTCGCCAAGATCGGCGCGTTATATCTGCATGGCGGTTCGTGGAACGGGCAGCAGATTGTTTCAGGCGAGTGGGTAAAGGAATCGGTGAAACCGCATGTGCAGGTGGCGGAGGACGGCTACAAGTACGCCTTCCAATGGTGGCTTGCTCCGCACGGACAATCGCCGGAGCGACTGGCGTGGGCCGCGCGCGGATTTGGCGGGCAAGGCCTGACCGTTGTGCCCGAGTACGAACTGATCGCGGTGCAAACGGGCTGGAGCATTTTGCCGTCGACCGAAGGCAAGCGGAACGACGAGCTTAAGCGCCTGCTAGAGGCCGTGGATACGCAGTTCAAGTGCGCGCAGTAGGGATTTGACCCTTCGCCAGGCGGCGAAATAGGATCTGGCGGCTGGTGGATTCGGCTATGAACAAATTTCTGACCAAGTTGATCTGGATTGTAGTGGCATCGCTCGGCGCTGGTGCGCTGGCGAAAATCGCGCTACAGCGGGGCGAATCGCTGAATGCGATCTGGTTCGTGCTGGCAGCGGCGTGTTGCTACCTGGTGGCGTACCGGTTGTACTCGGCTTTCGTTGCGGCGAAGGTCCTGGCTCTCGACGATACGCGCGCCACGCCCGCGGAACGTCACGATGACGGACGCGATTTTGTGCCGACGAACAAGTGGGTCCTGTTCGGGCATCACTTTGCGGCCATCGCGGGTCCCGGGCCGCTGGTGGGGCCAACATTGGCGGCGCAGTTTGGGTATCTGCCGGGGACTTTGTGGCTGATTGCCGGCGCAGTGCTGGCGGGGTGCGTGCAGGATTTTGTGATCTTGTTTTGCTCGATACGCCGCGATGGCAAGTCGCTGGGAGAAATGGCGCGGGAGGAAGTGAGCAAGCGCGGGGGGTTCATCGCGCAGCTTGCGGTGCTGGCGATCCTGGTGATCTTGCTCGCGGTCGTAGCGCTGGTGGTGGTGAATGCGCTGAAATCGTCGCCATGGGCGACGTTCACCTTGGCGATGACGATTCCCATCGCCATGCTGCTGGGCGTTTATCTGCGATATTTGCGGCCGGGGCGAGTATTGGAAGCATCGTTGATCGGTGTGGCTTTGGTGTTATTCGCGGTCGTGGCTGGCCAGTGGGTCGCAGACTCACCTTCCTGGTCGCATGCGTTCACATTGAGCGGGCTGGCGATTACGGCAGCAATCATTCTCTATGCGTTTGCGGCTTCGGCGCTGCCGGTGTGGCTGCTGCTGGCGCCGCGCGATTATCTGAGCGCGTTCATCAAGGCCGGCGCGATTTTCTCGCTGGCGGCGGGAATTTTGCTGGTGCGGCCCAGCGTGCACATGCCGGCACTGACGCGGTTCATTGATGGCAGCGGGCCCGTTTTCGCGGGCAAGATTTTCCCTTTCTGCTTCATCACCATTGCGTGCGGCGCGATCAGCGGATTTCACTCGCTGATTTCGTCCGGTACCACGCCGAAGATGATCCTGCGTGAGACTCACGCGCGCTTTATCGGCTACGGCGCCATGCTGCTGGAATCATTTGTGGGAGTAATGGCGATGGTGGCGGCTTGCGCGATGCAGCCGGGGGTCTATTTCGCGATCAACAGCCCAGCGGGAATCGTTGGTGCCACGCCCGAAGCGGCAGCGGCGACGATCAGCAATTGGGGATTTCCGCTCGCTGGACAGACGATGACCGATCTGGCTCACAAGGTCGGAGAGCTGACACTGCTGAATCGCGCGGGCGGCGCACCGTCACTGGCAGTGGGCATGGCGCAGATCTTTTCCAGCACCATTGGTGGCGACCGGTTACTGAGCATCTGGTATCACTTCGCGATCATGTTCGAAGCGCTGTTCATTCTGACAGTGCTTGATGCGGGGACGCGCGTCGGCCGCTTCATGGTGCAGGAGCTTGGCGGACGCGTGTGGAAGCCGTTCGCACGCACCAGTTGGACACCAGGAATTTTGCTGTCGAGCGCCATCATCGTCGCGCTGTGGGGATATTTCCTTTACCAGGGGGTGGTCGATCCGCTGGGCGGGATCAATTCCCTGTGGCCACTGTTCGGGATTGCGAATCAGTTGCTGGCGGCGGTGGCGCTGGTGGTGGCGACCACGGTGCTGTTGAAGATGGGCCGCACGCGGTGGATCGGGGTGACGCTGGTGCCCATGGCGTGGCTCGTCACGATCACGATGACCGCAAGTTATCAGAAGATCTTCGATCCCAATCCGCGGATGGGATTTCTGGCGTATGCGAACGCGCTTGCAGCCCAGGTGGCGGCAGGGAAAATTCCAGCGGCGAAACTGGCGGATACGCAGCGGCTGATTTTCAATCAACGTCTGGATGCGGTAGTGACAGCGGTGCTGGCGGCGATGGTGCTGGTGCTGATTGTGGAGGCGTTGGTGCAGTGGTATGCACTGTTGAGCCGGCGGCGTGAGCCGGTGTTGCATGAATCGCCTTATGTGGCGACGCAATGGGGGCCCGATTTTGCCGGCACGGCGCACGGAGACGACTGATGCGCGCACATTTGCACGCCGGAAAAAGAATGCTGCGCAAGGTTTGGCGCGGGCTGCGCGAATGGTGCGGCGATGCAGCGTACGAACGCTACCTGCGATCGCGCACGCAGCGAAACGCACTGCCGCAATGCACACTGTCGGCGGAAGAGTTTTATGTCGAGCAACTCAATCGACGCTATTCCCATCCCAATCGCTGCTGTTGAGCCGGCTGGGGCGCTGTCGATTGCTTTCTCTCCGTAGGCAGCCTACAATTCCTGCAATCTTCAGGCCTACCGCGCTGCATTTATTTCGCATACTTCTGGAGGGCCTATGGCCATTAATCCCGATAAATTGAACGAATTTTTGGGCCGAGCTTTGGTTGATTTTGGTGCGACCTTCAATGCCGCGCTGATCCGCATTGGCGACAAACTTGGACTGTACAAAGCGCTGGCAGCCGGCGGACCGCAAACGTCACAAGAACTGGCGACGAAAACCGGAACGGCGGAACGCTACGTGCGTGAGTGGCTTTCGGCACAGGCTGCCGGCGGTTATGTAACCTACGATCCGTCCAACAAGAAATTCCACTTGACCGAGGAACAGGCGTTCGCCATGGCGGACGAAAACAGTCCGGCATTTCTTCCCGGCGCGTTTCAGTGCGCGCTAGCGGCGACAAAGGCGGAGGATACGCTCACAGAGCGATTCAAGACGGGCCAGGGAATGGGCTGGCACGAACATCATCATGAGCTGTTTGTCGGCACGGAGCGATTTTTCCGCCCAGGCTATGCGGCGAACCTGGTTTCATCGTGGATCCCTTCGCTGGAAGGAGTGGATGCGAAACTGAAGAGCGGCGGAAAAGTGGCGGATGTCGGCTGCGGTCTAGGTGCTTCCACAATTTTGATGGCGAAGTCCTATCCGAAATCGGAATTCGTGGGATTCGACTATCACGATAAATCGATCGAGACGGCACGGCAGCGCGCGAAGGAAGCCGGCGTCGGCGATCGCATCCGGTTTGAAGTCGCAAAAGCGAAGGATTATCCCGGGAAAGACTACGATTTCGTGACGTTTTTCGATTGCCTGCATGACATGGGCGATCCGGCGGGAGCGTCGTCGCACGTACGCGGTTCGCTGAAAAAAGACGGCACGTGGATGATCGTGGAGCCGAACGCCGGGGACAAGCTGGAAGATAATCTCCATCCCATCGGGCGCGCGTTTTATGGAGCGTCCACACTACTGTGCACGCCGGCGTCGTTGTCGCAGGAAGTCGGATTGGCGCTCGGTGCGCAGGCCGGTGAAAAAAGGCTGCGCGAAGTGGTGACCAGCGGGGGATTCACGCATTTCCGCCGGGCGACGCAGACGCCGTTCAATCTGATTTTTGAGGCGCGGCCGTAGAATTACCACTGAATTCAAGACATCGTGCGTGCCAGGGGGCGCAGCACGCTGTGCCCCTACTCTTGATCCTCAGACTGCGGCTACAGGTCGTCGTCAGCGTCCGCTTTCAGCACGGACGTTTTGTGACTGATCTTTACTTTGTTCGAGCGGATCCCGGCGATGATCGCGCGGCGCGTTTCCAGCGGAAGCTGTTCTGGCGCCAATACGCCGGGCAGCTTTCGTGGGAAGAATTTGATGAACAGCGCCGCGACGTGCGCGGTCGCATAGGCCACCGGCGTGGTGTACAAGCCCTGCTGGCGAATCTGGTATAAGGTGGGAAAGGCGCAGTCGGTGCGGATCAGCAGGCGTTGATCGTCCTTTTTTCCTCTATTGGCTCCGCGTACCAGGATCGTGGCGGCAAATCTCGCGTTTTGCAGCACTCCCTGGCGGATGAGCTTGGCGATTTTCCGGGGCGATGGCGTTTCCGGGAAGCGGCCCTTCACGATGCCGCGTGATTTTGACAATTTGCCCTGCTTGTACCAGCGCCGCAGACGGTCAAATTCGTTGCCGCCGATTTTCACGTCCATATTTTCCATGGAGATAAAATAGGGCAGCGTCGCGACTTCGTCCTGCGCGGCCAGTACCACATTGACGCTGCCGATGGGCTCGATGAATCGAAACTTCTCGAGCTCGGCGAAGCGTTTCGCCATGCTAAATTTTCCGTCACGATAGATGCGCGGGTTGGAAATCGCTTCGTCGAAAGTAACCTCCGGCGACCACTGCGAGATTGGATCCTCGCTTTCGCTGCTCTCGTACAGCCGGATTTGTACGGACTCCACTTCGTCCAGCATTTCCGCGGAGCGTTTCACCAGCAGGTTGGTCAGACCGGGCGCGGCGCCGGCATTGATTAGCGCGGTGCGATTTTTTTCCTCGAAACGCTTAGCGAAGGCAAGCTGTTCCGCTTTGAAGGGATTACGGGTGAGATGGGAACTCAGATCGACGTAGTGTGCGCGGAGTCGCAACGCCGCGCGCATGACGATCTGGTTGAATACGGAAGCCGAGGCGTTGACCATGAGCTGGCAGCCGCGAGCGGCGCGAACGATGCCGAGGAGATTGCGCGCGTTCACTTCGGTGACCGCGATGGTGCTGCGCTTGCCTAAAAAGCGGTGGGCGCGCTCAAGGTCGCGGTCCCCGCACCAGACCGTATGTCCTTGCCGCTCCAGTAGTTGCGCGAGAAGGGAGCCGGTCGCCCCGGCGCCGAGCACGAAGATGCGCATGTCGTGGCGAAAACTGTATCACAAGGCAGTATCGGCCCGGGACAGCGGGGCGCGTGGATTGCAGCGCTTGTTCCCGAGGCGTACACTAACCGTGTCTCCGACCTCTGCCGCCTGTGGGACAGACAGCCCATGGCGGCCGGGGCGATGTCCCGGCGCATCGACCGGGAATGAGGGTTGGGGTGGAAACGCCCGGGCCTCCCGCTTACGGTGAGCGAATTTTTGCGAAACCGTGGCTTGGAAAGGAGCGATGGACGGAAAAGCGTACTTTTCCGTCTGCGCCCGACATCCAAGCATCCGGAGTCGGGCTTTTGTTTTTCGCGGGGCCACGCGAGTGCGAAATTCTAACGTATGACGCTACACGACAAATTCGGCCGGCAGATCACCGACCTGCGCATCTCGGTCACCGACCGCTGCAATTTCCGCTGCGTGTATTGCCGTTCGGCCGATCCGGAAAACTATCGCGATCACGACGAGATTCTAAGTTGGGCCGAACTCGACCGGCTGGCGCGGATCTTTGTGGGCCTTGGGATTAGCAAGGTTCGCATCACCGGCGGCGAGCCGCTGGTGCGCGAAGGCGTGGAAGACTACATCGCCAGGCTGCATGCGCTCGGCATCGCGGACCTGTCGATGACCACTAACGGCCACTTGTTGGCCCAGCGCTGCGAACGGCTCATCCAGGCCGGCCTGCGCCGAATTAACATCAGCCTCGATTCGCTCGATCCGCGCAAATTCGAGAAAATCACGCGCACGAAATCATTCGACATGGTCATGCGCGGCATCGACGCGGCGCAAAATTCGCGCCTCGCTCCCGCAAAGATCAACGCCGTCCTGGTGCGCGGCATCAACGACGACGAAGTCGAAGCCTTCGCTACCTTCGCCCGCGAACGTGGCGTGATCATGCGCTTCATTGAGTTCATGCCGCTGGACGCAGATCGACACTGGAGCCACCAGCAAGTGGTTCCAGCGGCACAAATCCATCGCCGGATCCACGCTCTCTGGCCGTTGGAGCAGATTGCGCACGAGCGCAGCGAAACAGCGCGGAAATATCGCTTCGCTGACGGCACGCCGGGAGAAATCGGCCTGATCGCCCCGGTAACGCAGCCGTTCTGTGGCCACTGCTCGCGTATTCGCCTGACCGCCGACGGCAAGCTGCGCACTTGCCTGTTCAGCAAGGACGATCACGATCTCCGCTCGCTGCTGCGCGAGGGCGCGACCGATAGTGATTTAGTCACCTACATCCGGTCGGTGGTACACGAAAAAGAGGAAGGTCACCGCATCAATGCGCCGGACTTCGTCCCGCCCTCGCGTACCATGGTGTTTATCGGCGGATGAGTGGAGAATTGCACCGAAACCTGAGAAAATAGCATCCAATACAGGGCAGGGCTCCCCGGGCCACCTTACAGAACGATAGTCGACGAATACGCGCAAATACGATGACCAGCCTTGTCTCGATTACGAACCCGTCTCTAGTCGGCACCGTGCAACCCGCTACCCTGCGGGCGCCGGAGATCGAGCCGGGCGTTGGCTGCGATTTTGACTCTTATTTGCTTGTGCCAGACCATTCACTGGACCACCGCATTGCCGCCGCAAAGGCGCGCCTCGGTGACGATGTTGTCATTCTGGGACATCATTACCAGCGCGACGAGGTTGTGAAATTCGCCGATTTTCGCGGTGATTCGCTGAAGCTGGCGTATCAGGCGTCCGAGGCCGCGGGGCGCTACATCGTATTCTGCGGTGTGCACTTCATGGCTGAAAGCGCGGATATTCTGCGGCGCGCCCATCAGGCGGTGATCCTGCCAGATCTTAGTGCCGGCTGTTCCATGGCGGACATGGCTGACATCGGCCAGGTGGAAGCCTGCTGGGCTGAACTGTCTTCGCTCGGCGACCTGCGCGTCGTTCCGGTCACGTATATGAACTCCACGGCGGCGATCAAGTCCTTCACGGGCGAGCGCGGCGGCGCGGTGTGCACCAGCTCAAACGCCGCGAATGTTATGCATTGGGCTTTCCAGCAAGGCGAGAAAGTTCTGTTCTTGCCGGACGAGCATCTGGGCCGCAACACCGCGTTTCGCATGGGCATCCCGCTCGATCAAATGATCGTGTGGGATCCGTATCAGGATCTCGGGGGCAATTCACCCCAAGCGATTCGAGCTGCGCGGGTAATTTTGTGGAAGGGCTATTGCTCGGTCCATCAGAGATTCACGCCACAGCACGTGGAGCGCGTGCGCCGCGAGCACCCCGGCATCCGCGTTATCGCGCATCCGGAGTGCCGCTTCGAGGTCACGCAGGCGGCCGACCAGATCGGTTCGACCGAAGGCATCATTCACGCGATCAGCTCATCGCCGGCGGGCTCGAAGTGGGCGGTGGGCACCGAGATCCACCTTGTAAACCGCCTCAGCAAGGAACTTCCGGACCGCAAGATTGTCTCGCTGGATTCCAGTGTTTGCGTCTGCACGACGATGTTCCGCATTACCCCGCAGCATCTGCTCTGGGCACTCGACAACCTCGGCGCAGGAAACGTCGTCAACCGCATTTTGGTCGATGAACGCACACGGCATTACGCGCGAGTTGCTCTCGACCGGATGCTTGCTTTGCGTTAGCATCGCGCTAGCTGCCCTCCCCCAGCGGATCGGACACCTGATGGCTGACGAAGACGACGAGAACCAGGACGAAGCTTCGGAAGAACCCGAACCTCCACAGCGCCTGTTCACTTTGACAGAGGCGGAACGTGCCCGGCAGGAGCTCGAGCCTTTTCTCTTGGAAGCGATGGACTGCCGCAAAAAGCTCGCGGGGCTGGAGACCGATCTTTCCGCCGTTTCAGCGCGAATCATGATGATGGGCGGCGTAATCGTCCCCTATGAAAAGCTTGCGACACTGCGGCTGGAACACACACAGCTGGCCGAGACGATGAAGTCCGCGCTCAATAAAATTCTGGAAACTGGATGCCTGATCAAGGATCTTGAAGTCGGCCTGCTCGATTTTCCCTCACGCATCAACAATGAAGAGGTCTATCTCTGCTGGCGCATCGGCGAGGACCGTATCCGCTTCTATCACCGGCAGGATGAGGGATTCGCCGGCCGCAAGCCGCTCGACCCGCGCGACACCGGCCCCGGCGACGTCGTGCAATAGCGAACGCATTCTCCCACTAAGGCCTCCGGTCCACAGGAATTCGCATTTGGAAAGGATTTCTATTGTCGGATCATCCGAAAAATCGCCTGAAAGATTCCGCCAGCCCATACTTGCGTTCCGCTGCGCACCAGCCTATCGACTGGCACGAATGGGGCGAAGCTGCTTTCGCGCGGGCCCAAGCCGAAGACAAGCCGATGCTGCTCGATATCGGCGCAGTGTGGTGCCACTGGTGCCACGTCATTGACCGCGAGAGCTACGAGAACGAGACCATCGCCAAAATCATCAACGAGCACTTCGTGCCGGTAAAGGTCGATCGCGACGAACGGCCCGACGTCGACTCGCGCTATCAGGCCGCGATTGCCGCGCTTTCCGGACAAGGCGGCTGGCCTCTCACCGGTTTCCTTCTGCCCGATGGAAAACCGTTCTTCGGCGGCACCTATTTCCCGCCGGAAGACGCCATGGGCCGCCCCGGTTTTCGCCGCATCCTGCTGGCCGTCGCCGATTCCTACAAGAACAAGCGTCCCGACCTCGAACGCGCCGCCAATTCCCTCGCTGACGCCGTAGCCCAAGCCGAAATGTTCACCGGCGCCCGCGCCGAATTCGATCCCGCCGTCGTGGACGGCCAAATCAAATCCATCACCGACCAGTTCGACATCAAGAATGGCGGCTTCGGCCGCTCGCCGAAATTTCCGCACTCCTCGGCCATCGATCTCGTCCTCGAGCGCTACCAGCAGACGAAAGAAAGGCACCTGCTGGCCATCGCCGAAAGCACACTCGAAAAAATGGCCCGCGGCGGCGTCTACGACCAGCTCGCCGGCGGCTTTCACCGTTATTCGGTCGACGAGCGTTGGCTGGTGCCGCACTTCGAGAAAATGTCCTACGACAATTCCGAATTGTTGCGGAACTACCTGGACGTATCTCGTGTCAGCGCGAGGAACGACTGGGAAGCTTCCTTCGCCAACATCGCGCAGGGGATCGTTCTTTGGGTCAATCAGGATTTGTCAGACCAGGAGCACGGCGGATTTTACGCGAGCCAGGATGCCGACTATTCGTTGGACGATGACGGCGACTATTTCACCTGGACGCTCGACGAGGTTCGCGCGGTACTGTCACCGGAAGAGTCTCGAGTGATCGAGCTGTACTACGATGTCGAAGCACACGGCGAAATGCACCACAATCCCGCAAAAAATGTGCTCTGGATTGCCCGGGGTTTTGAAGAAATCGGCAAAGCGCTGGGTATTAGTCCCGACGATGTAGTCACCATCAAACTGAGGGCCGAAAACAAGATGATGGCTGCCCGCCGCAGCCGGCCTACTCCATTTGTCGACAAGACCATGTACGTAGCATGGAACGCGATGTTTGTTTCTGCTTACCTAGAGGCTGCTCGCGCTTTGATAGACGGTCGCATCGGCGATTCGTGCCGCGCTTTCGCGCTGAAAACCCTCGATCGCATGCTCCGCGACGTCTGGACCGACGCCCGCGGCTTCGGCCACCGCATCGGCGGGCCCGTGCTGGAAGGCTCGCTCGACGATCAAGTCTTCGGTGTGCTCGCACTGCTGGATGCCTACGAAGCTACGCTCGATTCGCGCTATTTCGACACCGCGCGCCGCACCATGGATCTCGCAATCGACCGCTATGGCGACACCGAAGCCGGCGGCTTCTTCGATCGCCCATTCGACGCCGCTCCGATGGGTGGCCTCGACGTACGCCGCAAGCCATTTCAGGATTCACCGACGCCCGGCGCAAATTCCGTCGCGATTATCGCGCTGACGCGCCTGCACGCGTTCACAGGCGATGCCCGGTACTATGACTTTGCGAAGAAAACACTGGAGTGCTTTGCCGGAGTCGCAGGTCAATACGGAATGTTCGCCGCGACGTATGGCCTGGCCACTACGCTCTTCGCACATCACCCGCTGCAAGTGGTGATCACCGGCGCAGCCGACGATCCCGCCGTGCGAGCTCTGGAAAAAGCCGCGCATCGCGTCTTCCGCTTCGGCAAATCCGTGCTGCGCGTCAGCCCGGGCACGCCACTGACCAACCTCGCCGGGGCTCTGAAGGAAGCACTGCCGCATTTACCGGCGGATAAAGCGATGGCCGTAGTGTGCGCTGGACAGACGTGCCTGCCGCCGACCAATGACCCCGTGCAACTCACCTCATACCTCGAAAATGGAGCTGCCAGCACCGCGAGGACTTAGTCCGAAGCTGGCAGCGGATGCCCTCGGTGCTGGCAGCTCCCGCACGAAAACAAGCCTGTGGCGCGTCATTTCTTGGGTCGCGATTCCGGCGGCACCAACCCTGCCACCCGGTAATACACCACCAGTTGGCCGTAGTGCTCGCCGCCGTGCTCCGCGAATCCATACGCCCACTCAAACACGCGTACCTGCTGGTTCGCGAACGGATCAACCATGAAGCCCTGCATACCGGCGTCACCCTTGGCCTTTATCACTGTCGCGCCGTCTGCATAGGACTTCTTCACGAATGCGATCACATCCGCCTTGGTCTTGTACTGCGACCGAGACGGGGTTTCCTCGGCAGGCGGCTTTTCACCCTTTGCGATGTTGATGAAAAAATAGTTCGCGCCAGCCGCATGGAGCAATTGCTCGGCGAATGTCCGCTGCTCCGGAGAGGGCTTGAAGTCGTACTTGTCTTCCGGAAAATCCTCGGCCATGGCCGTCAACTTACGGCCCACGTCGTTCCACTGGTCCAGAACCGATTCGGCTAAGCCCTTCGCCGCCTTGGGCGGCCCAGTCTTCTTGGCCGCGTCCTGCTGTGCGGATGCCGGCAGAGTCCCCAATGCCGCCGCCAAAGCCAGTGCGGCCACAAAACGAAGCTTGCTCATGTTTCTCTCCTGGTCTGCTAATTTCAAGCTGACGGACTGAATGGCCCACTCCACCCGGACAATCGTCACTCTGGCGATGCAAGTTGCATTGGCGGCCGGGCGGACACCCTCGGTTGTGTGACGCGCCAGCCGCCGAAACGTTTCCCTTCCTGGACAGCGCGCCGACACCGGCCCAGTCTCGCGGGTGGAATCCTACCCGTGTCGGCCAGGTACGCCCTACCGCCTTCGCGCGTCCCGGCATGCTAAAATGGCCTGTGACTCCTGGAGCGCAAATCCCGTGAATTGGGGCTGGTTCCTTTTGAGGATCGTCATCGCCGCGACGATCCTTACGACCATCTTTCTCTCGCAGCGCTTCTGGTATCGCGCCATCTGGCAAGTCTCGGCTCGCTGGTCCGCGGTTTGGGTGCGCGTCGCCGTCCGCTTGTTTTATGTGCTAGGCATTCTGTTGGTATTCGCCGCGGTCGTCGATGGCTTCCGGGTCGGGCATCGAGGCCATTTGATCCCCCGCGACGCGGTGCTGCCGATCTCCTCCGGCCTTTGGCTTTCCAGCGCTCTATTCGCTTTTCTGGCAGTAAAAATCGTGCACGCCGTCGATCGCTTATGGCGGTGGGGCCGCGCCTTGCTGCGGGCCAGTACCGCGGCGGATTCGACGTCGAAGGCACATCCGCCCCCTGCCCCCGTGCCAACTCCCGCGGCGGTCGAAACTGTGGCCGATCCTTCCCGGCGCTACCTGTTCCGCACCGCAACCGCCTTGGCGGGCGCCGCGCCCTTCCTGACGGAATTCTACGGTTACGCAGCGGAACGCGTGAATTACCAGGTTCGCCGCGTGGAAATTCCGGTAAGCGATTTGCCGCCGGCCCTCGACGGCATGACCATCGCGCAGATCAGCGACATCCACCTGAGCGGCTACATGAGCCGCGAAGACGTTCGCCGAGCTGTGGACCTCACCAATGAGCAGGGCGCCGACCTCACCGTGGTCACCGGAGACCTGATCACCGGCGGAAGCGATCCCATCGCTGATTGCGTCGAAGAGGTACGCTACCTTCGGGCGCCCCTTGGCGTCTGGGGCTGCAACGGCAATCACGAGATCTACGCGCGCGCCGAGGACACCGCCGATCAATTGTTCGCGCAGGCTGGAATGAAGATGTTGCGCCAGGAAAACGCGCAACTCCTCTACCGCGGCGCAAAGTTCAACTTGATTGGGGTTGACTACCAGAGAGAACGCACCACCGGCGGCCTGCGCAAGCAAATGCTCGCCGGGCTGGAGCCACTGATCCGCCGGGACATGCCGAACATCCTCCTGTCGCATAATCCCAACAGCTTCAATCGCGCCGCCGAACTGGGCATCGAAGTCTCGCTCGCAGGTCACACCCACGGCGGCCAGATCCAGGTGGAAATCCTCGACCATCGCCTCAGCCCGGCGCGCTTCATTTCCGACTACATTGCGGGCTTATTTCACCGACGAATGTTCTCGCCCGCTGCGGTGCGCCTGGCTTCCTCCGCGACGGCGTCAACATCGGCGGGCCATGCTGGTGCGATCTCCTCGCTCTACGTCAATCGCGGACTTGGCACCGTCGGCGCTCCCGTTCGGCTGGGCGTACCACCGGAAATCTCCGTGCTCGTTCTCCGCCGCATATAGTTATCGTTCACATACCCATTTTTCCTATCTGGACTAATGCGCATCTCTGGTTCAATATATCCCTCCGCAGAATGAACACCACCACCCGGACCCATGGACCCAGCCGCCAAACTAAATGACTTTGCTCGACAATTGAACGATGACCTGGCCGGCAGAGATTCAGATCCCGCCGACACCGAGCGACTTGACCGCTGGCTCAGCACTCTGGTTGGGTATGGTGCCAGCGATTTATTGCTGGTTCACGGCGCTCCGCCGTGCATGCGCGTGGGCGGCGAAGTCCGCCGCCTGGAAACCGCCAATCTGGAAAGTTCCGAGATCGAAGCCATCGTTTTACCCGCTCTTACTTCTCATGCACTGCGTCTTTATCGCAGCCAATTGATCGCTGATTCGTCCTACCGCATTTCTGGTGTAGGCCGATTTCGCATCAATCTGCATCGCGAACAGGGACGCGCCGCCGCATCAATTCGCCTGCTGCCTACCCGGGTTCCGGCGCTGCGCGACCTGAATCTCCCACCCTCGGTGGAGGCGCTTGCGCGGCTCCCACACGGCTTGGTGCTAATCGGCGGCCCTGCCGGCGCCGGCAAGTCCACTACCCTGGCGGCACTGGTCGACAACATCAATCGCCACGAAGCCCGTCACATCGTGATCATCGAAGATCCCATTGAGTTCGAACATCAGCACATGCGCAGCGTTATTGAGCAGGTGGAAATCGGCACCGATGCGTCCGATTTTCCCACCGCCTTGCGCGCCGCGCTGCGCCAGGCACCCGATATCATCGTGGTTGGCGAGATGCGGGACACCGAAACAATGCGCATCGCCGTGGCCGCCGCCGAAACCGGCCACTTGGTTCTTTCCACGATGCATACCACCGACGTCGCGTCCACGATCTCGCGCATCGCTGATTCTTTCCCGTTGGAGCGGCAGAACTCCATACGCCAGGATCTCAGCATGGCCATCGCCGCCATCCACACGCAAATCTTGCTGCCGAAGAAGAGCGGCGGCCGGGTTCCCGCAGCAGAGCTCCTCATGGTCGGCTACGGCGCGCGAAACTGCATTCGCCGCAATGCGCTTCAACATCTGCATCAGGAAATTACCATCACCAAGAAAAAAGGTTCGTTCACACTGGAAGATTCCCTTGCGGCCCTGGTGCGCAATGGTGACATCGACCGCGAAGAGGCGCAGCTCCGCGCGATTCATCCAGACGATCTGGACATCCTGCTCAAGCCTGCAGCCGCAGCAGCCCGCGCCTGAGCCAACCATCGCGCAAAGGATGGAGCGCGGCAAGCCCCCAACCGAGCTGGACTTTGCACGTACGCGGTCGCATCTCATCAATTGAGCATCGAAAAATTGAGCCGCTGTTGGGGTGTCAAATTTATTGCTGATAGATGATCGCTAGTGGCAACCGCAGCCGCCGCCACAGCAGCCACCGCCCCCGCCGCTTGAGGCAGACTGGGACTTGGGAGAGCCATTGCCGTTTGCGGAGCTGAAGACCGAAAGCTGGATGGAGTTCTTCTTGCCGGCACACTGGGGACAAGCGATTTCCTGGGTCTTGTTGAAGACGATCTTTTCGAAGCGAGTCTGGCAGTCGTCGCAGATGTATTCGTAGATGGGCATGTGCGTTGCCTGATTCTCTAAGCGTATTGTAACAGCTTACCAGCCGTTGCTGCATGTGCGTGACCTTTGGCGGCTTAGCTCTAACGCGGAAAATCGGTCTCTACGGCACACGGCGGCCGAGAGAGCGTGCAGGGTTGCGCAGCTGAACAGGGTTTCAAATAGAATGTGGGCGATGAGCACCCGGACGACCGGACCTTACATTGGCAAGGAGCCCTGGCAGGGCGGTTGCCTCACTATCCGATTCTGGATGCTTTGCGATTTGTGCTGGCGCTTTGGGTGGCGATCGGACGCTACGGGGTTTTTCCGCTGTTTACCTGGGTCGACGCAAGCACTTCGCTGGGAAGATTCGTTACTCACGCCTGGAACACCGTGGTGTTTGGCACGCCCGCGGTGATCGTTTTTTTCGTGCTCTCCAGCTTTTGCATTTCACTTGCCATTTCGGGGTGAGTGGAAGCTGGAGGTCGGGCGGTACTACCTGCGGCGGTATACACGCGTCTTGATTCCAGTGGCGGGAGCGTTGTGCGTGTATCGGTTAAGCCGGCAGCAGATGCGCCTGGTTGGAGAGCATTTGATTTTGTGGGAATCGCCACTATGGAGTGTGTTGTGTGAGGCGATCTATTACGCTGCATATCCTGGCCTGCGGTGGCTGCGCCACCGGTTTGGCTGGCGATCGGTGCTGGCAATCGCTTTTCTCGCGTCCGTGGGCGTGGCCGCAACAAATGTACATACTTTGACGTGGCCCACATTCGGTCCTTTTGGAACCGCGCTGATTCTTTTGCCGGTGTGGCTGCTTGGCTGTGCGTGCTCGCGGAGCAGAGCGAGGGATTGCAGGCGGAGAGCAGCACCGTGCAGATCTGAAGCTGGCGCCTTCTGGCGTGGCTCGGATGCTGGACCGGCGAGATTCTGCACTTCAAAGCGCGCGTTCCCTATACGCAAACGATGATGTGGTTTGGAATCCTGGCGTATTGGTGGGTGCGGAAGGAAGTTGCGTATGGAAAGACGCGGACTCCGAATCGTTATCTGGTGGCCGCAGGTGCGTGGAGTTATTCGCTATACGTGGTGCACCACGAAACAGCGACGCTGTTTCGCGAGGCTGCCCATTCCGAACTTGCAGCACGTGGTGATGTGGTTTGGAGCTATGTTCCAGCCTGGTGGTTTCGTACGTGTTTTATCTTCTGATTGAACGCCCCTCGCACCGATTGGCGGGCGTCGTAGCGCCGGAAGTCTGACGCCGCTCGAGCGCCTGGTTTCGTTTCATTGGTGATAATAGAGATGAAAAATAGAGGCCTGCCGCAGTCCTCCGCGGATCAGGTTATGTAGCGTCCGCCATTGATGTTGATGGTTTGACCGGTGATCATCTTGTTTTCGGCCAGGAGGACGGCGACCTGCGCTACCTCATCGGGGGAGCCGACCATTTCGGCAGGAATCGTCTTGCGAACGTCGGTGGGGACGCCGGCAGCCATATCGGTTTCGATCAGGCCGGGAGCGATGGCGTTGGCGGTGATGCCGTCTTTGGCGAGTTGCAAGGCGTAGGAGCGCGTGAGGCCGAGGATGCCGGCTTTGGAGGCGGCGTAGTGAGGGCCAATGATTCCGCCGGTCTGAGCGGCGATAGAAGAGAGGTTGATGATGCGTCCCCAATGGGCGGCGCGCATGCCGGGAATGACGCGTTGAGAGACCAGGAACATCGATGTGAGGTTGACGCGGAGGTAGCGTTCGAAGATTTCTTCCGTGACCTTTTCGGCAGGGAGGAGCTCGGCGATGCCGGCGTTGTTGACAAGGATGGTGGGCGGGCCGAGTTCTCTTTCGATGGTGGAGACGAGGCGGTCTACGTCCTGCGTTTTAGAGACATCGGCCTGGACGGGAAGGGCGTTGCCGCCTTTCGCTCGGATTTGTTCGCAGATGGATTTAGCGGCGGCGGAGTTGGAGTTGTAGTTCACGGCAATGTCGGCACCGGCGCTAGCAAGAGCCAGGGCGATGGATTTGCCGATGCCGCGGGAGGCGCCGGTTACGAGAGCGACCCGAGAGGTGAGGGCGGACATTTCTTGTTCCCTTGCGTTGAATGGAGCGAGTTTAGCAGAGTTACGTTGCGTGACTTGGTCTAAGTACAGTCGCATCCTCGGACATCGACGATTGCCGAGCAGTGAGCGCGGTGATCGTGCTCACGCCGGGCGGGGCAAGCATCGCCCTTCCGGTCGGAAACAGAATCGGCTCCCTTGCGGGAGCCGATTGGTGATTCAAACCAAGATTGATTACAGATCGAAGCGTTAGTCGCCAGCGACGGGTTCTGCTTCCTGCTTGGGCGCCGGGGCGATGTTGACCGGCTTGCCGGCGTTGGCGAAATTGGCCGGGATGGCTTTGGCGATGTCTTGTACGGTGCCGATCTGCACGACGGTCGGCTGGGGCTTCTTCAGCACCAGCTCCTCGTAAATAGCGCGGACCTTGGCCTGTTCTTCGTAGGCTTTCTTGCGGCGCGCGCGCTCTTCTTCGGCGGCGGTCAGCGGGATATCGTGCTCGAGGTGGCGGACGCGGGCAGCGTCATCGGCGTCAATACGCAGGGAGTGTTCATAGCTCTGGAGATTGACGTTTTTGCCCTTGGCATAGATCTCGTGCTTGCCGTGGGTCTTGTACCACTCGGCGACGGTCGCGTTCTTGTGCATGTTCTCGATGATCTGGCGCCAGCCTACTCCGGTGTTATAGGCGCAGAAGCTGATTTCGCCCTGCTGAGTGGCGTAGGGAATGATGCACATTTCGGTGCGGCGGAAATCATAGTTGAACAGATCCTGGAACCACATACCGGCGATAAAGAGGAAGTTCCACGGATCGGTCTTGCGGCGCTTCATGGCGTCTTCGAAATTGCGCTCGGGTGAAGTACGGCCATACTTCGTGGTGGAGCGCCTGGTGAGCGCCCAAGTCTTGTCGAATTTCTTGAACAAGTCGAACAGCGTGAGGCCCTTGGGCCCTTCGAACGGCCGGTAGTTCTTGAGCAGCGCCAGGGCCATCATGAAGTTGGAGAAGTTCTTGCCGCGCGCCGCGTCGGTGATAGCCGTCACATCTTTGGTCAACTGAGTCGCATTGAGGAAGCGCGGAACCGGCGCCCACTCCTTGGTCTCTTTGTTGATCATGAGCGCGGTGCCGACACCGCAGTTCGGGTGGCAGCCACAGGAGAGCGAGCCCCACGTGGATTCGGTGCCCTTGACCATGTCCGCGAAGCCCGCGAAGGTGCTGATGAAGGAGATCGGGAACCAGTCGCGCGTCGGTTCGACCTTGCCAACCTGATTGCTGACGTCTTTGGCGAGATGCGAAAGCGTATAGCGCTGGCGGAGCCGGCGTTCGGGAGTGATGTCTTCGTCACGGCCGGTGAAGGACACGGGCTGGAAGCTGACGAAGGCGATCTTCTTGGGATTTTCCATCGCGAACTTCACGACGCTGCCGACCTGGTCGTTATTCACATTGTTGACGATGGTGACGACCAGCACGATTTCGATGCCGGCTTCGTGCATGTTTTCGATGGCCCGCAGCTTGACGTCGAACAGGTTGCCGATCTGGCGGTGGCTGTTGGCGTCGTTGCCGATGCCGTCGAACTGCAAGTAGGCGTAGCGCATGCCCGCTTCGAAGGCTCTCTTGCTGAATTCCTTGCTCTTGGCGAACTCAATGCCGTTGGTGGCAGCTTGAACGCTGTTGTAGCCGATCTTGCGGGCGTAAGCGACGGCATCGAGGAACAGCGGGCTCATGGTGGGCTCGCCGCCGGAAAACTGCACGGACATCTGGCGGCGCGGCTTGATCTTGAGCGCGTTGTCTAAGATTTCTTTAACTTCGTCCCAGCCAAGCTCGTGTACGTAGCCAACCTGGTTGGCGTCCATGAAGCAGGGATCGCACATCATGTTGCAACGATTCGTCAGGTCGACGGTGAGAACCGAGCCGCGACCGTAACGAACGGTCGAGGAGCCGTGCTTGTGAAGGTCTTCGTCGTTGTGGGCGGGGATGTCGCGGCCAGGGAACTGCTTTTCAATCCACTCCAGGAATTTTGCGTCGACGGCCATCATGTCTTCGTAATGGCCGTGGAGCGGGCAGTCTTTCACCATCCAGATCTGTCCGTCGCGCTCGACGATCTGGGCCTTAATTTCGCCAACCTTCTCATGCATGAGGTCGCGCCAATCTTTTTTGCCGGCGATGATGGATTCGCGGGCTTCTTTAACGCAGGCGGGACAGAGAGAATCGGTCTGGCGAGGGAAGCCGAGCGTCGGCTTGGTCTTCTCCCAGGATTTCAACAGGGGCTTGTCAGACCATTGGGGAGTGACGGACGGATTGGGATTGCGCTTGTTGAAATGCTGAATAGTATTAAAGGTGACCGCCGCGCCTTTGCAAAGAACCCAATCGATCGATCGAAGAATCTGCGTGCCTACTGTATTCGGCATAAACCTCTACCCTCCGCTCAGAAATGCAACAACTCAACTACATGGCCCCAAATAGGAATTGCGACCTAAATTCAGCCCTAGTGCCCCCGGCTGAAAAAGACTGTGTGCCATTAAACGTACCACGCGAGTGGGTACGGCCCAATAAGTCTTTGGGCTCGTATAGTTTGAGGGTAAACAGGGCGAGAAGCCAGTCGGTTGCGGCGAACGGTCAAAATGGGGGGTCGAACGGCAAGAATGGGTACCAGGCGGCTCCATTCCGGGGCGGCGGACAGGGCAATTGGATGGACCACTGGTTGCAAAACGGGCTGGCTGTGGAGCTTGCGGCGGTTGTACGAATCGGGAGCGACCCTGCTACTCGTTCAAAATGGGACGTAGGACCGCGGTGACGAAATGCGCGAAGTGGGACGCACCCTCATCAAGTTGCAGCCAGCGCACCACGCAGTGATCGGTCAAATACTTCCCCACGCGCGTTTCGGGAATGCCCAGATGATCGGCAAGTTGCGGCTTGATGGAATCGGCGCCGCGGCGCGTCGAGCCTCCCCGCAAGAGATTCGGAATGGCAATGCGCAGGGTCTGGCAGGCCTCGACATAGTAGTAGCTGGTAAGGTCGGAATCGCTGAGCAGGAACACCCCGGGTCCCGCGGGGGCGGACCCTGAGTCGGCGAGGGTTATCGGCGCGCACGTCAGCAGCCGTCGGAATTGCATCTCGAGCAGCGAGAGGCGTGAGGAAAGCCCAGGATCGCCGTAACGGCCACGCAGAGCGATTCCACCGGCATCGACAGCGGCGGGGCTAGGCTCGGCCGGAATACGAAGTGCTGGGGCTTCGGTGGCTTGAGAAAGACGCGAAACCGATGGCTCGTCAGCGAGGGCGGAAGACGCATGATGGCTCGACGAGGATTCGCCTGCGTGATGCGATGAAGCAGTGGCAGTGGAGACGGCGCCGGCAGCCGGCTTTCGGCGATTGCGGCCGCCGCGCCGGCCGCGGCGACGACGTCCACCCTTCCCTGTAGAAGCTGGCGTGGCAGGCGCAGCCGAAGGGGCTTCGGCCGAAGAGGCGGAAACTCCCGCATCAGCCAGAGACTCAAAAACCTCGGCGTTTTGCATGAAGGGTAAACCGGGCTCGGGAACGGCTAGAGGTGAGACCCCTGTGGCGGCCGACGCGTCGGAAATATCGGCGCCGACATTTTGAACCGCCGGTACTCCACCCAAACGCGTGGCTGCATCCTGCGCTTTGGATTTCCAGTCGGCACGGCGAAACCGATCGCCCGCAGTGGAATACCATCTTGCGGCTTCGGCGTTCTGGCCGGTGGTCTCCAGGTAGCGTGCCAGTTCGAACGCCACCATCGCATCGTTGGTCTTTTCGAATAGATTCGAGAGCTGCGCGACAGGGTCTTTGCCGGTGCGTGCACGTCGGATGCGAGCGGTGATCTGTTTCCAGTCGGCCATACGGTGGCTGGGGGTGCATTGTAGCAGTGCGCGAGTCCTCCTGCTAGCCATGCAGACAAATCGCGCATTTAACGCATCTAAGTTAGGCGGTTATGCGCATCATCCCGGCACATGAACGCGCAAAAGCGACATAACTTTTACGCATGCTTGGTTTTTACACGTTGACGGAAAATGGCAGGGTCAGTATGCTTTGCTCCAGCCCTCTTGGAGACCCGATGGCGCGTTCGCGCGACCTGTTGAAGGTAGTATCTGCCATAGTGGTATCCATAACGCTCGTCACATCTTCGATCCATGCTGCATCGTCAGCGAGCCTCGGTACCGTTGTGTCCGCGGAGCGCGCACACGTGGGCAGAGCCGCGGCGTCCATAGGCACGACCGTTTTCAATGGCGACAAGCTGGAAACGGAAAAGCTTGGGAGCATGCAATTGCGGGCGGGCGCGGCGCGCTTGCAACTGGCTGGCGGAAGCCGCGTTCTATGGAACCCGGAAGCGGACATTCCCGCTGCTACGCTAAGCATCGGATCAGCCACCTTTTCGACCGCCAACTCCAAAGCATTTGCACTGCGGGCGGGCACCGCCGTGATTCGCCCGACTGGCGAAGAGCCTTCGGTAGGAAGTGTCTCGATCTTGAACCCCAAAGAATTGACGGTGAACTGTACGCGGGGTTCCATGACCCTGACGGTGATCGATGATTCACTCGTAATCCCGGAAGGCACCGCGTATCACATCGTGCTGGATCCTGATGCCCATGCGTTGGCTGACGATTCCAAGGCCTGGGGCGGCCAGAAGCCGCCGAAGAAGAGCGGCCGGAACCGTTTCCTCTACTTTTTGATCTTCACCACCGCCGCAGCTACCGGCATCGTGCTTTGGAAGGCGCTGGAGAGTCCGGACCGGCCGTAGGATCGAATTCATTTCCAGTAGTGCTGCTGTTTTTTCCTCGAAGAAAACGCCCGCCTCGCAACCTGGCCGATACCTCAGATCGCTGCGATTACTTCGATTTCAACCAGTGCGTCTTTAGGCAAGCGCGCCACCTGAACCGTGGAGCGCGCGGGCGGAGCCGCGGGGAAGTAGCGGCCATACACCTCGTTCATTTGCGGAAACTCATTCATGTCCTTGAGGAATACCGTCGTTTTGATGACGTGGTGAAGGTTCGAGCCGGCAGCCTCCAGAATTCCCTTGATGTTTTCGAGCACACGCTCGGTTTGTTGGCGAATGCCACCAATCAACATCTCGTTGGTTTTCGGGTCAAGGGCGACCTGGCCGGACAAATACAGCAGGCCGTTGGCTTTAACCCCCTGCGAATACGGACCTATAGGTTTGGGGCCGCGATCCGTTGTGACGATGTCCTTCATGGGGTGATCTCCTTTTGGGTTACGGAATTGGAATTGACAACGGTCGCCGTCGCCGCACCTTCATAGCGGGCGCGAAACTCGTCGGGAACGCCGGGATGCTTCATCCAGTGCCGAACGAATTCGGCCACGTTCTGGTGCACTTCTTGCTCAAAGGCGGAAATGAGATCAGCGATGTTGAAGCCGCCGCCGCGCCGAGCGTAGAGCATGTGGCTGAGGGCTTTGTTGCAAATGTCCTGGCCGTAGCGATCCTGCAAGCCATAGAAGAAGAGCAGGCTCTTGGCGCGGATCATGGAAGCATCTTCCGGCTTTCGCTCATCAGCCGCGCTGCGAGCAGGGATCAAGCGCAATACGCGCCGAATCGTTTCGGCGCGGACTTGCGGGCCTTGCACCGCTTCGCGCCCCCGGGCGGCAGCAAAGGCCGGTAGCGCCGACAACGGCGGATCCTGCTCGTAGAAACCGGGGTTCTGGCCGTAACCGAGCCAACTGGAAGCCAGAGATGGACCGGCACCCGCCGCGATTTCGGGCGGGCCGGAGCTGAAGTCGGCCATAACGGTGTCCGACGACGCCATCTCTGCCGTAGGCTTGGCATTGTCTTCAGACATGAGTCTGGCGTAGTTGGAAGCCGTGCTGGTGAAGCAGTTGGCGACAACCGGGCATTCAACAATCCAGAGTTGGTTGGAGTCGCCTGCGCGGTTGCCGAACATAGCGTTGTATGTCTGGAGTGTGCGGACCAGCGCGTCTGCGGTCGGCCGAAAGTCCGCGGAAGATTCCGTGCTGCGCATCCACAGATTGACAGTTTCCTTCCCCGCCTTAAGCGCGAAGGACGAATAGCGTCCGGCGACCATGAATGGATACCCGTGCGACGGGCGTTGCTCCGCGCGAATCGTTTGTTGGTGGTTGCTGCGCGAAGCCTTCGATTGCCGACCGCTCATATGCACCAGGAAGCCCTCCGGCACTCGCACGGTCAGCAGCCACTTGTCCGGAGGGATACCACCGGTAGCGAATGCTCCGCGAGCGGGAATCAGTTGCGGGCTCCAGCCTTCTGCAGGAAGAAAGAATGCGTCAGGGGCAAAGCTCAGGCTGTTTTGATCGGCGATGTTTTCTCCTGACAGCGCAGGTCGATATTCGACAGCGAGACTCATGGTGTGCGAAGCATTTACGGACCACGGCTCAGAAAATTGAATCGCCACATTGCGGGCATTGTCGGGTGACGTCGTCAGAGCCACTTCGTGGGCGTCCCACTCGACTCGCGGAGTGGCGATGTGGAAGCGGCGGCGGCCCGGCAGGCGAAGCTCCAGCGTGGTGAGAGGCTGGTTGCCATTGTTCCGAAGGCGGTATTCGGCGGCGATGCGAATGACCGGCTGGGGATCCGGCGTGAACTCTACGTGGATTTCCTGCCTGTCGATGGCATACCCCGGGCCCAGAGAAGCGGCACAGCCTGCGAGACACCAAGCCCCGGGAATCAGCAGCGAGAACAGCACTCGGCGGGAATGAGAGGTGGGCGCCACGAGAACTCTGATTGTAACTACGGAATCGGCTCAGGTAAAAGCACCGGCACGCCTTGTTTCGTGCGCGCGCAAAGATTTTTAGCCGAACGGTTTAGGGGCTAGCGCGGCTTCCGGCCGCGGACTCGCACAAACCCGGTATTGGAATGATTGCGGGCAGCTTCACGGGCGCTCGCTTCCTTGTTTGCGGCTTCGTCGGTCATGCCGCCTTCGATGCGCTCGAGAATTTGCATTTCGGTGAGGCCAGTATTCTTCAGGCGCCCGATTTCAGCGCTGCCCATGGTGGGCAGGCCTTTCATGTGACGCTCGAGAATCCGCTGCACGGTCCCATTGGAAAGGCCAATGAGATGCAACATGACGGCCTCGGGCGCGATAGTATCCAGCTGATTAGCGTGGGCAAACGCGAGGATGTCGGCATCGGAATAACGTGCGCCTTGCAGATTGATCACCGAATCAGCGCTGGTGAATGGATGCTGGTGATCGTGGGCCGCGGTAATCAGCGCGATGCACATATCGTCGCTCACCTTTGCACCCCTAAGCTTAAGGAACTGCGCGATTTCCGCTTCGGAGACGTTCAACTTCTTGAGCTGTTCGATGGTCCCGGAGAAGACGCCCGCTTTCACAAGCGGACGATAGTCCGCCAGGAAATGTTGTTGCTGGCATCCGCCAACGAACAGTAGAGCGAGTGCGATGGTACGAGCTCGGTATTTCATAGCTCTATCTTAGCGAGGGCGACTCGCGCCGGCGGGAAGTGTGCTGTCAGCAACATTGGCCGTAAGGACAGGTCGAAGAAAGCGAGCAGCGTCCCGGTTTTCACTCTCGACGAGCGCAGCTACTCCAGGCTCAACTTACGTCTGGTAGACGCGTTCGACGCCGTAGACTCCGGCAATGCGCCGGATGCTGGCGAGGATGGCCTCGAGCTGACGGCGATCGTGAATTTCGAGATTGGCGTCGATTTGGGCGTTCAGGCGATCAGGTCGGCTTTCGAGATTGTGGATGTTGCAGCCGGCCGTGCTGATCACCGCGGTGATGTCGGCTAGCAATCCGGCGCGATCGCGCGCGCGAATCAGCAAGTGCACAAGGAACGTTGCGGTATCTTCCCCGCCCCATTCCACGGGTATGCGGCGCTCGGTCTGATAGAGCAAGTTCTGCACATTAGGACACGTGCGCGTGTGCACCGCTACTCCGCGGCCGCGCGTAATGTATCCGATGATGTCATCGCCGGGGATCGCATTACAGCACTTGGCGCGGTAAACCAGTAAATCGCCATGCCCTTTGACGATAAGCGGAGCCTCGCCAAAGCCGAGCATGCGCTTTACGGTATTGACCAGAGTCGGCTTGGACTCTTCGGCTTTCGGTTCAGCCGGCTTTTCCGACTCGCCCAGAACGCGCGTGAGAATCTGGCGCGCCGAGTATTTTCCGAATCCCACGGCCGCCTGCAAATCCTGAATGCTGGAGAGACCGTAGTCGGATGCGAGTTTGAACATATCCGCCTCGGGAATTTTCTTGAGGCTGCGGCCGAACTGTCGTGCTTCCTTCTCGAGCAGGCGATTGCCCATCTCCGTGGCTTCTTCGCGCTCCTGAACATTGATCCAATGACGAATCTTGCTGCGCGCGTGCGAGGACTTGACGAAACTCAGCCAGTCGCGATTGGGCTTGTGTCCCTTCTGCGTCAGAATCTCCACCACGTCGCCGCTCATGATTTCGTGGCGCAGCGAAACCATCTGGCCGTTCACTTTCGCGCCGACGCATTGATGGCCGACTTCGGTGTGCACGGAGTACGCGAAGTCGACAGGTGTCGCGCCGCGCGGCAGCTCCAGCACCCGGCCCTTTGGCGTGAACGCATAAACCTCGCCGGGGGCGAGATCCACTTTGAGAGTCGACAGAAATTCGCCGGGCTCTTCCAGCTCTTGTGACCACTCGATCAACTGCCGCATCCAGGTGATACGCTGATCGTCTTCGGAAGCCGGCTTGTCGTCCTTGTATTTCCAGTGCGCCGCTACGCCTTCTTCCGCGGTATGGTGCATTTCCTTGGTGCGAATCTGCACTTCAAACGCCTGGCTCTGATGGAGAACGGTGGTATGCAGTGATTGATATAAATTCGGCCGGGGCATGGCGATGTAATCCTTGAAGCGCCCCGGCACCGGCTTCCAAATGTGATGCATCACGCCCAGAGCGGCATAACAATTGCGCTCGTTGTCGGTGATGACCCGAACGGCGAGCAAGTCGTAGACCTGCTCCAGAGTGCGCTCCTGGCGAACAATCTTGCGATGTAGTGAGTACAAGCCTTTTACCCGCGCCCCAAGCTCAGCCGGGATGCCGCTCTCGACCAGCTTCGAACGAATCGTCGCTTGCACTTCTTCCAGAAACTTCTGGTGGAAGGGCGCTTTCTCGGACACCTCTTTTTGCAGCGCCAGAAACGATTCCGGCTCCAGATGACGGAAGGACAGATCCTCCAGCTCACCTCGGATGATGCCCATGCCCAGGCGATGCGCGATAGGCGCGTAAATATCCAGAGTCTCGCGCGAAATGCGCTGCTGCTTGGCGGGAGGAAGAAATTCGAGTGTGCGCATGTTGTGCAACCGGTCGGCAAGCTTGACCAGCACGACGCGAACGTCGTTAACCATCGCCAGAACCATCTTGCGCACGTTTTCGGCCTGGCGGGCCTCGGGTGCCATCATGTTCAGGCGGCCGATCTTGGTGACGCCCTCAACCAGATGGGCGACCTCGGCGCCGAAACGCTCTTCAATGCGCGAAACCGGAAACTCCGTGTCCTCGATCACGTCGTGCAGCAACGCTGCCGTAAGCGTTGTGGCGTCCAGCCGCATGTCGGCGAGGATGTGCGCGACTTCCAGCAGGTGCGTCAGGTATGGCTCACCGGAGCGCCGCAGCTGTGCGCGATGCCGCTCCGCGGCGATTTCGTAGGCGCGGCGAACCAGCCAAGGATCTTCCGAAGGTCTGTTCTTGCGGAGCTTGTCGAGGAGTTCCTCGAGGCGGGCATCGAGCTCGCGCTCGGTGCGGTCCCTATGGAAATTCAGCGGGATATTGCCAGCAGACGGCATGTTTTAGTATACGCCGGATGAGCCCGAGCCGCGAACCGGCGTGAAATCCTGAAAAAATGAGGGCGTCCATTTGGACGCCCTCAGTCAAACCCAAGTTTGTGACGGAAAATTCGTTCCGCCGTTTGCCACCAGCTACGACGTGGTCTGCGGTTGCTCCGCACGCCGCTGCTTGATTTCCTTCACCTTATCAACCAGATCATCGGCTTGCTTCAAGAAATTGTTGCGCTCGTCGGCGGATTCCACCATGTCGGCCTTGCGGCGATAAAGCAAGTTGAGATACGCCATCGCGTCGTCGTAATCCGGCTTAAGGGAAATCGCCTTCTGCAAGTCGGTGATTCCTTCGTCGATCAGCGGGCCGTACTTGCCGGCATATTGAGTGCGCACGACCGCAGGAAGCGGGTCCGTGTCCTTGACCTGTTTTTTGATGTTGTCTTTGTTGTAGGCCACGCGCATTTCGCCGTTGCCGCGGAACGCCAGCGTCCAATCAATCACGCCGATCCAGTAGTACGGCTCGGGGTCTTCCGGCTTCAACTGGATGTGACGCTGGTGGTAAGTCTTGGACTCCTCGAATTTCTTCTCGTCGAATGGCTGTCCGGCCATCTGAAACAGGATCGAGCCGATTCCGTCGATAGCAGACAGGTTGTTCGAATCCTTATCCAGCACTTCCTTGAATTCCGCGACCGCCTGATTTCCGCGTGCGGTGTTCTCTGCCGATGGCGCCCCGGGAATATACAGACTCGCGTACGCAGTGGCCAGATACAAGCGCGCGTTCAGCAGATCAGGATCGGCTTCCTTCGCCTCCTTGAAGTTCTCAATCGCCGCGTCGGATTGTCCGTTCTTGAAGGCGGCAACGCCCTTGTTCAGCAGGTCGCGAGCCTTGAGCTTACTGCAACCCGAGGCTGCCACCGTGACCATCAGCACGGACGCCAAGGCCGCAGCCCGCCGCATCACTTGGTACGATCCATAAGTCATCGAAGCATCCCATCCCTGCTATCGCGCGGCCTCAAAACAGCTCCACGCTAGAATTCACGTCCACCCTGCGAAGGGCACTGCATCCACACTCAGTGGTTCTGTTCCAGTTCGGGTGTCAACAGACCGACAGACGATATGCCAGCAGCATGCATGTCGTCAATGACCTGGGCAACGACCTGGAACTCCACCGGATTCTCACCGCGAACGAAAGCTACGCGATCGGCGCGAAACTTGAAGATCTCCTGCAGCCGCTCGCGCAATCCCATTCGCGACACTGTTTGCTGATTGAGTTTCAGCGTGCCGTCTGCCAGAACCTGTACAACCACTACATCAGGATTCGGCCTTGGCTGCGGATCCGGACTCTGCTGGGGTACCTGCACCTTCATACCCCGCGAGTTCGGGATGACCATGAAGATCACCAACAGAACCAGCAGAATATCGATGAGCGGAACCACGTTCATTTCCGTGAATGTTCCGCGTCTCAAACCGCCGATGGACATGCCCATGACCCACCTCGCCGTAAAGCATTTGCCCGCGAGGAGAACCCTCACATCCCAGCGAAAATTCGATTCTTACTGACCGGCTTCGAGCTTGGCGGTAATCAGGCCCACTTTATCGATGCCAGAGACGCGCATGATGTCGATCGCATGCGCGACGTCCGCGAACAATACATCGTTATCGCCTTTGACGAAAGCGATTTTCTCCGCGCGGTCCTTGAAGATCTGCTCGATCCGTGGACCCAGTGTGGACCACGAGGAGTCTTCGTTGTTGATCTTGACCTTGCCATCTTTCAAGACCTGCACCACCACCGTCTTGTTTTCCAAATCCTGGTTCTGCTGCTGATTTGGATTTGGTTGTGGCACCAGCGTATCCATTCCTTTGGGCGTCAATGGCGTGATCACCATGAAAATAATCAGCAGTACCAGCAGAATGTCGATCAGCGGAACGACGTTCATTTCCGCCATCGTACCGCCCTTGTTGTCTCCGACGCTCATTCCCATTGCACTTCTCCTGTTGGCCTGCCCCTGACGAGCTTTGCAGGCCACTAAGCCGCGCCGTGTGGGAAGCGGCGCGGCCCATAATTCCAAGCGAACTTCCGAGCAAACGAAACAACTACTGCACTGCGAACTACCGGCTCAATCCGCCGGCGGCTGTTGTCCAGGAGGCGGCGGTATCGTCGACTTTCCCTGGTTCTTTTCGGTCAGCAGACCGAGCTGATCCACTCCGGCAGAGCGGATTTCATCCACCACGGCCACGACGTCACCGTATTTCGCCCGAGCATCGCTCTTGACGTACACGGTCTTGTCCAGACGGTTGGAGATGCGATCCTTGACTTGCCCGGTGAGATCTTCTTTGCGCGTCGCCGTGTGGCCCAGGTAGATGGCACCGTCGCGCGTAATCGCCACGACGATCGCATCATCCTTGTCCGCATCCTGCATGTCGCGCGCGGTATCGGTGCGAGCCATGTCCACCGGCATGTTCTTCTGCAACATCGGCGTGACCACCATGAAGATGATCAGCAGAACGAGCATGATGTCAGCCATGGGAATGACGTTTGGTGACGCCATCTGGCTGCCGGCTTGCGGCTTGTACCGTCCACCTTCTGTGTGTGCTTCACCTGCCATGACTTACCTCCGTGCCGCTTACTTCTTCGCGCCGCGACGCAGAATGAAGTAGTTGATGAGCTCCATCGAGGAGTTGTCCATCTCGACGTCGAAAGCTTCTACCTTGTTGGTGAAGTAGTTGTAGGCCCACACCGCAGGCACCGCGACCAGAAGACCGAACGCCGTGGTCACCAGGGCTTCCGCGATACCGCCGGCAACCGCCGACAGACCGGTGGCCTTCGATTGCTCAATGCCTTTGAACGCGTTCAAGATGCCGACCACCGTGCCGAACAATCCGACGAACGGCGCCGTGGAGCCGATCGTAGCCAGTGCCGACAGACCGCGCTTCATTTCGGCGTGTACGATCGCGACCGAGCGCTCCAGACCACGCTTGGCGGCCTCGATTACGTCCGAGTCTGATACTTGCTGCGAGGCGGACTGAAATTCGGAAAGGCCCGTCGCCACAACCTTGGCGATGTGGCTCTTCTTGTTGCGTTCGGCGATGGCGATCGCTTCGTCCAGCTTGCCGTCCTTGAGGGCCCCGGCAACTTGCTGCACGAACACGCGCGACTGCTTACGCGCCGCACTGTACATCAACGCGCGGTCGATCATTACACCGAACGAGTACACCGACAGAACGAACAAAATACCCACAACAATCCTAGGCAAGGCGCTCATCGATGACCACATGCTCCGCAGGTCCCAGGATGTCGCTTGGGACTGCAGGAACAGGGCCGCATAAACGTACAAGGTGGCTACCATTTCGTTTGCTCCTTAAGTTCTGGTGACTCCGGCTGGGCCGGGGCCAACGTTTAAGATTTGCTGCAACTGATACTCGGAACGCGACCCCGCCCCACGACAGGCACCGCGAACCGTACTACTGGTTAAGAGAGAAAATCACGTCGATCGTGGTGTCAACTTCCACCGGTTCGCCGTTCAGCAGCGTCGGCTTGTACTTCCATTGCTGCACGGCATCCATCGCTGCGCGAACCAGCAACGGATGGCCGGAGATCACTTCCAGCGATTCCACCGATCCTTGTTTGGAAATGATCGCGTGCAGCCGCACCGTACCGGCGATGCGTGTCTGGCGCGCGAGTGGCGGATAGACGGGCTGAACCTTGTTGACCAGCAACGCAGCCTGAACGCTGCCGCCCTGGCGGATGCGCGAGGCCGTCGGCTTCGGTGGCGGTGGTGCTCCGCCCATGCCGCCGATTACTCCGCCGATTACTCCGCCCATGGAACCGCCGGCCACACCGCCGGGGACACCGCCAGCCATTCCGCTGACGTCAGGCGCGGCTTCTTCCTTGATGATCTTGATTTCTTTCGGGATCACCTTCGGCGCCATCAATTTGCCGGCGTCCATCAGGTGGACTTGCGGCTTCACCTGTACCACCTTCACGACCGCCGGAGGTGGAGGTGGCGGCGGAGGAGGCGGAGGAGCGACCAACAACGTCGCCATCATCGTCTTCGGCAGCGCCTCGGTGTAGATCAGGGGAATCAAGATCAAAATCCCGAGGAACAGAACCTGGGCCAACATCGACAGCACCACGGTCCACGGCTTGTTCGTCTTGGTGGGGTTGTTACTCGAGACCACCATATCTTCAAACATAGAGCGTTACCTCCTGCCAGCGGGAGCGAGGCGTCCCGGTGAGACGACTTCACTTCCACGGACTTTGTTACCGGCTGCGGGTCCGGAGCCTGACACCACCCCATGGCCGCGCCAATGATTCCACGCGACCACCAGCGGTGCAGCAATGCCAAAACTGGAATACGTGCCCACCACAATTCCCACCACCAGGGCAAAGGAGAACGCCCTCAGCACCTGGCCACCCATGAGGAATAGGACGAGCACAGTAAGGAAAGTCAGGCCGCTCGTCAAGATCGTTCTTGAGAGGGTCTGGTTGATGGACTTGTTCACTACGTCAGCAAACGATTCCCGGCGCAGCAGTCGGCTGTTTTCGCGGATGCGATCGAAGATGACGATCGTGTCGTTCATCGAATAACCGACCAGGGTGAGCAGCGCCGCTATCACCGTAAGAGAAATTTCAAACTTGAATATCGAGAAAAAGCCCAGGGTTATCAGCACGTCGTGAAAAACAGCCAGGACCGCTGCGGCGCCGAAGATGACCTTGTCAATCGACCGCAGAATGAAGTTGCCTTGATTGCCCGACGTGGGGCCAACCAGCTCGCTGCCGTGGAAGCGGAACGCAATATACAACAACATGCCGCCCAGCGCATAGAGCGTCACATAAATAGCCTGGCGGCGTAGCTCCGCGCCCACCTTCGGACCAACCACCTCCACCGAACGAATGGCGAAAGTGCCCAGCGAGTAGCCGCTCTTCACCGCGGAAACCACGGCTGCATTGGCCCCGTCCACGGCCGACAGCTCATCAAGGCTGGCCAACACACCGCCCTTTTGATCGTCGCGATAGGACAGAAGTTTGCGCGCCAATTGTTGATACCGGTCCCCGCCGTTGGCGCCAAGTCCCAGAGGATCACGCTGTGACAATGCCGCAGATAGCGTCGCGGGCGTGGTCGTGTTGAAATCCGGCTTGCTGGCGTCTTTGGGTCCGTAGACTGTGTTGAGCGCCTTGAGCACCCGATCCTTGCTGGAATCCTCGGCTTGGTCGCCCGTCTTGCTCTGCTCGACGAAAACCAGCACCTCGTTCGCGCTGCCCCCGCCACTGCTGCTGATGGTCTGGATTTCGCTGTTGCCCAGACCCTGGGTTCGCAGCGCCGAGCGTATCTGGTCGGTGTTCGGCTTCTGGGCAAATCGCACGTCTACGTTGGTTCCACCCTTGAAGTCGATCCCGTACCGCAGACCTCCTTCATGGAAGATGGAAATCACGCCTGCGATCAGCAGGATGCCGCTTAAGGCATAGAAATACTTCGCCTTACCCATCCAATCGATATTGGGCTCTTTGAAAAACTCGATCATGCCGAGAGTACTTCCCTTCTTTAGACTCCAGCCTGGATGAGTTTGTTCCCAGAACAGGCACCTAACCCATTGACTTTAGATGTCAGGTGGCCCCGAGAGTGCGGCGTGGAAAGCGCAGAAAAGTCCTAGTACAGCTAGATACTGAGCTCCGCTTGCCGGTCCATCTTTTCCAGGTGGTATTGAAAGATCGTTTTAGACACGTAAATCGCGGTGAACACGTTGGCGATCAAACCGATCGTCAGCGTAATGGCAAAGCCCCGAATCGGCCCGGTTCCAAACAGAAACAAGAAGAACGCCGAGACCACGGTGGTGACGTGCGTGTCGATGATGGTGAGAAAGGCCTTGTCGAATCCGGCTTGCACCGCTGACCCCGCAGACTTTCCGTTCCGCAATTCTTCGCGGATGCGCTCGAACACCAGGACGTTGGAGTCCACGCCCATACCGATCGTCAAAATGACGCCGGCGATGCCCGGCAGCGTGAGCACCGCTCCAAAAGCGGCCAGGATCGCCAGCAAAATGATCAGGTTCAGGAGCAGCGCAAGAACCGCGTTCGCGCCAGATAGCCGGTAGTAAACCAGCATGAAAATCATCACCACGAGCAGGCTCAGAATCGAAGCCTGCACCCCGTGGCGAATGGAATCGACGCCCAGCGAAGGTCCAACCGTTCGCTCTTCCAGATACTTGATCGAAGCGGGCAGCGCCCCGGCACGAAGCACCAATGCCAGATCGTGCGCCGAATCCTGGCTGAAGTTGCCCTCGATGACGCCGGTATCCTCAATGCGCCCGTGAATCACCGGCGCTGAATACACGCGATGCTCGAGGACGATGGCCATCTGCCGGCCAATATTCTGCTCCGTGAATGGCCCGAATCGCCGCGCCGCATCCGGCGACAATGAAAAATTGATCTGCCACTGCCCGGGATTCTGCGTGCTGCGATTCTCGGTCGCGCCGCGCAAGTCCCGCCCGGTCACAATCGGCGAGCGGCTCACGATGTACCACGACTCGCCGCCGGCTTCGCTTGCCGACCGGCTTTCATTGCGGCCCGACAACAGCTCCGACCCTTGCGGCAAGATTCCACCATGGCCGCCCAGCGCTGCGGCCTGCGATGGATATGCCTGCGGATCTTCCACCAGTCTCAGTTCCAGCTGTCCGCCCGCCTGAATCACTTCCTTCGCGCGCGCCGGATCGCCTTCGCCCGGCAGTTGCACCAGAATTTCATTCTGATTCTGCCCGCCGCGCTGCTGAATCGTCGGTTCGGTCAAGCCCAAAGCGTTGATGCGCCGCTCGATCGTTTCGATCGACTGCGTCATCGTCTGTTCGCGAATTTCCGTGGCGCGAAGCCCGCGCATAGTCAGCATATAGCTGGAAGGCTCACCCGCCGCCGGAGCCATGTCCCACGAGCGCGCCAGTTGATCGTTAACCAGGTCGCGGAATGGCGACAATTGATCCGACGGAATGTTGCGCACCAGAATGTGCGTGTCATCCACGCGCCGCACTTCGTCATACCGGATGTTTTTCTGGCGCATCTGCGTGGTCAACCGCTCCATGGTCTGGTCCGTCTCTTGCGCCACCGCCTCCTGCGTCTGCACCTGCAACACCAGGTGCGTCCCGCCTTGCAGGTCCAATCCCAGCTTGATCTGATGACCGAAGTTATCCCTCAACTGCGCGAGCGAGGTGGGAAATACCGGCAGGCAAACCAGCCCGTAGATGCAACCAACTATGACCAGAACAATAAAGATGGCTTTCCACTTCAGGTTGGGGTTCATGGTTAAGAGTTTTTGACCCGCCGCACAGACAGATCCTCGTGGATTGGAAGTGCTGCGCGGAAGCCGATGCCGCTACTTCGCATCTTCGGTCGCCTCCACCTGCGTAATCGCCGAGCGCGCGATGCGAATCTTCACTGGCGACGAGCCCGTGTCGGCAATCTTCAAAATAACGGTGTCGCCGTCGATCCCATTAATCGTGCCGTAGATACCCCCGTTGGTGATGACCTTGTCGCCCGCTTTCAGCGCGTTCAGCATTGCCTGCAGCTTCTTGCGCTGCCGTTGTTGCGGAAGAATGAGCATCACGTAGAAGATACCCATCACCACCACCATCATGATCAAGGGACTACCCAGAGCCCCGCCCAATCCACCCGGTGAAGCTTGCAACATCATGGCAATTACGATGGACATTGTTACTGCTCCCGCCAATCTTTATTTGTAACTATCCGCCCGCCACTCTGATCCATCACCACCGCCTGCCATCTCGAAGATAGCAGCAGCGAGCGGCGGGCGGTTCGCCCGCTCTCACATGCTCGGTAATTCTCTTCTGGTGGTGCCGCGCGGGCGACCCGCGCGCTGCTCGGATGCTCGTCCTTGACCCGTTCAGGCCGGACCCGCCGCATAGCGCGCGCGCATCGCAGATGAGAATTTCGCTAGGTTCCCAAACTCGATAGCCTCGCGGATTTGCCCCATGATGTCAAGGTAAAAGTGGACGTTATGGTGGGTCGCAAGGATCGCTGCAGTGATCTCTCCAGCCGCAAAAAGATGTCGCAAATAGGCGCGCGTATAGCGCTTGCACACCGCGCAAGAGCAAGCCGGATCGATGGGTCGCTGGTCCTCCGCATACCGCACATTCTTGATCAGCACCCGCCCTTCGCTCGTGTACAAACACGCGTGCCGCGCCGCCCGCGTCGGCAGCACGCAATCCATCATGTCGATGCCCAGCGCCACATAGTCCGCAATCTGCTCCGGCCGCCCCACGCCCATCAAGTACCGCAATTTCCCCTGCGGCAATTCCGCCGTCGCCACGCCGGTCATTTCGCAGGTCGTCTCGTGCGGCTCGCCTACCGCTAACCCGCCCACTGCATATCCGGGAAAATCAATCTCCAGAAGCTGTCGCGCGCTCTGCCGCCGTAGATCCGCAAATGTTGCCCCCTGCACAATTCCAAATTGCCATTGCTCCAGATCGCCGTTGCGCGTCGTGCGCTCCAAAAAATAATCCCGCGCACGCTTTGCCCACGCCGTAGTCCGCGCGACTGCGGATTCCGCCGCCCCGCGCGGCGCCGGTGTCTCGATGCACTCATCCAGCACCATCGCAATGTCCGATCCCAACGCCAGCTGGATCTCCGCAGCCTTCTCCGGCGTCAGCAAATGCTCCGACCCATCCAGATGCGATCGAAAACGCACACCTTCATCGGTAATCTTGCGCAATTCGGAAAGACTGAAGACTTGGAACCCGCCGGAATCGGTGAGAATCGCACGCGGCCAGGCCATAAACTGGTGCAAGCCGCCTAGCCGCCGGACCACCTCATGTCCCGGCCGTAGATATAAATGATACGTATTCGCCAGAATGATTTCCGCGCCCAGCTCTTCCAGCGCGCCCTGCGTCAATCCCTTGACCGTAGCCGCCGTCCCCACCGGCATAAAAAACGGGGTCTCGACACTCCCATGCGGCGTAGTCAACTTCCCCCGCCGCGCCCCCGTCGAATCAATCTTCGTCACCTCGAACGAAAATTTCACCGCCGCATTGTATCAGTAGGGGCGCAGCATGCTGCGCCCAGCCTGGCAATCAAGTAATGTCTCGTCGCGTTTGCTCGGTCGTCCTGATTATCCCTCAAGAAAAGATAAACGCTCGGCCCACCTTCAACACCACATACACCGCCCACACCGTAACCACGATCGTGAACGCCTTCCCGCCTCGCAACTTCCGCGGATTCGTGGCCCCAAATCCAATCGCCAGCAAAATCATGTTCCAGAACGAAAAAATATCGATCGACGTTCCCAGCGACATCAACCATTTCGCCGAATCCTCCGGTAAAAACGCCCCCAGATTCGTCGCAATCGGATTATCCAGATCTACCGTCCCGTACGGCTTCAAGTACAAAACTAGCAGGTACAGAACGCTGCTCACCAATCCGGTCATGAACGCATGCGCGGTAATTCCTAGCGAGGTTCCGAAGTTCGTATTTGCTCCGCCCAGTAAATTGAACGCCCCCCACATCACCAACGCCACGATAAGCATCGATGCAATCGGCGCCACCACTCCGATCACATAGGTAAACGTCGGCGCAAATTTCACCCCGCCCTCAATGCGTTGCTCCTTCTGCTCGGCCGACATATTTGCGGTGTCCGGATTTTTCTCGATCTGCGCCCCGATGTACTGCCGCCAGTTGACCCGTTGGTTGATCCCTACACACACCGCAAAACTGAACACCGTCAGAAGAATAGCCGGCAGGATCCAGCTCGGCTTGCGCACGATGTCCTCAAAAGTAGCCTTCGGCGAGAAAAACACCCCGGTAATACGCCCGAATCGGCTGATCGCCGCCTGCGCTTCTGGAGCAGGCATAGATGTAGTCGTAGCCATCGCTCACACCTCCACCACAGCTTCCCCGCCAAAGGGAGTAAGTATCGCTCTCTGCTGTCTACGCGCCCCATCCCTCCAAATTTCAGGGCTCACCACACATTTGACAAATCGCCGTGCAATCCCGCAGCCGAAGTGGCACTCCGTGTTGGGGCCCGCTTCAGCCACGCCCATCCCGATGTCCGCGCTCAGAGCGGACGAGGGATCTCGATCCGGCAGGCAACATTTCCGACATCGCGCAACACTCAAACCCTCGGCAACTCCGGCACCGCCGTCAACAACTCCCGCGTATACTCATGCTCCGGCTGCCCCAAAACCCGCTCCACCCCGCCCACTTCAACAAACCGCCCCGCGCGCATCACCGCCACCCGCGTTGCCACCTGCGCCACCACCGGCAAACTGTGCGATATGAAGATGTACGTCAGGCCAAACTCCCTCTGCAAGTCCTGCAATAGCAATAAAACCTGCGCTCCCACGGATACATCCAGCGCCGATACCGGCTCATCCGCCACAATCAGCTTCGGCTGTAAAATTAAGGCCCTCGCAATCCCCACGCGCTGCCGCTGCCCGCCGGAAAATTCATGGGGATACCGGGTCATCGCATCTTCATTCAATCCCACGCGTTTCAACATCGCTGCAACGCGCTCGCGCCGCGCTTCCGCGGTCATCCGAGGCTCATGAATCGCCAGTGGCTCGCCTACAATCGCGCCCACGCGCATCCGCGGATTCAGCGAAGCGAACGGATCCTGAAAAATCATCTGCATTTGCCGCCGCTGCTCGCGTAATCGCGCCCCCGCCAGCGCCAGCAGATCCCGCCCCGCAAATCGCAACTCCCCCGAGTCCGGCTCAATGAGCCGCAATAGCATTCGCGCCAGCGTGGTCTTCCCGCATCCGCTCTCGCCCACAATCGCGAAAGTGTCGCCCGCTGCAATCGAAAAGCTCACGCCATCCACGGCCATAAATCGCGGCCCTCGGTCATTTCCGCCAAGCGCGGCCACCCGCGCATATGATTTTCTCAATTCCTTCGCTTCCAACAGCAATTCCTGGCTCAAAGGTTCTCTCGCAATCCCGCACGACAACTGCAACTCACGCCAATGCAAAAGCAACCGCGGGTGTCGCGCCGGCTTGCCCTGAGTCGCGACGGTCCGCTCTTAGAAAGGTGCGGGTGGGGATTCAACATCAATCCAAAACCAATTCTCTTTGCCACTCGATACCGCACAACGCCAAATCCCGAACCCATGATCGCGCAATCTTCCCATGATTCCCCTTCTGCATCTACAATCCCAAACGCCCAAACGCATTTACTGCCTGCCAAATAATTGGCCCCCTGCACACTCCAAAAAATGAAAACAAAATCCTCGCTCCCAGAAAACGAATTTTCACCAGCTCACAACCTCCAACTTCAATAAAAATCTGTATCTAAATCCGGGAATCAGAAGCCTTTAGCAAGATAAATTCCCCGAAACTCTTTCCTTTCAACACCCCTTTCCTCCCGGTTTCGGCACGCCGATTGCCCCTCCACCGTACGCCGAAAGGCGCGTGGGTTTTTCTCACTCGATCCACCAACGGAGGACAGTTTCGTGATTCGATTTTCAACTCTTTCAGTGCGCCTGATTGCCGTCATTTTGGCGCTCGCAACCTCAGGTATTTACGCGGCTCCGTCGTTTGCCCAACAGGGCACGACCTCGATCATCGGTGACGTCACTGACCCGCAGGGTTCCGCGATCACCGGCGCAAAAGTCGTCGCTTCCGATCCAGCCAGTGGCGTCACCCGTGAAGCCAACACCGACGAACAGGGCCACTATCAATTTCTGTCCCTCCAGCCCGGCACCTACGTAATTCGCGTGACCTCCACCGGCTTCCGCAACGCCGAAACCTCCAAAATCGAAGCGCTCGTTAACACCACTCAACGCGTCAATATTAAACTGGAGCTCGGCTCGGTCTCCGACACCATTACCGTCACCGAAACCGTCGGTGCTACCGTGAACACCACCGACGCCAGCATCGGCAATGCCTTTGACTCGCGCCAGATTCTCGCCCTTCCGTTTGAAGGCCGCGACGCCGCAGGCGTCCTCAGCCTCCAGCCCGGCGCCACCTTCGTCGGCACCAACGTCGACGACAACGTGGACACTCGCAACGGTGCCCTCAACGGCGGCCGCAGCGACCAGGCCAACATCACCCTCGACGGCGTCGATAACAATGACCAGGTCCGCGGCACCGCCTTCACTGGCGCCGTGCGCTCCACGCTTGACTCCATTCAGGAATTTCGCGTCACCACCGCCGGCGATAACGCCGACCAGGGCCGTTCCTCCGGCGGCCAGGTCGCTCTCGTCACCAAGAGCGGCACCAATACCTTCCACGGCTCGCTGTACGAACAGCATCGCCCCACGATCACGGCAGCTAACGACTGGTTCAACAAGCATGCGCAACTCGAGAACGGCGAATCTAACACCCCCGGCAAAATCATCCGGAACACCTTCGGCGGCGCCCTGGGCGGCCCGATTGTCAAGGATCGCCTGTTCTTCTTCGGCACCTATGAAGGGCAGCGCCTTGCCGAGAATCAACAGGTCAATCGCAACGTCCCCAGTGCTAATTTGCAGGATGGCGTCATCCTCTACCCCTGCGCCGATCCGGCGGCATGTCCGGGTGGCTATAACGGCTTACCCCCAGTAGTCGGCCTCAGCGGGCAAACGTACACCTTTGCGCCCGGCACAAACGGCGTCGGCCCCGCGCAGATTAAAGCCATGGATCAGGGCTGCCTGGTCACCGGCACCTGCACCCCCGCCACCAACGGCGTGAACGCGGCCGTCATCAGCCAGGTTTTCAGCAAATATCCAACGGCAAATTCCCAGAATTGCGCCAACGCCGACGGCTTCAACATCGCCTGCTTCACCTTCTCTGCGCCCAATCCGCAGCGCTTGAACACCACCATCGCCAAAATCGACTATAACCTCACGAAGTCCGGCACCCACCGCCTCTTTCTCCGCGGAAACTACCAGACAGACGCGAAAGCTCAACCGCCTCAGTTCCCCGGCGATGCGCCGAACAACCTGGTCCGCGACACCAGCCGCGCGATAGCCGTCGGTTACACCGCAGTCCTTTCCAATACCTTGATCAACAGCTTCCACTACGGGCTGACTCGGCAAAGTCAGGACAACGTCGGCATTGAGGGTCTGCCCATCGTCAACTTCCGTTTCCTGGACGACCTCGAACCCAGCGTCCTTTCCACCTCGCCCTCGACTTCGTTCACTACAAAATTCCACATCCCCGTTCACAACATCGTCGACGACGTGACTTGGACCAAAGGCCGCCACACGCTCCAGTTCGGCACCAATATCCGTCACATCAGCAACGTGCGCGCTACCGATGCCGCCAACATCACCTTTGCCTCCACCAATCCGTTCTGGCTTGCGGGCGGAGCCGCGGGCAGCGGCGGCAGTCTCGATCCGGGCGCGTTTGGCTTCCCTGAAGTCGATCCCAATAACTCCACGACCTACGACATCGCCGCGGTCAACATTCTCGGCCTGATTCCAATCGTGACCGCGCAGTACAACCGCACCGCGCAGAATGTGCAGATTCCGCAAGGCGCTCTGGTACCCAAGGATTTTCGCTCTTGGGAATTCGATTGGTATGCTCAGGATTCCTGGCACATCACCCCCAACCTGACTCTCACCGCCGGCCTCCGCTACTCCTTGCTACAGCCCATTTACGAAGCCAACGGCAATCAGGTCTCGCCCGACTTCAATCTCAACACCTACGTCACCGAGCGCGCGCAGGCCATGAACCAGGGTCAGACCGTCGATCGCGTCATTAGTTACTTGCCCAGCGGCAAAGTCAATCACGCCCCCGATCTGTGGCCTTACGACTACAAGGATCTCGGCCCTCGCATCGCGCTCGCCTATGCTCCGCATGCTTCCGGCGGCCTGATGCATGCACTGTTCGGCGACCCTGGTAAGTCCTCCATCCGTGCGGGCTTCGGCATCGTCTATGACCACTTCGGCCAGGCGCTCACCGAAACCTTTGACACCAACGGCGCTTTCGGCCTCGCCACGGTTGTCAGTAATCCGGCCTCGGTCCAAACCTTCGATGGCAGCGTCCGATTCACCGGACTTCATGACATCCCGGTCTCCAGCCCCGATGGCTTGCTGACTAATCCGGCGCCCACCGCTCCATTTCCTTTCACGCCGCCCGTCAGCACCCTAGGCAATCCGTTGCAACAGATCACTTCCGGATTCGATACCCAGCTCAAGACCCCGTACTCGGAAACCGTGGACTTCTCGGTCACACGCGAGTTGCCCGGTGGGTTCGTCATGGAAGCCGCCTACGTCGGCCGCTTCGCGCATCGCCTCTTGCAGTTGCGCGACCTGGCCATGCCCCTCGATCTCAAAGACCCCAAGTCCGGCACCGACTACTTTGCTGCCGCTACCGCTTTCGCTAAGCTGGCCAACAACCACACCCCCGTCGGTTCGGTTGCACCTATCGCCTACTGGGAAAATCTCTTCCCCAGCGCCGCTGGTGTCACCAACGATCCGTCCGGCCCGTTTGGCTGCGGCGGAGCCCCCGGCCAGGCTTCTGTTGCGAACCCGACGGCTACGCAGGCGATGTACGAGCTCTTCTACTGCAACTGGGGCTCGGACACTCTCGGCGCCACCAACTTCACCAACATCTTCGATTCATTCTGCTTCCCGGCCTGCGCCAATATCAACGGCGTCGACACTCCCTACGCCCTCTATAACAAGGAGTTCTCCGCGCTCTACGCTTGGTCCAGCATTGGCACCAGCGCCTACAACGCGGGGCAGTTCACCCTGCGCAGCCGTCCGTCGCACGGGCTTCAGTTCGACTTCAACTACACCTTGTCGAAATCGCTCGACATCGGCTCGGACGCCGAGCGCGTAGGACCGTTCGGCGGCCTCAGCGCTATCATCAATACTTGGGATCCCAAGCAGCTTCGCGGTCCGTCCGACTTCGACGCTCGCCACCAGATCAATGCGAACTGGGTCTACGACCTGCCCTTTGGTCACGGACGCAAGTGGGGCTCCGGCTGGAATCGCTTTACCGATTCCGCCATCGGCGGTTGGCAGGTCAGCGGTATCTATCGCTGGACCAGCGGTTTCCCCTTCAGCGTGGACGCAGGTGGCACCTTTAACACCAACTTCCAGCTGGAAGGCAAGGCCGTCGCCACAGGAAATCCCAAGCAAAAGCTCTCATTCCTCAACGGCGAGCCCTTTGCTTTTGACTTCGGCACCGCCGATCCCGCCAGCTTCTTCCGTCTGCCCTTCCCTGGCGAATCCGGCCAGCGCAACAACTTCCGCGGCCAGGGCTTCTTCGGCATCGACCTCGGCGTCAACAAGACGTTCCGGTTCACCGAACGCCACACGCTGCGTTTCAGCGCCTATGCCTACAACCTGACCAACTCCGTGCGCTTTGACGCCGCCACGCTGACAAACAACAGCGCCTTCACCAACCCGACCAGCATCGGTCTTTACTCTGGCACCCTCACCAAGCCGCGTGTAATGGAGTTCGCCCTCCGTTACCAGTTCTAGTCAGGCGCAACCTCAAGGCACGAGGCCAGAAGAATTCAAATTTGGCCTTGTGGAGGTAAGCGGGCTCCCGGAGCACTCAACTGGGGGCCCGCTTTTCTCGTTCCATCTTGAGGTCTAGAAGCTATGCGGTTACATCTTCATCGGGTCAAAACACATCAAGCGCCGGGAACCCCGGCGCCCTTCATTTTGCGTACCCTACCTTCAGCTATGGTCTAGGCTTTGACTGGTACTTCTGCCGCGGTCGTAGGTACCGCGGTTGGCGCCTTCGGCCCCAGCAGGTCCACCATGCTCTGGTTCAGCTTCGCGCGCAGTTGGTAACGTTCGTGAGCTTGGGTGATGTACCTCACATCAATTTGCGTACCGCCGATTACCGGCTTCACATTGATCGCCGGCGCCGCTGACAGCGATTTCAGATCACGGGACTTTGCCTGGCCCTGCCATTCGTGTTCGGCCTGCTGGGCGCTCTCCGAGGTGGTTTCCAGCACCTTCTTCTGAATGGCGTCCACAATCGGGTACGGATCCTGCCCCGACGGCAGGACCAGCTGGATCTCGTCCCACAACCATTGCCCGGAGGTGGAAAAATTGAAGTAGTGCCCTTCGATAGCGAACCCATTCGTAAAGGTCACGCGGCGCCCGGTGGGATGCCCCGAGTCGGTCCAATTCCCGGTTTCCAGCAGCACCGTGTGAAACATGCCCAGCTCCACAACTTCGCCGGTCACGCCGTTGATCTCCACCCAATCGCCCAGGCGAATTCCGTTCTTGCCCATCAACACAAACCACCCAATGAAGCCGACGATGAAATCCTTGAGCGCGACGGTGAGGCCCGCGCCGGCCAGTCCCAGGAATGTGCCCAGATTCGGCGGCGGCCCAAAGACCACCAGCAGGATCAGCACCACCGCCAGAACTTGCAGCGTCACCCGCGTCGCGGAGCGCATGGTCTCCAGCTGACGCCGGTCCAGCTTTGTTCGTGCCAGCAAGCCGGCGATCCAGCCGTCGACAAACAACCCGACCAGCGCGATCAACAAAATGATCGCTACGCTTTTCAACACCGCGTTCAGCAACATGCGCTGCTTGGCGGCTACTACGCCGATCCATTGCGCGTACACGCCGGCAAGTTCCTTCTGGTCATCCACGCGCTTGTCGTAGCCGGCGAGTTTCTTCTGTAGCACCGCGCGGTCCTTGGTCGATTGCACCACCACGCTGGCATCGTTGTCGTGCCAGGCGAGCCGCGCCGCGGGAGCAAGCGCACCCCCGTTCGCGTTTGACCCGGCCTTTGATTTTGCGACTTGCAGTTGCTGGTCGAGCGCATCGTGCTGAGCCGAAAGCGTGACCACGAGCGCTTCCGTTTCGGCCTTGGCGCGCCACAGCAGGAGCTGCTTCTTGTGCAGCGGCCACCATTGCGTGACCTTGTGGATCAAACCGCGCTCGTCTACAGAGGTCGGAGCCGCGGCAAGCGCCGCCTCGGTAGCCTTCGCGGATGTTTCGTGCTCCTTGACCATCGCCTGAATGCGGTCCTGCGGATCGCCGCCGGCGCGGATCAGATCCTGCTTGGCGTCGTCGACTTCGTCCTGATCAAGTTCTTCCTGGGCGTTCGCGATCTCCAGCTGATCTTCCAGCGAATCCTTGACTTCGCCGGAGGCTTTCGCCACCGCCGCGGTCAGCTGCGCAACCTGCGCCTGATCGCTCGCCAGGCCCTTTTCCGCTTGCTGCAGTCGCGCCTGAATCTGTTTCGCTTCGTCGCTGAGCGGCGGAGGATGCTGCGTGACGTCTCGCAGCGCCGCAGTGAAGGCGATGTCGACTTCGTGATCGGCCAGCCGCAGCGCTTCCTGCGCATGCACGCGCTCTTGCGGCAGCGTCACCAATGTGGCCAGCCCTTGCGCGGTCTTCAGTGGCGTTTGATCGACTGTGGGCTGACTCGGCGAGGCCGCCGCGTTCGCGACGCTGGCCTCACCCGCGGCGACGGGCAGCCTGACCGGGGGCGGCTCGGTCCGGAAGATGGCGTAGCCCGTGGCCCCCAGCAATACGACCAGGGCCAGCGCTGCGACCGTATGGATCCTTCTCATCTCGTAGTTACCGGGCTTGCTTCGGAATTGTATTACACTCTGCAGGCGATGGAAGCAACGCCCTCTCTACGTTTGCCAGGGTCGATTTTTGTCGCGCTGATCGTGTATGGCGTCTTGCAGGGACACTACTATGCGTCCAGTCTCCCGGATATTCTGGCCACCCATTTTGGCGGCCGCGGCCAGCCCAATGGATGGCAGACTCATTCGGCCTTCTGGGCAACCGAGACCTTTGTTGTGTCAATAGCTACGCTGATCGGCTTCGGCGTGCCGGCGATGCTCAAATCGATTCCGGTTTCGTTGATAAACGTGCCGAACAAAGAGCATTGGTTTGCTCCGGAGCGCCGGGAAAGCACGTTGGCCTATTTCCGCGCAACCTTCGCCTGGTTCGGCTGCGGGCTGCTCGCCTTTCTGCTCTTCGTGAATGAACTCGTCTTTCGCGCCAACCTGAAAACGCCCCACCAGCTGAACACTACCGCCTTCGTCGCCGCGCTGTTTGTGTTTATGGCGTTCACGGCGCTCTGGACCATTCGGTTAATCCTGCGTTTCTCGAAAAGTTCCAGATGAAGCCACGAGACTTTCTTTGATCGTCGGGTTTCTCTTCTTGGGCAAACCCAGCCAGCGCCTGGGTCTGCGAAATCCATGGGGACGGGAGTCCCCGCTCGGAGTTACATCACGCTAAAGTTGTCTTTTTGCGCGAAATTATTGAAATCCGCAAGGGGCCCCAGCGGAAGTGGAAGGAGGCTGGCCACGGCTCGCGTTGCGTTTCCGCGTGGAACGTTACTGGAAAGGAGTAAAGGCCAGAGAGGAGGTTGTCTATGCGGGCGAGTCCGACTGCGACCACCGATTTACGGTGGGGGCGAAGTACTTGGTCTACGCAAGGGGCAAAGATCGGTCTACGGGATGTACCAGAACGAGGAAAGCCGGAGAAGCCGAACAAGACCTGCCCGCATTGGGTAAAGGACGGACGTTTGACCAAACTGACCCAAGAAGATAGCGCACTGGAAGTGTTTTGAGGCCAAGTGAAACAAGAACGCCTCAGACCGAATCTGAGGCGTTCCGACTTTTGTGCTTGGTAATTTCTAGAGATAATCGCGCGAAGGGCCTTCCAGGAAGGCACGCAGCTTACGCGAACGCGACGGATGCCGCAGCTTGCGCAACGCCTTCGCTTCGATCTGGCGAATGCGTTCCCGGGTAACCGCAAACGACTGGCCAACTTCCTCCAGCGTGTGCTCGCTGCCGTCGTCCAGACCAAACCGCATCTTGATGACTTTCTCTTCGCGAGGCGTCAGCGTCTTCAGCACCGACGAAGTCTGTTCCTTCAGGTTCAGATTGATCACCGCATCGGACGGCGATACGACGGCCTTGTCCTCGATGAAGTCACCCAGGTGCGAATCTTCTTCCTCGCCAATCGGAGTTTCCAGCGAAATCGGCTCCTGCGCGATCTTCAGGATCTTGCGCACCTTGGACACCGGAATGTCCATGCGCTTGGCGATTTCTTCGCTGGTCGGCTCCCGCCCCAGTTCCTGCACCAGCTGGCGGCTGGTGCGCACCAGCTTGTTGATGGTCTCGATCATGTGCACCGGAATACGAATGGTGCGAGCCTGATCGGCGATGGCGCGCGTGATGGCTTGGCGAATCCACCACGTCGCATAGGTGGAAAATTTATAGCCGCGGCGCCACTCGAACTTATCGACCGCCTTCATCAGGCCGATGTTGCCTTCCTGAATCAGGTCCAGAAACTGCAATCCGCGGTTGGTATATTTCTTCGCAATCGAAACGACCAGTCGAAGGTTGGCCTCGATCAATTCTTTCTTGGCCTGCTCCGCTTCCGCTTCCCCGCGATGGATGATCGTCAACGTGCGCTTGAGCTCGGTGAGGCCGACTTCGCTGGCCTCCTCGATATCTTTCAGCTCGACGCGGCGCGTCCGCAATTCCTTGCGCGCTTCGGCAGCCACATCGCCTTTCGCGGCGTCCACGCGCCGTTCCAGGCGTCCGGCTTCCCGTTCCAGCGACTGCAAGCGCTCGACGGTGCCCCGCATCTTGTCGATCAATCGCTTCTTCTCGAACGGATTGAAATCGATGTCGCGTACCGCCAGGGAAATCTCCACGCGCGTGCGCGCCACATCCCACTTGGCGTGAATCCACGAACGCTTCTTGGCCTTCGGTGTTTTTTCCAGCTTGGCGGCCTGCTTCAGGCCGGTGTCGTACAGCTTGGCGATCTTCTCAATGTGCTTGAGCGTCTGCTTGGTCTTGTTCGCGATCTTTTCTTCGGTGAGCTCTTCATCGTCGAACTGCACGATTTCCTTGATGGACCGGCCGCCCTTGCGCAGATCGTCACCGACGGCGATCAGTTCCTTGATCACGATCGGCGAGCGCGTGACCGACTTCATCACCACCAGCTGCCCGCGTTCGATGCGCTTGGCGATGGTCACTTCGCCTTCGCGCGTCAGCAGCGGAACCGTGCCCATTTCCCGCAAGTACATGCGCACGGGATCGTTGGTCTTCTCCAGCGAACCCGGAGTAAGGTCCAAGTCGCTCTCACCCTCGTGAGCGTCTTCTTTTACGACGGCGTCGCGATCTCCGGACTCGGTGGAAACTTCCACCGCGCGCGCCGCTTTAGCCGACGCCTGATCTTCGTAGATCTCGATGCCGTTGCGCTCGAAGGTGGTGAGAAGGTCGTCGATTTCCTCCGACGAATGCACTTCTGCCGGCAGGGAATCGTTTACTTCGTCATACAGCAAGTACCCGCGCTCTTTGCCGATGGCAATGAGCTGGCGTACCGCATCATATTTTTCTTCTAGACCCACTACAGCCACGAATTCCTCCCACAAACCGCAGGCAAAGCCGCAGAAAAGCGCACATGTCTAACGAGACGTAATGGACGCGGTGGGATACAGGCAGTCTGGCGCGCTGGCGCAAGTCGGAGGGGGAATCCCTCAGAAAAACGCATGTGTGATGGCCGCTTTGCGGTCAATCCGAACGTCGTGAGAAGTCCTCTGCGCCGCCGTGCCTGCTGCCGCCCGCCCCGCTGTCGCTCGCGTCTCGCGTTCCCGTGCTTCCGGCTGCCGCTAACTACCCAACTTTAGATGCAGTTAGGGGCAGAACCGTTACCCGTAAAACCCTATTACGCTACACGTTTAAGTCGGTTCCCGTCAATGATTTAATTGGTGGAAAAGTGTGCAAGACCGAAAACCCACACCGGCGCTGCCAAACGTAACTCGTCCCATCGTCGCCGCGTAGGTTTCAGCCTGCCACGATTTCAGAACTACACCCTCTGTGCGTCCCCTTAGCTGGTGCGGTGGAGCAGAAGGCGGTGCACCGTCATGGGCTTGGGTTGCAGGGCCTCCAGCTCGATCAGCGATAGTTTGCCCTCGGTGACTTCCCGCCAGCGGTACACCCCGGGCTCGCTTTCCTGAGTTTCGCGGCCGTTCAGGCGGCGCAGAAATTCACGAGCGTCGTTGGCTGAGGCCACTTCGCGTAACCCGGGGCGCGCCAGGGCTTCCACCGCGTAACTGCGCAACAACTTCGGCCAGTACTGGTCGAAAAGATCGCTCGAAGCAAAGATATCGCTCCAGGCGACTTCGCCGCCATAAGCGACGATCACACCGACGACCTGCTCGCCCTTGAGATGCGAGGTGGCTTTGGCAAAACGCGTTTGTACCGCATCGACGAAACTATCCACCGAACCACCCACACGGCGCGATTTGTAGATTTTGTCGTATGACTGCGTGGGAGCTTCGGCGTTGACGGTGGCGGACAAGTCGGCCGCGGAAAAAACCGCACGGGGAGCGGCGGCCGCCGCTCTTGCGGTCGAGCCATTGGACACCGCAGACCACACTTCGTTCTGGTCCTGCTTGATGGCCGCCTGTTCGCGGACACTCGGGTGCACGATGGTCTTGGATGCGACAAACTGCGAACCCGAGGACCACCGGCCGTGCTCGACACAGAAAACATCCAGCGGCAACGGCTCCGCACCCACCGGGACGATGCGGTCTTTGCCGATGATGCGGTCTTGCTTGCCGCCACTGACTAGTTCGCCGGCCAGCAATAGGAGTGGGCGCTTGCTGCGGTTGATCAGTACGAGCTGGTTGACGGACGCTCCTGAAGCGGAGTTAGGAGGGACATAACGCCGGCCATCATCGCGGGTTCGAACCATCCCGACAGCGCCTTGTTCCGTGACCAGCACCTCGCCGCGAGAGAGTCCTTCGTCAAGGGTGAGAAACCCGCTGGTGTCCTGTGCGAGGCTGGAGATGACCGGAAAGACCGCGATGTTTTCGTAGTTGATGGGTTCAAGCAGCCGCCAGTTGGAATCGGCTGGCGGTGGAATTGGGTGGGGCAGCTTGGAAGCGGCCCACACAAAACCCAGGCTTCCTACGGTGGTGGCGATGCCGAGTAGACCGGCGACGATTCCGGCGAAGAACGAGCGTTCCATTTCAGCCTCCTTGAGGACGACAGACGCACTCAAAGTTGGAACGCGGGCCCTCAGAATTCTTGCAAGGAGATGAGAGTACGGACGAAAAACAGAAGAGCGAATCGCAAGCGGTTGAGGCCGGCATCGATGCTGTGAACTCTAACTACTCTGAAGACGACGGTCACTTGGCGAGCAACCCCAGTCGATGCAGCAGCTAACGGGTGCCGGGATCGCCGAGATTGGTGCGCGGGCGGTTGCGGCGGGCCTTGGCGGCTTCGCCTTCGGCGCGTTCATACTCCGCGATCTCTTCCTCGCTGTAGGAATAGGAGTCGCGGGCAGCGAACATCGAATTCGAGCGTCCTGTTTGCTTCTTCTTCTTGCGGATTTCGCCAAATTCGTGGCGGACCTGGCGGAGCGGAGCTTCGATGGCTTTGATTTCCACCAGCAGGTCACTCACTTTTTCGAGAAAGTCGTGGAGATGGAAGGGGCGGACCACATAGGGCAGTCGCGCAAGTTCGAGCGCCCGTACAAACTGGCCGCCGCCTTGTTCCGGAATCAGGTAAAGAATGCGCAAGCGCGCGCCTTCGGCAACGGAAACGCCGCTGAGTTCGCGAAGAGTGTTGAAGATGGGGCTATCCACACCGGTTAACGCAACGTTGGCGATTACCAGCGACCATTCCCCGGTCTTAAGCTCGGTCATCAGCAGCCGGTCGTCCGGGACGATGCGCACACGCCAACCCTCGGAATCGAGGATCTGGCGCAAGGCCCCCTGCCCTTGCACGTCACTGTCGAGGACCAGAATACGGACCTCGCGGGCCTGCTGCACTGGGACGGGAGTGGTGCCCATTACCGGAGTATAGGGCCGTGGAAGTGAAAGAGATGGCCGATACTAGTACTAGAAGCGTATCGGGCACCTGTCCTTGCGGCCCGGTCCCTAGGCTCTGTGCGATAGGGGCGCCGGTGTTCGCAGCAATGGTTCAGCTTAATGGTGCAGCTTGCGGATGCTTGTGGGGAGGAAACTCCTCGTTCGATGGCTGTATCCGTAGCCGACCGGAGATCTTCCCGCGCCCACGGCGCCGCCGCTTGGCAAAGGGCTTGTCGTCCACAGCGGCCGAGCAAAAAGAGAGTCTTTCTTCCTTGCCACTACCAGAATATAGCGCACCGGGGGGCTTGCAGCAAGACCCGGGCCGGGCCGCATAGTTGCCGACCGAAGCCAGAATTTACGGAAATGGGAGGCACGAAATGACCGAGCATGCGGTGGTGATTGCCGGAGGAGGTCCGACAGGATTGATGTTGGCAGGCGAGTTGGCATTGGCGGGGGTCGACGTCGCCGTCGTCGAGCGGCGTGAAAGTCAGGACCTCGCCAGCGCGCGCGCAGGCGGCCTGCACTCACGCACGATCGAGGTCCTCGACCAGCGGGGGATCGCCGAGCGCTTCCTTTCACAAGGGCAGGTCGGTCAGGTCGCGGGCTTCTCATTCATCCCTCTCGACATCAGCGACTTCCCCTCTCGCCACAACTATGGGCTCGCGCTGTGGCAGGACCGCATCGAGCGCATCATGGCCGACTGGGTCGGCGAGCTGCCGGTGAAGTTCTATCGCGGGCGTGAGGTGACGAGCTTTGCGCAGGATGACACCGGCGTCGATGTCGAGCTGTCCGACGGCGCATCGCTACGCGCGAAGTACCTCGTCGGGTGCGACGGAGGTCGCAGCCTGATCCGCAGGAAGGCGGGTATCGGCTTCCCGGGATGGGACGCGTCGACCAGCTACCTGATCGCCGAGGTCGAGATGGCCGAAGAGCCGGCGTGGGGCATCCGCCGTGGTGAGAAGGGAGTCAATGCTCTGGGCAAGCTGGAGGACGGAAAGCGTGTGCGCGTCGTGTTGGTGGAACCGCAGGTCGGCCAAGGCGACGAGCCGACCCTTAGCGACCTCCGCGATGCGCTCATCGCCGTCTACGGCACGCACTTCGGTGTTCGTAATCCGAGTTGGCTATCCAGATTCTCCGACATGGCTCGGCAGGCAGCGTCCTACCGAGATCGACGGGTGCTCTTGGCTGGCGACGCGGCGCACGTGCATGCCCCTGCGGGCGGCCAGGGACTCAACATTGGCGTCCAGGATGCCGTGAATCTCGGATGGAAGCTCGCCCAGGTGGTCAAGGGCGCATCGCCCGAGAGCCTCCTCGATACCTACCATGCCGAGCGCCACCCCATCGCTGCTCGCGTGCTCCGCCTGACCATGGCGCAAACCGCGCTGGGCCGTGGTGACGATCGCACCGAGGCCTTGCGCGAGACGGTGACCGAGTTGCTGCGGATGGCCGAGCCTCGCAAGCGATACGCCGCGATGATGTCCGGTCTGGACATTCATTACGACTTCGGCGAGGGACACCCGCTGCTCGGACGCCGCATGCCCGACCTCGACCTGGTCGCCGCCAACGGGGTCGCCGCCAACGGGGTCGCCGCCAACGGCCCGCTGCGGCTCTTCAGCCTGCTGCACGATGCCCGGCCGGTGCTCCTCAATCTCGGTGAGCCCGGCGGCTTCAACATCACTCCATGGGCGGATCGCGTTGAGCTGCTCGACGCCAAGTACGCCGGTACGTGGGAGCTTCCCGCAATCGGGGAGGTCACTGCTCCCACCGCCGTGTTGATTCGGCCCGACGGATATGTGGCCTGGGTAGAAGATCGGGTGGGAAACCTGACCCGGCGGGGCCTCGCCGACGCGCTGACCACTTGGTTCGGACCGCCTGCTGCGGCGTAGCGCTACTGGCCGACCGTGAATTGCGAGCCTGGGAGATATCGTTTGACCTGCGAGGCGTCCCAGAGCATGCGCCAGACGGTGAGGCTTCGCGCGGAATCGCGATTGGTGAAGAACAGCTGCACGCCGTCGCGCGACCATTCGGGCTGCGTGGCGAAAGTGCTCGGCGGGCTCAGAAGTGAGCGGCGCTTGGAGCGAACTTCGAAGAGGAAAATGCATGCCCCGGTGCCGGCCTTGGGATCGGTAGGAGTGCCTGGTGGCGGCTTGAGCAGCTCGGCGGAAACGGCCAGGACGTCGGGATTGATCGGATTGATACGGATTCTGCTTGCGGGCGAAACCACGAATTGGCCGACGCCGAAAAGGTCATTGCTTGTGACCGTTTGCTGCACGCGGCCGTCGTCGCTGATCCAATATAAACCGCCCTGGTTGCCCGCGAGTAGCGTGTGGCCGTCGGACCACCCGTGTAGGGCGAAAAGGTCGCTGGTGTATATCGCCGTTGCGGAATCCGGCGCATTGATGGGGGCGACGAACAAGTTCCAGTGCGAATCGACAAGCTTGAGAAAAGCGAGGCGCGTGTCGTCCGGAGAGAAATAAGGCGACTGCACGCTGCCCCGCAGCAGCTCCGTTGATTTTCCAGTGGCAAAATCGTAGAGCACGATAGTGTGGTCTCCGCCCTGTTCTTCTCTGGCGTACAGCAGCCGCTGGCCGCTTTGCGAGACGTCCAGTTGGGTCCCTTCCGGTGCCGCGACTTTGGCCTGAGCGCCGCGCTTGAAGGCCACTTTGCCGGCGGTGTTGATGTAGGCGTAGGCAACCGGCGCCTTGAACTTGATGACATCTGCGGGAAGAGGTGCCGGAGCCTTTTTCTCGTCCTCGGTGTCGTCTTCCAGTTGCGTGCCAAGCTTGGGAAACAGCTCGGCGGCGATTTTTGCGCATCCCGAAAAATTGCCAAGTTGCGCATGCTGCGCTTCCGCGCGGAAGGCGTATTTCGTTCCAGTCGTGTCGGCGGTGCAGGATTCGCGCGTGAGTCGGACGACGACTTCGGCTGCGGTTGCGGAATCCTTGGCGCGGTAAGTCCAGGTGTCAGCGGTGCCCTCGCGAGCGACGTCGACGGGCTCGAGCATCAGCGGTGGATAGTTCGGGCGGTCGAGGCGCTCGGGACCCTTTTGGCCGATGCGAATGCCCCAGCCGGGCTCGCTCGACGGAGCTCCAGCTGTGGATGACGTCGAGGAAGTTGGGCCGAAAGCAAGAAGCAGAATCGGGAAGTGCGTAGATTGCGGAGCGGGCGGCCCGCCTGGCGGGTTGGATGGCTTCTTGGCCTGGGATGGCGCTTGCGTGGCGGCAGTTTGCGCGGGCGATGCGCTTGGAAACGCCGCCAGGAGTCCAGCCAGCAGCGTCAGTTGCCAGGATCGGAGCACGGGAGGTTCCTCCGCGAGAATTGCCGGATTAGGAGGATACCCCTTGGAGTCGAATCAGCACAATCGGGCGAACGAGCCTGCTGTTCCGCAGCTCAACATTGCAGAGCCAATTCTAATCGGAGCAATCTGTCAGTAGCGGACGTTGCCGACTTCGAAGTCGGCCCGGCAGCCGCGGTCGACCCAGATGCCACGCCGGTCGTAGCCCCAGGTCCGGTTGTAGACGCAATCGGCATCGCTGCGCTGGCGAACCAGGCGAACGCCGCCGCTGGTGTTCACGCCGCAAAAATTGCGTCGCATGTCGTCGGAGGAGCAAGTGACCACTTGCAGTCCACCGCCTCCCGGTTGCCAACCGCCACCGCCGTTACCGCCTCCACCGATTCGAAAGTCCGCACGGCAGCCCCGATCAACCCAAATGCCACGGCGGTTGTAGCCCCAGTCGCGGCCGTAGTCGCATGAAGCGTCGCTGCGTTTGCGTACGAGTTGCACGCCGCCTTGCGTATCGGTCGGGCAAATATTGCGGCGGCCGTCATCGGACGCGCAGTAGATGTTGTAACCATTGTCCCAGCCGCCCCAATTGGGATTGCCGCTCCCGCCGCCGATATAGCCGATCGAGAAATCCGCGCGGCAGCCGCGATCGACCCAAATACCACGTCCCTGGATGAAGCCCCAGGTGCGATTGAAAATACAGGGCGAGTCCGATCGCTGGCGCACCAGTTGCACGCCGCCGCGAACGTCAGTAGAGCAATAATTGCGGCGCCCGTTATCGGAGGAGCAGGTAAGGATGCCAGCCTGCGGCGCCGGGGTGGCGGCAGCGGCGAAAGGCACGTGGCGACCTGGAACCAGAAAAAGGAGCATCGCTGACACCCAGCCGGCCCAGGTTGTTGCCATTAGGATTTTCATGGTTCGCCTCAACGGCCGAGACGGAGTTCGGCGGCGAGGCCAAGATACGCCCAACGCGAGCAAATGCAATAAGGTTGGCGGTGGAGGCCCGATGACGAAAGAAAAGCGAAAATAAGAATTGACAAGGCGAAGAAAAAGCGAAATACTGCGGGGGCACTGTGAGGTGGGCCATGTCCCCAGTTCTTTCCTCTTCGGCGCCGCTTATGGATGTTCGTCGCCGCCCCGTTGCACAACCTGCTCTGTTCCCCCATAGCCCTGATACGCAAGGCCCAAAACCACAACAGCCATGGCCTGGTGACGATCGTTCCGGAGCGCACCGCGATGCGGCGCGTTCGGGATCGCTTGAAACCAGTCCCGGCGGCAGCAACTCGGGTAGCCGAGCGGCGGATTGCCCCCCGTCGCTTGCGGCCAATGGCGGCGAACCGCTTCGAGCGGATGGCCGGACCCAGGATGCTGACGCCACGCTGGTGGGCATCGCTCGCCTCGCAGCTTGCTCTCCCGCGGCGGAGACCGCGCGGAAGTCGGAGCAACGCCCGGAATATTTCCTGCTGCCGGTGAAGTCTATTTTGAATCGCTGCGACTCCAACCGCGTGCCGTTTGAGTGGACCATCAATCCGTATCGCGGGTGCGAGTTTGGATGCAAATACTGCTACGCGCGCTACACCCACGAGTACATGGAGCTGGACGGAGGGGAATTTGAGAAGAAGATTTATGTGAAGCAGAATGCCGCGGTGTTGCTGGCGCAGGATGTTTCGCGGAAGTATTCGTACCAGAAGGCGGACAGCGAGAAGGAAGAGCCGGAGCACATCGCGATCGGCACCGCGACCGATCCGTATCAACCTGCGGAGCGGGAATATGGCGTGACGCGCGCGTGTCTGGAGGAATTGGAGAAGCGCGAAGGGCTGAGCGTTTCGGTGATCACGAAATCGCATCAGATTGTGCGCGACATCGACGTGCTGAAGAAGATCGCGGAGCGCTCGGAGTTGTCGCTGAACATCACGATCACCACGCTGCGCACGCGGCTGGCGCGATTGCTGGAGCCGCGAGCGCCGCGTCCGGATTTGCGGTTGGCGGCGGTGCGGCAGTTGCACGAAGCGGGGTTGCGCGTGGGAGTTTCGGCGTCGCCTTTGATTCCGGGAATCACGGATCGCGACGGCGATCTGGAGGAAGTTGCCGCGGCGGCGAAGGAGGCGGGCGCAGAGTGGTTTTTCTCCGGAGTGCTGTTCCTGATGCCGGCTTCGGCGAAGGAGTTTCTGCCTTTTGTGCGCGAGAAATTTCCGCGGCTGGCGAAGCAGTACGAGCAGTGGTACGGGAAAAATGGATACGCGCCGGAGGAGTATCGAAAGAAGATGTCGGAACGCGTGGCACGGATCAAAGCGCAGTACGGTTTTTTGCCGCGGCCGTTTCAGGAGTTGACCCGGAAGGTGCGGCATCCGCAGTTGACCCTGGCGTGGAATTCCGCGGCTTAGGCGTTTTTCTGAAGAACTAAAGAACAGGAAGGGGGCCCCGCCCCCTATGGTTTTTGTGCCGTACTCATTCTAGTAACCTTAAGTTGGTGTCCGTATCGTACAGAAAACAAGGAAGTCGTCTTGACCTTGGTAGGCCGGTGAATTTGTAGGGCGTTTGGATAGCTAAGTGCTGTTTTTTCAATTGCTTGATTATTCCCAGTGCTGCGGCGCAGCGACTGGGTATTTTTTGGACCTGCACGAGACACGGCAGACCTGTTTATGCCGGGAGGGACGCAGCCGTTGGCTTACGGGACGATGATGCGGGATTCTTCGCGTTTTACATCTTGGGACTGCGGGAATTGCCCACGGAGGAATTGCACGTAGCGGCGGGAACGCGGGCGTCCGTTGGTGCGAAGCAAGCCCATCCGGTAGAGAAAAACCAACAGGTGGAAAATCTCGGAGTCTTTTGGGCCGGCGCGGCCGGCCCGCTGCACTTGCTGCTTCAGCTCAGTGAGGAACGTTGTGACTGCGGCGTAGAGTTCGCGGGCGGCGAGGCCGGTGGGTTGCGTCTCGTAGTAGATGCCGGTTGTGAGCGTTTTGTGCGTCTCGGCAAGCGCAAGTAGCGCGGCGATAACGTCAGAGTCTGTCGCTTCTGGGTGCGCGGTGCAGAACCTGGCGACGCTGAACGCCAGCGCCCCCATGAGCTGCTGGTGCGTGTGGATCAGATCGGACGGAACCTTCACATCGAGCAGCGGAGTGTCCCCTGGGATCAGGCGCTGGTGCTCGTCTTCGTAACGATGGGCGGAAATCAGGTACGAGCAATCCACCGGGCAATCGATGGTGACTTCGCGCTCGGTGCCGCAGCAGATGGCGCAGATTTTCTCGCCCTTGGCGGGGCAAAATCTTGCGCCTTTTCGTTTTTCGCAAATCGGACAGGACACCGGAGCTCCGCGAGACAAAGTCGAATCGATTACGATACGCCGCGCGGAGAGAAAAGACAAAAGGGCGTGAAGTTTTTGCCAGCGCGGGTGTGCATTGGTTCGTAGATGATCCCATCGATTGTGGAAGGAGAGATCACGCCACGGTCCCTCCACTTCGCCACCCGGCACGCGTCATTTGTCCAAAATAGGGGCGCGTGCGGGAAAAAGCCGGGTCGCTACGGTCGGGATGACAGTTTTTGGGTGATGCGCGTGGCGAATCAGGCGGAGATGACTTTGTTCTGGAAGCGGCGGGCGGCGATGACCAGCAGCAACGTGCCGATGGCGCACAGGGCCAGGCCGTCGACCCACAGGTGGCGCAGGGTGGCGCCGCGAAGAATCACGCCACGGGTGATGTTGATGAAATAGGTGGCCGGGATCATGTAGCTGAGCGGACGGAAGATCGCGGGAATCGTTTCGCGCGGAAAAATGTAGCCCGAGAAGAAGACGCTGGGCAGGATGGGGAGAAATGCGAGCTGCATGGCTTCCGCCTGCGAAGCGGCTTTACTGGAGATAAGGATGCCCAGCGAGAGCGCGGCGAACAGATAGGGCAGCGAGAGAATCGCCAAAAGGATCACGCTGCCGTGAATGGGCACGCGAAAGATGAAGCGCATGAACGTGAGAATGAGGCAGAGCTCGAAAAAGCCGACGCAGAGGTACGGAAGCAATTTACCGAGCAGCAGGCCGAAGGGGCGCACCGGCGTGACAAAGAGCTGCTCGAGGGTGCCGCGTTCTTTTTCGCGCACGATGGAGAAAGCGGTTAGGAAGGTAGTGACGTTGAGCAACATGATCGCGGTAAGGCCGGGAAGGAAGAAGTTGGGTGAGCGCGAGTCGGGATTGAAGAGCATTTTGGGGCGCATGTCGACAGCCATGAAGTCGCGGTCTTTGAGCGCGCGGCGCAGGGATTCGTCGAGGCCGATGGCGTTGGAAACGTTGATGGCCGTTCCAGCTATGGAAGAGTCCGAACCATCGATCAGGACCAGAACCTGAGCGTTCATCTGGTGCAGCAAGCGATCCGAATAATCGACAGGAATCTTGATGCCCACGCGCGCCTTGCCGGCGACGATCAGATCGTTCATTTCGCTATCGTTCTGGACATAACGCATGATCGTGAAGGTATCGGAGTTGACGAATCGCTGGATCAGCTCGCGGCTTTCGCGGCGGCCGTCGGCGTCGTACATCACGGTGGGGACGCGGCGGATGTTGGTGTCGACGCCGAAGCCGAGCAGGAACATTTGCATCAGGGGCATGGTGAGCGAAAAGAACAGCGTCCCGGCGTCACGCCGGATGTGCAGGGCTTCCTTGAAGAAGACCGCGCCGAAACCGCGAAAAATGTCACCCACGGGCGGCCTCCTGAAGCTCCTGATGCTTGTACGTCAGTTCGACGAAAACGTCTTCCAGACTGGGAGCGAGCGGGCGAATCTCGGCGACGGCGATCCCTTCCTTGAGGAGGCGCTCGCGGACATTTTCGAGGTCGAGATGATCATCGACGAGCGCGTGGATGGATTGCCCGAAGATGGTGGCGCTGCGGATACTGGGAATCTGGCGCGCGTAACGTAAGGCGCGCGTGACTTCCGGCGTGGAGATTTCGATACGCATGGTGCCGGGCGGATTGATTTCGGGAAGCTCGCGGAGAGAATTGGGCGTGCCGTCGGCGATGAGCTTGCCGTAATAGATGTAGGCAACGTGGCTACAGCGTTCGGCTTCGTCCATGTAATGGGTGGTGACAAAGAACGTGATGCCGTGGCCGGAAAGCTCGAAAAGCAAATCCCAAAGCTGTCGGCGCGCCACGGGATCGATGCCCGCGGTGGGCTCGTCGAGAAAGAGCAACTTCGGCTCGTGGAGCATGGCGCAGCCCAACGCCAGCCGCTGTTTCCATCCGCCGGAAAGTTTGGCGGCCAGGCGATCCAGGTACGGCGCGAGGCCATTGAGCTCCACGATTTCGGTCATGCGCCTCTTCAGGCGCTCGGGAGACAGGCTGTAGATGCGGCCGTAGAACTGCAGGTTTTCGGCGACGGTGAGATCGTCGTAGAGGCTGAATTTCTGCGACATGTAGCCGATGCGTTCGCGGACTTCCTCGGCGTGGGTACGAACGTCGAGGTTTTCCACGTTCGCGGAGCCGCCGGAAAGCGGCAGCAGACCGGTGAGCATCTTGATCACCGTCGTTTTGCCGCTGCCGTTGGGGCCGAGGAAGCCGAAGATTTCGCCGCGCTTGACCTGGAAACTCACGTCGTTGACCGCGGTGAAGTTGCCGAAGCGCCGCACGAGGTGCTCGGCGGAAATGGCGAGTTCAGAAACGCCATGGTTGGAAACAGTTGGTTGCGCGAGGGTGGTCATCGTTTCGTTCGTCAGCTCGTGGGCTTCAGTTTGACGTCCGCGGCCATACCCGCACGGATTTTGCCTGTCGTTTCGTTGATGCGCACTTTTACGCCAAATACCTGGTGAACGCGCTCTTCGCGGGTCTGCACGTTGCGCGGGAGGAATTCTGCCTGCTGATTGATTTGCTCAACGACGCCGTCGAAGACTTCTTTGGGGAACGAGTCGACGCGGATTTCCGCTTTTTGTCCCAGCTGCACGTGGCCGAGTTCCGTTTCTGGAATATAAATGCGCACATAGATCTGGTCGCGCTCCAGCAGCGTCGCGACCGGCGTGTTCGGCGCCACCAGATCGCCGGGTCGCACGTCCAGCACTTCGACGGTTGCGGCCGTTGGCGCCACCACCTGCGTCTCGCGGAAGCGCGCTTGCTCGAAGGAATATGCGGCTTTGGCTAGTGCCACATCTTCCGGCCGGTTGCCGCGCTCCATCATCGCCAGGCTGGCGGCGGCCTGTTCGTAGCGAGCCTGCGCCGCGGCAATTTCTTCCGGCCGATAGCCGCGTTGCAATTCATCCAATTTGTGCTGCGCATTTTCCGATTGCGCCTGGGCCATTTTCCAGTTGGCTTCGGCGGTGTCGCGCTGCTGCTTGGAAACCAGATCTTTCTGCGCCAGCGCGTCGTATCGTTGCCAATCCAGGCGCGATCGTGTTTCGTCGGCCTTGGCACGGTCGAGATCCGATTGCGCCGCGGCAATATCTTCGCGGCGATAGCCATTCTTGCGCTGCTCATATTCCGCTTTCGCTGCAGCCGCGGCGCCACGAGCTTGCTCGATTTCTTCTTTGCGATATCCACGCTCGGCCTTTTGTGCGGAAGCTTGTGATTGCTGCAGCGTGGCCATCAATTCGCGATCGTCGAAGGTGATCAGCACCTGGCCGGCTTGCACGGTATCGCCCTCGCGAACCAGAACTTTGTCGATGCGCCCGGCGATTTTCGATCCGACGCGAATGTCGCGGGCCTCGACGGTGCCCGAGCCCTGCAGCGAATTGTCGCGCCGGAACCATCCCTGCAAATACGCCGCACCTGCGGCGATGGCGGCGACGAGCAGCACGATGATGATGACCCGCTTGCGATGCATACCTGCACTGCTCCTTCGAGGACTACGATTACCGCGCCGCTGAAGTTACGCCCGCGCGCGGCCGCATGCCGGTCCAAAGAACGTTGAGGGCCGCATCGATCCGCTCCGGCAGCAAAGTGTCGCCGAAGACCGACCAGACCAGCAGGGTGCCCAGCACGGTTTGGCGGAACACGTGAGCGAGTTCAGCGGCTGGAATGTCCTGGCGAAACTCTTTGCGTTCCTGGGCCACCTGCATGAGCTCGGTGAGAAGAGCGTGACCTCGCAGATAGTTTTTGCGCATCGCAGCACGGATGGTGTCGCTGGCGAGATTGGCCTGCAGCAGGGCTCGAACCACGTCTGGAGAGCGGCCGGGCTCCGCCGAGAGTCTCACGCTCAGGGCTCTGAGGAATGATGTCATCGGTTCACGGCTATCGCGAACCTGGTGGACGCCATCCTGCAACTTGGCGATCTGCATATCGCTGAAAGCAATCAGGATGTGATCTTTGCTGGGAAAGTAATTGAAGAAGGTCCCCTTGCCGACATCTGCGGCGTTGGTGATGTCCTCGACGGTGGTTTCTGTGAAGCCCTTCTTCGCGAAGAGGGTCAAGGCGGCGCGAAAGAGGCGCTCGCGAAGCTCGGCGCTACGCCGCTGACGGCGGTCGGGCGAAGGGGAGTCCAGGGGTTGTTGGCGAATGGCAGCAGGCATCTGACCTATCCTCATATATGACTATGGGTCATTTATGAGCAAAAGTCAACACAGCAATTGAATTGCAGAAATGCAAATGCCCCGACTCGCGCCGGGGCATTTTGGGGAACCTCTGTTCACGGATGGATCGGACTGTTAGTTGTTCGATCCCGGATCGGAAAGGTTTTTCGGCGACTTCCGATTCAAAAGACTGACCAGCTTCTGCGCCGCCGGTGGTACGGGCACAGCACCCTTAAAGATGATCGATTCAGCCTCTACTTTCCTGTCGTAGATTTTCTCGTTGGCATCATTGTCAGGCCGCACGGTCGAGCCTTCCAGCGAGATGCCCGCGAACAGACCGCGAGCACGAGAATAACTCAATACTTCGGCGCGCAGGGTGACATCGGTTGACGCGTTGGCGGTGCGGCCCTTGGGTCCGGCTGCAACCGAAGCATCCGCACCGAGCTTTACTTTGCTGTTGATGATGGACCTTGCTCCCCGCGCGTTCATCACCAGCAGAACGAAGTCGGTGGCCTGTCCGCCAATCTGGAAGCCGATACTGCCGCCTTCCAGCGCCATCAGCGTCGGCGCGCTCCACGGGCCGGTGAAATGCTCACCGGTGCGGCAGGTCATCGCGCCGCGCCCATAACTGCCGCCGATCACGAACGCCGCCTTGATGACGGATGGATAGACAATTACGCACTCCGCCTTATCCAGAAGATCCTGCGGGATGTTGTCGGGAATATCGAGAATTTCCTTCAGCACGGTGCCGCAGTTTTGCAAGCGGTCCGTTTCTTTCTTGTCCGAAGCGGACAAAGGCAAACCAATCATCGCGAGTGCCACGAGCAGGGACAACATTCTCTTCAGCATGATTCACCTCGTTCGATTATTGTGATACGCCAACCCAGAACCAGATGTGGGCGCATCCCGCGCCCCGAAAGCTGGAATACCCTCGGCGAGTGTTCCGTGGCCCTTCGACTATACTTTCTCCGGAGCCAATAAGCCAGCAAGGATGAACAGTGGGTGATCGCGTACATTTGCGGCGAGCGATGACGGCTGTCGCCGGAGTGCTTGTGATATGCATCGCCGCGCCGCTGGGCGCCGCGCATGCGCAACAGCCTTCCCGCGCCGCAAAAATAAAGAAGGAACGTGCGCAAGCGCAAGCCGCGGCCAATCGATTCTCCGCGCGCGTGGACGTGACCCTTGCGAGCGCCCTCCCAAGCAAAGGCGAGTGGGGTTTGCTGATCGCCGATGCCGGGACCGGCGAAACCCTGTATGAATTAAACGCCGACAAATATTTCGTGCCGGCGTCGAACTTGAAATTGTTCACGACCGCCCTGGCGCTGGCGAAGCTCGGCCCGGATTTCCGATTTCACACCACACTGGAAACGCATGGGACCATCTCGCCGGAAGGAACGCTGACCGGCGATCTGTTCCTGGTCGGGCGCGGCGATCCCAATCTGTCGAATCGCAAATTCCCCTATGAGTTGAAGGAGGAATTCGACGGCGCACCGGAGCGTGTGCTGGCCGAACTCGCCGACGCGATTGTGGCCAAGGGCGTGAAGCGAATCACCGGCGATGTGGTGGGCGACGACAGCTATTTCCCGCGTGAGATTTATCCCGACGGCTGGGAAATCGGCGATATCGTGTGGAACTACGGGACCGCCATCTCCGCGATTGTGGTGGACGACAACACGGTCACGTTGACGCTGACCCCCGGCGCGCTTCCCGGAAATCCTGCAAAGGCGGAGCTTGCGCCGGCAACACCGGACTTTTACGTTCAGAACGACGTGGTGACGTCAGCCGCCGAAGTGAAGTCTGATCTGACGCTGACGCGCGAGCCGGGTGCAAAGCTGGTGGTTGTTCGCGGCACCTTGCCCGCGCGAAGCACGCCGCGCAAGCTGGTTTTGGCATTGCACGAACCTGCCGAACATGCTGCCGCGCTGTTAACGCGATTGCTGACGGATCGTGGCGTGAAAATTGATGGAACCTCGCGCGCGACCCATTTGCCGGAGACGCCCGCGGCCGATTCGCCCCGCGCGGTACTGGCCGAGCACCTCTCGATCCCGCTTGGAGATTCGCTCAAGCTGGTCAACAAGATCAGTCAGAATCTGCATACGGAAATGCTGCTGCGCGCGTCGGCGCGGCAGAGCGGCATCTGGGCTACGCCGGAAGATCTCGCAAAATTTCCGCTGGACTTCTACGCGGCCGCGGGAATCGCGCCTGGCGACGTGGTGCAGACCGATGGGTCCGGACTTTCCCGGCATGATATGGTCACCCCGCGGGCGATCGTCGCATTGTTGAAGTACGCGCAGGGGCAGCCGTGGTTCACGCAATACTACGCTTCGCTGCCCATTGCCGGAGTTGACGGCACCCTGGAAGATCGCATGAAGAACACCATTGCCGCGGGCCGAGTGCATGCAAAAACAGGATCGGTGGAGCATGTGCGCACGCGGTCCGGCTACGCGGAAACTCCGGCGGGCAGGCGGCTCCTGTTTTCCTTCCTGGGTAACAATCAAGGCGGAAAGAACCATGAAGCCACCGATGCGCTGGACGCGCTGACCGTAGCCATGATCGAAGAGTTCGACCCGAAGCCGCCGCCCGCCGTACATCCGAAGCGCGAACGTGAGACTCCAAAGGCTCAGAAATGACCGCAGAGAAAATCATCACCGTGTTTGGCAGCTCACGGCCTCGCGAAGGCGAGCCGGACTACGAAGAGGCGCGCCAGTTAGGACAGGCACTGGCCAAGAGCGGCTTTGCCGTATGTAGCGGCGCTTACGGCGGGGTGATGGCCGGCGTCTCTCGCGGTGCCAAGGAAGCAGGAGGAAAAACCTACGGGGTCACCGCGGAATTTTTCTCAGCCGCAAAGATCAATCCGTGGATCGACGTCGAGGTGCGCATGGTGACCTGGCAGGAGCGTTTGTTCGAACTCATTCGGCTCGCGCATGGCTTCGTGGCTTGCAAAGGCGGAACCGGGACGCTCGTCGAGCTCGCCGTCGTTTGGGAAATGCTGAACAAATCGGTGATGACCGGGAAGCCCCTTGCAGCACTGGGTGATTTCTGGCATCCAATTCTGGAGCGCGTTCGCGAAGTGGAAGTAGCGCACCACTCGCCGTGGGGCGAAGCGAACGGCCGGCTCGTTCATGTGGCGGCCACGCCCGTTGAGGTAGTGGACCACCTGCGCGGAAATTTGCCGTAGCTCAGATTGAAGCGATCCGGAAATGTCTCGAACGGCGCAAGAGGTCCTGGAATTCGACAAGCTTCGCGAACTGCTGCGGCTGCGGACGACGTGCGCGCCGGGGCGCCGCGACGTCGATGCGCTGGCATTTACGACCGACCGGTCGGCGCTGGAATTTGCATTTGCACAAATTCGTGAAGCGCGAGAATGGCTGCGCGCTGAGCGGGAACTCGGTTTTGGCGGGCTCGCCGACCCGGAAATGTGGCTGGCGCAGATCGCAGGTCCCGGCACAGTGCTGGAGCCTGCGCAACTTCTGGATGCAGCTACACTGCTCGACACTTCCGGCTGGTTGCGCCAGCAGTTTCGCGAGGAAGCCGCGAAGTTCCCACTGCTTGCCGCTCGCGCTGCTTCTTTGGGCGATTTTCGCGATGCGCTGACGGCCATTCGCCGGGCGATCCTGCCAAACGGCGAGATAAGTGACGATGCATCGCCGGCGCTGCGCAGGATTCGTGCCGGCATTGCGCAAACGCGCGAGTCGATCCAGAAAGCATTGAAGCAGATTCTGCGCGCGCGCAACGCCGGCGCAGGCGAGGATTACGTCACGCTGCGTAACGATCGCTTCGTGATCCCAGTGCGCGCCGAGAATCGTCGTAACGTACCCGGGGTCGTCCACGGCGCCAGCGGTACTGGTCAGACCGTGTTCCTCGAGCCGCTGGAAACGCTGGAAACCAACAATCAGCTCGTGCAGCTGGCGGAAGATGAAGCCGCGGAAATTCTCAACATCCTTCGGGGTCTTACGGAACGATTGCAGGTTGTGCGCGCGCTTCTTCTCGCTGCGGCCGACACCATCGCCGGCCTTGACAGTATTTTTGCCAGAGCGCGTTTTGCTCGCGATTTCGACGCCGCCATGCCGGAGTTCGCGCAAGCCGGCGATCTCTCGTTGGAGGCCGCGCGCCATCCGGTGCTGGAAGACAAGCTGCGCCGCGAGCATCGCGCCATCGTACCGATGTCACTTACTCTCGGTGGCGCTGAAAAATTGCTGGTGATCAGCGGGCCCAACACCGGTGGTAAGACCGTGGCACTAAAGACCACCGGGCTCGCGGCTTTGTCCGCGCAGTCGGCGATTCCTGTGACTGCGCATCGTGCCGTGCTCCCACTTTTCGATCGGGTTCTTGTCGATATCGGCGACGAACAATCCATCGCCGCCGATCTTTCGACGTTCTCCGCGCACATGATCAATCTCAAGACCATGCTCGAGGCCGCGACCTCGCAGTCGCTCGTGCTGGTCGATGAAATGGGCACCGGCACCGCTCCGGAAGAAGGCGCTGCGCTGGCGGTCGCTTTGCTCGACGAGTTTCGCGCCAAGAACTGCATCGTGCTCGCGACCACGCATCACGATCGCCTCAAGGCCTATGCCTCCACGACACCGGGTGTAGTGAACGCCGCAGTTGAATTTGACGACGTGAATCTCCGCCCCACCTACCGACTGATGGTCGGCGTGCCCGGTGGCTCCAGTGGAATCGCCATCGCGCAACGCTTGGGCTTAGCCACCGCGATGATCGAGCGCGCTCGCTCGCTGTTGGCTCCGGAATCGCGCGAAGCCGCCGACTTGATCGCCTACCTTCATCGCAGCCGCGACGAACTCGATCGTATGCAGCAGCAAATGGCCGCCGAGCGCCACGCGCTAGAAGAGGAACGCAGAAAGCTACGCACCGAGTGGGTCAAGCGACAGCAGAAGCGCATTGAGGAGCTCGAAGACAAATTCACAGACATGCAAAAACGCTTTGACGAAAACGTCGCGCGCGTCGTCGAAGCCGTCAAAGAACGCGAACTGCGCGCCCAGTTGGAAAAATCGACACGCCGTAAGGTACAGGATGTGCGCAGCGAAGCTCGCGAGGACCTCAATGCCGCGCTCGTTCAGACAATTTCAGAATCGCAAACCGATCTGGGCGTGTCGTCCCAAGCCGCAGCTTCGGTAAGCAGGGATCAGCTTCAGCCTGGCGCGCGCATCCGCGTCCGCGGCTTCAACAAACCGGTCGTCTTGCGCCGCCTCGACGGTTCCTCTGCCGAAATCGAAGCTGGCCCTTTGCGCATGAAGGTTGCCGTCGACGAGATCATCGCTGTCGAAGGCGCGCCTGCGCCAAAAGCCCCCATGGCCCGGCAGAACATAACCGTCACGTCACAATCAACGGAAGGCCGCACCGACGAAATCAACGTGATCGGCTCCACGGTAGAAGAAGCGACCGAGCGCGTTGACAAGTTCCTTGATGAAGCAGCCCTAGCTAATCGTCAGCGGGTCCGCGTCATCCACGGTCACGGCACCGGCGCGCTGCGAAAGGGGCTGGCGCAATTCCTGTCTTCACATCCTTTGGTCGAGCGCGTAGTCTCCGAGTCCGACGATCGCGGCGGCAAAGCGGTCACCGTCGTAGAATTGCGTTCATAGCCCATGGCGGAAGCAGGATCATTCGCGGATCGTGTTAAGCAGCAGGCGGACATCGTCCGCGTGGTGGGCGAATACGTCCAACTGAAAAAGGCGGGGCAGAACTTCCGTGGATTGTGCCCCTTCCACTCCGAGAAAACTCCGTCGTTCAACGTCCATCCGACGCGGCAGATTTATCACTGCTTCGGCTGCGGCAAGGGCGGCGACGTCTTCAGCTTCGTGATGGAAATGGAGAAATGCGAATTCCCCGATGCCATCCGCATTGTCGCGGAGAAGTGCAGCATCGCCGTTCCGCACCCGAAGGAGCGCTCGCCCGAGGAGCGGCGCGAGAATCAGCAGCGTGCCGTGCTTGTGGAAATGCATCGCGAGGCCCAGTCATTTTTCGTGAAGCAGATTCAAGGCACGCAGGAGGGCAAGCTGGCGCGCGCGTACCTGGAAGATCGCGGCATCGACAAAGCCACCATGGACCGCTTCGGCATCGGCTACGCACCCAGCGGGGGCGATTTCCTGCTGCGGCATTTCAAAGCAAAATATCCGGACAAGCTGCTGGCGGAATCGGGCCTGATCTCGAGAGGCGAGAACGGCCGGATGTTCGATCGTTTCCGCCGTCGTATTACGTTTCCAATTTCCAACGAGTCCGGAAAAATCGTCGCCTTCGGCTGCCGCGCGCTCGGCGACGACATGCCGAAATATCTAAACTCTCCCGAAACGCCGATCTATTCCAAGAGTAATGTCCTGTATCATCTCGATCGTGCCAAAGAAGCGCTGCGCCGCTCCGATTTCGCGGTGCTGGTGGAAGGCTATATGGATGCGATCGCGGTGGCGCGCGCCGGCATCAGCAATGTAGTCGCCAGTTGCGGCACCAGCCTCGCCGAGCCGCAGATCAAACTCCTCGGCCGCTTCACCCGCCGCGTCATCGTCAACTACGACCCGGATACCGCCGGACAGACCGCCACCGAACGTTCGATCGCTCTGCTGCTCGAACAGGATTTTGAAGTTCGCGTCCTGGCGTTGCCGGGCAAAGCCGACCCCGACAAATTCCTTCGCGAACAGGGTGCCGATGCGTACATCAAACTTTTAAAGGAAGCCCCGCCCTATGTCGACTACCTGATCGCGCGCGCGCGGCAAATGGATCTGACGACCGGCGAGGGCAAACTCCGCGCCGTGAATTTCCTGATGCCCTACATCCAGAAAATCCCCAACCGCATTCTGCGTTCCGAGTGGGCCACGCGCATCGCTCAGCAGTTGCGGCTCGACGAACCAGTCCTGCGCGCGGCGCTAAGCAAAGCTGCCGCGGAGCGCCGCAGTGAAGTCAAAACCAAGCCAGAACTCGTCGGCCGTGCCGCAAAACCCGTGGAGCGGCGCCTGATCCGCATGCTCGCCGAATCCGACAGCTTTCGTCGCGAGCTCGCCCAGAAGCTTCTGGAACAGCAATTACATCACGGACTCGAAACCGAAAAGATTTTCGCTGCCCTCATCCTTGCCAATCTCTCTGCCGAGGGCGCAACGATTCAAGCGACCGAAGTCGGCGCCACCCTGGAAGATCGCGATCGCCGTCTGCTCTTCGAAATCCTCTTTGAAGATTCCAGCGAACTCACACAGCAGGAAGCCGACAGCTGCCTCGAAGCTTTGCAGCACCGGCGAGCCGAACGCGAACTTGCCGACGTCCAGCGCAGCATCGAAGCGAACCCCGCGGGCCCGGAGCTCCGCAATTTGCTCGTGCGCAAGCAGGAACTCATGAAACGCCTGGCCGCTAGCCGCTAACGCCGTCAGGCGCGGCAACTAAGGAGAGTACTCGGCATGAATCCTACGCTCTTTCTGCGAATTGCCTCGGTTCTTACGTTGATTCATTGTACGTTGCATACGGTCGGAGGTGTATTTGGCAAGCCCAAACATGGTGCGCCGGAAATCGCGGTGCTCGACACGATGAAGAGTCAGCGCTTCAACTTCATGGGGTCCATGCGCGGTTACGATGATTTTCTTTTCGGCTACGGCCTCGCGATCACCATCACTCTGCTGGTCCAAGGCATCCTGTTCTGGCAACTGGGAGCTGCGATCAAGACGGACCCCGGCGTAGTGCGGCCCATCGTGGCACTGTTCTTCGTAGGTGGCATCCTCACCGCCATCGTGTCGTGGAAATATTTCTTCATCGCTCCGGCAATCACACAGTTGCTGATCGCTGCATGTTTGGCCTTGTCTTTCATGATGGGGGCTTGGACTTAGAGTCGAATTGAAACGACGCGAAAATGCGCACATCGCTTTGGTCGGACGTGTCCGCCAACATTTGCGCGACATTGCCGCTCCACGAGGGATGACGCAATCGCGGAGCGATCTCACTCAGCGGAGCAAGCACGAAGCGGCGCTGCGTCATGCGCGGATGCGGTACTTGTAATTCCGGAGTGTCGATCGCCTCGTCGCCGTAGAGAAGTATGTCGATATCAACCAGCCGCGGACCCTTAGGGAACTCCTTCTTGCTGCCCATCCGCGTTTCTATTCCGCGGAGACCACGCAGCAACTCCAAAGCCGGCACCTGGGTCTGGCCCTCTACAACACTATTCAAAAACCACGCCTGTTCCAGGTAATCCACCGGTTGCGTCTCATAGATCGACGACACCTGCGTCACGCGCACACCGGCCGGCGGAAACGCAGCAATCGCCGCACGCAGATTCGCCTCGCGATTCCCTACGTTCGAACCTAGCGATAAGTAAACGATGGTGGACGTCATGCGTCATCGATTCTGGCATATCGCCCTTCTGCGCACGATGAAACTCCACCAAATCTCAAGGGTGAGAAAGCCAAAAGCAAAAGCGGCGGCCGACTGGCCGCCGCCCATCTTCAATCGCTCAATCGAAAAATCAGTCGCCGGAGACTTGCGTGTCTTGCTTGGCCAGCGCCAGCTCTTTTTCGACGTTGCGGGGGTACAGGAATTCATGACCTGTGGTTCGACCCGGGTAGAACCACGCGATGACCGCGGCGGGCTCGGCTACGCCTCGCTCAGCAATGGTGAACGTAACGCCGCCCGTCGCCTCGGCGCGCTGTCGATTCATCGTTTGCACAAAGCCGAAGGACTTCGAACGGTCTTCGCTCAAAATCTGTACGATCTGGCGATCCTCGGTGTCCGCCATCACGAACAAATAGGTTCCCGCGGGTAAGACCTGTCCCGGAATCTGCACCGCCTCGCTGAATTTCACTTTAACCGTTTGGTTTGCTTCGTCGGCGCGAGCTCTTCCCGCTAGCAGCGTCGACATGGCGACAAACAAGGCAATCATCACTAAATTTCGAACTTTCACGACTTCCTCCTCAGATCTTTCTTGGCGGCACTGATTTTTTTCCGCACACCGATGTGATGCGGCGACCTGTTATCCGGTAACTTGTTAGATAGCTCGTTACAGATTGTTTACTTCAAATGCCGAAGAGCCGCACAAATGCCCATCAAATGGCAGGATTGCCAAAAAAATCAGCCTTACGTCCCGTTGACCGCATGGCGATGGGAACTTTCTCAGCGACTCCAGGGAAGAACTGAGTGGGGCGATTGTGTGCGAACTCTCGCTTTGAGGAAATTGCGTCGCCACCACTAGAACAGGCGGGGCTGGCGGCGAGGTTGTTCGCGGTTGAAGTATTCGTAGGCCCGAGGCGTCGCGACACGACCGCGCGGCGTGCGGTCGATCATGCCGATCTGCATCAGATAGGGTTCGTACATCTCCTCGATCGCGTCTTCTTCTTCGCTGAGCGAGGCCGCCAGCGTACCGACGCCCACCGGCCCTCCGCCGTATTTATCGAGCAGCGCGATCATCAGGTTGCGATCAACTTCGTCCAGCCCGTTTTCATCGACCCCGAGCATGGACAAGGACTCTTGCGCGACCGCGCGGGTGATGCGTCCGGCGGCGCGGACTTCCGCGAAATCGCGAGCCCGCCGCAACAAGCGATTGGCGACGCGTGGCGTTCCACGGCAGCGGCGGGCAATTTCTTCCGCCCCACCCTCATCCATCTCGATGTTCAGAATTTTCGCCGATCGATTCAGGATGATCAGCAAATCTTCCGGCTCGTAAAAATCAAGACGATGAACGATGCCAAAGCGCGAGCGCAAGGGCGCAGTGATCAATCCCGCGCGCGTGGTGGCGCCAATCAGCGTGAAATGTCCTAGCGGGAACGGATGAATGCGCGCGCCGGGGCCCTGACCGATGATCAGATCGACGCGGAAATCCTCCATCGCCGGGTAAAGCACTTCCTCGACCGCCGGTTGCAGCCGATGAATTTCGTCGAGAAAGAAAACTTCCTTGCCCTCGAGCGAAGTAAGGATTGCGGTCAGGTCTCCCTTACGTTCGAGCAACGGGCCGGCGCTGGTTTTGATCGGAACGTTCAGCTCGTTGGCAATGATCTGCGCCAGCGTGGTCTTGCCCAAACCGGGCGGGCCATACAGCAACACGTGATCCAAAGCCTCGCCACGGCTGCGCGCGGCTTGTATAGCAATCTGAATATTCTCTTTGACCCTTTTTTGCCCGATGTATTCGTCCAGCCGCTTGGGCCGAACACTGGCTTCGATGCGTGCGTCTTCATCATACGCAGTGCCGGACACAATGCGCTCGGGTTGGCGGTTCACCATCATGCGTTTTGCGCTCGCGTCGGCCATTTATGATCTCGCCGCCCGGCCCTTCGGCGCGCTGAGCACTTGCAGCGAGGTGCGCAGCAACTGCTCGAAATTTCTGGTGCCGGTCTCGCGCTTGGCTTCTCCCACAGCACCCTCCGCGGTCCGCGCGTCATAGCCCAAATTGACCAGCGCGGATACAACATCGGCTTCGATCCCGGCGGGAGAGCTCGGCGCCGGACGATCCGCAGCTTCGACGGTCACGGCGTCCAATTTATCTTTGAGCTCGACCACCATGCGCTCGGCGGTCTTGCGGCCCACGCCAGGAATTTTCGTCAGGCGACCGAGATCGCTATTGCGAATGGCGGGAACCAATTCTTCCACGCTCATTCCAGACAAGATCTTAAGCGCGAGCGACGGGCCGACGCCGGAGGCCGAGAGCAACATCTCAAAAAAATGTTTTTCGCGCGAAGAGAGAAAGCCGTAGAGGGAAAAAGCATCTTCGCGCACGTGCGTGTGAATCAGCAGGGTGACTTCGCCGTGGAGTTCGCCGAGCGCGGCGTACGTGGAGAGCGGAACCTGGACAAGGTAGCCGACGCCGCCAACATCCACAAGAACCTGGTTCGGTCGTTTGTCGGTAAGGCGCCCGCGAAGCTGCCCGATCATCGTGGCTCAGTATTGCCGCGTTGCCCAGCAGTGTCAAACCGGGATATGCGGAGCCTCATGGGCACCCGAAAACTGCGACACCTGCATGCTTGTCGCCCGCCGGCTGCTCCCTCTTTGGGCACTTACTTCCTGTTTGCCAAACCTGACTCGAACCCAGCTGCGCTACTCATCGCGGAGCGTGCGCACTGGCTCGATGCGCGTGGCGCGGTACGCAGGCACGATGTTGGCCAGGATGCCGACAGCTACCAGTATGAAGGCGACGGCGCCGAACGTGAGCGGGTCGGTAGGACGCACGCCGAAGATCAGCGAAGCGATCAGGCGGCTAAGGGCCAGAGCGGCAGCGAGGCCGATGACGACGCCGAGAAGGATGGGCTTCATACCGTCGGTGACGATGAGTTTCAGGACGTCCGAATCTGTGGCACCCAGGGCCATGCGAATGCCGATTTCCCGAACGCGGCGGCGCACCGTGTACGACAGGACCCCGTAAATGCCGACGGCGGCGAGCAACAGCGCAAGTCCGGCAAATGAGGACAGCAAGAGCACGTTGAAGCGCTGTGGAGACACGGATTGCGCGATGATCTCGTCCATGCTGAGAACGTTAAGAACCGGAACGTCAGAGCCGACTTGATGGACAGCGTCGGTCACCGCGGAAATTATGCCGTGCGGGTCGGAGGCGGCGCGCGCGGCAAGCGTCAGGCCAAAAGATTGAAAAGTGGATCCTTTAGGGACGCTCATCTGAGCTAGAGCGACGTAAATGGCATCAACCGGGCGAGTTTCGTCCAGTGAATCGAGTTTCACGTTTCCCACGACGCCGACGACTTCCCGAACGACGTCGGGGAAAAACGTCAGCGTCAGATGCTTGCCGATGGGATCTTCGTTGGGCCAGAACCGGCGCGCCAGGGATTCGCTGATGAGAGCAGCACCGGGTCGCCCGGCAGCGTCGGAATCCTGGAAATCGCGCCCACGAATGATAGGAACGTGCATGGCCGGCAGATAGCCGGGACTAATCATGCGGACATCCACTTCTGGTTGGTCGGCCATGGGAAGAACGGGACGTCCCTCGATGGAAAAGGGTTGATGCGAACCGCCCCCATTGAGTGGCAGTGAGTCGATGACGCCGGCAGATTCAATTCCTGGCACCGCGCGTACGCGCTGCAACACTTCGTTGAAAAAGTTGATCGAGGCGGCAGGCGTGGGGAACTTGGTGCGCCCGACAGAAACGTCCATGGTCAGCACTTTGGAGGAATCGAAGCCGGGGCTGACGTTGCGAAGCTCCATTAGCGTGCGCACCATGAGTCCGGCACCTACCAGCAAGACCAGCGAAAGCGCAACCTCTGAGACCACGAGGAGGTTGCGCGTCTTGCCGCCGGAGTCGGAGCTGCCGCGGCTCTGGCCGAGCTTCAGACCTGCGTTCACGTCGACGCGAGAGAAACGCAGTGAGGGAATGAAGCCAGCGAGAACGCCGGCAATCACGGAAAGCAAGAGCGTGAACGCGAGGACCCGGGTGTCGAGTGTGATCTCCGCGAAGGATGGCAGGTGATCGGCGAGAAGCCGCAACGAAACATCGAGGCTCACGCGAGCAAGCAGGAAACCGAGCACGCCTCCAATGACGGATAGCAGTACAGTTTCGGACAGAATGTTCCGAAGGATCGCGGCACGGCTGGCGCCCAGCGAGCTGCGAATAGCGATTTCTTTCCGGCGCGCGAGCGTTTTCGCGAGGACGAGATTGGCGACGTTGGCGCAGGCGATGAGAAGAACGAACGCGACCGCTCCAAGCAAGACCAGCAGGGCGGTGCGCACATCGCCGACCAATTGTTCGCGCAATGGGACGACCGTGGCGCCCCAGCCTTTGTCGTCCTCGGGATAGAGTTGCTCGAGGCGGGTAGAGATCGTCGCCAGCTCGCTTTTGGCTTGCGTGATGTCCACTCCGGATTTGAGCCGAGCGATGACCAGGTAATTGTGATTGCCGCGTACCGCGCGCTCCTCGTTGGTCCAACCCAGAGGCACCCAGGCCTCGGCGAAACTGGGGAAACGAAATTTTTCAGGCATCACGCCAACAACGGAGTAAGGCTGCGAATCGAGGGTGATGTCGCGACCCACGATGTTGGGATCAGCGCCAAAACGGTCACGCCAGACCTTGTAGCCCAGAAGGATCACATGATTGGAGCCCGGGCGATTTTCCTCGCGCGAGAACATGCGGCCGAGAAGGGGACGGGCACGCAGGACGGAGAAGAACTCTGGGGCTACGTTGGAGGCTTGAAGCATTTCCGGCTGGTCCTTGCCGCCGAACGTGAGGCTTCGGCCGCCGTAGATAGCCATAGAATCAAAGGAGGAGCTTTGCGCTTGCCAGTCAAGGTAGTTGGCGGGGGAGACCGAGAAAAGCGTAATGCCGGGGAAGCTTTTGGCCGGAGGAACGTGCCAGACCTGCACCAGGCGGGAAGGATCTTCATATGGCAGCGGGCGCAGTAGCACGGCATTGACGATGGAGAAGATTGCGGTGTTGGCGCCGATGCCGAGGGCGAGTACGAGAATGGCGCCGATCGCGAATCCAGGGCTGCGGCGAAGGGCACGGAGTCCGAAGCGAAAATCGGCCGTCCAGTTGCGCATGGGAGGCCTCCTGGGTGCTACACGTATGGATTAGACATCGGGCAGAGACACAGGTACAGACGATGCGATGGGGATTTTTGTTTCATGGCCTTAGATCCGTCAACGACAGAAAAGAGCCCGATCAACCCTCCTTTAGGTTGCGCGAAATGCCCGCAAACGCCAGCCCAAAATTCAACGGCCCCGCAGTAGCTCTGCGGGGCCGCCGGTAGTCTGTCTGGAATTGGCTGAAGGCGCGAAGGCCTTTGCGAATCCAAACTTCGCTAGGACTTAAGCAATCACGCCTTAAGCCTCAGCCACCTCACGTTTACCACTACAATCAGAATTTTTCATTTTTCTGGATCACCCTCCTTTCCCGTGTACGCCCATAGTAATTTCAAGCGCCTGCAAATTCAACACGGGTCTGCGGAAAGGTACCGTATGCAACGCACCTCCGCCAAATCAAGCCATCGAATGCTGCAAGCTGGCGACGACAATTCGAGCCGAAGCGATACCTCCCCTGACGAAGCCGAAGAAGGGCCCAAAATGCCGGGTCGACGCCTGCCCGACAATGTAAAGTCCCGGTATCGTGGTCTGAAAGTCTTCATCAAGAATAGGAAACCCGTCGCTCACGCCGAGCTCACCCGACGCGACGTCCTTGGCCAGATAATTCACTCGCGACACGTCCACGCGGTAACCGGTGGCGCAGACGATATGATCCGCTAGAAGCGAGTCACCTTGCTCAAGGCGGGTCTCGATTGCACCGCTCGGTGCTACCTGCCAGCCAGCCACTCGTGAGTTGGGCCACAGGCGCACGTTTCTCTTATTTACCCGCGGCCAGAGCCAAGGTTCGAGCTGAAGCCGGCCCACGCTCCAGAACCGCTTCTCAATGGCTCGCTGTTCGCCCGGATTGAGACGCCGAAACCAGCCTCGCACTCGCAGCGCATTGTCGACCATCGCGTCAGTGAACGACCAGTCCGAAGACACAAATTGAGGCGTTTCATGACGGAACACAAGGTCAACCGACTCGACGCCGTCTTCGATCATCAGGGCAGCCCACTCAAAAGCGCTTTGGCGCCCGCCCAAGATCAGGCAGCGTTTCCCCTCGAGATGCCGAAAATCCACCAGCGTGGCCGTGTGGCTCCTTCGATCGTCAGGGACGCTGGCCGAAAGCTCAGCAGGAACACTAGTGAACGGCGCGATGCCAGGAGCGGCCACAACGTTGCGGGCCCGAATAGTTTCCCCGTTGTCGCAGTGCGCTTCGTGCTGGCCATCCACGCGGCACACACGATTGACGTGCAGTGCTTGCACGTCCAGGCGGTTGGCTTGACGGAACCATTCGGCATAGTCGCGGAACATTTCGAGGGGCATCGGCTCCGCGTCGTTTCTCGGGATCTTTCTTTGTTCGAGAAAAGCCTCGAGTGTGTGGACTCCTGAGGCGTCCAGGTGCCAATCAAGCCCGGAGCGCAGCAACATGCCACGCGGCATGTTGTGCTTCCAGAAAGCCATCGACTCGCCAACAACGGCGACACTTAGGCCCGCGTCTGTAGCATGTGCAGCGATCGAGAGACCATATGGTCCAGCGCCGATCACCAGAAGATCGGTAGTCTGCATGGAGCGCTCCAGGAATCCCGGCTGAAACTTCCCGGCGTTGGCATTTTACGTCCAAACCGTCTCCGGCCTCGACGAGCCTCCCCTTGACAATCTACCTATCGAAGCGTAGTGATGGGTAGATTGTCTAGGAGGCGCGATGCCTATCGAAAAGTCCGATCTGCTTCAGGGCACTCTGGACATGCTCATTTTGAAAATCGTCGCGCTTGGACCGGTGCATGGCTACGGCATTTCCCGGCGCATTCGCCAAATCTCCAAAGAAGTCCTGCAGGTCCAGCAGGGTTCGCTCTATCCGGCGCTGCATCGGCTGGAGAAACGCGGCTGGCTCGCCGCGGATTGGGGCGAGTCGGAAAACGGCCGGCAGGCGAAATTTTACAAATTGTCCGCCAAGGGCCGGAAGCAATTGCACAGCGAGGAGTCTAACTGGGCGCGGCTCGCTCAAGCCGTTACCCACATCATGCAGACGGCGGAGTAGGAGGCAGCCGTGATTTGGTGGAAGCCGTGGTTTCGCCGCAGCGCTCCCGATGCAAAGTTGGATTCCGAGTTGCGATTTCATATCGATGCTCTGATCGACGAAAACATCGCGTCGGGAATGTCGCCGCAACAGGCTCGGCGGCAGGCGATGCTGGAATTTGGCGGGCACGAACAAATCAAGGAAGAGCTGCGCGACGTCTATCGCGTGCGCATCATGGACGCTTCCATCACCAATTTGAAATCGGCAATTCGATTCATCCGGAAATCTCCATCCTTCTCTCTCGCCGTGATTCTGACCCTGGCGCTGGGAATCGGCGCCAACAGCGCGGTCTTCTCCGCCATCGACGCGATCCTCCTGCAGCCCTTGCCGTTTCCGAACGGCGATCAATTGATGGCGATTTCGCAATTCCAGCCCAAGCTTAGCAATCCGTCGAGCTATGTGGCTCCCGTGCGCGTGGAGGACTGGAATCGCATGAACTCGACCTTCCAGGCGATCACCGGCTACTACGTGGACGACGCATCGGAAACCTCGGGTGCGCTGCCGGAAAAAATCACCTGGGGATTGGTCGCGCCGCGCTTCGTGCAGGTCTGGGGAGTGGCGCCCGCACTCGGCCGCGATTTCAGGCCTGAAGAAGAACGCTATGGCGGACCAAGCGCAGTGCTGATCAGCGACCGCTATTGGCGGCGGCGTTTTGGCGCCGATCCGACGATGGTGGGAAAACAGCTGCGGATCGGCGGCCATTCCTCCCAGGTAGTGGGCGTTATGCCCGCGTCGTTTCTTTTTCCGATTCACGACGTCGACGTCTGGACTCCCGTTTTGATCGGCGCGCCGTACACGCAGAGCCGCAACGCCACCTGGTACCGGACCGTGGGCCGCCTGAAACCCGGAGTGAGCGTGGCGCAGGCTCAAGCGGATCTCGCGACGGTGCAGGCGCAACTGGGCAAGGCCTTTCCGAAATCGGACGGCGATCTGGCGGTATCGATCGAACCGCTGAAAGAAACGACCGTCAGCGGCGTGCGCAAGTCGTTGTGGATTTTGTTCGGATCGGTGTCTTTGCTGCTGCTGATTGCGTGTACCAACATCGTGGCGTTGCTGCTGGCGCGCTCGGCACAGCGGCAGCATGAAATCTCCGTCCGCTTCTCGCTCGGTGCCTCGCGCGGCACGTTGGTGACACAATTTCTCACGGAAGCATTTGTGTTGGCCCTGTCCGGAGCCGCGCTCGGCTTGCTTGTGGCCTGGGGTGCAGCGCATGTGTTTCGCGCTCTAGCGGCAAATTTGCCGCGCGTGGAGGAAATCCATCTCGATGCGCGAATCGTAGCGTACGCGATGGCGTGCTCGGTGTTGGTGACGCTGCTTTGCGGACTCTTTCCGGCAATTCGCGGCACACGGGGCGGCATCTCCGGCTCGCTTGCGCAGGCCAGTCGAACGCAAGTGTCGGCGCGCAATCCATTGCAATGGATGCTGGTAGGCGTGCAAGTCGCGCTTGCGGTTACTTTGCTGGCGGGAGCAGGCCTACTGCTGCGCAGCTTTCAGGCGCTGGGCCGTGTCTCGCCCGGTTTTGAGACCAACTCCATTTTGACCATGCATATCAGCGCATCTTGGGGCGAGACCGCCGACATGCCACGGCTGATGCAGCGAATCGCGCTGATCGTCGAGGCCCTGCGCAGCGTCCCGGGTGTCGAGGCCGCAGCGACTTCTGCAATGCTGCCGGGCGTTTCGGGCCAGTATCAAACGGAGACGAAGATTCTTGAGGGAGAGCAGGATCCGCAGCACAAGGTTCTTGCCGAGACCCGTTTTACCTCACCAGGTTACTTCGAGACCATGAAAATTCCGCTGCTAAGCGGCGAGGCGTGTCGCGAAGACATAAAGAATCCTCAGATCATGGTGAATCGGAGTTTCGCGGATACTTTTTTGGCCCGCGACGGAGCTGCCGGGCAGCACATTCAAATGCTGGGCAATTCCTTTCTGCCGCCGGGACAAATCCGCGGCATCGTTGGCGACGCGAGAGAGAGCGGAATCAACCGTGAGCCGGGCCCGGCGGTGTATTGGTGCTTCAGCGCGCCGATGCCCGATCCGTACTACCTGGTGCGCACGACTGGCGACCCCATGGCCATGGCGCAAACGTTGCGCTCGAAGATTCATGAGATCGAACCGGGACGATCGGTTTTCGATATCAGCCCGCTGACCGACCATCTTGACGATGCCTTTGCGGAAAATCGGATGCGCACGGTCCTGCTGGCATTTTTCGCGGTGACCGCGATTTCACTGGCGTGCGTCGGCTTGCACGGAACCCTGAGTTATTCGGTAAACGTCCGAAAGCGCGAAGTGGGGCTCCGCCTTGCATTGGGGGCGCTGCGGAGTCAGATCGTGAAACAGTTTTTGTGGCAGGGCATCGGCGTAACGCTACTCGGCTGTCTGGCAGGCTGGATCCTGGCGATTGCCTCAGGTCGCTTGCTGTCCGGAATGCTGTACGGCGTGGCGCCGTCGGACGCAACTACGCTTGCGGCTGTGGTTGCCCTCGTGCTTGGCGTCTCGGTTGCCGCCTCTCTGTTGCCCGCGATGCGCGCCGCGCGCGTGGAGCCGATGCAGGTTTTGCGCGAGGAATAGTCACGGTCGGAAACGCAGATTGCGGTGAGATCGAAAGGAGGTTACCGCGCGAGGCATGGATCGGCAGCTTCGACGCCAGGAAATTTTCCCGGCGGCAGATCAGGCTTTCGCGCTGCCGCGAAGAAATTGAGCTACGGCCGGATGTTTTCTCTCTTCCGCGATATCCGCTGCGGACTTACCGTCGTTGGTTTTCACTTCCGCATCCGCGCCGTGCAGCAGCAGCATTTTCACAATTTCCAGATGGCCGTTCGCGGCGGCAGTGAGCAGCGGCGTAAAGCCTGCGCCGTACCGATAGTTCGGTTCGGCGCCATTTTGCAGCAGCCAATCCACCACATCGGCGCGGCCACCCGCCACAGCTCCGGTTAGCGCGTTGTAGCCCGTTCCGTTGGCAGCAACCGCGTCGACCAGCGCGCCCATCTCGAACAGGTACATCGCCACCGGCAGGTGGCCGAACGTGCAGGCCAACGCGAACACCGGAAAGCCATCGGGCGAGTAACTCCGCGCAAGCTCGGGATTCGCGTCGACTAGATGCTTGACGCGTTCCAACTGCCCGGCGGCGGCAGCCTCGTGAAGCTGTAGGTCCGCGGTGCGGGCAATTAGCAGATCGCGGATTTCCGTTCGCCCGTTGTAGACGGATGCCAGGACTGCAGACTGGCCGTGCTCGTTCTTCGCGTTGGCGAGTGCGGGCTCGGCATCAAGCAGCGTGCGAGCCGCCGTCGCGTCTCCGGCACTGATCGCTGCGAAGAATTCTTTTGTTCGGGCCATGGAAACCCCCGTTGTTCTTGAGCAGAGGTATTCTATCCGCGGTAATACTGGAGTCTTCTTCAATCTTGCTGATTTTGGATGCAAGGATCGGTCGGGTGGGAGCTAGCGGACCGCAGGAATGGGGAGCGTCTATCGGCACGCTCCCCAGAACGATCGATTTGCGATGTTTAGGACGCGGTCGCCACCGCCGACGCCGGAACATGCTTGGACTGATATTTGCCGGGCACCGCGCGAAGCGGAATCGCGATGCGATTCCACAGATTGATCATGGCTGCCACCAGCGTAAGGTCCACGATTTCTTTCTCGCTGAATTGCTTTTTCACCTTTTCAAAGACTTCGTCGGGAACGTGAGTTTCCGATACCCGGGTGATCGATTCGACCCATTCCAGGGCGGCTCGCTCGCGGTCGGTGTAAAACGGCGTTTCGCCCCAGGCATCCAGCTCGTAAAGGCGCTGTTCGGTTTCCCCGAGGGCCCGTGCGTCCTTCGAGTGCATGTCAATGCAGTAGGCGCAGCCATTGATCTGTGAGGCCCGCATCTTTAGCAGCAGGACCAAACGATGATCCAGCCCACTGGCCGCAACGTACTCTTCCAGCCCGTATAAATGTTTCTGCACCTCCTGCGTATATTTTCTGTAATCGATTCTAGGTTCCATGTTTTCTCCTTCAGGGGAGATACTCACTAAAAAGGATGCGTCGACGCACCCGCGAGTTACGTCATCGCCTGCCAGCAAATTGGCATAGTCAATCGGATGACCGATCAGCGCACGGCGGCACGGGCACGCCGGACACGAGCGCGGTTGCCGCAAGTGCTGTCGCTGCACCAACGTTTCGTTTTCGCCTTGGTAGGATCGCGGAAGGCCCACCGGCATTCATCGTTCGCGCAAATCCTGATGCGGCTCTGCAGGCCGGCCACGATCGCTTCGGCAGCCGAGGCGGCGATGCGCGAGAGGATCCAATCCCAATCCGATCGCAACGGCGCGATTTCGATGCGTCTTTCCTTTTCCCGACCCACGAGCCTTTGCCGCACGGGAACATCCATGAGCGTGTTGATTTGAGCAATCTCCCGTGCGTCCGGGACGCCTGAGGCGGACAATGCCTCAGCTACGCCGCGCAGGGAGCGGCGTAACGACTTCAGCGCAGTCAATGGCGCTTTCCTGGCCTGCGCAGGATGCAGCCGCCAACGGCGAAGAAACGACTCCAGCCACGCTGGGTCGTCCAGACGGTCCGAGAAATTGCCAAAACCGTCGTATTCCTCACTGTTGACCAGGTCAATCCACGGGGAGACCTTACCGAAGTTGTGCGTCGCGAAGATGTCAGGCGATTTCATAAACCGGCGCTCCTAGGTGTAACGAGTTAACTGTACTTGACTCGTTACAACTGTCAGTGTAGCCTTGTAATGAGTTTAACACACATAGGCCATTACAGGAGCTCGCTACCATGTCCACCGAACGCGCTGCCACATCCGTCCAGGAAATACCCCTGACGCCGGGTATTGCGAATCGCGCGAACCGCTCGCTCGTTCTCTTTTCCTTCTTTTCCATCTGGATCATTTGGGGCTCGACATACCTCGCCATCCGTTACGCCGTGGAAACCATTCCGCCTCTTTATACGGCGGGTCTGCGCCACCTCACGGCCGGCACGATTTTGCTGCTCTGGTGTGTTCTCAAGGGCCTCAAGCCAACTGCGGCGCAAGTACGCGCCAGCATCGTGATCGGCGCGCTGTTTTTCCTGATCGGGCACGGCTCGCTGCATTGGGCGGAGACTCGCGTGCCATCCGGTCTAGCTTCGCTGCTTGTGGCCACCGAGCCGATCTTCGTGTTCGCGATTGCTTCCGCAGCGGCGCGGCGATGGCGAATCAACGCCATGCTGGCAGCGGGCGTCCTCGTGGGGCTGGGCGGTGTCGCGCTGCTGATGGGCAAGAGCGTACTCGTGCTGGGGACCGGAATGATGACCGGAGCCATCGCGGTGCTCGTCGGAGCGCTCGGATGGTCGGCCGGAATCATCTACTCTCGCAGGTCGCAGCTTTCCGGCAGCCCATTGCTGCTGTCGGCGATGTCACTGTTGTCGGGTTCGGCGATGCTGTTGGCGACGGGAACGCTGGCAGGGGAATGGCGGGGGTTCTCGTTCGCCCAGGTGACTTCGCGATCGTGGCTGGCACTGGCATACCTGATTGTTTTCGGATCGGTGATCGCATTCACGGCCTACAATTGGCTCCTTGAGCGTTATTCACCAACTCTGGTGGCCACCCACACGTACGTGAATCCGATTGTCGCGGTGCTGCTGGGTTGGTGGATGGCGGGAGAACGCATCACATTGAATTTCGGATTTGCCGCGGCAATGATTATTGGAGCCGTCGTGTTGGTAGACCGCGGGACGAGTCAGATCGAGCGAGTGGAGAATCCTAGTTAGCGGCGGGTGCGATCTTTGCGGACGGCCTCGTCGATCAGCGCGTCCAGTTCGCTGCGCGTGAGCCGCACATGATCGGCAGCGGTGGTTTCGCTGCTGTCGCAGGTAACCGGCAGTTCCGCACCACCCCCTGGCGGCGGCACGACGGAATAGCGCGAGCGCGCGGCCATGAGCTTGGCGACTTCCCGACTGGAGAGCAACCGTGGACTTCCGACCTTCTCGGCTGCCATAGTGATCTTTGCAAAGTGCTCGATCGTCTCCATGCGGAAGAAGGCGGTCAGCAAATCGGGACCGCAGGTCACCGCGCCATGATTGGCCAACAGCAGCGCATCGTAGTGCATTACATATGGCTCGATGGCCGCGCTTAGTTCCGGTGTGCCGGGTGTGCCGTACTTCACTAGCGGAATCTGTCCCAGGCCCACGATCACTTCCGGTAGCAGCGCCTGATCCAGCGCGCGACCCGAAACCGCAAATCCGGTGGCCGTCGGCGGATGCGCGTGACAAATCGCCATCACGTCGGGCCGCATCTTGTAAAACAAAAGATGCATCGCGAGCTCGGAAGACGCCTTACGCTCGCCGGAAAGGTGGCGGCCTTCCAGATCGATCACCACGAGATCGGATGGCGTCAGCATCCCCTTGTTCATGCACGTAGGCGTGGTAAGAATGCGCTGGGAGTCCAGACGCACGGAAAGATTGCCGTCGGACGCGACGATATTTGCACGCTCATACATCCAGCGTCCCGCGACGCAGATGTCCAGACGGTGCTGCTTCTCACTTTTCGCAGAACCCGGAAGAAGGGCGTCTGTCGACACGGCAAGCTCCTTGCTGGCGCCGAATTATCTTCGGAACCCAGCGGGGAAACAAGTGATTTTGAAGCTCGCGCGGCGGGGGGCGCGACGTATTACACGACCCTGGAATCAGGCGTAAATTCCGCGCAATTTCAACGCGCTCGCAACACGGTCGATGGCCAGCATATAAGCCGCGATGCGATTGTTGACCTTGTGCAATTCCGCATAGCGTACCACCTGATCGAAAGCATTTTCCATCACGTCGAGCAGGCGTTCGTTGACTTCGCTTTCGCGCCAGAAAAAGCCCTGGCGGTCCTGCACCCACTCGAAATAGCTGACCGTGACTCCTCCGGCGTTGCCCAGGATATCCGGCACGGTGAAGATGCCCTTTTTATCGATGATGGCGTCGGCTTGCCAGGTCGTCGGACCGTTCGCACCTTCGCACAAAATACGCGCTTGCACTTGGTTGGCGTTCCTTTCGGTGATCTGATTTTCAATCGCTGCCGGAATAGCGATTTCGCAGGGCTGGAACAACACGTCGCGCGCGGTCATTTTCGTGCCGCCACCCGGGAAATCCTGCAGCGGCTTTTTCTGCGTGTGCACCCAGTCAATCGCTTTCAGCGCGTCAAAACCGTTTTCGTTGTAAAGGCCGCCGCCGATGTCGGCGAGGCCCACGATTTTGTAGCCGACCTGCTGCATCAGCATGGCAGCCATGGAGCCAACGTTCCCGAAGCCTTGAATCACGACGCGGCAGCCTTGGCGCTTGATGCCCAACTTGGTGAGGGCTTTGTCGCAGCAGATCATCACGCCACGGCCAGTGGCCTCGCGACGCCCGGCAGAGCCGCCGAGTTCGATGGGCTTGCCGGTGACGACGGCGGTGGTGGCCTGGCCTACGTGCATGGAGTACGTGTCCATCACCCAGGCCATGGTTTGCTCGTTGGTGCCCACGTCCGGCGCGGGAACGTCACGCTCGGGACCGAGCCAACTCGCAAGTTCAGCAGTGTAGCGGCGCGTGAGGCGTTCGAGTTCGCCGCGCGACATTTTGCGTGGATCGCAGATGATGCCGCCTTTCGCGCCGCCGAACGGAATGTTTACGACCGCGCACTTCCAGGTCATCCAGGTAGCCAGCGCGCGCACTTCGTCCAGGCTGACATCGGGCGCAAAGCGAATTCCACCCTTGCCCGGGCCGCGCACCGTGGAGTGCAGCACACGATAGCCGGTGAACACTTCCAGCGTGCCGTTGTCCATGCCCACCGGAATGTACATGGTGATTTCTTTATCCGGATACTTCAGATAGCGATACACACCCTGCTCGAGCCCCAATTTCTGCGCGGCTACCTCGAAACGCGCTTCGGCGTTCTGGTAGACATTCATCTCTTCGGGTGTAGGCGCTAGCGACGACATGCAGAGAGCTCCTGGAGCGGCATGGCAGAACCTTACCGCTGTTTCGCACTGTTTTTGCACTACAGCCTGCAGACGAAGAGCAGGCGGGATTTTGCAGGGCCAACCGAGGCGAGTTTTGCGGGCTACCCACCCGCAAGACCATCCACATGCCCGGGTCGCCAGTATACGAACCTGCCAAACTGGTCGCAAGCAGCGGAGTACATGGAAAGCCAGCTACTAGTTACGGGTAGGATCGCCGACGCAAGTGCTCCATCACAGAGCTGATGCCATCGAACCGATCGCGCCTTCGAAATAATCACCGAAGAAAGCTCCGATTACCGCCCCGGGTGGCGGCGAGTCCGGCGCTCGCGTATTTCTTCGATTTGGGGAAACGAAATTTTGCGTTTGAGATCGCCTGCTCGTGATGCCAGACTCACCAAACGTTCTCGATACCGGAGGGCCGCGGCCCTTCGTACCCTTTCGGCGTCTTTCCAAGTTGAAAAGCACGCCGGCCTCGCCAGCATGACCGGAGCGATGACAAGTCTCGTCGCCACCGGTGGCAGTTATTCGCTCCAGGACGAGCCAATATCCCAGTGCGTTGATTTCGCAGGCGCGGAAACCAACCGAGATGGTTGCATCCCTTGCGGCGCCAGGAGGCCGTCTTGCAGCCGATCCTCTCGAGCAGTTCGAGCAATCTCGAATCCCAACAAGCTTTTCAAGAAGCGCGCCCGGCCATCGCTCCGAACGCCATCGAAGGCTACAAGGCGTCCATGGACGGCAACGGACTTCGCATCCGCGAATGTCTGCCAGAGATCATCGACCGCGGCGCTGCGGCCCTCACGGCCGCCGAAAAGGAGTTGCTGAAATGGGTCGGAGTGTTTTTTCGCCGCCCGACGCCCGGCAAGTTCATGATGCGGGTGCGTATGCCCAATGGATTTGTGACCAGCGCTCAATTGCGCGCGGTGGCGGACCTGTCGCGGCGGCTGGGCAACAGCGTGCTGGACATCACCACGCGGCAGCAGCTCGAATTGCGGGGATTCACGCTCGACAGCGTGCCGGTAATATGGGAAAAGCTGCGCGGCGTGGACCTTCGCTCGCTGCAAACCGGCATCGACAACATTCGCAACATCAATGGCTGCGCACTGGCCGGGCTGACGCCGCATGAGCTGTTCGACGCGTCCCCGGTGGTGCAGGAATTGGACCGCCTCTTTGTAGGCGCCGACGGCAACCCAGCGTTCGCAAACCTGCCCCGCAAACTGAACATCACCATCACCGGATGTTTGGACAACTGCACGCACAACGAATCGCAGGACATCGCTCTGGTCCCCGCCCGGAAGGGCGGACGCGTCGGTTTCAACGTGCTGGTCGGCGGCAAAATGGGATCGGGCGGATTCACGATCGCTTCCTCGCTGAATGTTTTCGTGGAAATTTTTCAGGCCGCGACCCTGGTGGCCGAACTCGTGAGAATTTACCGCGATCATGGACCTCGGGAAGCGCGCTCTAAATGCCGCTTCGCCTTTCTGATCGAGCAATGGGGCATTAAGAGGTTGCGATCCGAACTCGTCGCGCGGCTGGGGCACGAACTGGAATTTCGCGGCAAGGACATGCGCGGCGCCACGCACGTGGACCATCTTGGCGTTTCTTCCCAGCAGCAAAAGGAACGCGTCGCCGTCGGCATTTGCATCCCCACCGGCAGGGTCAATCCCTCACAGGTGGAAGAGCTGGCGCGCCTGGCGGAAGAATATGGAAGCGGCGAGATTCGCCTGACGATCGGCCAGAACGCGATCATCCCCAACGTTGCCACCGACCGCGTGGACGATCTGCTTGCGGAATCGCTGCTCAAGGAATTCTCTCCGCGCCCATCACCGTTCCTGCGCGGGCTGGTGGCCTGTGTCGGCACTGACTACTGCAATCTCGCTCTGATCGAGACCAAGAGTCGCGCAGTTGCTCTGTCACAAGCGCTCAAAGAAAAACTTGGCAGCCACGTCAATCCATTGACGATCCACTGGTCCGGATGTCCGGCAGGCTGCGGCAATCATCAAGCGGCGGACGTGGGACTACGTGGCTTCAAAACCAAGATCGACGGCAACATCGTCGATGCCGTCGCCATCTACACTGGCGGGCGCACCGGACCCAACGCCGTCGCGGGTCGCGAAATTCTCGAAACCGTGCCGTGCGACGACAAACTCCCTGAAGTCGTGGCCGAAATCATTCAATCGCAGCGCTACCAACGCGAAACCAGCGCCGACTGGGCGCCCAGCAACGCGCTGCCCGCCGTTGCTACCTGGATTCCCCGAGACCCGCGCTCTTCCGAAGTGTCTCCAGAGGGTGACTAACCGGCTTCACTGGAGGCCAGATCTACGCCGTCATTCTTGCCGAGAAGGAGCTTTAGAACATGAGCGACTATGTAATTCCAAAGGACCTGGTGCAGGAAGCCACGCAAATCGCCAGAACGAAGTCCGAACTGCCCGTTCGCGACATGCTCATTCGAGGAATTCTCGCGGGCGCGTTTCTTGGATACGCAACGGCACTGGTTTTCACAGTGTTGTCGCAGGGACTTCCGCCCATCGTCGGCGCGATCGTTTTTCCTGTGGGCTTCGTGATACTCGTATTGCTGGGTCTCGAACTCGTTACCGGAAATTTCGCACTGCTCCCGGCGGGCCTGATGGCCGGAACGCTGAGTTTTCCTAAACTGGCACGCAATCTTTTCTGGGTGTATCTCGGCAACTTGATCGGAAGCCTGCTCTTCGCCTTGCTTTTCTTTCTGGCCATCACCAATTGGCGCACCGGCAACGGCGGCGCCATCGCCGACCTGATCAAGCAAGCGGCCCTCAAAAAGACCACCGGATATTCGGCCCTCGGATTGAGCGGTTGGGGAACGGTGTTCATCAAAGCGATCCTGTGCAACTGGATGGTCACCGTCGGCGCGATGATGGCCTTGGTCTCGCGGTCCGCCCTCGGGAAAATCGCCGCGATGTGGCTGCCGATCATGACTTTCTTCGCGTTGGGCTTCGAACATTCCGTCGTGAATATGTTTCTGATTCCTTCGGGAATGATTCTCGGCGCACCGATCTCGGTGTCTCAGTTCCTGCTCTGGAACTTGCTGCCGGTCACGCTCGGAAATTTTGTTGCCGGCGCGCTGTTCACCGGCGTTGCCCTGTACATCACCTATCCATCGGCGCAGCCCTACGCGGCCATCGCCACACCAATCTCCACCACCGCGCAGAGCGAACCGCAGGCAGCGTTTGCGCCGGCCGCCAGCCTTAATCCGATGTAAGGCAACAGCACAGCAATCGGTCGCTCAGCCAATATCTGAACTGAGCCGCCTCAACGGCGATCTTTCGTAGCGCACCGAAAATCGGAAAATCGTGTGATGATAGCCCCGATGGGCACTGCAACCTCACCGACGGGCTTCGCCGGATTGCGCGTCCTTTCGCTGGAGAGTCGGCGCGCGCCGGAGATGGCCAAGCTGATCGCCACCTTCGGCGGTAACGCCACCGTGGCGCCGTCCATGCGCGAAGTCCCCATCGAATCCAATACTGAAGCACAAGGCTTCACGCGTGCGTTGCTTGCCGGCGGCTTCGACCTGCTGATTCTGCTCACCGGCGTCGGCACCCGGGCGCTGACCCGCGTCGCCGAAACAGTTTGCCCGCGCGAAGATTTCATCTCCGCCCTGCGACGCTTGCCGGTCGTAGCGCGCGGACCGAAACCCATGGCCGTACTGAAAGAACTGGAAGTGCCGGTAGCCCTCGCCGTCCCCGAGCCGAACACCTGGCGCGAATTGCTCGCGGCATTGGATGGAAAAACGGAAACCCTTCCGATCCAAGGGAAACGCGTCGCCGTTCAGGAATACGGCGCCTCCAATCCGCAGCTTCTCGCAGGCCTTTCCAAGCGTGGAGCACAAGTGACTCGCGTTCCCGTTTACGAATGGGCGCTACCCGAAGACACCGGCCCGCTTCGTGCGGCGGTGACCTCCATCGCCAACGGAAATGTCGACGTGGCAGTCTTCACCACCTCCGTGCAGGTAATCCATCTACTCAAGATCGCTGAGGAAATGCACCTGGCGGAAAAAATTCGCGGCGCATTCGGCAAGATTCTGGTGGGCTCCATCGGCCCGCTAACCTCGGAAGCATTGCGTGAACACGATCTTCCCGTCGATTTTGAGCCTAGTCATCCGAAGATGGGGTTTCTTGTGAATGAACTGGCGCAGCGCAGCGCGGAACTGTTGCAAAGAAAACGCGCGACCTAGGCGTTGCAGCGCGAAAGTTCGGTTCGCATACCTGTTCGCCGCCGCCTGCGGAATGCAGCACTCGATGCGTCCGCACGTAAGAAAACCACGCCAGCACCAGGAGCGCCCCTACAATCATCCCAGCCAGCAGCAACGTCGCGATTCGCAGCCCGAGCGGCAGCAAATAACTCACCGCTATGTCGCGCGCCGGCTCCTGCCCCAGCGCATCGACGCCTCTTCGCTCAACGCCGCCGGCCACCGTTTTTGCCGCAAACGGCTGCAATGTATCGAAATGCTCTACCTTCACCAGAAAGCTGTAGCCCTTCCGCGGAATTGTTTCGATGTACGCCGGATTTTCCGGAGAATCACCGAGAGCCTGCCGCAGCTTGTTCATTGACGTGTTGACGTTGGCGTCGAAATTCACCTGCGGATTTTCCGGCCACAGGTGCCGCCGCACTTCCTCGCGCGTCACGACTTCCCCGGCGCGATTCAGCAAAATCAGAAGGGTCTGATACACCTTGCCCTGCAGCCGCACGCGTTCGCCGTTCTTCCACAGCTCCTCGCGCTGCAGATCCACCTGAAATTCTCCGAATCGCAAATATCGCATCGGGAACTCCAGGGCGCTCGCCGCAACCGCGACGGGATCTGCCGGTTCTTCTTGTCTGGTGAAGCTTTCCTTCGAACTCATGATCGAAACATCCCCGGGTAACTTGTACCTCCGCGCTTTGCAATCAGGAATGTTGGAGGAAGGAAAATCGCAAAGGAACAACCAAATTGGGACGTCCGTCTCCTGCCCGAAACAAACGCGCTTGCTTACAGCCTAGGCGCTATCACCGCAGGTTATGTCAATTTTTTGTCTCATTAGCAAAACTTATGTAGCCGGCGGAAAGAGCCGGAAAGTCCCCGGCAAAACGAAAAGCCGCGCCGGCTCTTCGCGGCGCGGCTTCCAAGTGTTGTTCGCTCGGCTTATTGCAACCGGAATTGCAGCGTGACCGTCAGGTGCATCGGCACCGCCTTGCCATCCAGCGTTGCCGGCTGATACTTCCACTGACGAATCGCATCCATCGCCGCCTGTTGCAGCAGCGTCGGGCCCGAAACCACCTTCATCAACGATACTTTGCCGTTTTCGTCGACCAGCGCGTCGATACGCACGTTGCCTTCGATGTGCTGCGTTTTCGCCAGCAAGGGATACTGCGGCGGCGTTGACGAAATCAGCTTCGCCTGTCTCACGTCGCCTCCCACCGGAAGCGGCGCGTTCGGCGCCACGGGCTTGCTCCCGCTGCCTACCAATCCCCCGCCCAAAGCATCGCCCGTCGGCGCTACGTGTCCAATCGTCGGCGCCAGTTCGATTGCTCCAGCTTCCTGCACCGCGGGACGTCGCGCTGCGGAGGGCGCGGCCAGGCGCACCTCCCCAAGACTCGCTTTCTTCGGCTGCGGCTGCACCGGCTGCGGCGGTTCCGCCAGCTTCCGATAAGCGGATAGTTCCGCCGCGGTATTCCGGTCGGATGCGCCCTTGAGAGGCTGCGCCGTCGGAGTCGTAGGCTGCGAATTGACGGCCGTGGAAGCTACTGCCGACAAAGCGCTAGGCGTCGAGCTGAAATTTCCTCCGCCACCGGCGGCATTGCCAGTCGGCGCATCCGCTGAACTCTTCGTCGCCGGCTGCACTGCCACTGTGCTGCTCGGGGTCGCGGCCGTGACTGCGGCTTGTGAGGACGCACTCGGCGACTGCCGCAAATACCACGTCGTGCCCGCCGCTAGCACCAAAAATGCGGCTGCCGCCGCGGCGATCAGAATCACCTTGTTATTTTTTGCCGGACGGTGTTCGCGCGCCGAAAATTCCGGTACGGCCGCCAGATCTTGCACTGGTTCGGGAGCCGGCACCACCGCAAGTTGTTGCGAGTTCGCCGGTGTGGACAGATCCTGCACCTCATACTCAACAGCGTCATCGGATTCCGCCGCCTCAGTGGCGAGCTCGTTTTGCGCGGGCGTTCCCGCGTTGCGGGCGAGCGGCTCCAGCCAGGATGGGATCTTGACCTCCTCAGCATCCAGGCCGCTGCCCTTCGCCGGCGAAGTCGTCTTCGTTGCCGGCGGCTGCGACTTTGTCATCTCAATGACTTTGGACGCGGACTCGGCGTTCGACTGCTTGTGTGTCGCCGCTGGCTCTTCGGTGTTGAACAGCATCGCCGAAAGTTGTTCTTGCAAACGCGCCGATTCGCGCTTCAGCGCTTCTCCGGACAAGTGCGTTTGCGAAACTGGCGGTGTGCTCGGGGCCTTGGCCGGCGGCGCCGCGGGTGCCTTCACTTCAGGTGCGCGCGAGTTCGTGGACGTGGTAGCGCTGCCCCACGAATTGGGCAACGCCGGAGGCTTCGGCAACCCCGCCACGGATGGCGTTTCGCTGGCGCGCGGCTGTATCGCGGGCGGCTTTATTTCAATCTTCGGCGCACTCGCAGTCACGGTTTCCGTCTTCGCAGCGGTCACCGGAGCCACGGGTAACGGCTGCTTTGGCACGCTCGTCGCCGCGGGAGAGGAAGGCTGCACCTTTGGCGTGCTCGCCACCTGTGCACTGCCCGGTGCGCCTGCCTTGCTCTGCCCTTCCGCCGCAAATCGCACGCCCCAGAATCCCGACACTGCTTCGGTAAATTCCAGCTCGACGTACCCGCTCACATTGCTGTAGTTCTTCGATTTCAAAACCTGGCAAACCACTTCTTTCTTCGTTTTTTCGTTGGTCAGGAACAGCAGTTGTCCCGGCGTAACGCTCGAGGACAGCCGGATCACCGCACCGTTGCCGAAAACCAACACCGTCTGCGTCGTCTCCGAAAACGGCTCGCGCTTGTCGCTGCCTTCCACCGTTCGGGCCCCATTTACCGTCACCGGAATTTCCATGGCGACAGGTTGCGTTTTCCCTCCGCCGGTGGTCCCAGCGGGCGAATGGGAAGTGATCGTGGCGACATCAAGATCTTTGGCTGTTGGCGGCATGGCAGCACTCACCTGCGCGGCTAGAGTTTTGTAATCCCAAGCGGAATCAGAACGCGAACGTGGCAATCCGAGGTTCGCGGGATACAGGCGTAATGGTACGAGCCCTGAGAGGCTTAAATATACTGTCCTTCCGTACAGGTGTTCCGCGCCGGAACTTGTACTCCTGTTATCGCGCGCTTTGCGCCGGTGTCAGGGGTTTGAGGGCGCCCTTAAATTGTTCATCCACTTCCACTTGATAGCCGGTGACCAGCTTGTTGGTTTCATTGGCCATGCCGATCACCGCCTGTAGCTCGTGGAACATCTCGTCGGTCATGCCCTTATTTCGCGCCGACGCGGTATGCGACGCGATGCAGTAGTGGCAGTTATTCGTGACGCTGACCGCCACGTAGATCAGCTCCTTAGTGAGCGGATCAATCGCTCCGGGTCCCATGATCTCCTTGATGCTTTCCCACGTGCGTCTCAGCGTCGCCGGATCGTGCGCGATGGCCTTCCAGAAATTGTTGATCCAGTCGGTTTTACGCGTGGCCATGATGTCGTCGTACACCGCACGGACCTCCGGGCTCGCGTCTTGATACTCCGTCAGCTTAAAGGTCGCCATGTGTTCTCCGCGCGTTTCGCTTTTTCGTACCTTAAAAGACCTTAGCAGAATGCAGTTACTTATTTGGCCGGTTCTTTAGACCGGTCCGGTCCGGTCTGATCCGACTTCCCCGTAGTGGCGGATGCTTTAGACCCGCACTTTCGCGCTAAGATAAACCTAATCACAGGTCGCCGCACACTTGTGTGCGGCCGGAGGAGCGGATGGGCCGCGACGCCGTCCAACGTCTCGCTCACAGCGAGGCGCTTTCTCATCTTGTTCTCGAAACGGCTCCCGATGCCTTCATTGGCATCGATATGGAGGGCCGTATCGTTACCTGGAACGCCAAAGCCACGCAGACCTTCGGCTGGACCGTCGAGGAAGCCATCGGCTGCGCGCTGTGGGACAAAATCATTCCTCCTGTCCCTGGTGACGCACTGGAACACTTTCGCGAAACCGGCGAGAATCCGATCGCTAACCTCCGCATGGAAGTAACTGCTCGCCATCGCAGCGGGCGGGAATTTCCCGTGGAAGTCACCATCAGCGGACCGATCCAAAGCGATCGGGGCGAATTTTTTGGAGCCTTTCTCCGCGACGTCTCCGATCGCCGCGAACGCGAGCAGGAACTCCGCAAAGCCAAAGAAGCCGCCGAAGCACAAGCGAAAACGCTGCATCTGCTCAACGGCATCAGCCGCGAGCTCAATGCCGTCCTCAATACCGATCAGTTGCTCCGTCGCATTGGCGAATTGCTCGCCGAGCTGATCGAGTACCAGACATTTTCCATTCTCCTGCTGGACGCCTGCGGTCAAAATCTCAAGCATCGCTTCTCGCTGTCCGGTTCCCAGGTCATCGCCAAGCCGGATATTCCCATCAATCGCGGCCTGGTTGGCTACGCCGCACGTTATCGTCAGCCGGTTGTCGTGCCCAACGTTCGCGCTGATTCGCGCTACATCAAATTTCACGAAGAGACTTGCTCCGAGCTCAGCGTCCCGCTGATCACCAAGGAAAAGCTGATCGGCGTTCTCGATATTGAAAACGCCACCTGCGACTACTTCCGTCCAAGCCACGTCGAAGCGGTGATGCTCCTCGCGTCCCAGCTTGCTGTTGCGCTGGAAAACGCCATTCTCTATGACCGCGTCAGCAAGCAGGAGCGCCAGCTCAACCAGGATCTGAATTTCGCGCGCGAACTTCAGAAGCGCCTGCAACCCAGCGGTATGCCGCCGATGAACAATGCGGCGGTAGCCAGCCTCTGCCGGCCGGCGCGCATCATCGCCGGCGACATGTTCGACTTCGGCTTTTACTCGAAATCCAAACTCAATGTCGGAGTGCTCGGCGACGTCTCGGGTAAGGGCGCGCCCGCCGCGCTGTATGCCGCGTTGACCAGCGGCATCATTCGCTCGTTGATGGAACGCGAACTCGGCCCCGCGGAAATGCTGTCGGCCGTAAATCAGGCGCTGATGGAGCGCCCGCTCGACGATCGTTACATCGCCCTCATGTATGGCGCCTGGGACGATCAGCGCCTGGTTCTGCGCATCGCCAATTCCGGCTTGCCTCGCCCCGTCTACTACCGCAACGGAAAAATGGAGATCATTGATGCCATAGGCATCCCCTTGGGAATGTTTGCGAAAGCTGACTTCGACGAGTGCGTTGTTGAGGCCCGGCCCGGCGACATTTTCCTTTTCCTGAGCGATGGCATTCTGGAGGCCTGCAACCGTCACGATGACGAATTCGGCTACCGGGGCATCGAGGCCGCCCTTCGCAACACCAACGGTTTGAGCGCCAAGGAAATCAGCGGGGTGCTGCAGCGATCACTCGCCTCGCATTGCGGCGACCTCGAGGCCGGCGATGATCAAACCCTGATCGTCTTCAAAGTGGCCGGCACTCCGGGCGAGCGCAACTAACACCTGATCCTGTTGGTCTCACCTTCAAAAAATCCATGTTTGAATCGGATTAAACGCTATAATGCGCCTTCCCGCGGAGGCTCTGTGGCGATGAAAACGACTCCATTTTTCCACAGCTGTCTGACGGTCCTGGTCGCGCTCGCGACCCTTGCTCCGGTGAACGCCAACGCTCAGACCGTGCGCGTCGACACCACCTCGGCGCACGCCATTTCCTTTGATCCCGATCTCGCGCTCGGCACTTCTGTCGACATCCTCCAAGCGAATCACTTCGACGCCGTCTACAGCGATCCCATCCTTAAAGAATCATTGTCCGCTGGCTGGGGGCCCATCACCTATCGCCTCAACACTGAACTCACCATCGCTGCCTGGCACTGGAATCCCCACGGCGCCTGGAGCGATCCCACCCACCAAAGCGGCTACTTCACCGGCAGCGCCGAACTCAAGGATCCTATCCGCCAATCCTTTGGCTATTCGCTCACGCATCGCGGCAACACGCGCAGTGACGCCTCCGCCGACAAATTCTCTCGCCTCACCGACGGAAATCCCGCGACCTATTGGAAGAGCAATCCGTATCTCACCAAAAAATTCACGGGCGAAGATGACTCCACTCATCCGCAATGGATCGTCATTGAGTTCGACACCCCCGAAGACATCAGCGCTATCCGCATCGATTGGGCCAATCCTTACGCCCGCCAATACGTTGTGCAGTATTGGAGCGGCGAGAACGCTTTCGAGCGGCCCATCAACGGCATCTGGATGGCCTTCCCTTCCGGCAACGTAACCAATGGCCAAGGCGGCGCCACAACTCTTCGCCTCACGCCATCTCCGATAAAAACAAAATACCTACGCATCTTGATGACCGAATCCTCCGACACCTGCGACACTCACGGCACCGATGATCCACGCAACTGCGTGGGCTACGCCGTCAACGAAATCTACGCTGGAAATTTCAACTCCGCCGGCAAATTCATCGACCTGATCACCCACACCCCGGGACAAAGCCAGACCGCCACGATGACTTCTTCGATGGATCCATGGCACACCGGGGCCGACATCGAATCATCGCGCATTCAAACCGGCCTCGATCTGTTCTTCACCAGCGGCATCACCAACAAATTGCCGGCGATGATCGCCACTTCCCTGATCTACGCCACTCCCGAAGACAGCGCCAACCAGCTCGCCTATCTGAAGAAGCGCGGCTACCCCATTTCCTATGTCGAGATCGGCGAAGAGCCCGACGGCAAGAAAACCATGCCGGAAGATTACGCCGCCCTATATCTGCAGTGGGCCTCGGCGCTCCATCGCGTCGATCCCAAACTCAAACTCGGCGGCCCGATCTTCGAAGGCTTCAACGAAGACTTACTCGTCTGGCCCGACGCCCGCGGTCGCACTTCCTGGCTCGGCCGCTTCGTCGACTACCTGAAAGAACACGGCCGTATCAACGATCTTGCCTTCGTCTCTTACGAGCACTATCCGTTCCCGCCCTGCGAAGGCAGCTGGTCCGATCTCTATCGCGAGCCCGAACTTGTTTCCCACATGCTGCACGTGTTCCGCGAAGACGGTGTTCCGGCAAACGTTCCGCTAATGATCACCGAAAGCAATTTGTCCTGGGGTCTTACGGCGGAAATGACCGACAATTTCGCCGCCCTCTGGCTCACCGACAACGCCGGATCATTTCTCGCCAGCGGCGGCGCGGTCTTCTACCACTCGCCGATCCAGCCTGAGCCCCTCCGCCCCGGCTGCCATGGCTGGAGCACCTATGGAAATTTCGTCGCCAACCAGAAACTCGAAATCTCCCAGCACACGTCACAATACTTTGCCAGCCGCTTGATCAACCTCGACTGGGTCAAACACGGCGCCGGCATGCACCAACTGGCTCCTTCCTCAGTTGATGTCACCGACGAAGCCGGCCACGTGCTGATCACCGCCTACGCCGCTAAACGCCCCGACGGCGACTGGTCCCTCATGCTGATCAACAAAGACCCGACCAACGCCCACGAGGTAAAAATTGAATTCGCCGCCGCAGACGCGAAATCTTCTCAACATTTCGCGGGCTCAGTCGCCATGACCACCTTCGGCGCCGAACAATACGTCTGGCACCCCGATGGCGCAAAAAGTCACGCCGACCCCGACGGTCCGCCCGCGATTTCAACGCTGACTGCCAAGCCCGACGGCAAGTTCACTTTGCCGAAAGCCTCGGTGACAGTATTAACAGGAAAGTTGGATCGCTAGAAGAAATCTCGAGCAGAAATCTAACGAGCCTCCGCCACGTCCAGCCGCGGCATCCAAAGCAACATCAGAAAGATTGCAAATGCGAAGAACGCGCCGGCAATTTTCCACTCCACTCCGAGAAATTTAAGGGCCAAGCCGAGCAGCGCAATCGTTTCCGCCAATACGAATGAGACGATCATTCCCACTCGCCATTGATTCAATGCCCCCGGATCGTTCGGCTGCGTCCGCAATGTCTCTTCCGATGCCCGCACTTTGCGAGACCTGATGAATAGCGCGATTCCAACATCGCTAAACGCAACAAAGGCGAATGCGAGAACAGTTCCGGCCGGCACGGTTTGATCCGGAGCCTTGATCAGTCGCAGAATTAGGATGTAGAGAAACATCGACAGCAGGAAAACCGCGTGAAGGATACGCACATTACGCAGGGTGAATTTGGTCGGATTCATCCCGTCCCTCCTGCTTCGTCGCTCGTCAGGAATGTTTGAAAATTAGATCATCAGGCTGCCGGGCGGCAACCCTCAATTAGCACGAGCGCAGCGAAGCCGCCAGCTCCAGGTTAGCTTGCAACCTACGATCGATCTGCACCGCGGCATACCGCGCGCAAACCGTCAGCTCCTGATCGCACCACGCTGCCACCGACGGCATATGCCGTCCGATCAGTGCACTGACGCCGTCCACCGCGCGATAATACATCCGCACAGGTCCCAATCCGCCGCCGCTGGGAATCAGATTCGGCGTCAACTCATGCAGCCCTGCAAGGGTGCCGAAGTCGTTCGCAGTCACGCGCCCGTTCGCCACGCCCGCCGCCGCAAGAACGCCATCCGACACCGGCTGGCCCGCCACCGCGGCTAGCACTGCGCGCCAGTAATAGATTCCAAATTGCGACAGAGCAACGATGGAAATCGCAAATAGCATAGCGGCGAACATCGACTCCTCTTTCTACCCACAGTTTCGCCGCACGCTTCTACCATACCTATAGCTCGCCAGTACTAGTGAAGTAGAACTAGATAAGTAGCTTAGTTTAAGCAGTTTACGAGTCCTCCGGCGTTCTGTCTCGGGGAGGCAATCCGCATTCAGCCCTTGCGCTGTCCGCCTTGCTCCTCTATGCTCCGCCCAAATTCTTGCTGCGTTGGGAGCTTCCTCAATGCCTAAGTCTCGCATCTCATTGATTCTACTTGCCTTACTCGCAGGTGTTGGCCTCGCCGGCGTGACCTCTCCTGTTTCTTTGTCCGCCGCCGGCGAGCCAAACGAACCAGACCAAGCCGCCATCCAGAAACTAATGGAAGCCCAGCAAGCCGCCTGGAATCACGGCGACATCGATGCCTTCATGACCGCGTATTGGCGCTCCCCGGATGTCACTTTCTCCGGAACGTCAGGCATTGTCCGCGGCTGGGACGCCGTCCTGGCCCGCTACAAGAGCAGCTACGCTGACCGTGAAGCCATGGGCCAGCTCCAATTTTCAGGCTTGGAGTATCGCTTCCTCGGCCCCGACGCCGCGCTCCTGCTCGGCCATTGGCATCTGACGCGGTCAAAGGGCGACGTCGGCGGCGTCTTCTCCCTGGTATGGCAGCGATTCCCCGAAGGCTGGCGCATCATCCACGATCACACCAGCGCCGTCCCCGCCACGAACTGACGGTGTTCACAAAGCGGCGGTGTTTTTGCACCGGGCTTCAGCCCGATCTCGGCAAGGTGTCAGAAATTAACCAAGCTCTGTGTTCCGCTGTTGCGACTGTCCTACGCCGGCATCCGCCCCGAAGCCACCGCCGCACTGGAAAACGCCGGATCGCCCAGCAACCGCCGCGGCGTCCCATTCTTCGCCAGCAACAACTGCGCAACATTGATATACCGTTCGCGAAACGCTCCCTCGCACCAACCCAGGTAGAAATCCCACATCCGCTGGAACCGTTCGTCGAATCCCATCCTGCGCGCTTCCGCCAGGTGCCGGAAAAATCGCTCGCGCCAAAGCGCCAGCGTTCGCGCGTAATGCGCACCCAGATTTTCCGCATTCGCCAACGACAGTTCCGTCCGGCGTCCCAGCGACCGCAGAATCTCGCCGACCACCGCCAGCTCGCTGCCGGGGAAAATATAAGTCTGGATCCAGTCGACCCGCTTGCGATAGGTAGCCGCCTGCTGCTCCGGCAACGTGATGGTTTGCAACAGCATCGATCCATCCGGCGTCAGCAGCCGGTCGCACGCTCCGAAAAAGTCGTCGTAGTGATCGAGCCCCACCGCCTCGAACATTTCGATGCTCACGATCTTGTCGTAACGCCCTTCCAGCCGCCGGTAGTCCTCCAGCACCAGTCGCACGCATCCCGGAGTCAACTCGGCCTGGGCCAGCGCCTCCTTCACGTATTGATACTGCGCCGGGCTGATCGTCACCGCGGTAACGTACGCTCCGTAGTAACGCGCCGCGTGTAGCGCGAACCCGCCCCAGCCGCAGCCGATTTCCAGAACCCGATCGCCAGGTTCGATCTGCAGCTTCTGGCAGATCAAATCGAGTTTCTGCCGTTGCGCCAGCTCCAATGAGTCGTCCTTCGCGCGAAAATACGCGCACGAATACATCATGCGTTCGTCCAGAAACAGCCGGTAGAAATCGTTGCCCAGATCGTAGTGCGCATTAATGTTTCGCCGGCTGCCGCGAATCGTATTCGCGCGCAAGCTGTGACGTACCCGCTCGGTGAGCGCCCTCACGCCCGACAAGATCTTGTGCTGCGCGTCCAGCAAACGCAGATTGCGTACCGCCAGCCGCACCACAGAAACCAGGTCCGGCGTTGTCCAGTCGCCGTTCATGTATGCCTCACCCATGCCCACGTCTGCGCCGGTTAGCGCGCGCACGAAAAATCTCTCATCATGAATCACCGCCATCGCGCGCAGCCCCGAGTTCGGCTCGCCAAATGTATATGTCTCCTCCGGACACACAATCTCCAAAAATCCGCCGCGAATTCCCCTCAGGGAACGAAAAAAGAATTCCTTGGCGTAATGCGTCAGCCAGCGATTCATCGGCGAAACCTCCTTCCCTGCGGCGGGAGCAGAGTGCGCCCGGGCTTACTCACCGCCGGTTCCTCACCACGGCAGCCACAGCAGATGGTGCGCGTCGTTTGGATTCTTAACGTGGGGTCGGTGGCACTCTACGGCTGTCGGGGCGCTTCCACGGATTGGATGCATGGACCGCCCATTATGACTTCGCCTTCCCCGCACCCGATGTTTCCATTGCTCATCTTTCACTTTTCACGCCGCGAATTCATGCGATGATTCACCGGTGATTCTGCAGCAAGTCGAACACCTGGCCTGGATGGGTGCCGCGCTCGTCGCTGTGATGATGCTCGTCCTCTGGACCATCCATCTGCTGATCCGCAACGCCGCCATCGTGGACGTCGGCTGGGCCGGCGGTCTCGCGGTTCTCGCCTTTTTCTATGCCATCGCTGCTTCCGGTTATCCGGCGCGCAAATGGGCTATGGCCAGCATGGTTGGTTTCTGGGGATTGCGCCTCGCTGCCTATCTTCTTTTTGCGCGCGTGGTCGGCAAGCCTGAGGAAGGCCGCTACGTGCAGCTTCGCAAGGAATGGAAAACTTACCTGCCGTTCCGATTCCTCTTTTTGTTTGAGTTTCAGGCCGTGCTCGTTGTCGTCCTGGCGCTGCCGTTTCTGCTGGCATGCGTCAACCCCGCAGCGCCCCTGGCCCGCATCGAAAAAATCGGCGCCGGCATGTGGCTCTTGGCCATGATCGGAGAGGCGGTCGCCGACGAACAGCTAAACCGCTTTAAGAAAAATCCCGCCAACAGCGGCAAAACTTTGCGCGCTGGCCTCTGGAAATACTCACGACACCCCAATTATTTCTTCGATTGGCTGGTCTGGGTCGGATACGCGGTCTTCGCGCTCGGCTCGCCCTGGGGCTGGCTCGGACTCATCTCTCCGGCCCTGGTCCTCTATTTCCTGCTGAGCATCACCGGCATCCCCGCAACAGAAGCCCAAGCACTGCGCACCCGCGGCAACGAATATCGCGACTACCAGCGAACCACAAGCATCTTCGTCCCCTGGTTCCCCAAAAAAGAGCTGCCATCCTAAACCGCCCCCAACATGTAGCTCACCCCTTCAGGGGTGAGGCCGTTTCGATCAGCGGCAAAAATCGATTCTCTCGGGCTTAGGCTTTGATCCCCGGGAAACTCCGCTACAAAATATCCAGAACTTCCTCATACCTCTTGAACGGCGGAATCAAATAAGCCCCCGCCAATTCCGTTCGCGACCAAGCCAGCATCTCCCGCGCGCATTCAAAGCCGCGGTCGCGCGCCGATGCCCCCGCCTCTTCCATCGACTTCAGCAGCGGCTGCGGGATCACAATGCCCGGCACTTCATTGTTTAAGCGCAACGCCTGCTTGTAGCTGTTCAGTGGCCAGATCCCGATCAAAATCGGAATCGCCGGCTTGCCGCCAAGTTTCTTCACGAACGCATACCAGTGCTGTGGGTCGAACAGCGGCTGCGTCATCGCATAGTGCGCGCCGGCTTCCACCTTGGCGTGAAAGCGCTCGATCTCCGCATCGATATCGTCGGAAACCGGGTTCACCGCCACGCCGATCGCAAAATTCGTTGCGCCCCCCAGCGTCTTGCCGGCCCAGTCGGTGCCCTGATTCAACCGGTGCAGAATTTTTACCAGCCCGACCGAATCCACTTCGTACACGCCGCTGGCTTCCGGATAGTCGCCCACCGATGGCGGATCGCCGGTGATCGCCAGAACATTGCGCACCCCGCCGACGGTCCACGCCCCCAGCAACATGGCCTGCAATCCAATGATGTTGTAGTCCCGCGTCGTCAGGTGTGGGACGGTTTCGATGCCGCGCGCTTCCAGCGCCCCAGCAACCACCAGCGCATCCATTCCCACACGCGCCATCGCCCCGCTATTGATGTCGATGGCATCCACCTTGCCCGACGCCATGATCTTGTCCACCTGCTCGAAGATGCGATCGAGCGAAAGTCCCTTGGGTGGATCGATCTCGCAGCACACCGCGAACTGATTGGCCTTCAGCTTCTTCCAGAATTTGCTTTCCGGATCGCGGTGCGCCACCGCAACAGGTTTCGCGGCCACTTCCACCGCGTGCGCCACGGCCTTAGCCTGCGCCGGGCCCAGCGACTTCACTGCTTCCGCCATCGCCCGAACGTGCGCCGGAGTCGTGCCGCAGCAGCCGCCCAGAATACGCACGCCGAGCGCTGCGGCTTCTCTCGCGAACAGCGCGAAATATTCCGGAGACGACTTCGGGTACACGATGCGGTCGCCTTCGCGCTTCGGAAAACCGGCGTTCGGCATCCCGCTCACTCGCAATCCATCCACGCCCGCTAGTTCGCCCAGAATCGGCAGTAGCGATTGCGGACCGAGCGTGCAGTTCGCGCCGACTACCTGCACATTTTTGTTCTTCAACTGCGCTGCCGCATCGGTCGGCCGCAAATCGCCGTACGCCGTGCCCTCTTCGGAATACGTGAGCTGCGCGATGATCGGCAAACCCGAGAACGAACGGATCGCGTCGATGGCCAGCAGCAGTTCTTCAATGTAGGTGAACGTTTCCAGGCAAAAAAGATCGACGCCGCGCTCCTCGAGCGCCAATGCCTGCTCGTGAAAGATGTCGAGAATCTCGCCGGGCTCCGGATGCCGCGCCTGCACTCCAATGCCCAGCGGCCCGATCGAACCCGCGATCAGCACTTCGCGCGATGCCGATTCCCGAGCCTCGCGCGCGATTTTCACGCCGCGGCCGTTGAGCTTCTGTACGTCCTCCCCCAGTCCCAACGGTTCCAGCTTGAAGCGGTTCGCCCCGAACGTATTCGTCTCGATGATTTGCGCGCCCGCTTCGATGTACGCCTGGTGCACCCGAAAAACCGCTTCCGGCTCCGTGTGATTCAGTTCGTCAAAACAGCGCTGCGCACCCACCGATTCGTGCAGCAACGAACCCATCGCGCCGTCCGCGATGAGTATCGAATTCTTCAGCCGCTCGTTAAAATCCAGGATCTTCACGCAACCCTCTCCGCGCCGCTAACAAATCCACGCGCCGCCAGGAACCACCAGCGCCGCGGCTATGCCAATGACGTCCAGGCAATACGACCACACCGTTCCGCCCGCGCAAACCCCCAGTGCCTTCCGGCGGTCCATCAAACTTCGATCGAAGAACAGATACACGAGCAACGCCCACTCCGCCATCCGCACCGGCAACAACGCCGCCAGATAGAACAAAGCATTCGGATTTTTGGCGTGAACGAGAAACTCAGCCAATGCGAACCACAACGCTCCGTACGCTGCTCCCACCGCGATCCCGATGGCTGTCCGTGCAAGCCCGACAACGAAGGTTCGGCCCCTGAATTCCGGGTACGATCTCCGGATTACCGCCGCAGCTCCAGTGTAACCGGCAAGTTTCACACCAACAAAATAGGCGTAACCCAATGGAGCAGATCCCATCGGCATAACTGGTGCTCCTTACTACCTCTTTTGTTCCATCAGGCTGGCGACCGTGCTCATCAGGTCGTATTTGGTGAGAATCTCAAAACGCGCTTCGCCCATCACCACGAACACCGCGGGATTCTCATTGCTCAAAATATGCGTGACCCGCTCCACTGGCGCGGTCCGCGGAATCTGCGGCAGCGGTTTGCTCATCACTTCGCGCACCACTAGCTTGCGCAAGTCCTTGCCCTGCAGCGCCAGGTGCAGGATCTGGTCCTCGTAAATCGTGCCGATCGGCAGGTTTTCCTCAAATACTGGGATCTGCGAAATGTCCTGCTCCTGCATCGTCTTCAGCGCGTGGAACACCGTCTGGTACGGCCGCGCGATCACCAGCTCGCGCTGCTTGCCGGCCTTGTGCTTGGCGTGTACCACTTCGCCGGCGGTGATTTTCACTGCGGCATCGGCGTACCCGCGCTCGCGCATCCATTCGTCGTTGTACACCTTGCTCAGATAGCGCATCCCGGTATCCGGCAGGAACGCCACCACGAAAGCTTCCGGGCCCAGGTCTTTCGCCATGCGCAGAGCCGCGGAGATGCAGCCTCCGCCGGAGCCGCCGGTGAATAATCCTTCCATTTTTACCAGCCGGCGCGCGACCACGAAGCATTCCTCGTCATTCACCTGCAGCACGTCATCCAAAATGTCGAGATTCATGGACCTGGGAAAGAAATCCTCACCGATGCCTTCGACCACATAGGTCGTCGCTTTGCCAACGGTGCCGTGCTTCACCTTTTCGTAGTACAGCGAACCGATGGGATCGACACCGATAATTTTGACGCTGGGATTTTTTTCCTTCAGATATTTCCCCACGCCGCTGATCGTGCCCCCGGTGCCCACGCCGCATACGAAGTGCGTGATTTTGCCTTCCGAGTCGTCCCAGATCTCCGGTCCGGTGGTCTGGTAATGCGCTTCCGGATTCATTGGGTTGTCGTACTGATTCGGATAAAAGGAATTCGGCATTTCCCGCGCTAGCTTTTTTGCCACCGAGTAGTAGCTGCGTGGATCTTCCGGTTCGACTGCCGTCGGGCAAACGATCACTTCCGCGCCCAGCGCCTTCAACAGATCCACTTTTTCCTTCGACTGCTTGTCGGTGATGGTGAAAACCATTTTGTAGCCGCGGACCGCCGCGACTAGCGCCAGGCCCATCCCGGTATTGCCCGAAGTTCCCTCGATGATCGTGCCGCCAGGCTTGAGCAGCCCGTTCTTCTCAGCCTCATCGATCATGGTAATCCCGATGCGGTCTTTTACAGACCCGCCGGGATTGATGTAATCCGCCTTCACATAAATCTGCGGCTTCAGGCCCTGGTTGATGCGGTTGAGCCGCACCAGCGGCGTGCGCCCGATAGCCTCGAGGATGTTGTTACATTTCATCGCGTTTGCTGTATCCGCTTCCGAATCTATGTAGCGGCCACTTTCCGAAGCGGGCGCATTCGGGACCAACCGTCGCGCCACACAAATTGCGCGCGGCTCCCACAAGCCTTACAGTCTAACATGTGCCTGCGCGACGACCGCGCCAGGCCGGGAGCACCGTGTGTCACGTCAGAACATATCGAGCGGCGTCCAGTGGGAGCCCATCGTTGGATACTCACGGGCGGTCCGCGTGGGCAACATCGTCACCGTGTCCGGAACCACCGCCACCGGGCCGGACGGCAAAATCGTCAGCATCGGCGACGCCTACGCCCAGACGGTGCAAACCATCCGAAATATCGAAGCCGCGCTCACCAAGGCCGGAGCCAGCCTGAAGGACGTCGTCCGCACGCGAATCTTTGTCATCAATATTGCCGAGTGGGAGAAAATCGGCCGCGCCCACGGCGAATTCTTCGGTGCAATCCGTCCGGCCACCAGCATGGTCCAGGTGAGCAGCTTGATCTCCCCCGAAATGCTGGTAGAAATCGAAGCCGACGCAGTCGTGAACGCAGACTGACTCGACCCGCAACATGTCGGGGCGGGAACCACCAACCTCAGAGCACGGCTTCAGCCGTGCCAGAACACGTCCGAAGATTCCGGCTTCAGCCACGGAGGGATTCTTCGCATGCCCAGAACCCCGGAATTGGGGCCACCCCCCTGTACCAAAAGCTGAAAAATAAGGCCCCTGTTTTCAAGAATTTTAGAGCGTCTTTGCGCTCTTCTATTTCCATAATCTCCTATAACCTACGTCCCATCAGTAATTTACAGCCTATTTTGAAATTGACGGAGGTGTAGGGGGAGCGCGAGGGACTTGCCGCATAACTTCGCTTTAGATTCGCCATACAGAGAAGCGGGGCCGGGCAAACCCGCCCCGCTTACCAAGTCACGCGCACACGGTACTTCAACACCGAGGTCCCGTTCTTCTCCACCGGTACCTGGAACTGTGCCGCCCACGCCGAGGTCTTCGTGAACTTGTAGCTCGACGACAGCATCTCCCAGCTCCCGCCAATGGGCTCGTTGGCTTCCACGGTGATCGCCGTGTCCTTGTGATTTCGTAGCGTGATCTCGAACTCCATCTCGTAGACGTTGCTGGCGATTTTCTTGTAGTCCGTCTGCTTGCGCTCGGAGACCACATCGAACGCATTGCCGATGTGCACGGTGATCATTTCATCTTTGGGCGTGTGCTCGATGCGGTCTTCGCCGACAAACAGAACGCCGCCTTTGGAGTCCTTCTGGTAGACGCGCAGGTTGCCTGCAGGCAGAGGCATGCCCAGCCCGGCCTTCTCTTCGTTCTTGAATTTGTAGAAGACCATCACCGCATCTTTTATCGGCGAGCCGGGATTGTGGTAGTTGTGATAGTAAAAATTCTGGCCGTTCACCACGAAGATCTTGTTCACCGGCACATCGCTTCCTTGCAGCAGGCTGATCTGTTTCGTCTCTTTGTCCTCCACCGAAGTGCGGCGGCCCAGCGAGTACAGATGATATTCCGAGAAATTTTCCTGCTGGAATTGCGGCGCGGCGACGGCCTTGCTCATCGCACGCACCTCGTCACGAGCCATCAGGTTGCCCTGCGGGAGGCGGTTCAAATCGCCGGCGACTAGTTGCAGTCGGGCGTTGTGAAACGCGGTGCCGCTGTTGTTGGTCAGCGTCACCCAGCCGTCAAGATCGGCGGCTTTGTCGTCGCGCGCAACCGTCAGTACGTAGTCGGAGTTCCACGAGAGATTCGTGGCCAGGTACGACGCTTCGATCTGCTGCTTGCGCGCGCCGGAATTTTCCAGCGACATCAGCAGCGTCGGCCGGTCGTAGAGGTTGGCAGGCACTTCCGGAAAACGCATGCTTTCGTAGTAGCCGCCGGTGACGATGTCGTTGCCGATCTTCCAGACCGGGCCGTTGTTATCCGCAAGCAGCGTGGCCTTGATTTCCTCGCGCTTGGTGGTGTTGTTTTCCTGGTAGGAGCGCACCAGCGTGACTTCTTTTCCGACGTATTTGTGCAGCAATTTCGCAGGTTCCAGAAGATCGTATTCGTAGTTTTGCTCGATCACGCCGAGCTTTTCCGCATCGGTAAGCGAGCGAAAGTGCACCGTGGCGGGGTTTACGGTCGCGGCGATGTCCTCGAATTTGAGGCGGAAAGTGCCGGCGGGCAGCGTCAAATTGCGGACATCGCGGATCAGCGCGATGTTGGAGTTGTATACGGTCACGTTGAGATCGCTTTGGTCGTGCAGATTCGTGGATTGATCGGACGTCGCTGATTTTTCCTGCGCCGGCGCCTCATGGTTGCGACTCGCAGCGGCGGTAATTGCGGCGACACCAAGGGTCAGCAATGCGATTCCGTTCCAGATTAGCCGGGAACGAACCTGGCGGTTGGGCATTTTCATTTGTTTGTCCTCGTGTAATTCGCGTTCCTGGTTAGAACGAGGCAGGAAGATTTTCTTGCAGTGTGGGCGAAAGCAAGTCCCACTTGCAATAGAAGCCGCAAGCGAAGTTGCAGCGGCTACGGATTGGGAAGTTGCGTCCAGGTCTGGCCGGCGTCGGTGGTGCGATAAAACTTCGGCGGAGTCTTGATGGTGACTGTAGCTTGCTGCGCGTTGACGGCAAACACCGCTGTCAGATCTTCCGCCGTGGGAGCGTTCAGTTTCTGCCAGTGTGCGCCGCTATCGGTGGTGCGAAGAACCGTGCCCTCCCGGCCGACGACCCAGCAAACCGAGGCCGATGGAGCGGAGCCGCCAAGCAATTCATTGACGACGCCGCTGGCCTGAACGTTCCAGGTAGCCCCTGCGTCGGTGGAATGCTCGATGATCCCGGCCTGACTGAGGCGCCAGAGAGCTACCGTGTTGGGAGCGGAGATTACATTTGACCCAGACATCTTTGCGACGCGCAACATTGGAGAAATTTGTCTGGACGCCAGATTTTCCGCTTCTTGCAGATTGACAACGTTGCCGACGGCACGCTGCTTGTCCTGTTCGGGAGCCTGACGGCCGTTGGCAAGTTTGGCTTTCGCGGCGGACTCGGCCTTCGATTGGGCGACGCCTTCCGCCTGGCTTTCAGCCGAATCATCCTTGTTTTGATCTTGAGCGTAAGCGCGCGCGGGTTGCGCCGCCGAATCCGCGGGCGCGGGGTCGGATTTTTGGCTGACGGAAGGAGAGTCGACACGGGTCCGGGCCGTCAGGCCGACGTCCCGAGAGTCGCGATCGAGCGGCGGAGGAGCAGGCGCGGAGCCGACGACCTTTGGAGCGGCAGTTGTCGCATGAGGAGCTGCGGGTTTAGCGGCCACGGCATCGACCGATTTTTTTTCGTCGAGCATGACCTGTTCGCGCTTTCTGGCCTCCTCCCTTGGCAAGGCATCCGCCTGGGAACGCGGTGCGGTGGATAGTTCCGACTTTGCGCGATCGGCCAACTCATTGCTTGGCGGAGCCGCAGTGACGGCACGAGTGGCCGATGAGGCCGCAGGCGGCGCTGCCGCCGGCTGCGTGTTTTTCGCCAGTTCGAAGGTCGATGGATGACTTTCGTGGAAGCCGACCCAGAGAAGAAGAATCGCGGCGATGGCCCCGGCGGGCGCGAGCCATTTCCAATTTGCGCCGCGAAGGGTCTTGCTGCGCCAGGAAGATTGCGCTCTGCGCGCGGAGCGGGATGGCCTAGGCAGAGGTCCGGGGGCGGCCGCAGCAACGATCTCCGCGGGAATTTCGACGGGCGGAGCTGGCATGGTCACAACGTTGTGGTGTTCGCCGGCAGTGCGATCGGAGGGGAGCAGGAGGTCGTCGGTGGCTTCGAGGGTCGCAAGGATTTCCTGGCAACGATCGCATGTGGCGATGTGCCCTTTCAGACTGGCCATTTCTTCCGGGACGAGCAGGCGCTCGTGGTACGCGGCCAGAACCTCCGGATTGGGGCAGGCGGCGTCCGCTGAAAACTCGGGCGCTGAAAACTCCGGTGCAACACCGGAACTGGCACTGGCATTGGGGGCACCCATGGTTTCGCCGCCCTCGCGAGGCGCGCGGGGGCTGGAAAGCTTCGCGCGAAGATGGCGCGCCAGTGCTTTTTCGAAGATGGGGTCGCGGTCTTCAGGCACCATGGACGTCTCCCTGGTTAGAACGGCAGCCGCGAGCGACCTTGCATCGCGCGATCATGACGTGGGCCTCGCGGGTTTTGGCGGCGTAGTACGCGGCAGCAATTTGTCTAGATCGATGGGGGCATCCTCGGAAGCGTATTGGAAACACAGGGCGATCTGCGCGTCGCTCAAGCCCGGTTGGGATGGGCCGCCGTTGACGGGCGCGCTGTCTTTGCGAAGCGCGGCTTCCACATTGCGGCGGAGATCGCGGCGGATGCGCTCAAGATTGCGGGACACGCTGGATTCGTGCTCGCCGAGGAGGCGGCCGATTTCGGCGAGAGTTTGCTGCTCGCAGTAGTACAAGCGCAAGCGATCGCGGTCGCGAGAATCGAGCTGAGCGAGCGCGAGTTCGAAAGCGGAGGTGAGCAGGGACACATAGCGCTCGCAGTGCGGGTCCGCAGGAGATCCGGAATCGATACGCGGCCTAAGGGCTGAGATCTGCGGCTGGCCTTGCGCGGCATTGTCATCATCCTGGAGGTCGGTGAAGCGGCGTCCGGCGCGAAGGGCGTCGATATGGCGCTGGGCCAGAACAGCGCGGAGCCAGGTCTTGAGCGAGCTGCGGCCGTGGAAATAGCGGAACAAGGAAAGATCGGCGCGCTTGCCGGCGCTTACGCCATAGAGGTCGGCGAAGAGAGAATCCGCGAGCTCGCAGGCTGCGGGAGAATTCGCGGGGCAGCGAAGGATGGCTCCGGCGGCGGAACGGAGATAAACGCGATAGGTGGCGACGAAATGGTCCCAGGCATCGGCACAGCCTTGGGCACAAGCGCAGGCTAGCGCGAGGTCCTGCAGATGGAGAGCGCCGAGATATTCTTCCAGCTGTCCGGGGCGTGGGGCGGTGGAGGCGAATTGCTTGCTTGCGCTGCGCTCGAGAGCCACATCGAAGCGATCGCGGGGCAAATTCCATGAGGACGCCCCGGATTCGGAAAACAAGCGATCGACAAGGGCGCGATGAGCGACGAGAAGGGAGGAACCGCCTGCGCCGACGGGAATGCCGGAGGCGGCGTGCTTCCCATTTTCGGGGTCTTGTTTCATACTTGGGCTCACAGCATTGGGTGCGCTCGTGTCCCTCGTCCGGCACCCAATTTCGGAACTCTGGCATCCTAAAGATACCTCCGGATACGGGAGTTCCGAAGCGCAAAGATCGAAGCAGGCCGAGACCGCCTCCTGGGAACAGAAAGGTTGTCGCCCCACGCCTGACAGCCGACGTTGCCCCCCAGCGCAACTACTGCCCCAAGGAACGGTCAGAGAACGGCGCCCGAAAGTTCGCCACAGACATTAGCGACTTCGCGACGCTAGTACGTAAGTCCTATTACGGGGCCCCCAGCCCAATCGATTACTCTGGCTAGGCCAAAGAGCAAGGTCTGCCCGGCCGAGTAATTCAGGCTAGTTCTCTTAAGGCGTGCTACCGGACGGAAACCCTTTGAGGCGGTAAGTGAATGAACACCATCTTAGAAGAAACACCAGCACAAACACGAATGGGCGTGGGTTTTGGCCCGCACCGAAAAGGCGCGGATGCGTGGAAGCAGTCTATTGGGACCAAGAAGGTTCCAGCGCGGTTGGAGATGCTTCCCGAAGGCGAGTCACGACTGAACCGCGTAGGCGCGAGCGCAGCGGTACAGATCGTGCTCTTGAGTTTCTTTGTGGCGTTGCCGGTATTTTTTCCGGAGAGAATGAACACCCTCCGGAACATGGCATTTATTCCACTGGCGATGCCGGTGACCGAAGTGCCGGTGGCACCGCCGCCGCGGCCGCCGAAGATCCGGAAAGTGGAAGTGAAACCCGAGATCGTGGAGCCGGTGAAGCTGAATCCCAAGCAGCCGCACATCTTCGTGCAGCAAAAGGTGCTGCAACCAAAGATCGAGAAGCTGGAAGCGAAAGCGCCCGAACTAGTAGCGATGAACACGTTCGAATCAAAGATCGAGACGCAGACGAGTCAGCCCAAGCGACCCAAAGAAGACGTGAAGGTGAACAACCTGAGCAGTGGCAGCGCTGCGCCGGCGACGGTGAATTTGCCGGTAAATAAGGTGCAGACCGGCGGATTCGGCGATCCCAACGGACTTCCCGGCAAAGGCGATCCAAACAAGACCACTAACGTGGCGCGATTAGGATCTCCCGCGCTGCCCGGCGGTGATGGATACGGAAACGGGACCGGCGGCGCCAAGGGCGTACGCGGAACGGTGGCCAGCACCGGATTTGGAAATGGCATAGCAAATCCTCCCGAAGGCGGCGGAGGCAAGCGCGGGACGGTGCAAAGCGGCGGATTTGCGGATCAGTCCGTGGTGACCGAAGGGCCCAAGAAGAAGGCGGCTTCAGCGGATTCAGGAACAGCGACGGTTACGATCGTGGACAAGCCGCGGCCGGAATACACCGCCGAAGGGCGCAGACTCAAGATCGAAGGCGACGTGGCCCTGGATGTGGTGTTCCTGGCAAACGGCACCGTGCAGGTGAAGGGCGTGGTCAGCGGTTTGGGCCACGGCCTGGATGAAGCAGCGGCGCGGGCGGCGCAACAAATCAAGTTTAAACCGGCAAAACGGGACGGCGAAGTGGTGGATTTTCCGGCCCGAGTACGAATCGAGTTCCGTCTAGCATACTGAGGAGAGAATCATGCGTACCTTAGCTACAGCCATCCTGGTGCTATTGTCGGGCGGGATGGGAACCCAAGCCGCCGCAGCGGCCCCCAAACCGGCCGACCAACCGAAATCGATGGAGGAAGTTCTCGACCGCATCGTCAAAAACGAGAACCAACTCAACGAAGATATTCGCAAGTACTCGCCGCTGGTGGAGACGTACATCCAGAACCTGAAGCCGGACGCGACCATGGGTTACGTGCCGGCGGGGGACAAATATTTTCTGGGCAAGGCTGATTTTGCAAAAGGCGTGAACCTGGTTTCGCTGTCGGACACCGACACCAAGGGCAAGAAGATCTTCAGCGGAATCGGCAACTTCTTCTCGTTCGCGATGCAGTATCTGCCGGACGGCTTCCTGCAGATGATTTTCATCGATACCAATGGATTTGATAAGCAGCACTACAAGTTTGACTACGTGAAGCGGGAATTCTTGGGCGAAGTGCGCTGCCTGGTGTTTGACGTAACCCCGCTGCCGAAGTCGGGCAAGGGGCGCTTCCTGGGCCGCATCTGGGTCGAGGATCAGGATTATCACGTGGTGCGGTTTAACGGCGGCTACGGAGGCGGAGGCCACTCGACGTGGTACTTCCACTTCGACAGCTGGCGGACCAACGTGCAGCCGGGATTGTGGCTGCCCTCGTTTGTGTACAGCGAAGAGAAGGAATTGCACTACGCGCTAAGCAAGAAGCTGGACTTCCGGGCGCAGACGCGCTTGTGGGGCTACAACATCGGCCACAACGCGCAGGAACAGGAACTGAGCAAGATCCTGGTGGAATCGGCAGTTCAGGACGAGACCAAGACGGCGAATGACTTGTCGCCGGTGCAGGCGCAGCGGTCGTGGGACCGCGAGGCCGAGGATAACGTTGCCGATCGTTTGCAGCGCATCGGATTGATGGCGCCGAAGGGCGAAGTCGACAAGGTGCTGGAGACGGTGATCAACAACCTGGAAGTGACCAACAATCTGGACATCCAGCCAGATGTGCGCGCCCGGGTGATGATGACGACGACGCTGGAATCGTACACGCTGGGACACACCATCGTGTTGAGCCGCGGGTTGATCGACGTGCTGCCGGATGAAGCGAGCCTGGCCACGATCATCGCGCACGAATTGAGCCACGTGGTGCTGGGGCATCGCATGGACTCGAACTTTGCGTTCTTCGATCAGCTGTTGATCGACGACAAGGATTCGTTCCGGCACTTTGGATTTGCGCGGACGCCGGACGAAGAGAAAGCGGCGAACGAGAAAGCCATCCAACTGTTGAACAATTCTCCATACAAGAATCAGCTGGCAAATGCGGGCACTTTCTTGAACGCGCTGGACGCGCGACAGAAGGAGATCCCGAATTTGATCAGCGCGCACCTAGGGAACCGCGTGCCGGCGGTGGCCGAGGTCAAGGCAGCGACCCCGGTCGACCCGAAACAGAATCCGCAGCAGATCGCGGCTTTGCCGATCGGCGGGCGCGTGAAGCTGGACCCGTGGTTTGACCGGCTGGATTTGCTGAAGAGCAAACCGGTGGGCGCGATCGCGGAACGCGAGAAGATGCCGTTTGAGATCACACCGTTCATGCCGTATTTGACGCGGTTCGGAAATGATGCGACCAAGCCGATCAATGCGAGCGCGACGAGCTCAACGAATCCGGATGCGGCAGCGGCCAGTTCGGCAGATCCGAATACGCCGAACAAACCATAGGCTGGGTCTGAGCCCTCTTTTTCCAACAACAATCTGATCGTTGATTCGGCCCGATGGGATCGCCCGTCGGGCCGAATCGCGTTTGAGGGGATTTCTCGGACAGAAAAATCGCGTTGGCGGTTGCGACGGTACGGCCATCAGGGGTGAATCGTGAGGGATTTCATCAGCTTGTAGGCGAATTCGACGCCTTCGTAGAAGTCCTGGACGCCGATGCGCTCGTCTTTTCCGTGGGCACGATTGTCACCAACGTCGAAGAACATGCAGGCGATGCCGTAGGTGGGGATGCCGGCGGTGCGGGTGATCTTGCCGTCGGTGGCTCCGGTGGACATGGTGGCGACCGTGGGCATGGGCCCCCAAACGGCGGCGACGGTGCGATCCATAGCGCCGGTGAGCTCGGGCAACAGCGGTGACGGTGGGACGGCCACGGCCGGAACGAGGGAACCGTCCGCGGCGTGGACGGGCACAGCGGTGATGGTGACCTTGTTATCGGCGATCACGCGCTGCAGCGTGGCGCGAACCTGCTCGGGGTCTTCGCCGGGAAAGATGCGGCAGTTGACGTTGGCGCGGGCCGTTTGCGGAAGCGCGTTGGGCGCGTGGCCGCCGGAAAGCATGGTGGCGACGCACGTGGTTCGCAACAGGGCGTTGTAGTAAGGGACGGTGGAGAGGCGTGCGACGGCTTTAGCATCGGGAGGCTGCTTGGCCACGGCGCGAAAGTCGGAGGCGGTCTGGCCGGTGAGAAGATCGGCTGTTCGGGCAAAGTAGTTGCGGGTGATTTCGTTGACCTGCGTGGGGAAGGAGAAGCTTTGGAGACGGTTGAGCGCGGACGCAACGTGATAGATGGCGTTATCGCTGGAAGGAACGGAGCTGTGGCCGCCGGAGTTGAGGGATTCCAGCTGAAAGTCGACGTAAACCTTTTCGCTGGCCTGGATGGCGGCGCGCAAGCGCTGGTCGCCGCGTTTCTCGAACTCGCCACCGTCGAGGTTGATGCAGTACTCGGCGTCGATCAAGTCGCGGTGATTCTTCAGCAGCCAGTCGACGCCATTGTAGTCGCCGCCCTCTTCGTCGGCGGTGAGGGCGAGAATCAGGTCGCGATCGGGAGTGAAATTTTCTTTTTTCAGGCGCATGAAATTGGCAACCAGGATGGCGTCGCCCTCTTTCATGTCTTCGGTGCCGCGGCCGTAGAAGTAGCCGTCTTTTTCGACGAGCTGGAACGGATCGGTGGTCCAGTCCTCGCGGCGGGCTTCGACGACGTCGAGGTGACCGATGAACAGAAGTGGCTTGCGTTTGCCGGAGCCGTGGATGCGGGCTACGAGATTTTTCTTGCGGTCGGTGGGGCCGGCGACGAGAAGGTCTTTGTCGGGGAAGCCGGCGTCGCGGAGACGAGCGGCCATGGCTTCGGCGGCGGTGGTTACATTGCCGACCGAATCGGTAGTGTTGATCTCGATGAGTTGCTTGAAGATTTCACGAGCGAACGGATTGGGAGGAACGTGTTGCTGCGCACGGGCTGCCAGGGGAATGGCAAAGATGATGGACGCCAAGCTTAAGCACAGTTTCCCACGTAACATTCTTAGCTCTCCAGGAAAATGGTCATGATAGCTGATGGTCGATATCTCGCTGTAAAGGTGGCGCGGACAAAGCGCGGCGGATGCATTCGGAAATGTAGGACATGGGAAAGAAGAGGAGGATGAGGCCGAAGCCGGGGTCGAGGATGCGCAGCAAGAGGGCGGCGAGAACGGCTACGCCGACGGCTACAGGTTTCATGACCGGCTGGGGGAGGCGGGAGTTCACAAAATTTGCGATTTCGCGAGGCCACTTGAAGATCCAGTAGAACTGGTAGAACGGGATGAAGTGGAAGCCGACCGCGCGAGCGGGAGAGATAGGATGACGCCAGCGCGGAGCGTGCGCCAACACGACATGGATGCGATAGATGCACACGAGCCAGTAGACGCCGCCGATGAAGCTCACCAGAAAAAGATAGAGCGGCGGGATGCCACCCTGCTTGGCGAGGTCGGGATTGAGGCCGACGGCAACGAGTTCCGCGACGATGGTGGCCACGCCGAGGAGGTAACCGATCCAAATCTGCGGCAATGCGGGTGGCTGGGCCGGCGGTGTGCTGCGCTGAGGTGAATCCACATCGGAAAAGGTCATTTCGGGCCCAGAGATATGGGTGTTGCGAGCGTAACGTTCCGCGCGTGGGCGCGTCAAATTGTTTGCCGCTGCGTGGCCTTGCGTGCGAGCCTTTCTGGGACTGTTGCCGCGGGAAAATTTGGGAGGACAAGTATGCGATTTACGAATCATCGGCTGGTGAAGATCGTTGCGGCGGCGGCTTTATTTGCGGCCGGCTTTGGCGCCGGTACGTGGCGGGGGCGGAGCGCGGAGGCGCAGAACCGTTTTGGGCAGCCGAAGTCGGTGCTGCACGTGGTGGTGTACAAATGGAAGAATTTTGCTTCGCAGGACGACAAGGATCAGGCGATCAAAGGAATCAAGACGCTGGCGGCGCAGATTCCGGGAATCAAAAATATCTGGCTGAAGACGCAGCGGAACCAGATCCGCGATTTTGACGGAGTATTTGCCATCGAGTTCGCCAGCCCGGAAGCGGCGGCGGACTACGCGGAGAGCCCGAAACATGAGGTGTGGCGAAAGCGCTGGGAAGAATTGCGCGAGAACAGCTTGTCGTTTCAGGTTTCCAACCCGTAGAGAGACGTATGGCGGTGTCGCGGGAGAATTACGTCCCGCTTTCGGCACATTGTTGACGCTACAACAGCGACACGCCGCAGGCGTTGCTACACTCGACTGTATCAGGTCGAATTGGAGCAATCAGGTGTCTTCGCATGTCTGCTGAACAGGGCGTAGCTTCACCGGAGCCCGGCCAGAAATGGCGGCGCGGATTTTGGGCGTTGATCCTCACGCAATTTCAGAGCGCCTTCAACGAGAACGGCCTGAAGAATCTGGTCATTTTTCTGATTCTGGCGATGGGTATCGAGAAGGATCAGCGGGATTGGCTTGTGTTTCTCGTCGGCGCGATGTTTGCCTTGCCTTTCATTCTGTTTTCGATGACGGGCGGGTATCTAGCTGATCGGTTCAGTAAGCGAAGCGTCACAATCGGGACGAAGCTTTTCGAGATCATAGTGTTCGTGTTCGCCGGATTCGCCTTAGCTCGACAGGATCTCCATATGATGCTGGCGGCGGTATTTCTGGCAAGCACGGAGAACGCCCTCTTCGGGCCGTCCAAGTATGGGCTGCTGCCGGAACTGTTGCCGACAAAATGTTTGTCGTGGGGAAACGGCATTTTAGAGTTGGGAACATTTCTCGCGCTGATCGCCGGGAGCGTGGCGGGGGCGTTCTGGGTCGATACATTTCATGGGAGGCAGATCGTTCCTGGAGCAATATTCCTCTCGCTATCCCTGTTGGGCCTGATTTCGAGCCTCGGAATTGCGCGGGTGGCGGCAGCCGATCCGGCGAAGAGATTTCGTGTCAATGCATTCGGCGATCTCTGGTCGCAAGGAAAATTGATGCGAAGCGATCGCCCACTTTGGCTGGCGGTCTTAGGCAACACTTACTTTTGGTTTCTGGGTGCGCTGCTACAGTTCAACATCATTCTCTACGGCCAAGATGTTCTGAAGATCAACTCGACACACAACGGAATCCTGCAGATTTCGATAGCGATCGGAATCGGTCTCGGCAGCCTCGCTGCAGGATTCCTTTCGTCTGGAAAAATCGAGTACGGATTGATTCCTCTCGGATCGCTGGGCATGACTTGTCTAGGCTTCCTGCTGGGAATTCCGAGATTGTCCTTTATGCAGGTGCTCATCGGGCTAGCCGGCCTTGGATTCGCAGGCGGTTTCTTTATCGTGCCGATCAACGCACTGATGCAGCACCGACCAGAAGAAAGCAAGAAGGGCGGAGTGCTCGCTGCGGCGAACTTGCTTTCTTTCGTGGGAGTAGGTGCGGCAACCGGCGTATACCTCGTTCTCACGCATTATTTGCGCATTGGGCCAGCCGCGATCTTCCTTGGGACTTCGGTGGCGACACTCGCAGCCACCGGCTATGTCCTGTATCTATTGCCGGACTCCTTGCTGCGGCTCTTGCTATGGCTCAGCACGCACACCCTGTATCGCCTCGATGTGGCGGGACGTGATCGAGTTCCGGCCAAGGGCGGGGCTTTGCTGGCGCCGAATCATGTGTCCATGGCGGATGCGGCATTTCTGATCGCGGCGCTGGACCGGCCCATCCGCTTTCTGATGTTCAAGGGATCTTACGATCATCCGTTGGTCAAACCGTTCGCAAAAATTCTGCGGGTGATTCCGATCGCCTCAGACCAGGGACCGCGGGAATTGATTCATTCCTTGCGCGAGGCCACCGAGGCACTGCGCAACGGCGAGCTGGTTTGCATTTTTCCCGAGGGTCAGATGACGCGCATCGGGCAGATGCTGCCGTTTCGCCGCGGCATGGAGCGCATCGTAAAGGGCGTGGACGTCCCGATCATTCCGGTGAATTTGGACGGCGTGTGGGGATCGATCTTCAGCTTTGCCGGCGGCAAGTTTCTTTGGAAGTTGCCGCGTCAGGTGCCGTATCCAGTGCGAGTGACGTTCGGCGAAGCGCTACCGGCGACTGCGACCGCTACCGAAGTGCGCCACGCGGTACAGGGTCTGGGCGCAGCGGCGTTTGCGCGGCGCAAACGGCAGATGCAGACGATGCCGCGGTCGTTCGTGCACACCGTACGAAGGCATCCGCTGCGGTTTGCCATGGCCGACGGGCAAACGTCTGGGCTCAGGTTTTTTTCGGCGTTGGCTCGCACCCTCTTTCTAGCGCGGCGTTTGCGCGAGTATTGGCGAGAACAGGAGATGGTGGGGATTTTGCTGCCCCCGTCGATTCCGGGCGCGCTGGTGAACCTTGCGGCAATGCTGATGGGCAAGGTGCCGGTAAATCTGAATTACACGGCGTCGAATGAAACTTTGGCGTCCTGCGCGAAGCAATGCAATTTGAAAACGATCATTTCGGCGCGGGCATTTCTGGTGCGAGTGCACCTCCAGTTGCCGGTGCAGACGATTCTTCTGGAAGACCTGGCGAAAAATCCAGGATTCTTAGAGCGGATAAGCGCGGCTCTGGCAGCGGCGTTCCTGCCTGCCGCGGCGGTCGAGAGATTTGCTGGCAGCGAGAAAAGCGCCACACTCGACGACCTGGCGACGATCATTTTTTCCAGCGGATCGACGGGCGAACCCAAGGGCGTGATGCTCACGCACTACAACATCACTTCCAACGTCGAGCAGCTGAGCCAGCTCTTCTTTTTGCATTCGGACGACCGGATCATGGGGATATTGCCCTTTTTCCATTCGTTCGGATTTACAGGGACGCTCTGTCTGCCCGCCGGTGCCGGAATCGGGGTGGTCTTCCATCCGAATCCGCTGGATTCGCGCGTGATTGGAGCACTGGTCGAGAAATATAAAGTGACCATGCTGCTGGCCACGCCGACTTTCCTGAACGCCTACGCGCGCCGCTGCACACCAGAACAATTCGGCAGCCTGCGCTTCGTGATGGCCGGCGCGGAAAAACTGCCGGAGCGGATTTCACTGGCCTTCGAAGATCACTTCGGGATTCGGCCCCTGGAGGGCTACGGATGCACGGAGTGCTCGCCGGTGGTAGCGGTCAACACCATCGATTTTCGCGCGGCATCGTTCCGGCAAGTGGGAGCGAAGCGCGGAAGCATCGGGCACCCGTTGCCGGGGATCACGGTGAAAATTGTCGACCCCGAAACGCAACAGACCGTTGGCGTGGATCAGCCGGGATTACTGTTGGTGCGCGGGCCGAACGTGATGCAAGGCTATCTGAACCGGCCGGAAAAAACCGCGGAGGTGTTGCGCGACGGCTGGTACAACACCGGCGACATCGCCACCGTGGATGACGAAGGATTTTTGCGCATCACCGATCGATTGAGCCGGTTCAGCAAGATCGGCGGCGAAATGGTGCCGCATATCAAGGTGGAAGAGAAACTCCAGGAACTGGCGGGCGCCGCGGAGCAGATATTCGTGGTCACCGCGATACCCGACGAGAAAAAAGGCGAGCGGATGATCGTGCTGCATACGCTGGCCGAAGCGAAATTGCAAGAGTGCTTGGAACAGTTTTCGAAAAGCGATCTGCCGGCGCTGTGGCGGCCGCGCGCGGATCAATTCGTGCGCATTGAAACGCTGCCGTATCTGGGCACGGGCAAGCTGGACTTGCGGAAGGCGCGGGAGCTGGCGTTAGAAGCGGCGAATCGTGGCTGACGAACGAGTCGCGGCGAGCGCTGAAAGGCATCATTCCGTTCCAGCACGGAATCTCGGATTGCGTATCGGGCTCACCGTAGTAGCGATCGCGCTGTGGTTCTGGACGCAGTCTTTGATCGGGTCGCGAGCGTTGCCGGCGGCGGGCATCGGCGATGGAATGCACACGTTGACCAGTGGGCTGAATGTGTACTTGCAGCATGCGACGGGCGCAACGAATGCGTTGTTGATCGTCAGCTCGGCGGTGATTGACGCCATTGGCTTATTCCTGCTGGGAAGCTGGATTTTTGGCGGCTCGGTGCGGCCGTTTCTCGCATTGCTTTTGTTGCTCGGGCTGCGGCAGGTGATGCAGGCGCTCTGCGCATTGCCTGCGCCACCAAGTCTGCTTTGGCACTATCCGGGATTTCCTTCGCTCTTTGTCACCTACAACGTGGCCAACGACTATTTTTTCTCGGGACATACCGGGATCGCGGTGCTCGGTGCGGTGGAGTTATCGAAGCTGCGCAAGCCGTGGCTGACGGCGTTGGCAGTAACGGTAGTGATGTTCGAAGCCGCTACCGTACTCATCCTGCGGGCGCACTACACCATGGATGTGTTCACCGGGGCGCTGGCGGCGCTGTGGGTGGCCACCGTATGCGACGTGCTTGCTCCACAGATTGACAGATGGATGTCCGGCGCAAGTTGAGATCCGGTGTTTGCTTGTTCGGTAGTGCCTTCCGGCAACCGCCCGACAAGCGAACGAAGTCGCTGCGATAGGGCGCACTGAGGGTATTGTATCGATAGGAAGCGCAGCGAGCGGGTTCAATTGCGGGGCGTTCACGCGGATGCTAACGTTTCCACAACAGGTCGGAGGATTGTGCATGCGCGGTTTGTTGTGGGGAGTTGGTCTGGCGTTGGTGTCGGCGTTGAACTTGGCTGTTTTGGCCGCCGGCAGTCCACCGACCGAAAAGAAGGCTGACAACGCGCCCGTGAAAATCGGCTTGCTCCTGGATTCCCTGAAAGTGGAGCGCTGGCAGACCGACCTGGATGTGTTTCAAAAGAGAGCCCAGGAGCTGGGCGCCGAGGTATTCGTGGAGACCGCGGAGGGAAGCGACGCTCTTCAGTTTGAACAGGCCTATAAGCTGCTCAATTCCGGGATCAAGGCGCTGGTGATCGTCGCCCATGACACGAATGAGGCAGTGCGCATCGTGGCGTCGGCGAGAGCGAAAAATGTCCCGGTGGTGAGCTACGACCGGTTGATCCGCAACAGCAGCATTGATTTTTTTGTGGGAGTGGACGCCGAGACCGTCGGAGAGCTGCAGGCCTCCGCCCTGGTGAATGCCGCGCCGGCGGGCAACTATGTGTTGATTGGCGGGTCGCCCACGGATATCACCGCGCAGCTCATCCGCAAGGGGCAGATGAAGGTGCTGCAGCCGTTGATCGATAAGGGAGACATCCGGCTGTTTGCCAATGTGTGGGCGCGGGACTGGCTGCCGATTGAAGCCTATGCGCATACGATCGAGGCTCTTGAGGCCTATCAGGGAAAAATCACCGCGATCGTGGCATCCGATGACGGGACCGCAGGAGGAGCGATTCAGGCATTGCGGGATCACGGCCTGGCCGGAAAGGTGTTCGTTTCGGGGCAGGATGCGGATCTGGCCGCCATCATTCGCATTTTAGACGGCACGCAAACGATGACCGTCTATAAACCGGTGAACATCCAGGCCAGGTACGCGGCCGAAACGGCGGTGACCCTGGCGAGGGGAGGAGCGGTGCGCAGTTCGAGTTTCATCGCCAACGGCAAACGCGATGTTCCGGCCTTCTTCGTGTCTCCCGTGGTGGTGACCAGAGACAACGTTCGCGCAACGGTCATCAAGGACGGCTTCCAGAACCTGGAAACCATTGAGAAGAGCCTGCCAGAAGACAAATGGCCGAAGTAACCCCGCTCAAGTAATCCAGAGAGGGTTCTTCGGCCTGAACCTCGAAAGCCAGATCGCTGTAGAGCCGCCTAAAACTTCAGGCCCCAGAACGATGGATCGGGTTTAACCAGCTCCAAACCCACATCCCAGGCTTCGTGATCGCGCCACACTACTTCGGCTTCGGCCTTGCGGCCGGTTTCCGAATGCACCAAGCGAACTCGCCGGTGCAGGGGCAGGGCGGCGCCCACAACTGCCATACAACCCGAATGACTGACATCTACGGTTACAGCGTTGGCGTACTGGGGGGCGGAGCCTTCATCCCATTCCACGAGAAGCTTGACCTTGGAGAAGATGCGCTTGTGGCTGCGGAGCCTGGTCCAGCGTTCCTGTAATGCCTGAGCGGCCGGATTTGCCAGGGGACTGATCGCCATGTTGACCTCGCGCTCGTAAGGTTTCCGGGGCCGGAGGAGTTACCAAGGTACTGCGACCAATTTACTAAGGTCAATAGTACTTTGGCACGATTTTCGGGCTCATTTGGCCAGTAGATTGGCTCGCTCCCAGGCGGCCCTGAAGAGTACAATGCCCCCAGGAAGTGTCCTCGTGTACAGGCGTGACTCGGACCCACGGCCCCGTGGGCGGCTTTCGTCCAATGCGGACCGGATCGCCAGCAATTTTGCCGGGTGTGCCCGGAATTCGAAGCTCTCGGCCCTCCATAGGATCTCTACCTTTTTGCTTCCCGCCTTGACGCTGCTGTGTATGGCGCAAGTGTGCTTTGCGCAGCGAGGACCGCAACAACAGCCCGAGAGCATCCAGGACCGGTCGGCGACGATAACCGTGAACGTTCGGGGCGCAGATCACTCACCGGTGGAACACGGCGTCATCGTGAATTTGCGCACGTTTGAAGGCGTGTCGCTCAACGCTGGCTCGATGCGTGGCGGCCTGGTGGACTTCGGCAATTTACAGGTGGGTCGCTACACCGTGGAGGTGATTGCGGCGGGCTACGAAAAGGCCACGGAAGACGTGGAGGTTCTGGTAGCCGGCCAACGGGTCGTGGCCGATGTGATGCTGAAGCCGGACCGCCATGGCAGTGTCAGCAACGCGCCGATGGGACCTCCCATTCTCGCTCCGAACGCCCAGAAGGCCTTGAACCAGGCGCTCGAGGAACTACGCCGTAACAAACCTCAAGAGGCAAAGAAATATCTCGACAAGGTTTCGCGGTCCGCACCGGGAAATCCGGACGTGAACTATTCGTGGGGCCTTTACTACGATCAGGTGAAAGAACCGGCGAAGGCGAAGAGTTCCTGGGAGAAAGCGGTGGGGATTTATCCGCGGCACGCTTTTGCACTGGCCGCGCTGGGACAAATAGCCTTGCAGGATCACGATCAGACCGGTGCGATCGGTTACTTCGAACGCGCCAGCGAAGCGGCTCCTTCCTCACCGCGCTTCCAACTGCTGCTGGCGCAGGCGTACCTGGAGCATCAACAATATGACGATGCCAGGAAATATGCCGAACGCGCGATCGAACTCGGCAAGGATCGCGCAACACCGGCGCAACTGCTGTTGGCGGAAATTCAGCTGAGGCAAAATCAGCGCCCGCAAGCGGAGAAGACCTTGCAGGCTCTGGCGGAGATGACTCCTCCAGCGGCGGAATCGAAGCAGGCGGCGGAGATTCTGGCGCAACTGCGCACAGCCGATAAGGCGACGCCTGCCCCCGCGACTTCCGCTTTGGCTACAACCCCGGCTCCAGAATCCGAACGAGCCGTGGTAGATACAACGGTCGCCCAGTTGCCTCTACGCCGGACGCCTCCTTCTCAACCCCTGATCCCCGAATCTAAATGGATGCCTCCCGATGTGGACGAAAGCATGCCCGCGGTGGAGGCCGGCGTCGCCTGCCCGCTCCATCAGGTGCAGGAAGAATCCGGAAAACGAGTCGCTGAATTTGTGGACGCCGTGAACCGCATAACCGCTACCGAGGTGTTGGAACACGAAAGCGTGGATCGCTACGGATTCCCATCCAAACGCGACACGCGGCGCTATACCTATGTCGCTTCCATCCAGGAAGCCCGTCCGGGCGAATATATGGTGGACGAATACCGCAACGGCACCATCGGACTCGATATTTTCCCGGCGCGGCTGGCGACTTTGGGACTCAGCTCGCTGGTGATGATTTTTCACCCCGCCTATCGCGACGAATATAACTTTACATGCGAAGGATTGACCAAGTGGCATGGAGCTCCCGCGTGGCAGGTGCATTTTCGCCAAAGGCCGGACAAGCCAGCCCGGTTGCGCGAATATCGCGTGCGCAACCACGGCTACGCGGTCTGGCTGAAGGGCCGCGCGTGGATTTCCGCCGACACGTTTCAGATCGTGAGCCTGGAGACCGATGTCGTGGGGCCGATTCCGCGGATCCGGCTGAAGTCCGAGCATATCGCGATCGAATATAAGCCGGTGCAGTTCCGCCGCCGGCGCGAGCAACTGTGGTTGCCGGAAAGCGCGGAGATCTTCCTCGATTTTGACGGGCGCCGCATGCACCGCCGCCATCAGTTCAGCAATTACCTGCTCTTCGCGGTAGATGATGCGCAGCAGATTTCGAATCCTGCGGTGGCGGACTCCCAACCTGTGCCTGCTTCTTCGCAAACCAACCCCTGACGCTTGCACACTAGTTGAAAAAACTTTCCCGGCGAATCGGCTCGCTATGTTCTAAATTCTTGATTGATTTTCCCGATAAGTGGAATCGTTATATTGCCTTTGACTTTGCTCGCGCGCACGCGCAGCATGCGCACACTTGGGGCATCGTCCTGCGATCAGTTTTTCACTCCTCCGCGTTGAGGCGTGTATTGAACGGGGTGTATTACAAAATGTGTCGCTCCTGACCTGACCTTCGCTCAATCGCACCGCCGACGGTGTGCTGCCCAGACGGCAGCGAATCGATAGTCCATTTCACGGTCAAGACGCTGCCACGAGGCGGCTCGGCCCACGTGTTTCCAAATTTATCGATAGTGAGGCGAATGATGCGAAGAGTTGTGTTAGCAGTGTTATTTGTTTTCTGCCTCGGCTTGGCGGTTAGAGCGCAGACATTTCGAGGCGCGATCAACGGTACGGTGACTGATCCTTCGGGAGCGGTGGTGCCGGGCGCACAGGTAAAAGCAACCGACAAAGCCACAGGGATTGATCACGCGACCATTTCGACGAGCGATGGACAGTTTGCGTTCCAGGATTTGCCAGTGGGAGCGTACAACGTAGTGGTGGCGGCGCAGGGCTTTCCGGCATTGAACGTAGACAACATTCCAGTCACGCAGGGAGCGATCTATACACTTGATGCCAGGCTGGCAATTTCACAGCAGGCCACCACCGTGGAGGTATCGGCTGCGACGCTGGTGCTGGACACCACGACGGAAACGCAGACGACGCTGGTGACGGGCGCCGATCTCCAGGAAATGCCGTTGAACGGCCGCGACTTTACGCAATTGATCAGCGTCGCTCCCGGCTTCGGGGGATATTCGGCCGGCGGCTTCGGATCATTGAACGGCACGCGAGCGAATCAGGTGAATTGGCAGATCGACGGGGTCGACAACAACGATCTGTGGCATAACATCCCCGCAGTAAACCAGGGTGGCGTGCTGGGAATCGCGGGCATCGTTTTGCCGATCGACTCCATCGATCAATTCTCGGTGCAAACACATGCCGCACCGGAATCAGGACGCAACCCCGGCGGATCGGTAGATCTGGCGCTGAAGTCGGGTGGCAATCAGTTCCACGGCTCGGCGTACTACTACGTTCGCAATGAAGCGTTTGCCGCGGCATCCCCTTTCACGGATTCGAAGAAGGAAAATCGCAATCACCAGTTTGGATTTTCTTTCGGCGGCCCATTCCTCAAGGATCGGCTGTTCTTCTTCACCACGTTCGAAAAGCAGAAGTTCACGATCGGCTTGCCGGGTCTGGCGACCGAGCCGTCGGGCGCCTACCAAACGGAGGCGCTTGCGGAGTTGGCGAAATTCGGGGTCGCGGAAAATCCCGTGAGCGCAAACCTGATCGCGCACCTCTGGCCGAGCTATGCCTTGAATGGTCCGGCTGCGCCGGACAACTACTCGAGCCCCGATCCCGAATACGGCTACAGTTACAACGGGCTGGCGAAACTGGACCTCAAGATCAACGACAAAAATACCTTCTCATTCCACTACTTCATCGGGCAAGGAAACCAGGTCGCTCCGGTCGGATCGGAGATCAAGGACTACTACGAAGTAGCACCGCTGCACGTTTCCAACTATGCGGCCGCGTGGAACTCTGCCTTTACGCCGCGCATGTCGAACCAGCTTCTTGCCGGTGTGAATTACTTTCGCCAGATCTTCAATGACTTCAACACCGACTTCGATCTCCTGGGTAACGGATTGAATCTGTACAACGGATTCAACCTTGTCGGCGCGCCGAATATCGCGATCACTGGATTCGACCAGATCGGACTGACGCCGCCCGAAGGCCGCGAAGATATTACCGGGCATTTGACCGACGTGGTGTCTTATACGGTCGGCAAGCACCAGTTCCGGTTCGGAGGCGAATTCCGTCGAGCGCAGCTAGAAGAGTTTTACCACCGGCATGCGCTTGGCAATTTTGTGTTCGACGGCTCCCAAGGACCTTGGGCAGGAGATCCCGGCGTCGACAGCAACGTACTCTCGCTTGCGGATTTTCTCGCAGGCAATGTCGCACGATCCAGCATCGCGGTCGGAGATCCGACGCGGCTGGTATTCGTCAAGACGTTCGCGCTGTTTGCTCAGGATGCATGGCAAGTCAGCCAGAAGCTGACACTCAACTACGGCCTCCGTTGGGACTACGAAGGGCCGCTCGGCAACGACAAGAAGGATCTGTCCGTATTCCGCCCCGACGCCGGAGGACTCGTATTTCAGGGCGCAGGAATCGACACCATCTACCCTAAGAACTTCCGTAACTTTTCGCCGCGCGTTGGCTTCGCTTACAAGCTCGGCTCGCGCGGAGATCTCGTCGTGCGCGGAGGATTCGGTGTGTATTTCGATACGCCGAATCTGAACGTGTTCCTTGACAATCGCCCGGCGAACGGTGCGCCGAACGGGCTGGAAGGAAATCCAGCGGGTCCCACTCCTGTGCAAACCATCCCGGCTAACGCGATCACGCTGGCGTCCGGAGTGCCGGTCTTCAATCCCTCGACTACCGCGTGCGTGACCGGCAACGGTTGCGGACAGGTCTACAACGTCTTTTCCGTGAGCCCGGATTTCCGTACTCCCTACAATTACAACTACAACCTGAACGTCGAGAAAAGCCTCGGCAGGTCGCTTCTCCTGCAGCTGGGTTATGTCGGCAGCGCGGCACACCGCTTGATGACCACGGCCGATATTAACCAGCCGGCGCCGGGGATTTACGCGACATCCGCCGATCAGCAGGCGGCCCGGCCGTTCTTCGCACTGTTCCCCGATTTCGGGGTCATCAACCAGATCCAGACGAATGGGAACTCCAACTACAACTCCTTGCAGACGGTGCTGAAGGTGCGTGAATGGCATCGCTTGACCAGCCAGTTTGCATATACCTGGGCTCACGGACTGGACGACATGACGCAGTATCGCGGCACGCTTCCACAGGACAGCTTCAATTTGAAGGCCGACTACGGAAGCATGGACTACGACACGCGGCACAACTTCACCGCGGTGGTGAACTACGATCTGCCGAATACATCGCGGTTGCGGCCGCTGTTGAGTGGATGGTCGCTCAGCAGTTTGATCTCGCTGCATACCGGACAGCCGTTCACAGTGTTCTCGTCCAATGACACCAGCGGCACCGGAGAAGGGGAACAGCGAGCCGATTTAATCGGCGACCCGTTCGCCGGCGTCTCACACGCTTTCAACAAGAGCGGCGTGACTTGGCTCAATCAAGCTGCGTTTGCCGATCCGGCAGCCGGGCTTCTCGGGGATTCCGGCCGCAACGCGTTCTATGGACCTGGCTACGCATCGGTGGATTTTTCCGTCGTGAAGAATACGAAGATCACGGAACGCGTGGGCACACAATTCCGGATCGAGATGTTCAACCTCTTCAACCGGACTAACCTTGCCCCACCCAGCGGCACCAACGGCAGCGGCCTCGGCATCGCCGCCGACACCATCGGAGACTACAACGGAGCGCCGGGCATCGGTCCGGGCGAAGCCTTCAACATGCAATTGGCGCTGAAGATCATCTTCTAGGCGCAAACGGATTCTGCCGGCGCGTTGGGGAGCAAAGGCCTTCGTCACGCGTCGGCGGAAACCTAAATTCAAAACCTCTTTGTTATTGCAAACTGTGGAGGCCTGCCGCTCTACGCTGCTGAAAAAAGCGTGCGGCCCGGAAACCGTGCGGCCGCACCCAATTCTTCCTCGATGCGCAGCAGCTGGTTGTATTTGGCGATGCGATCCGTGCGTGAAGCGGAGCCCGTCTTGATCTGCCCGGCCGCCGTGGCCACCGCCAGATCCGCGATGAAGGTGTCTTCGGTCTCACCCGAGCGGTGCGAAATGATCGAGTTATACCCCGCTTTGCGCGCCAGCTCGATCGCGTCAATCGTTTCGCTGACCGTGCCGATCTGATTCAGCTTGATCAAAATCGCGTTGGCGATGCCTTCGTTGATTCCACGCGACAATCGCTCCGTGTTGGTCACAAACAAATCGTCGCCCACCAGCTGAATCTTCTTTTTCGACGACTTGCTTCCCACGTTCTGCGTCAGCTGCTTCCAGCCCGCCCAATCGTCTTCCGCCATGCCATCTTCGATGGACACGATCGGATATTTCTCCGTCCAGCTCGTCCAGTACGCCGCTATTTCCGCAGACGAATGCTCCGACTTGTCCGATTTCTTGAACACGTACTTGCTCTTCGCCTTGTCGTAGAACTCGCTGGAAGCCGGATCGAGCGCGATGCTCACCTGCTCTCCTGGCTTGTAGCCGGCAGCGGCAATCGCTTCCAACACGATCTGGATCGCCTCTTCGTTGGATTTGCAACTCGGCGCGAAGCCCCCTTCGTCGCCCACCGCCGTGGAATAGCCGCGCTTCTTCAGAGCCGATTTCAGGGCGTGAAAAATCTCTACGCCCCAGCGCAGCGCCTCCGAAAAACTTGGCGCCCCGATCGGCATGGCCATGAATTCCTGGAAGTCCACGGAGCTGTCCGCGTGCGCGCCGCCGTTCAGAATGTTCATCATCGGAACCGGCAGCAGAGTTGCCGAGCTGTCGGTCGAGTACTTCGCCAGATATTTGTACAGTGGCACGTTCTGCGCCGCCGCGGCCGCGCGCGCCGCCGCCATCGAAACCGCCAGAATCGCGTTCGCGCCGAGCCGCGCCTTTGTCGGCGTCCCATCCAGCTCGATCATGCGGCGATCGAGCCCGCGCTGGTCGGCGGCATCCAATCCCGTCACCGCCTTCGCGAGCTCCGTGTTTGCGTTGGCAACCGCTTTCAGCACGCCCTTGCCCATGTATTTCGACTTATCGCCATCGCGCATCTCCAGCGCCTCATGCTCGCCCGTAGACGCTCCTGACGGCACCGCCGCACGCCCGCGCGCTCCTCCCGCCACCGTAACGTCGGCCTCCACGGTCGGATTCCCGCGCGAATCAATGACCTGCCTGGCGTGCACCCTGGTAATCTTCGTCGACATTCCGTTTGTTCTCCTCAGTAGTTGCGGACCGACAATTTTACAGAAGAACGCTCGCAGAGTCACAACAGAACGTCCGACACGCGCTCACCGTTAATCTGTCAGCGCGTCACAACAAAAAGGGCATCCCGAAGCTCGTTGAGACAATCATGGAACCAAACCGAATTCGGCATCTCGTCTTGCTGATTCTTCTTGCCTCTACCGCAAGCTCCGCACAGGTAAATGAATCCAGAGAGGTGAACGCTCAGCCCACGCCGGAGCTGAAAAAACTCTTCAGCTCGCTGGCGGGCGACTGGGATACCCAGGAAAAGCGGGAGAAGACACAGTTCTTTCCCAATGGTGGCAAGCGCAAGGGCCAAACGCAAATTCGCTTGGCTGCCGGCGGCGCGATGCTCGTCATGGAGGGCCACTCGGACGGCTCTGCCGGTCCACTCAGCTACCTGATCGTGATCTGGTGGGACACCCAGGCCAAGCTATACCGCTACTTCACCTGCTTCAAAGACGCCGGAAGCGGCTGCCAAGTGCGCGGCACCGCGCATTGGGAATCGAATGCGTTCGTGAATGACTACGAGGAAGAGCTGGACGGCAGAAAGTTGAAATTTCGCGATACGTTTCAGGACATTACGCCAAATTCCTACACCCTGTTGTTTGCCTGGATGAAGGACGACGGCTCACAGACTCCGGTAATAGTCACCAAAGCAGTGCGCCGCGGATCCACGGCCACCCTTCCGTCCGATTAGCAGCCTGCGCGGGTATAATGCCGCTCGATCCGATTTATCCTCAGGAGTTGCGATGACCGCATCGGTTTTCATCGGCACGAGCCTTGACGGATTCATCGCTCGGCTCAACGGTTCGTTCGACTTTCTGCCGGCCGGCGGCGGAGAGCCTCACGGTTACGACGAATTCATCGCCGGCATCGATGCTTTGGTCATCGGCCGCAACACCTTCGAGACGGTGCTGGCTTTTCCACAGTGGCCCTACGGCGACCAGCGCGTTGTGGTCCTGAGCAGCCGCAAGCTTGATTTGTCTGTGGTACGCGGAGGTGTGGTGGAGCAAATGGACGGCTCGCCGGCCGATATCGTTGCAAAGCTCGCGGCCACCGGAGCGCACAATCTTTACATCGACGGCGGTATCACCATCCAGCGCTTCCTGCGCGCCGGCCTGATTCAACGTCTGATTATTACAACGGTGCCGGTTTTGATTGGCGAGGGCATTCCACTATTCGGCAAGGTCCCTCACGACATCAAACTGCGGCATATCTCGACACAGCAATACTCCAGCGGCTTAGTAAAGAGCGAGTATCAAATCGCCGAGTAGGCCGGCAGGTGCGGGCGTGGCGCGAAGCTCCAGCAAGATTTCTTCGACGATTCAGGCGAGAGTAAGAGCAGCAAGGGTCGCCCGATTTGCAACTCTGGATGCTCAGGGCCAGCCGCATGTTGTGCCGGTATGCTTTTTCTATGATGGTTCTACGTTTTACACCGCGATCGACCGGAAGCCGAAGCGCGTTGCGCCTGAAAATCTGGCGAGAGTGCGGCAGATCCGCGCGAGGCCACAGGTTGCTGTGTTGATCGACGAATATTCCGACGAATGGACCCGCCTGTGGTGGGTTCTAGTTCGCGGAACGGCCCAGGTGATGTCCGGAGCGCCGGCTAGCGCACGTGCCAAGGTAATTCGCGAGCTCAAGAAAAAGTATCCGCAGTACGCTTCGGGAATGCTTTCCGAAGACGCGCTAATCATACGGATCATCCCGAAACGGGTCGCCTACTGGGTGGCATCTCGCGGCACTGATACACCTGATCGGTCAAAAACGAATCTCCACAGAACTTCCGCTGGCCAGGAATAGCGCTCTTAGATCAGTTTGCGTATTTGCTCCATCAGCGTAAGCCAGCGCTCTAACACTTGACCGCCCCTCATAAATGTGGGGTCGAAGTGAATCTCGTGCGCGCCGATACCACGGCACCGTGCGATGTCTTCCTTGATTTGGTCCAGCGTGCCCGTAAAAAGTGCACGGTCCTTTTCCAGCGGGCGCTCGGTAATCTCCGGATGCGCCCGTACGATCAGCTCTATCCGCGAAGGATCTCGGCGGTGTTCCTTGGCCATCTGCTTGATCGTTTCGAACATCTGCGCCATGCCGTCTAAGGGAATGGCCACTGGATTCCAACCGTCCGCATATTTCGCGAGTCGCTGGAGCGCCCTTGGCACAAAAGCCGCCATGTAGATGGGCGGATGGGGCTTCTGCACAGGCTTCGGGCCAATGTAGGATTCCGGAAGGCGAAAGAACTTCCCTTCAAACTTGACGGGATTGGTAGTCCAGATGGCTTTCAGCAACTCGATCGCTTCCTCAGCCATGGCTCCACGCTGATGGAAGTCCCCGCCGGTTGCGTCCACCTCGTCCTTGCTCCAACCCAAGCCCAAGCCGACGCGAAGACGGCCGTTGGAAAGATAATCGAGCGTGGTAAGCCGACGCGCTAGCATCACCGGGTTGTAATAGGGGATGTCGATAACACTGGTGCCTAAGGCGATTTTCCTTGTACGAGCTGCTGCAAAGGTTAAGGCCTCCAGCGGGTCAAGTGAGTGCTTATATTGCTCGGGTAGCGAACCGTCGGGCGTTACCGGATACGGCCGTTGCAGTTTGACGGGATACAACAAGCGTTCGATCGTCCAAAGGCTGTCGTAGCCCAAGGCTTCGGCGCGCTCGGCGACTTTGATTACCGCCTCGGAAGTGGCGACCGGCCCGATGTTTGGGAGAGCAAAGCCGATTCTCATGACAGAGTACCCTTTCCGCAGCGGTCTGAAGGAACGTTATCGCCTGCAGCGCACAGCGAGGAGCATTCCTGTTCTGACCGCCCGCCCTTGCTGCCGAATCACTGTGTTTCGGGTTCCTCGATTAGCGATTCCTGGCGCACGACGATGACGATTCCCGTATCGGTGACGTGGAAGCGGCGCTTGTCGGCTTCCATGTCGTAGCCGATCTCGGTGCGCTCCGGCAGCGTGACGTGGCGATCGATGATCGCTCGGCGAATTCTCGAATGGCGCCCGACGTTCACGTGGTTATAAATGATGGAGTCCGAAACCTCGCTGTAGCTATTGATGCGCACGTCGTAACCCAGAATCGACCGCAGCACGCGCCCGCCGGAGATGATCGACCCGCCCGCTATGATGGAATCCACGGCCGTTCCCATGCGCTCGGTATCCGCGAACACGAATTTCGCCGGCGGATACTGATGCTGCCACCCGCGCACCGGCCACTCCTTGTCGTACAGGTTGAAAATCGGCGACACCGAAGTCAGATCCATGTTCGCTTCGAAATATGCGTCCAGCGTTCCGACGTCGCGCCAGTACAAGGCGTCTTTGCGGTTCTCATCCACGAAGTTGAAAGCGAACACCCGGTGTTTGGAAATAATCCGCGGCAAAATATCCTTACCGAAGTCGTGCGCCGACTTCGGATCTTCGGAATCCGCCAGCAGGATGGGAATCATCAGCTGGGTATTGAAGATGTAGATGCCCATCGAGGCATTGCAATACCCCGCGTGATGCGGCGAAGCCTTCGGCTGCGCGGGCTTCTCTTCAAATCCAACGATGCGGTAATCCTTATCCACCTCGATTACGCCGAACTGCCGTGCCGCCTCCTGCACCGGAATCTCGATGACCCCTACGGTCACCTCGGCGCCGGAATCGACATGCTGCTGCAGCATGCGGGCGTAATTCATCTTGTAGATGTGATCACCCGACAGGATGAACACATATTTCGACCGCTCGCTGCCGATCGAATAAATATTCTGATAAACGGCGTCCGCGGTGCCCTGATACCACTGGTTGGAAACACGCATCTGTGGCGGAAGCACTTCGATGTATTCGCCCAGGCCCATCAGCGGCGACCATCCGGCGCGGATGTGGCGATTCAGGCTGAGCGCCTTGTACTGCGTCAGCACAAAGACGCGCCGCAGGTCGGAATTGATGCAATTCGAGAGGGTGATGTCGATAATTCGGTACAGCGCGCCGAAAGGCACGGCAGGCTTGGCCCGGTCGCGGGTCAGGGGCCACAGGCGCTCGCCTTGTCCTCCGGCGAGCAGCACTCCGATGGCGTCGCGCATCTCCGACGTCGGCATAGATCGACCCCCAGTCCGCATCTAGGCAGGGCGGCACATTCTAACAGCACTACGAAGACTAAAGGCAATACCCTGATTGCCGGGCGCGCGCGCTCCGCCGGAGTTGGCCGGCGCGGCGCCGAAGCCGCAATTTCAAAATGTTAGCTAGTTGATTAGCGATATACGGAAAGCTAACAGACACGCGCTCCGGCTCCCCGTTCCCCCAGCTGCGCAAAGATCACTTGACTTACCTATCTCAAATTGATTAGAAGAGGCCCATCAACCTTTCCGGTGTGCACACGAAAGCATGCGATAATCTCCAGGGGCAGCATCATGTGCCCAAAAGGTGCTGCATTTGCCAATCCGAACCGGATTGGGGGTGAATGTAAACGTGGCTGAAGTCATCATTCAGGAAAGCGAGTCCCTGGAGAATGCTTTGCGCCGTTTCAAGCGCAAAGTGCAACAGGAAGACATCATCAAGGAAATCAAGAAGCACAGCTTCTATATGAAGCCCGGCGAAAAACGCCGTGCCAAGGAAGCGCTTTCGCGGAAGCGACTCCGCAAGAAGCAGCGCCGGGAAGCGGACTAAGTATCCGGCGGCTCCGGCCGCCAGTCGATCGCCAAGATCGACCGGCCGGGGCCGCTAAATCCCTCCTTCGCTGTTCAGCGCCGCACTTCCGTGATTTAGGCCCAGGTTAGGCAGAGATGTTCGGGGTTCTGTTGCAGCTTCGTGCCCGCAGGCCCAAGGGATCCGCGCCCGGCGTTCCCGGACCACGGTGTCCTCGCCCAAAAAGGCCAATGGCACAAAGTGTGCCCACCCCCCTGTCGAGCTAGGGTCAAGGGGGCGGCTCATGGAATTCCACGATAAGGTCCTGAAGTGCTCGGATTGTGGCGCCGAGTTTGTCTTCACCGCCGGCGAACAGATGTTTTTCGCCGATAAGGGCTTCAAGAATGAGCCCAAACGCTGCAAGGCCTGTAAAGCCAAGCGCGCCGACGGTGCCGGCGGGGGAGGCGGAGGCAACACGCAGGTCCGCTCGGAAACCAAAACGACGTGCTCGCAATGCGGAAAGGAGACTACCGTCCCGTTTCGTCCCACACAGGGCCGCCCGGTCTTCTGCCGCGAATGCTTCCAGCAGCGCCGCGCCATGGGCGCCGCCTAGCGCCCGGCGGCTGTTCCGCGGCGCAGAGCGGTAATACTCATCCTGAGGACATCCGACAAGGATGTCCGAAGGAGCTCGAGGCCAACACCGGCAAGCAGTGCGACCCGCGCAGTCGGCCCTATCTCTCCTTCGCTACCCCCAACGTGAATTTTCCACACCAGAAGCGTATGATGGCGCTCCCGGTCCCGCTGCTCGACCCAAGGCCACTCCGGAGGGCCACTCGATGGCTCACCGCTTTACCATCGGCGTAGAAGAAGAATTCCAGATCATTGATCCTGAAACGTGCGAATTGCGCTCGCACGTCATGCAACTGGTCTCCGCCGCCTCTCCGGACATCCTCGAGCAAGTTAAGGGCGAGATGCACCAGTCCATCGTCGAGACCGGCACGCGCATCTGCGACTCCGTCGGCGATTTGCGCATCGAAATGCACCGCACCCGCGGCGAACTCGTGGCCGCCGCCGAACGCGCCGGCCTGCAAGTCGCCGCCGCCGGCACCCACCCCTTCTCCAGCTGGATCGATCAAGTGATCTCGCCCGGCGAGCGCTATCAAAATATCGTCGAAGAGCTCCAGCAGCTGGCGCGCTCCCTGCTGATTTTCGGCATGCACGTGCACGTGGCCATGCCCGACAAGCAGACCACCATCGATATGATGAACATGGTCCGCTATTTCCTGCCCCACCTGCTCGCGCTCTCCACCAGTTCCCCGTTCTGGATGGGCCGTAACACCGGCTTGAAGTCTTTCCGCACTACGGTCTTTCGGCGATTTCCGCGCACTGGCGTTCCCGAACAATTCGAATCCTGGAGCGCCTACGAAAATTTCATCAATCTGCTGGTCAAGCTAAACTGCATCGACAACGGCAAGAAAATCTGGTGGGACGTCCGCCCGCATCCCACCTTCGGCACGCTGGAATTTCGCATGTGCGACGTCACCACAAAAGTCGAAGAGGCCGTGGCCATCGCCGCGCTGACCCAGGCGATCATCGTGAAACTCCATCGCCTGTACACCAGCAACATGAGCTTCCGTTTGTATCGCCGCGCGCTCATCGAAGAGAACAAATGGCGCGCCGCCCGTTACGGCATCGAAGGAAAACTCATCGACTTCGGCAAGGAAGCCGAAGTTCCCATGCGCGAGCTGGCCACCGAGCTGCTCGGATTCGTGGATGACGTGCTCGACGATCTCGGCAGCCGCAGCGCCGTTGAATATGTGCACACGATCCTCAACGAGGGCACCAGCGCCGAGCGGCAGCTTCGCGTCTACGAGCAAACCGGCGACCTGAAAGCCGTCGTGAAACATCTCGTCGAAGAAACGCGTGGCGGCGTGACACAACCGCGCAGTTCGTCAGCCCGCGCCGTCAACTGAATTTTCGCACCGGAATGATGCAACGAACTCGCAGTTGAAATACTCAAAGTCCTTTGGGAGCCAGCAATGAAAAAAGTCGGCTTACTCTGCGGACGCGAATACAGTTTCCCCCCGGCCTTCATCGCCAAGGTCAACCAGCTCGGCAAAGCCGATGGCGTCGCCGCTGAGTTCGTAAAACTTGGCGGCACGAAGATGAACGAGCCCGCCGAATACAGCGTCATCGTCGATCGCATTTCGCACGAAATCGAATACTATCGCGGCTACCTGAAACACGCGGTGCTGCAAGGCACCTACGTCATCAACAATCCCTTCTGGTGGACCGCCGACGACAAATATTTCAACTATTCGGTGGCCGCAAAGCTGGGCATCGCCATTCCAAAAACGATTCTCCTGCCGCAAAAGGGCTACCCCAGCGACGTCGACATCACTTCCGAATCCCTCCACAACCTGAAATATCCCGTCGAATGGGATGCCCTGCTCGACTACGTCGGCCGCCCCGCGATCCTCAAGCCTTTTTCCGGCGGCGGCTGGAAGCACGTCTACAAGGTCAGCAACAAAGACGAGCTTCTCGCCGCGTACGACAAAACGTCACCGTATTGCATGACGCTTCAGGAATTCATCGACTTCACCGGCTACGTTCGCTGCTTCACCTTCGGCAAAACCGACATTCTCCCCGTCCGTTACGATCCCAAAGAGCGCCGCTATCTAATCGAGCACGACTATCTCTCCAAGGATCTCGGCGCGCGCATCGTGAAAGACGCGCGCACCATCAACCAGGCGTTCGGCTACGAAATGAACACCATCGAGTTCGCCATCAAAAATGGCGTGCCCTATGCCATCGACTTCCTGAATCCCGCGCCCGATTTTGAACGCGATCGCATCACCGAATTCTATTTCGAGCACGTTGTCGAGCAGATGGCCCACCTGGTCATCGATCGCGCCCTCAACGGCAGCGCTTCCAATTCCTGGCCGCGCTGGGAAGAAATGCTCGGCATTGGCCCGAGCGCCGCAGGATTCACCGGTGCTCCCAGAGCCGCCGGCGCAAAGCAAGCCGCCGCAGGTCAAGCCGCGGCGCCGGCGCAAACATCGGCAGCGATCAACGCGCCGCCACCGGCTCCCACTTCCCTGGCTCCCGCCACTCCGCCGGGCTCTAAAGCTTCGGTCTCTGGATCCGCCGCCTCGGGTCCGGCCGCACCGAACTCGCCCACGCCTGGTCCGGCCGGAACGAAAAACAAATGACCCGAGGCGCCGCAGTGATGGCTTCCAATCCCGCCGGCGACTGGCACGACCTGCTGCGCCCGTTGCTCGCGAAATCGCCGGACTTTCCGGCGAAGTTTCTGGATCGCCTGCGCACCGCCAAGCTCACCTTCGGCGATCGCGTCCACTGCCCTTTTCTGCGGCCATTTTTTCTTTCGCCCGAAGACGAGCAGCGCGTGCGCGTCGTCGCCGAGACCATCGCCGATCTTGGCGAACGCGTGGTCAACGCCGCGCTCCAAGACCCTTCGCTGCTGGCGCAACTCCATCTTCGTCCCGCCGAAGAGCGCCTGGCACGCCTGCCCGCGGGGCCCGGCCGCGCCACCACCGCCTCGCGCCTCGACGCCTTTCTGCTTCCCGATTCCCTCAAATTCGCCGAGTACAACGGCGAATCGCCCGCCGGCGCAGGATATTCCGAAACCCTTGCCGACATTTTTCGCGACCTCCCGATCTTCCGCGAATTTTCCAAGACCTGGGACATCCACACCTATCCGTTGAGCGCCAAGCTGCTCGATGCGCTGATCACCGCGTATGTCGATTGGGGCGGCGAATCCAAGCGCCCCCAAATGGCCATCGTGGACTGGCGCGAAGTCCCCACCTGGAGCGAGTTCGAGATCCTGCAAAAGCGCTTCGAGAAGATCCGCGTCCCGGTGATCCTTGCCGATCCCCGCGATCTGATTTTTGACGGCAAAAAACTCACCGCGCACGGCAAGAAAATCGACTTCGTCTACCGTCGCGTGCTCATCAACGACATCGTCGCGCGGCCCAAGGAATGCGAAGCGCTGGTCAAAGCCTACGAAGCGCGCGCGGTCTGCGTGGCCAACGACTTCCGCTGCAAAATCCCGCACGTGAAGGCGTTCTTCGCCGTGCTCACCGACGAACGCAACGCCGCTCTTTATTCGGCGAAAGAAAAAGAAGTGATCCGCGGCCACGTGCCGTGGACTCGGGTGGTCTGCGACGTGCGCACCGTGCACGACGACAAACCGGTGGAACTCCTGGCGTTCATCCGCAAACATCGCAACAACCTGGTGCTCAAGCCCAGCGACGAATACGGCGGCACCGGCGTAACGCTGGGCTGGGAAGCCTGCGAAAAGGACTGGGACGCAACCATCGAAAAGGCCGCCGCGACAGCAAAAGCCGGCGGCGACGCCGGCTGCTGGATCGTGCAGGAGCGCATCTCCATCCGCCGCGAAGCCTTCCCCTACATCACCAAGACCGCCGGCGGCAAAGAAGGCGACGTCGAATTCAAGGACATGCTCGTCGACTTCGCCCCATACCTGTTCCAGGGCAAACTCTGCGGCTACCTCACCCGCCTCAGCTCCACAGGCCTAGCCAACGTAACCAGCGGCGGCGGCCAAGTCCCCGCCTTCCGCGTCCGCCCAAGAAAGTAACGTCAACTTCAAGCAAGACCACAACAAAGGGAATTGGCCCATCCTTTGCGCCTTCTGCAAAGGGTGGGTCCGCTCCCCTCTGGCCCTCGATTCAACGCAAACTCTTGGTCCATCACGCCAGCCCCAAATGATCCAGCTGATACTTCCCCTTGGCAATGATCTGATCCGTATCGATCCACACATCGCAGTTCCGCGTCAGCACATCCACATGCGTTTTCGACTTCCAATTGGCATGCGTCTGGCTCCCGTAGGGATCGCCGAACGCCAGGTGCACCCCGGGAAATTTCTCGTCCTGCAATAAAATCCCGATCATCTCGGACAATCCCAGATTCGTCCCGAACGCCAGCTCTCCCACGCGATCGCTGTTCTCATCCGTGTGGCAATACTCCCAGAACTCCTTCTCCAGATCCTTCCGCGCGCAATCCACCGCCACCAGCCGCGCCCCCGCAATCTTCAGCGTCAGCGGCGTCTTCTGCAAGTCCCCATACTTGCCGTTGAAGTAGTCCCCCGCCGTCGCATCGCACACAAACGTGCCATCCACGGTCGCCGGCGTCGTGAACACTTCCCCCGCCGGCAGGTTCGACCAGTACCGCGGGCTGATCAACCCGCTGGTTTTCACCCAGTCCAGCCCGCGATCGAAATGCGCCGCGATCGACGTTCCCGCTTCGGTCTTCACCGTCAGTGTCTGCGCCCGCAGCATCCGTTCGCGCAGCTTGTCGCTCAGCCGGTCCACCATCCGGTAATCCGCGCGCATTCCCTGCGTCATGATCTGCGGCGTCACGCCCACCATATGCGCGTACCGGATCTGCCGCCGCTCCACCACGCCCACAATGGCCATCCGCGCCGTCAACTCCCCCGGCTGCGGATTCATGCACAGGATCCCGACATCGGCCGTCTCCAGCGCCGCCAAAACCGGCTCCGGCGCCGCCTTCAATGGCCGCCCAAAATCGTCCAGCAATAGCCCGGTATAGGCCGCCCCCCGTGCATCCAGCGCCGCCGCCAGACTAGCCGCCACCGACCGCGAAGCCTCATCCGCAATCAGCGCCACATGCTCGTGAGCCCGCACAGCCAGACAAGTCTCCACGGCGTTGTTCGCGCCCGGCATCAACTCCGCAGCTGCAACCCCAAAATTCATCCCAATATTTTACCGAATCCCGCCAGAATTTGTGTACGAAGCCTGCATCCGCGCGTCCTTTCGATCGCCCGCAACATTATTGCCCGTAGCGTCTTTTGCCGTGACGCCAGCTACGCACGCCACTGTTTGCCCGCCTCCTTTGTAGGGGCGCACTTTACGTGCGACCCTGCCACCAACGCTGCCCAAGCGCGGCCGTAACCTCGACCATCACGCATCGCCGCCCTACCGATCATTCGAATGAGTACCAAACCATAAAATACTTGCCACGTACATGCCGGACGTGAACGTCGTGATCCTCACCTCTCAGCCCGTTCCGGCCATCCTGCGGCACCCCTTTCGCGTCCCTATATGTCCCGCTAAGTCTTTTCTCTGCTATACATACAGGAAACATTTGGGGGTGAAGGGTACCTCCGAACGTCCCAAAACCAGCCGGGATCGCAAACACGACGGGCCGATCAGAACAGCCGGCCGATGTATTCCCTCATTTGGTGTTTCCAGTAGGGCCAGTCGTGGCCGCCTTGGGGGCCCCAGTCGTCCAGGGAGTGACGAATGTTCTTGCTGTTGAGGATGTCGGAGAGGTGGTAGGTGGGGGCGGGCTTTTCCCAGGCGCCGCAGCCGGTGGTGAGATGGATGTCGCAGTTGGCGATGTGCTCGTAGAACCACGGATCGGACTGGGAGGCCAGGTAGTCGACGGGGTTGTTGAAGTAGAAGTTGTCGTCGTACTGCCCGTCCATGAAATTGCGCAGGTCGTACACGCCGGACATGGCGAAGCAGCGCTTGATCACGTCGGGATGTTTGAACAGGGAGTTGGCGGCGTGGTAGGCGCCGAAGGACGCACCCATGGTGGAGATGCCAATCCACGGGGCTTTGCAATTGTCGAAGAGGAAGGGGACGACTTCCTGGCGAAGGTAGGCGTCGAACACGGACTGGACGTAGCTGCGGTGGAAGGGGTGGGCGCCGCGATTGTAGAAGCTGAGTCCGTTGATGGAGTTGACGCTGAAGAATTTAAGCTTGCCGGCTTCAATGAAGTCGGAGATGGAGTCGATGAAGCCCTGATGCTCGAGCTCCCACTCGTCGCCGGCGCTGGTGGGGAAGCCGACGAGCGGCGGGCCCCAGTGGCCGTAAACGACGACGCCCATGTCCATGCCAAGGCGCGGGGAATGCCAGCGATGGTATTCGCGTTTCACGCGGTGGTCCTTTGTGATTGCGGGTGAGGAAGTATGCCAGCCGAGCGCAGTAGCGGCAAGGGAACGCGTTGTTGTGCGTTGCAAAGGTCATGTAGCCGCCGGGCTTCATCCCGGCGGTCCGATAACGGCGGGTTGCGAGCCCCGAATCACGGTCTCCGGATGCGCGGATGTATACTCTTGGGGCAGAACGCGTCGATTGACGGAGGAGAGATAAACCATGGGTACGGCAACACAGGGAGCGAAGGCTACACCGGAGCGGATTTTTGGCACTTTGACGGCGTTTCAGCAGACCGAGGCGCTGAAGGCGGCGATCGAGCTGGATATTTTTACCAAGATTGGTGAAGGCGCCAACCAGGCGAGCTCGCTGGCGAAAGTTGCCGGAGTGCCGGAGCGCGGGGCACGGATCCTGGCGGACTACATGACCGTGTCCGGTTTCCTGACCAAGGAGGACGGGCGGTACGCGCTGGCGCCGGACGCGGCTATCTTCCTGGACCGGCGGTCCCCGGCGTATATGGGATCGATGGCGAATTTTCTGGCGGCGCCGATGCACCGCGAAAATTTCGCGATTCTTGCCGAATCGGTGCGCAAAGGCGGGTCGGCGACCGGCAAGGGAGACAACAGCAAGCCACGCGACGAATTCTGGACCGAGTTTGCGCGATCGATGGCCGGGCTGGCGGTGCCGTCGGCGGAATATATCGCCGGAGTGACTGGAGCGGCGGAAGGCAAGCCAGTGAAGGTGCTGGACATTGCGGCGGGGCATGGGATGTTCGGTATCACCATCGCCCGGAGGAATCCCGCGGCGCAGGTAGTGGCGCTGGACTGGCCGGCGGTGCTGGCGGTAGCGATGGAGAACGCGAAGAAGTTCGGGGTAGCGGACCGGGTGACGCCGAAGCCGGGGAGCGCGTTTGAGACCGAGTACGGCGATGGGTACGACTTTGTGCTGCTGACCAATATTTTGCATCACTTCGATCCGCCGGGTTGCGAAACGATGTTGCGGCGGGTGCACAAGGCACTGAAGGCGGGCGGAAAAGCGATCACATTGGAGTTTGTGCCCAACGAGGATCGCGTGTCGCCACCGCTGGCGGCGATGTTTAGCCTGATCATGCTGGCGAACACGGATGCGGGCGATGCCTACACGTTTGCAGAGCACGAGCGCATGGCGAAGAATGCAGGCTTCGCGAAATCCACGCTGCAGCAGGTGCCGGATATGCCGCAGCAGCTGGTGATTTCGGAGAAGTAGCGCGAGGCGGAGAGGCGGCGCGGCGGTGAAGACGAAAAAGAAGGCCAAGGGCAAGGCTAAAACCAAGCCAAAGGCAAACACAGCAGCCAAGTCCGTGGGAGCGGTGGCGGTACGTAAGAACGGCGCCGGCACCACGGACGACACCGCCGTGTTGCGTGAGCAACTGGCGTCGTTGCTGAAGGGCGGCGGCGCGCACGTGCAGTTCATGGACGCGATCACCGGATTTCCGGAGACCAAGCGCGGGACGTACGTGCAGGGGTTGCCGCACACCGGATGGCAACTGCTGGAGCACGCGCGGATCGCGCAGTGGGACATTCTGGAATTCAGCCGGAATGCGTCGCACGTGTCGCCGGACTTCCCCGAAGGCTATTGGCCGAAGACGCCGGGACCGCCGAGCAAGGAGGCCTGGCAGGACAGCGTGGCGGCGTTCCAGCGCGACCTGCGCGACATGATCCGGTTGGTGGAGAATCCGCGGACGGATCTGTACGCGAGGATCGCGCACGGCGACGGGCAAACGGTGTTGCGCGAAGCGCTGGTGTTGGCGGATCACAATTCGTATCACCTCGGGCAGCTGGTGAATTTGCGGCGGGCGCTGGGGTCGTGGCCGGAACAGTAAGTGCTAGAGTAGAAAAAGAATGTGAGCGAGGAAAAAGATAACGCAGAGACGCTGAGGACGCGGAGATTCACAGAGAAGGATGTTTCTGGCGAGAATCGGCTACGGCAGAAACTAGTAGGGAGTTTTGTTGGGCTGGGATTTCCAGGCGGAAAAAATCTCGAGTGACTCGTCGCGCAGGAGCTGCGTCATGGGGATGCGGCGCCCGGCGTGGGCTTTCTTCAGCTCGTCGTAGATGAACGCATCGTCGAAGCCGGCAGCGGCCGCGTCGGCAGCTGCCGCAGCGTAGAAAACGCGCGACGGTCGCGCCCAGTAAATCGCGCCGAGGCACATCGGACACGGCTCACACGTGGTGTACAACTCGCAACCTTCCAACTGAAAATTTTTAAGCGCGTGGCAGGCTTCGCGAATGGCGACGACTTCGGCGTGCGCGGTGGGATCGTTCGTGGCGGTCACGCGATTCGCCCCTTCGGCGATGATGCGGGCGCCTTTGGCGATGACGGCGCCGAAGGGGCCGCCGCCCGCGCGGATATTGTCTAATGCCAGCTCGATGGCGCGGCGCATGAATTGGTCGGACATAGCTGGGCGTTGCTCGATTCAGCTTGCCTGTGCTGCTCAGAAAGCGCAATGCGGCAGGCGCTAGTTTGGTCGGAGAAGTAAATTCGCGGCGGGGCTTACGCAAGGCGTCCCTTTCAGGTTTTGCCCCAGCCCAAAATTGGTGGTGCACAGCCAGAAATGGCTGTGCTACTTGCAAGAAATGAGATTGGCGGTAGGATGTAGCCATGTGTTCTTGCCGGCTGCGGGCGAATCGAGTGGCCCGCGGCTACCTGGGAGGCCTTCCCATGATTCGCATCGAAAATGTAAGCCGTCGTGATTTCCTGAAAGGCGCGGCCGGAGCCAGCGCGTTTGTGCTGGGCGTGACGGTGCTGCCTAAGCGACTTTTCGCAGAAAACCGTATGGCCGGGGCGCTTGATCCCTCGGAGTCGATGGGTAAAGCGGCGCTGCAGCCGAACGTGTATGTAGGGATCGATACGGACGGGACGACGTATGTCATCGCGCACCGGTCGGAGATGGGCAACGGCGTGCGTGCCGCGCTGCCGCGAATCGTGGCCGACGAGTTGGATGCGGATTGGGCGCGCGTGAAAGTGGTACAGGCCACCGGCGACGAAAAGTATGGCGATCAGGACACGGATGGGTCGCACTCGGTGGTGAGCTTCTTTGTGCCGCTGCGCGAGGCGGGAGCCAGTGCGAGGTTGATGCTGGTGCGAGCAGCGGCGGCGAAGTGGAATGTGCCGGCGGAGGAGTGCTCGACGGAATTACACGCGGTGGTGCACAAGAAGTCGGGGAAGAAGGCCGGGTACGGGGAGCTGGCGGAAGCGGCGTCGAAGCTGGAAGTGCCGAAGAAAGAGGAATTGAAGCTGAAGCCACGGAGCGAGTGGCGGTATATCGGGAAAGGCGCGCCGCCCTACGATTTGAAGGACTTTGTAACCGGCAAGGGCATGTATGGGCAAGACGCACGGATGGAGGGGATGCTGTATGCCAGCGTGCTGCATCCGCCGGTGCTGGGGACGACGCCGAAAACCATCGATAACGCGGCGACGCTGGCGGTCGCCGGCGTGAAGCAGACGGAGACGATCGACACGTTCAAGCCGCCGGTGCTGTTCCAGGCGCTGGGCGGAGTAGCGGTGATCGCGGACAACACCTGGTCGGCGATGCAGGGAAAGAAAAAGCTGAAGGTGGAGTGGGAGAAGAACGCGCACAGCGAGTACAACTCGGGCGAGTACAAGAAATATCTGGTGGAGACGGCGCGCCAGCCGGGAAAAGTGGTGCGAGAAGTCGGAAATGTGGATACGGCGTTCGCGAAGGGCGGGAAGGTAGTGGAGGCGGAGTATTATGCGCCGCTGCTGGCGCATGCTTCGATGGAACCGCCTGCGGCGCTGGCTGTGTACAAGGATGGCAAGGTAGAGGTGTGGGCGCCGACGCAGGGCCCGATCAACGCGCGTGACGCGGTGGCGGCGGCGGTGGGAGCCAAGAAGGAAGACGTGACCGTGCATGTGACGCTGCTGGGCGGCGCGTTCGGGCGGAAGTCGTTTCCGGATTTTGCGGTGGAAGCGGCGGTGCTGTCGAAGAAGACTGGCAAGCCGGTGAAAGTGGTGTGGAGCCGCGAGGACGACATCAAGTTTGATTCGTACCACTCGGTGTCGGCGATGTACATGAAGGCGGCGCTGGGCGGCGACGGAAAGCCGACCGCGTGGCTGCAGCGTACGGTGTTTCCGCCGATCGGATCAACGTTCGAAGCTGGCGCACAGTACTCGGCACCAGATGAGCTTGGGCTGGGGTTCAGCGATTTACCATACGCGATTCCGAATCATCGATCGGAAAATGGTCCGGCGACGGCACATGTGCGGATCGGGTGGTTCCGTTCGGTGGCGAATATTTATCACGCGTATGCGATTCAATGTTTCACGGATGAGCTGGCGCATACAGCGGGGAAGGATCCGCTGGAGTACACGCTGGCGCTGTTCGGGCCGGACCGGATTATTCCGAAGGATGAGTTGCAGAAGGGCTATACCAACTACGGCGGCGACTACGGGAAGTATCCGATCGACACGGCCAGATTCAAGCGCGTGCTACAACTGGCCGCGGAGAAATCAGGCTGGGGCAAGAAGAAAAGCGGCAACGGATTCGGGATGGGCATTGCGGTGCATCGGAGCTTTCTGACGTATGCCGCTTCCGTAGTGCAAGTGCACGTCGATGATGCCGGGAAAGTACACGTCGATCGCGTGGACCAGGCTCTGGATGCGGGCACGGTGGTAAACCCGGCGATGGTGCGAAATCAGTTCGAAGGCGCGGCGACGATGGGGACGAGCATCGCGTTTTACGGAGAGATTACCGCGACGAATGGCGCTGTGGATCAGTCGAACTTCGATGATTACCAGATGGCGCGGATGAATACTGCGCCGCGGGAGACGCACGTGCATATCGTGGAGAACGATGCGCCTCCAGGCGGAATTGGAGAGCCGGGGTTGCCGGCGGTGGCGCCGGCGCTGTGCAACGCGATTTTTGCGGCGACCGGAAAGCGCATCAGAGAATTGCCATTGAGCAAGGTGGGATTGGCGTAGAATCTCCGGCGTGAATACGCCCTGGATAGACACACCGGTCGACGCTGATTCACCAGGTGATGTTTCTTCTTTTCATCCTTTCAGAGCTGAAGAAAAATCGGATTTGCGCGAAGCTATTATGCGTTGCCGAAACCGGGCACAGCGATGCTGCGCCCCTACGCGGAAAGAGATCAACCGCTTCGGTGCCGCGCGGCAACTTTTCCGATCACTTGTCTGGCTTACAGGATTGATACTTTTGTGTGGGTCTCCGGTGTTTGCGCAGCGGAGGCCGGTGCTGCCGCAGATTGATCTGCCTCATCCTTACTACTATCGCGAGATGTATTTGCCGCAGTTGACGAGCGGGCCCAGCAGCGGGGCGTGGGCGCCGGATTCGCGCGAACTGGTGTATTCCATGACGGGATCGTTGTGGCGGCAGAAGATCGATTCGAACGTAGCGCAGCAACTGACAGACGGACCAGGATACGACTATCAGCCGGATTGGTCGCCGGACGGGAAAAGCGTTGTGTATGTGTCGTATCAGAAGGACGCCATGGAGTTGTGGATGCTGGATCTGGCGAGCGGGAAGTCACGGCAGTTGACCGCAGGCGGCGCGGTGAATCTGGAGCCGCGGTGGTCGCCGGATGGGAAGCGAATCGCCTATGTTTCGACGGCGTACAACAAGCGATTTCACGTTTTCACGGCGGAAGTGCGAGAGGGACGGCTAACGAACGTCGCGCGGCTGACGGGAGAAACGAAGAGTCCGCTGCCGCGCTATTACTACAGCGCCTACGACATGGAGATCAATCCGGCGTGGACGCGAGACGGGAAAGAGATCCTGTTCATTTCGAATCGCGGGCATATTCACGGAACCGGCGGATTTTGGCGGATGAAGGCGGAACCGGGAGCCGAAGGACACGAAATTCATTACGAAGAGACGAACTGGAAGGCGCGACCCGACTTTTCGCCGGATGGTTCGCGCATGGTGTACAGCTCCTATGTGGGCCGACAGTGGCATCAATTGTGGGTAATGCCTGCGAATGGAGGCGATGCACTGCCGATCTCGTACGGAGATTGGGACGCGACGAATGCGCGGTGGTCGCCAGATGGAAACAAGGTCGCATACATTTCGAATGAAAGCGGAAATACGTCGCTGAGTTATCTGACGATTCCCGGCGGCGAGCGCAGAGCAATGGTGAGCCAGAAGCGGCAATATCTTCGGCCTCATATTGAGTTGAGTGCGGTGCTGGCCGGCGGCGAGACGACATCAGTACGGATGTCGGTGACCGATGGCGAAGGCAGGTTTCACGCTCCGCCCAATGCGTGGATCATCGCCGATGACGGATTTGACCGGAGTGACCGCTCGTTCGAAGCACACTACTTTCATACTTCCGGAACCGCTCGTTTGGACGTGCCAGCCGGAAAGATCACCATCGAAGTAGTGAAGGGACTGGAGTATGAGCCCCTGAAACAAATCGTGGAGGTGCAGGAGGGTAGGACGGCAAGTGTCAAGTTGCCGGCTCTGAAGCGGATCTGGCAAGTAAAACAAGGCCAGGGGCAATGGGTTAGCGGGGACCTGCATGTGCACATGAATTATGGAGGAAGCTATCGAAACTCACCGGCGCACGTTGCGGAACAGGCGGCGGCTGAAGACCTGGGAATTGTGAATAATTTGGTAGTGAACAAAGAACAGCGGATCCCAGACGCGGTATTCGGAGGCATGGGCCTTGATCCGGCTGCAACGCGAAATGCGCTGGTGATCCACGGGCAGGAATTCCACACCAGTTACTGGGGGCACCGCGGACTGCTGAACCTGCAAAGCCATCTGCTGCTGCCGGACTACGCAGGCTATCCGAATACCGCCGCGTCGAGCTTGTATCCGATGAACGCGGACGTCTATGACATGGCGCACGCGCAGGGAGCGCTGGTTGGGGCGGTGCATCCGTTCGACAAGGAGCCCGATCCGTTTGCCAATCCGGCGCAAAGGATTACCGATGAGCTGCCCGTGGATGTGGCGCTGGGAAAATTGGATTACATGGAGATCGTGGGGTTCAGCGATCACAAATCGACGGCTGAGGTGTGGTACAAGCTGCTGAATCTTGGCTTCCGGATTCCCGCTGGCGCGGGGACAGATGCGACCGCTAACTACGCCGCACCGATTCGCAGCCAAGTGGGCATAGACCGAGTGTACGTGAAGACGCCCCTTGGACCGGTCGATGGACATCTTGTGGATTCCTGGTTCGAGGCGCTGAAACAAGGCCGGACGTTCGTGACCAATGGCCCGTTGCTTGAGTTTGGAATCGGCAACGCGCTCGTGGGAGACGACCTGCAACTCAAGGAGGCGCAGACGATTGTGTTCAAGGCGCGCCTGCGATCGATCGTGCCTGTGGACCGGCTTGAAGTGGTCTGCAACGGAAGAGTGGCGAAGGAAATAGCACTTGAGGGAAACCGGCAGTCCGCCAACGCCGAAGGAACGCTGCCAATCTACGACAGCGGCTGGTGCGTGTTGCGCACTTGGTCGGAGAACGCCAAGTATCCAGTGATGGACAAGTATGCGTACGCCACAACAAGTCCGATCTATGTGACCGTGGACGGAAAGAAATCGAGGTCGCCGCAAGATGCCCGATATTTTGCTGCGTGGATTGACCGTACGATCGAAGCGACCACAACGTACCCGGACTGGAATTCCGAGGCAGAGAAAGAACGCGTCCTAGGCCGCCTAAAGGAAGCGAAGGAAATCTACCAAGCTCTGCAATAACGGTTCTTGCTTTCTATTCGACGTAAACCATCAACAGAGTGCCAAGAACGATCATTAACGCGGGGTAGAGTCTCGCGAAAATCGATTGCCATTTGTTGGGAACTTCTGACAGGCCCTTGGCCAGACCGATACCTAAGCCCGTGCCGGAATAGCTGAAATGTTGGGCCTGGATGCGCTGCATGGTGGCCATGTGATCCGGGCCGTGCATGCCTGCATCGTGCGAGTGAAAGAGCAGGAGGATCGAACCAACGACCGCAAAAACAGGAAAGACCCAGGCGGACCACGCGGCGGTCAGTTTGTTGCGCGCGCGTGCCAGCTCAATTGTGCCCAGGGCAAGGAGAAGCATGGCAAATGTCTTGTGCTGCATGACCTCGTGATTGGTGAGCATGCCCTGAATCCAGGGTTTAGGGCCAAACGGCCAGAGTTCGGTATCGCTGAAAATCAGGACAAATAATCCTGAGATCAGAAAGCAAACGGGCCAGGCATAGCGCGCAATCAATATGCGGTCGCGGAACAACGTTTCGGTAAAGATCAGGATTCCCGCGAGAACGAGAAAAAATCCCGCCAAATGATGATTGAATTCGCTTTCGCGCTTATCGGCGAGGAGCTTCGCCTGTTGAGCAGGAGTGATCGGTTCATCCATGGCCATGCCGGCATGATCGTGATGCGGGTGCTCCGCGGGGGTCTGCGAGAGCACAGGCAAGGCCGCCACAGACACTGTGATGAGCGCAAGCAGAAGACACCGAATTGCAGAAGGATAGCGAGACAGCGAAAAAACAGAGAGAACTAGTTTCATTGCGCGGCGATCCTTGAAGGAAATGTATCCCGATTGAGCGAACGCATCAAGTTCTGATAAGACGACGAATACCTGCCCCAATTATGCCCTTCATTGGATGGCGCGGCTATGGAATTAGATACAGGGAACAAAGGCACTAACGAAAATTTCGATCCTTCCGAGCAAAATCGTGCGGGGTAGTTGCCACCGGAGGGTGGAGTCATTCTTTTGGCAAGCTGGTAGACTGCACCCGTGAGTAACCTGACGGGCCGAGCAGGAGTGAAAAAGGGGACGACATGGCGCAAGCAGATGGGAAGCGAGCGTTTCGAGTAGGCGTTGCGGGGCCGGTGGGCTCGGGCAAAACGGCGCTGGTAGATCGCTTGAGCCGGAGATTGTGGCCGAAGTACAACCTGGCGGTGGTGACGAACGACATCTACACGAAAGAGGACGCCGAATTCCTGCTGCGCCAGGGCGTGTTGCCGGCGGACCGCGTGCGCGGAGTGGAAACAGGGGCTTGTCCGCATGCGGCGATTCGCGAGGATGCGTCCATGAATTTGCAAGCGATCGCGGAGCTGGAAGATGCACTGCCGGGGCTCGAACTGATTTTTGTAGAGAGCGGCGGAGATAATTTGTCGGCGGCATTCAGTCCGGAGCTGGTGGATGTGTGGATTTATGTGATCGATGTGGCGGAGGGCGACAAAATTCCGCGCAAGGGCGGGCCGGGAATTACGCGGTCGGATCTGCTGGTGATCAACAAGATCGATCTGGCTCCGTATGTAGGAGCTTCGCTCGAAGTGATGGAACGGGATTCGCGCCGGATGCGCGGCGAGCGGATATTTTTGTTTACTAATTTGCGGGCAGACGTGGGACTGGACGACGTGATCGCGTGGCTGGAGGTGAAGCTGGGTGTTCCAGCGAGTTCGCGGCGAAGGCTGATTGATGCGCACGCGCCATATGTGGGTGTACCGCACACGCACGGCGAGGGCAGCCACAGCCATGCTCCTGTGCACCGACAAGATCACGAGCAGGCGAATCATTCGCATACAGATGGAACGGCACACAGGCACGCTTACTGAAACGAAGGAGACCGCTATGGAATTCGCAACAAGCCGCGGCGACGTTGATTCGGAGCTGTCGAGGTTGCGACTGTTGCATCTGGCGGACAGCGCGTTGCCGATCGGAGCGCTGGCTCACTCGTTTGGGTTGGAGACGCTGGTTGCGCACGAATTACTGGATGTGGCGAACCTGCCGGAATTCTTGCAGGGATATCTGGAGGAGGCGGGTTTTCTGGAGGCAGTGTTCTGCGGGGCTGGGTGGCGATTGAGTCAGAGCAGCGAGGATTTCGCGCGAGATTGGATATTACTTAATGAAAAATTGAGCGCAAGGAAGGCCGCCAGGGAAAGCCGCTCCGGAAGCGGGTCGCTGGGGCGCAATTTTATGAACGCGGTGGTATCGGTGGAGGAATCGGATCTGATTCGGGCGGCATTGCAGGCGTCGAAGGAAGCTGCAGGCCTGATCCATCACAGTGTCGCATTCGGACTTGTGGGAGGAGTGCTGAAGATTTCGGACAATTCCACGGTGATTGCATATCTGCACCAATCGATCGCGAGTCTGGTGTCGGCATGCCAACGGCTTCTGCCACTGGGACAACATGCGGCAACCAGGATTTTGTGGCAGATGAAGCTAGTAATGATCGAAACAGCGGAGCGGAGCATGAACTGCACGCTGGACGACGCGGCTTGCTTCATGCCTCTGCTCGAATGGGGCACGATGGAACATCCGGCGCTGACAACGCGACTGTTTATCAGTTGAGGACGCAATGGCAGCGACCGTCGAAATTGCGAACGTCCATAAGGCTGGAGGTGAGGCGACTGCGTCGCCGCTCGCACGAGGATCGGTTCGTGCGGCGCTGCGCCTGGAGTTCGCGCGGAACTCGACGAATGGGCTCACGAGGCTGTCGGAAAGCCGTCAGGAAGCTCCATTGCGGGTGGTACGCGCGTTTGAGACTTCGGATGGAACGGCGCTGACGCATTTGCATAACGTTTCCGGGGGGTTGCTGGGAGGCGACCTGTTAACCCTCGATGTGCGGGCGGGAGCTTGCGCCAACGTGCAGCTCACGACGACCGGCGCGACGCGCATCTACCGCAGCCGCTGTGGCGCGGGGACGGCTACGCAAAAGAACACGATTACGGTTGGCGGCGATGCCCTTTTGGAGTATGTCCCCGATGCGACTATCCCTTTCGCAGGGGCCCGATTCGCGCAGCGGACGGAGATTCGACTGGAGGCCGGTGCCGGCTTGTTTTGGTGGGAAATTTTGTCTCCCGGACGTGAAGCGAGAGACGAAGTTTTCAAGTACGAAAGTGTGGATTTGAAGATGGATCTGCTGGTCGTGGGCAAGCTGGTGGCGGCTGAACGCCTGCGCCTAGAACCAGCGAAGCACGGGATGTCGTCGACGGCGAGGATGGGCGCGTACTCCACGTGGGCGACGTTTTATATTTGCCGGGAAGGCATCGATGCGTCGCTTTGGGCCGCGCTGGAAACCGAACTTCGAGGGCTCGTCTGTGAGATTGGCGAAAGAAAAGAAGTGTTTTGGGGAGTCAGCACGCTGCCGGCGCATGGAGTCGCGGTGCGGTGCCTGGCGCGCAATGGACGCGTGGTGCTTCCGGGCCTTCACGCAATTTGGAGCGCGGCAAAAAAGAAACTGTACGGCCGCGAAGCAGTGCCACCGCGAAAAGTGAATTGAATCATGCGGTGACAGCAGGGACGAGAGGCTGAATTGCACCTGACGCCACGCGAACAGGAAAAATTGATGATCGTAGTGGCTGCCGATCTGGCGCGGCGGAGGCAAGCGCGCGGGTTGAAGCTGAATTATGTAGAGGCCATGGCGATCCTGTCGGCCGAGGTGATGGAGGCGGCGAGGGATGGCAAGAGCGTTGCCGACATCATGAGCTTTGGCGGGCGGATTTTGACGCGCGAGCAGGTGATGGACGGAGTCGCAGAGATGATTCACGAGGTCCAGGTGGAGGCGACGTTTCCGGACGGCACGAAGCTGGTGACAATTCACGATCCCATTCAGTAGGAATTTGCGCGGAGCAAGCATGAAGCCCGGGGAATATTTTTTGGATGAGGCGACGGGAGCCGTGATGGCCAATGCCGGACGCAAGACCTTACGCGTCGTCGTAAGGAATACCGGCGACCGGCCGATTCAAGTAGGGAGTCACTATCACTTTTTCGAAGCGAATCGCGCGCTGGCATTCGAACGCGCGGCCGCTTATGGAATGCGACTCAATATTCCTGCGGGAACTGCCGTGCGATTTGAGCCGGGTGAAGAGAAGGAAATTGAATTGACGGAATTCGGCGGCGCCAAAGTGATTTACGGATTCAACGGACTGGTGGGAGGTCCGCTTGATGCTGTCGGAGGGCGCGAACGAGCATTGGAGCGAGCCAAGGCGGGAGGATTCGGATTTGCGTCGCGCTCAACCAACGGGGAGGCGAAGCGTTGAGCTTGAAGATTCCTCGCCGGACGTACGCGGATCTGTATGGACCGACAATGGGTGACCGCATTCGCCTGGCGGACACCGAGCTGATCGTGGAAATCGAGAAAGATTTCACGCACTACGGCGACGAGATCACTTTCGGCGGCGGCAAAGTGATCCGCGATGGCATGGCGCAAAGCAGTGGAGCTTTGCGCGAAGTGCCGAATGGCGCGTTGGACCTGGTGATCACGAACGCGGTGATTCTGGATCATTGGGGCGTCGTGAAGGGCGACATCGGAATAAAGAACGGCCGGATCGTGAGAGTCGGCAAAGCCGGCAATCCGGACACGATGGAGGGAGTGGATCCGAAGCTCGTCGTAGGCGCGGCCACGGAAGTGATCGCCGGTGAAAACATGATCGTGACCGCGGGTGGCGTGGATAGTCATGTTCATTTCATTTCACCGCAGCAAGTTTTCGAAGCGATCTCGAACGGCATTACCACGATGATCGGCGGAGGGACTGGCCCGGCTACGGGAACTGCGGCAACCACTTGTACACCGGGCGCATGGAATCTGGCGCGCATGTTGCAGGCTGCGGATGAGTGGCCGATGAATTTCGGCTTCCTGGGCAAGGGCAACTCGGCAATTGGCGGGCCGCTGGCGGAACAGGTGGAAGCCGGCGCCTGTGGGCTGAAGCTGCACGAGGATTGGGGCACGACACCGGCGGCGATCGATACGTGCCTTACGGTTGCGGATGAATTCGATGTCCAAGTAGCGATTCACACGGACACCATCAACGAAGCGGGATTTCTGGAAGCCACCGTAACGGCCATCAAAGGCCGGGCAATCCACACCTATCACACCGAAGGGGCGGGGGGAGGTCACTCGCCCGACATCATCGCAATCGCATCGCACGCAAATATTTTGCCTTCGTCGACGAACCCGACACGGCCGTTCACGGTGAACACGATCGCCGAACATCTCGACATGCTAATGGTCTGCCATCACCTGAATCCACAGGTACCGGAAGATGTCGCGTTCGCGGAAAGCCGCATCCGTCCGGAGACGATCGCCGCGGAAGATATTTTGCACGACATGGGCGTGCTGAGCATGCTGTCGAGCGATTCGCAAGCAATGGGGCGTATCGGCGAAGTGGTGACGCGCACGTGGCAGACGGCGCACAAGATGAAGGTGCAGCGCGGTTCGCTGGCGCCGGATTCCAGCCGCAACGATAATGCCAGGGCCAAGCGGTATGTGGCGAAATATACGATCAATCCGGCGATCACCCACGGCATGGGAGAGGAAATCGGCTCCATTGAACCCGGAAAATTGGCTGATTTGGTTTTGTGGAAGCCGGCGTCCTTCGGCGTGAAGCCGGAGATGGTGGTTAAGGGCGGCTTTATTGCCTGGAGCGCGATGGGGGATGCAAACGCGTCGATTCCCACCCCCCAGCCGGTACTGTATCGCCCAATGTTTGGGAGCTTTGGCGGAGCAACTGCAGCGACCAGCGTGACATTTCTATCTCAAACCGCCATCGCTTCCGGCGTGCCGCAAAAGCTCGGGCTGAAGAAAATGACGAAGGCCGTAAAAAATTGTCGCCGCATCGGCAAGAAGGACATGATCCACAACGACGCCACTCCGAAGATCGACGTCGATCCGGAGACGTATGAGGTCCGCGTCGACGGTGAGCTGATTACCTGCGAGCCGGCGCGCGAACTCCCGCTAGCGCAGAGATACTTTTTGTTCTGACGAGATTGCTAACCGGTCATGTACGATTGACGCTGCAACGGCGTCCTATATACGATGGCAGACGCTTCATCTGAGGGAGAACAATGGCCAAGAAAAATAAACTGACGCAGGTTGCGGTGAAAATCGGCGGCTCGCTTGGAAAAGCGGATCGCGCCGCGCACAAGGTGGCCAAGGCCGGCGGCGTGGCCAAGAAGGAACTCCAGGAAATCTCCAAACAAGTAGATGCCCTGAAGAAGCAACTGCAAAAGACAACGAAGCGACTCCGAGCCGCACTAAGTTAATGGCATCACAACGAATGGCTTGCGCGGCCGGATGGTTATTTCTTCATTTGGCCCTGGCTGCGAGTGCGTTCGGTCAATGGAACCCGCTAAATCCAGTTCTGGATGTGAATCAGAAGGACGACAGCGTGGTTTTGAAGATGCAACGAGGTACTCTGCGCCTGCAGATTTGCTCTGACTCGATCGTGCGCGTGACCTTCGCGCCGGGCGCGACCTTTCCTGATGTTCCTGCCTACGTCATCACCAAGACCAGCTGGCCCGAAATTCGCTGGAGCATGCAATCGAGTGAGAAAGATGTGACCATTGTTACGTCTCGATTGAAGGTCACGATTGCTCGCAAAAACGGTGCCATTCTGTTTGCCGATGCCGGCGGCAAAAAACTCTTTCAGGATTACGACCGCACATTGACTCCGGCCGAAGTCAACGGTGAGAAAACCCATCACGCGGAATTGTTCTCGAACCTGTGGGATTCGACTGAGGCATTCTATGGCCTGGGCCAGCATCAGGCCGGCGTGTGGAATTATCACGGCGAATCGGTGGAGCTCTCGCAGGCCAACACCAACATTTCCGTGCCGATGTTTCTGTCCAGCAATGGCTATGGCATCTTCTGGAACAACACCTCGCGCAGCCGCTTCAATAATCGCTTTCCCCATGAGCTTTATCTCAGCTCCGAAGTAGCCGACGCTGTCGACTACTACTTTCTTTACGGGCCCGAGTTTGAGGCAATCATTGCGGCTTATCGCGACATGACCGGCGCGGCGCCGATGTTCGGCAAGTGGGCGTACGGATTCTGGCAGTGCAAAAATAAATACGAATCACAGGCCGAAGTTCTAGGAGTGGCGCACAAGTATCGGGAACTGCACATTCCGGTCGACAACATCGTCCAGGACTGGTTCTGGTGGAACATCATGGGCGAGCCCACTTTCAACAAGAATTATCCCGATCCTAAAGGGATGGTCGACGACCTGCACCAAAACCATTTTCACGTCATGTTTTCGTTCTGGCCGTATTTTCGCCCGGGTTCGCCGGTGTATGAAGAGATGGACAAGCGCGATTATTTCATCGACCGCACCAAGGTCACGGGATTCCATCCGTCCGGCCAGGCGCTATACGATGCGTTCAATCCCGCAGCGCGAAAATATTACTGGCAGCTGATTGATAGAGGGCTTTTTCAACTGGGCGCAGATGCCTGGTGGCTGGATACAGACGAGCCGGAAACCGAAGGCCGGGAAAACAATATTTTGGCGACGAACAAAGTTGCCGTGGGCAGTGGCGCGCGTTACGCGAATCTGTATCCGCTGATGACCACCACAGCGGTGTATGAAGGGCAGCGCAGCGCCTCGGATCAAAAGCGCGTCTTCACGCTTTCGCGATCGGCATTTGCCGGAACGCAGCGCAATGCCATCACTGCGTGGTCGGGCGATGTCGAATCCAACTGGCTGAGCTTCGCGCGCCAGATTCCCGCGGGCTTGAATTTCGCATTGTCGGGCCTGCCCTACTGGACGACAGACATCGGCGGCTTCATCATCGGCAACCCCGACGATCCCGCGTACCGCGAACTCTTCGTGCGCTGGTTCGAATACGGCGCATTCTGCCCGATCTTCCGGCTGCACGGCACGCGGACGACAAATCAGAACGAGTTGTGGTCTTACGGTCCCGAGGCACAAAAGATCTTGACCAGTTACGATCGCCTTCGCTATCGACTGTTGCCCTACATTTATTCGCTCGCATGGAAAACCACCAGCGAGGCCTATACACCGATGCGCCCGCTGGCAATGGACTTCCGCACCGACGTTCGCGCGCTGAACACCGGCGACGAATTCTTGTTTGGCCCGGCGATCCTGGTGAGTCCGGTCACCGAACCGGGGGCAATATCGCGACGCGTCTATCTCCCGAAAGCAAAGTGGTACGACTTCTGGACGGGTCGCGCTACCCACGGCGGGACCGCGATTGAAGCGGAAGCTCCTTTGCATCGCATTCCGCTTCACGTGCGCGCCGGATCCATCCTCGCGATGGGACCCGATCTGGAGTGGGCGACACAAAAACCAGCGAATCCCATCGAACTGCGGATCTATAGCGGAGCAGATGGCGGCTTCACTCTTTACGAGGACGAAAACGACACATACGCCTACGAAAGAGGTGTTCACGCCACCATTCCGATGCAATGGGATGACGCCAATCGAAAACTGACGATCGGTGACCGCCAGGGAAAATTCCCGGGAATGTTGGATCGCCGTACCTTTCGAATCGTTTTTGTCGGAGCAGAGCACGGCGTGGGAATCGAACCACTTGCGCAACCTGACAAGACCGTCGACTACGCGGGACAGGCGATTACAATTGCGAGATAACGATCGCGGCGGCACTGGCATCCAGTGCGCTCGTTCGCTATTCTTTTGGCGGCGATCGCGTGGCACTCGGCGCCCGCCAACGAAGCTGCTCTCATGAAAATGATCTTTGCCTCCATCTTCACCGTGATCTTGACCATCATCATGACGCTCGCCGCGATGTTTACGCTGGTCCGCGCGACGCGCTATGTTACGTCGATCGAGTCGCCCCTTCAGCGCGCCGTCGCGGTCGCCGCGGAGTTATTTCTCGGCGTGATCCTGCTGCTGGGGACCACTTGGCTTGCCACCCATCTTGCCGTTCGCATTTTCCGCGACGAAGCCGACGCCGCTCCGATTCCCGGAGGTCCCGTTGCCTGACAACGAGTCCACCGCGCGCGCCTATAGCAAGCATCACGACCGCATGGAAGATCTGCGCCGCCTGGAAGCGGAAGCCGAAGGGGGCGGAGGTCCCGAGCGGCGCGAGCGCGAACACAAAGCCGGCAAGCTTACCGCCCGCGAGCGCATTCACCTGCTGCTCGACGAAGGCACTTTCGAGGAACTCGACAAATTTGTCCGCCACCGCTGCACGGATTTCGGTATGCAGGAGCAGCGCCCGGCGGGCGACGGCTTCGTCACCGGCTTTGGCCGCATTGACGGCCGCCTGATGTATGTTTTTGCGCAGGATTTCACCGTTTTTGGCGGTTCACTCTCCGAGGCCAACGCGCAGAAGATCTGCAAAGTCATGGATCTCGCCATGCGCGCCGGCGCGCCGGTCATCGGCCTCAATGATTCCGGCGGCGCAAGAATTCAGGAAGGCGTTGCGTCCCTGGCAGGCTACGCTGACATTTTCCTGCGAAACACGCTGGCCAGCGGCGTGGTCCCGCAGATCAGCGCGATCATGGGCCCGTGCGCCGGCGGGGCGGTCTATTCTCCGGCGATTACCGACTTCATCTTCATGACCCGCGAAACTTCCTACATGTTCGTCACTGGTCCCGACGTCATTAAGACTGTCACGCACGAAGAAGTCACCAAGCAGGAGCTTGGCGGCGCCATGACCCACAACGCCACCAGCGGAGTGGCCCATTTCGTCTCTCGCGATGACGCCGATTGCCTGGCCATGATCCGCGAACTGATGAGCTTTCTTCCTTCGAACAATCTCGAAGACGCCCCGCGCCGCGCGACGTCTGATCCCGTCGATCGCCGCGATGCCGCGCTTAACACGCTGGTCCCGGATGACCCACAAAAGCCCTACGACATCAAGGACGCGATTCACTCCGTCATCGACGACAACTATTTCTTCGAAGTCCACGAACACTACGCGAAAAATCTTGTCGTGGGTTTTGCGCGCGTGGATGGCAAGCCGGTAGGCATCGTCGCCAATCAGCCCGCGGTGCTCGCCGGGGTCCTGGACATCAACGCCAGCGTCAAAGGGGCGCGTTTCGTCCGCTTTTGCGACGCCTTTAACATCCCGTTGATTACATTCGAAGACGTTCCCGGATTCCTCCCTGGAACGCAGCAGGAGTTCGGCGGCATCATCAAGCACGGCGCAAAACTTCTCTTCGCCTTTGCCGAAGCCACGGTGCCCAAAATCACCATCATTACGCGCAAGGCTTACGGCGGCGCGTATTGCGTCATGGCCAGCAAGCACATCCGCACAGACGCCAATTTCGCCTGGCCCACCGCCGAGATCGCGGTGATGGGTCCAGAAGGCGCGGTAAACATCGTCTACAAACGGGAGCTGGAAAGAGCCGCGGAAGTCGACCGCGAAAATCTGCGCATGGAAAAAATCGCTGAATTCCGCGACCGCTTCGCCAACCCGGCCATCGCCGCCGAACGCGGCTACATCGACGCCATCATCGAACCCGCCGCCACCCGCCCCAAAATCATCACTGCCCTGCGGGCCCTAGAAACCAAGCGCGACACGAATCCCAAGAAAAAGCACGGCAACATCCCGCTGTAACTCGCCCCCCAGTGACCTTTTCACCCACTCCGCGCCGCTGGTCGTTGTCCTGCACGCGAGACGCATACCGTGATTTCGCAAGCGTGTGATTGCTTCATAAGAAGCGGCGTGACTTTGTGCGCCATCTGCTCGACCACGGCTGCCAACAATTGCGTGAAGGGGGGCAGGCACTCGGTTTACTTCAATCCCCGAAGCAATGCGACCAGCAGCGTTCCGCGGCCCACAGAAATTAGCGGTTTTCTTGCACCCAAAAATCTGTCGCGACTTAGCTATTCCCAAGCCCGACTATCGTCCACGTTTTCGCCTTTGTGCCGTGCTTGCAAACGCCTCGTATGGAGGTCCTCACTTCAGTAAATACTCCCGCAAAAAGTCCACCGTCGCATAAAACTGAAAATCCTGATTCGCTTTCTTCCGGTATCCGTGCCCTTCATCTTTTGCAATCAGCAACCAAACCGGCGTCCCCTGCTTCTTCAACGCATCAGCAATCTGCTGTGACTCGCTCAACGGTACCCGAGGATCGTTCTTCCCTGCGATTACAAACATCGGTTTCTTGATCTTCTCGATGCTGTTCATCGGCGCGATCTTCTCCAGATACTCCCGCATCTTGGGATCGCGCTCATCGCCATACTCGACGCGCCGCAAATCCCGCCGATACGCCTCGGTATGCTCGAGAAAAGTCACCAGGTTCGAAATCCCCACGATATCCACCGAGCATCGAATCCGATCGCTGTAAAATGCTGCGACCGCCAGAGTCATGTGCCCGCCGTAGCTCCCGCCAGTCACCGCGATGCGATCCGCATCCAGATCCGGCCGCGTTTCAATCCAGTCAAACAGCGCATTGATATCTTTATATGTATCATCGCGCTTGAATCCGTTGTCGAGCAGCGAAAAGCTCTTGCCGTACCCGGTCGACCCGCGTACGTTCGGATAAACGATCGCGATTCCCAGCTCATTTAAAAGGTAGTTGCTGCGCCCTTCGAACGTCGGCTGCGACTGGCCCTCCGGCCCACCGTGAATATTAACCAGCACCGGGCGCTTCCCCGGAAACTTGCCGGCCGGCGGCTTGTACAAGAATCCCGAAATCGTCTTCCCGTCAAAGCTCTTCCAGCGCACTAGTTCCGCTTCCGAAAACGCAGCGGTCTTCACGGCCGATTCGCTGCTAGTCCAGCGATCCACCTTCCCGCTCGAAATGTTCACCGAATACACGTCGCCCGGGCTCTTCGCGTTGTTCACCGCAAATCCCAGATCCGGCCCGTTCCGATGCCACCGCAAGCCGCCATAGACGCCGGCCGGCAGCTTCGGCAGCGTCACTTCTTTCTGCGTCGCCGTCTCCATCACATGCAACACGCTCACGCCCTCTTCGTCGGTAGTAAACGCGATGTGCTTCCCGTCGTGCGTCAAATCGAACCGCTCCACATCCCACGGAATCTTCGCGGTCAAGAATTTCGGGTGCTTTGTCGCCAGATCCAAATACGCAAGCCGCTGAAATTCCGAATCCTTGTCTGTCGTGACATAAATCCCCTTGCCGTCCTTGCTAAATTCCGCCTGCCCCCAGAACACTTTCTCTTTCGCATCTCGCGGGGTAACCGCTGTCTTTTCTCCGGTCGCCGTGTCGACCAACCAGAGATACGTCTCGTTGATCGAAATCTCCTCGGTCAACAAGATCTTCTGGTCATCTGCCGACCAGTCCTGAGGCTCCCAGCCTCCGCCCGCCAGTTGCGCCACCATCCGATCGGTCTTCGGATCCGCCGGGTTCATCACCCACAAATCGGTGTCTTTCCCGGTTCGCCGCGTAGACATATACGCGATCTGATCTCCGCTGGACGACCACGGCCCGGGCAAATTCCGGGCCTTCCCATCCGTCAACAGCGTCACGTCGCCGGTCTTCACGTCGTAGCGATATAGCTGATACCACTCGCCACCGCCAATGTCCTTTTGAAACAAAACATAGTCGCCGCCGTTCGGATGAAACCTTGCGGAGGTCACCGAGTCCGTGTAAAACGTAAGCTGCTGCCGCGCTCCTCCTGGCATCGTGACCAGGTGGAGCTGGGGCACATCTCCAAAGCGCGTCGAAATCAGAATCTCCCGCCGCACCGGATTCCAATCCGTAAAATTCGCCCCGCGATACGACCCGTACCTTCCTGCCGTCTCCACCAACGAAGCTGGAATTTTCGGTACTCCGTCCACGACAAGATTCTCCGCCGGCGCAATCACCGCCTCCTGCGCCGGCCCCTGAGCGCCGGCCACAACCGGCTGCCAAAACCCGACCGCCCTCAAAGCGCACAGCGCTACCACAACCAAGCCGACCATCGGTCCATTCTTCATTTCCGTTCCCTCTTTACTTCGTTACCTCTACGTCTTTACTTCTTCTGGCCCGCCGCACCTTACACCGCTCACCTTTAGACACGCAACTCCAGCGCTCCGCGAGCCTTGTGCCCCTCGCATGCTAAGATTTGCCTGCAACTTCAGAGCGCATGTTTAAGAAAATCCTGATCGCCAATCGCGGTGAAATCGCTGTTCGCATCCTCCGAGCCTGCCGCGAACTCGGCATCCGCTCCGCCGCCGTCTTCAGCGAAGTCGACCGCAAATCCCTCCACGTCCGCCTCGCTGACGAAGCCTACCCAATCGGGCCCGCCTCCGCCCGCGAAAGCTATCTCTGCATCGATAAAATCATCGACGTAGCCCGGCGCTCCGGGTGCGACGCCATCCATCCCGGCTACGGTTTCCTCGCCGAAAACGCCGCGCTCCCTCGGGCCTGCGCTGATGCCGGCATCACTTTCATCGGCCCCAGCGCCGAAGCCATGGAAGCCCTTGGCTCGAAAACAGCGGGCCGCCAACTGGCACGGCGGTCCGATGTCCCCACGGTCCCTGGCACGAACGACCCTATCGAAAATCCCGCAGAAGCCGCTGCCCTCGCAAATTCGATGGGCTTTCCAGTGCTGCTCAAAGCCGTGGCCGGCGGCGGTGGAAAGGGCATGCGGCTGGTCACCGCCGGGTCCGATTTCGCCCCTGCATACCGCGACGCCTCCTCCGAAGCCAACAACGCTTTCGGCGACCCGCGCCTCTATCTCGAAAAATATCTCGTCAAGCCGCGCCACATCGAAATCCAGATTCTCGCCGACACCCACGGCCGCGTCGTCTCCCTCGGCGAACGCGAATGCTCCGTCCAACGCCGCCACCAGAAAGTAATCGAGGAAGCTCCCTCCCCGATCATGACGCCCGACCTTCGCAAGAAAATGGGCGATGCCGCCGTCCGGCTCGCCAGAGCGGGCCGCTATACCAATGCCGGCACGGTCGAATTTCTGGTCGATGCCAATCTCAACTTTTATTTCCTCGAAGTGAACACGCGCCTGCAGGTGGAGCATCCCGTCACCGAACAAGTCACCGGTCTGGATCTCGTGAAGTTGCAGATCGCCATCGCTGCAGGCCATCGCCTCCCTTTTGCCTGGGAAACGATCACTCCGCGCGGCAACGCCATGGAAGTGCGCCTCTACGCCGAGGATCCCGACAATAATTTCTTTCCTTCGCCCGGCAAGATTCTCACGCGCCACGCGCCCAGCGGCCCCGGCATTCGTCTTGATGACGGCGTCTACGAAGGTTGGACCGTCCCCAATGACTACGACCCGCTCCTCGCCAAACTGATCGCCTGGGGCAACAGCCGCGAAGAGACCATCGCCCGACTTCGCCGCGCCCTCGAAGAATCCACCATCACCGGCATCAAGACGAACGTCGCCCTGTTCCGCCGTCTGCTCACCGAACCGGACTTCCTGAAAGCCGAAATCCATACCAAATGGCTGGACGAACTGCTCTCTCGTCCGAGAAAAGACGCCGCCGAGGCAGGAAACGGTTCACTGGAAGCCACCGCGATCGCTGCAGCTATGTGGCAGGCATCGCGGAGCGTCTCCTCCAACGGATCGCAAGCCAGCGGGATGGACACGGCATCGCGCTGGAAGCAATCCGCACGCCGCGATCAACTGGATCGCATTCCATGACCCCGCTAAGTTTTTCAGCACTCTGCTCACACGCAACTTTCGGCACCAGTGGCATAGCCATTTCTGGCTGTACGCTGCTTCTTTTCACTCATCTCTCATGAAATTCGAAATCCGCATCGCCGGCAAGAATCGGACAGTCGAACTCACCCACACTGCTGACCGCCGGCAAATCTCCCTCGATGGCCAACCCACAAATGCCGACGCCATGGAAATCGCCCCCAACATCTTCTCCATCCTTCTCAACGGCCAATCCCACGAGATTCGAATCACCCCGCAACCTGATGGCAGGCTCACCCTGCAAACCGCCAATCACGAGTTCACCGCGGAGGTCGCCGATCCGCGCGCCTGGAGCGGCCGCCGCCACGGACACGTCGAAGCCCAAGGCCGCCAGCAAATCATCGCGCCCATGCCCGGTAAGGTAGTGCGCCTGCTGGTCAAAGCCGGAGACAAAGTCCAGGCGGGCCAGGGCATCCTCGTCGTGGAGGCCATGAAAATGCAGAACGAAGTGCGCTCCCCCAAGACCGGCACGGTCGAGCGCCTCCAGGCCGAACAAGGCCAACCCGTCAACGCCGGCCAAGTCCTGGCCTGGATCGACTAAAACAAGATTCGCGGGCGCGCCCATGCCCTCTGCCAAAGCCAATTCGCGGTGTTAGCTTGCTCGCGCCCGTGAACTTGTACGGGAGGGTTAGCCCCCTCCCGGACCGATGCGTCTTGCCTCCACTTCCGACAGAGCATCGTAACTCGATGGAGTGCGGTGGCTCGACGCCGCCTCTACAGCGGAATCCGTCCATCGACGGGCGCGCCCACGCGTAATCGCAACTCAGCCGATGTATTTGCTGCTGATCTAAAAACAGGCAGGATCAAATCGAGGACCGCCAACCGCAAATCAGAAAACGACTCACTGCCAACTACTAACCGCTTACTGCCTGGCGCTACTTCGCCTTCGCTGCATCCGGTAATTTCCCCGCCGCTTCGACTACCTGCTCGGCCAGAAAATTCCGCACTCGCGCCTCATCCCGCGCCACCGCCAGATACGCCGACCGCAACAACTGCTCCTTACGATTGCGTAAGGTATCGCGAATCGTCTGCTGCACCTGCGGATCGGAAATATTCCGTTGCCCCGGCGACTCCCGCGTCACCAGCTTCAAAATCACGTACCGATCCTTCAGCGATAAAACCGGACTCACCTGCCCCGGCTTCATCCCTACCACCATCTTCTTCAGCGCTGGATCGCTCTGGTTCAGCGCCGACTCCGGCACATACCCCAGATCGCCGCCTGTCGCCGCCGAATTCATATCCTCGGAATAGTCGTTCGCCAGTTGCGCAAAGTCCGCGCCGCTGTTCAGCCGGTCCACCAGCATCTTCACCTTGCGCTGCGCTTCCGCATCTGTGGTCGCATCATCGTTCTTGCGATTCCGAATCTGTGGCTCCTTGCGCGGAGTCACCACGATCTGCGCGATGCGATACTGCGGCTCGGCCACATTAAACTGCGCCTTGTTGGCGGCATAGAAATCCGTCACATCCTGATCGGTGATGGAAATCTTTGCGACCACTTCGCGGTTCATTAGTTTTTCGGTGGAAAGCTGCCGCTTCAAGCCCTTTTTCAGATCGTCCACGGAAAGCCCGCGCTCTTTCAGCTGCCGCTGAAACTCTTCTTCCGTGTACGGGCTCTTCATCTCCGTAAACTTGTCTTCGACTTCGCCGTCGCTGGCCTCCAGATTCAGCTTCTTGGCCCGTTCCAGGAGAATTTCGTTGTTGATCAGTTCATCCAGCACATTCAGTTTGAGCGATAACACTTCTTCCTGCGAAGGCTGCTGCCCTTCGGGATTCACCCGCGTCCGGTAATACTTGTCCACATCGTCGCGCTTGATCTCCTTGCCGTTCACCAGCGCCCACACATCGGGCGCATGCTGCACTTCCTGCTTGCAGCCCGCGAGGCCGAACAGGAGCGCGCCCGCCAACGGCAGCAGCGCCGCCCGGTGATAAAAGTGACCCAGGCGGCAAAGTCCCGTCGTCCGTATTTTGGCTGGAGATAAAGACAAGGGAGGAAGCTCTACGCGGCTTTCTTGACGCGTCCCGCGCGAATGCAAGCGGTGCAAACGCGCACGTGCTTCTTCACGCCTTCCACCAACGCATGCACACGCCGCAAATTAGGATTCCACCGGCGCCGCCGCGTGTTGTTCGCGTGGCTGATCACATTCCCGAAAGCCGGCGCTTTGCCGCACAATTCACACTTCGCCATCGTCATTCCCTACTTTGCTCTAAAATTGGCGCGAAATCGCCCTCAAACCGAACATCTAAGTGTAACAGACCCTTCAATTTCCCTCCAAGCTCCTTCGCGCTTCTACGGCATTTCCAGGTCGAGCCGGTGAATGTCTCCTCCCTCCCACCAGCTATCGGTCAGCAGCGATCCATTCCCCGCCGTTTGTTGAAATGCGCAAAACGACGCATTCGGATCCAGGCCTCTCAGTTCCAGAATGTGCTCCGGATTCCCGCCCCCGGCCCACGCGCATCACCGCGCCCTTAGTCGGATCTTTGTAGTAAACGCTCTTGCTATTCGGCGACCAGTCCGCCGAGTCGCTCCACACCGGCCTATCCACGGTTCCCTTCACTAGTTCCTTCCACGTCTAACTCTTCCCGATTCAGTGCGTTACCCGCCGACCTTTTTTCGAGCTTTCTTTTACTTGCCATGCATTGAGCTACGCGGCCCGTACCCGGCAGTGTCGCCCCAACGCGCAACCCGCGCGGAGGCTAACGACATGAAAGTGCCGCTCACCAGCCCGCACCAGCATGGTCCCATCGGTCCCAGGCCTGCAGGTTCAGCGAAAGGGTGCATCGTCGCAGCGGCGACTCTGCTCGCGGTCTCCCTGCTTGGTACCTCGGCGCAGGCCACCGACGATCCCCCAGTCACCATCACGATCCTGCTGTACAACTACGCTCAGGTCCCGCCTGCCACGTTGGCCGCCGCCGAGCGCGAAGCCAACAAAATTCTCGCCACGGCAGGCGCGCAGATCGATTGGGTTCATTGCCCGCCTATTTCCGCCCCCGATGCCAGCGAACTTTGCCGCCGCGGCTGGACACCGCAAACGCCCGGCCTCCGGCTGATCACGGGCGCCAACAAGTTCCAGGACGCCCAGTTCGGCTACACGGCGATTCCGGTTCTTGTCACTATCTACTACGAAAAGGTGCTGCGCCGTGCCCAGCGCGACCACTCCCCTGCTGAGCTTCCCATCCTGCTCGGTTGTGTAATCGCGCATGAACTCGGCCACCTTCTTCTTCAGGCTCCGGGTCATTCCACTCGTGGCATTATGCAGCCGCAATGGAGCACCGTGCAGATCCGCCAGGCGTTGATGGGCAAGTTCCAGTTCAGCCACGAAGAGGCCGTTCGCATCCAGAGCCAGGCGCGCATCCTGGCGAGCCTTCCCCGCAGTCCCGCGCAACAATCGGTCACTCCGTGATTTCCCGCTCGCGGTGCAGAGCTTTTTGATGGGTCAAAGCATTACTGCGGCGTAGATCTGTCAATCCGATTTGACTGCCGCGGAACCAGATCGCGAGGACTATTTCTTGAACCAGTACAACAGGAGGCCGTACCCCACCCCAGCTGCGTCGGTCGTTTTCGCCGCCTGAAAGGCCATGAATCTTCCATCCGTGGACAAAACCGGATTCGACGCCTTCCCGCCTTCGTAATCGTTGAAAAATGTCAGCCGCGTAAAATCCTTGCCGCTGCCGTCGAGACGCAGCTTCCAGATATCGATGTTGCCCGATCCGCGAATCCCGCCGAGCTGTTCGCACTGGCGATCGGCTTCAACCGCAGCGTGTTGCCCATCGGGAAAAACCCCTTCGACTTCGTTGTAGCTCCCCGGCGTCTTGGAAAAATTGGTGACCGCGCCGGTGGTCAGATCGATGCCCATGGCCGACGCGCGGCCCTCGGGCTCGTAGCATGTAAACGTCATCTTGCGATCGTCGTCGTAAAAATCCTGCGCCTCCAGCGTGCAGCTCTGGTCCTTGCTTTCGTACACGACCTTCCTGTTGACGATCTTCGCCGCCCCGCCGGAAAGCTCGACCTCCGCCACACTCAGCCGCGAAGCTCCCGCCAGCAGGTCGCTCGCCTGCTCCGAAGTTTCTGAGAACGAAATCTTCATCGACCTTTTCGAGATCGCCGCTCCTTCGTTGAGTTTCTGCACCAGCTTCACGGGCTTGGAGCCGGGCGCCTTGCTCAGGAACCACAATTCGTTGTCGCGCACGCGGCTGATGTGCGCGTTCTCGAAATGATCCGGCCCGATCAGCAGGTAGTCGCCGCTGATCAGATGCATCACGCGCAGGAAGACCGCGCCGGGCACACTGCAGGTCAGGCAGCCAATCTCCCGCGACTTCAGATCGATCACCATGGCGTCGCCAAAACTCTTCACCATGAACGCGATCCGCGAATTGTCCGGCGAAATGTCCGCGCGCTCGCCAAAGTGCGTGAGCATCTCGATGTTCGCCGGAAGATGATCGAGCGGGTTTCCGGCCTTGCGCTCGGCTCCCGGGGCATTGCCGAGAGCCAAGGTACTCGTGACTACCAACGATGCTGTGACGCTAATCGTTTTCATAACTGGCAATCGTATCAGACGAATGTCGAGCAAGAACTCGGCTAACAGCAGGGCAACCTGCATTGGCGAACTCTTATGCCTCGAGCGGCGAGCTCGGCCAGCAGTTGTGCAACCGGAGCCGAGGTTTCGCGCTTGTCCGGGACCACAACGGCCCATTCCAGATTTTCGCGGAATTCTTTGTTGCGGATTTGCCAGGCCCCGAAGGTGGAGGATGGCGGGGCATCGATCTGAATGATGGACCAGTGGCGGGACATGGCGAGCGCGTCGTCGTCGTTGGGCGGCGGGCCGCTCAGGATAAAGTGATTGTTGCCGTGGACGAGGATGCCAACCATTCCGTTCCGGCTCCTATTTGCGGGGCCTGGCCGATGTAGTGATTGGTCCCGACGTCATTTTTCGCCGGACTTAGCGGAGGCGGCCTTCGGCGCGGCAGGCTTGGGGTGGCGGCGGAGAGCGGCCATGACGGCGTCGGCGGCGGGGACGAAGTAGCCTACGACGATGCCCATGGCCCCGTCCGGAATCGGCTTGCCGGTAGTGTTGTCATAGGCGGCGTCGATTTTGAGGACGTCACCGGCGGAGAACTTGTAACCGCCGCGGTCGAAGAAAAGGACCGTGGGCATGCTGAGGAGATGGCCCTGGGCATCGACCTTGGCGGGCAGCGTGGCGACGGTTTCCTTGCGGGTGGCGTTTTCCAGCACCAGTTGCTTGGCGTGGTCGTGCATGTGGCCGCCGACGCCGAGCAGGACGCCGGAATATTTAATGCGAACCGTGCCGGACTTTTCGCTCTGGCCCGCGGGAAGGTCATAGCCGGAGCCGCCGCAGGACTTTGCGTCCATCCATGCGGGGTAATAGTTTTTCAAGGGAAAGCCGGCCGCTTGCGCGGCGTCCTGATAGGGAATGCTGACTTCGAGATACACGCGATCGTAGGAGGCGGCAGTGGGATTGTGGACCATCGTCTCGATGCGGATTTTGTCGCCCTTTTGGACGCGGTAACCGTAGCCGGGGACTTGCATCCAGTTGGTTAGTTCGCCGCCGGCGCCGAAGATATGCTCTTCCTTGTTGGGGCAAAGAAAGTCGGCGCGATTGGTGTTCCAGAAGGCGGTGTGATGGAGGACGCTGCCGGGAACGGATTGGCCGTTGGCGTCGACGAGTTTGGGCGCGTAGGAAAGGATCCAACCGTCGAAATCGATAGTCCAGTAGACGTCGGGAGGCTGCGGCATTTTCATGTGGCTGGTGTTGGCGGGAAGACTCATGGGGCCTTCGCGGAGAATGATAGTGCGAGTGGCAACGTCGAGCCTGGCGTCGAGAGAGACGCCTTTGGCAACGACGTGATGCATGCCGCCCTGCATGAAGCCGCCGTCGTGGGAGTGCTGCATATGCTCCATATCGTGGGGTGGCGAGGTGGCAGGTTTTTCCTGTGCGCCAGCAGTGCAGGCAGTCATTGTGACCAAAAGCGCTGCGGTTACGAGAGTAGCGCGGCGAAACGTTGGAGATCGATGGACCATGACGGAACCTCTTGCGGCGAAGCAATAGAAAAGTGATACGGATATGATACGCCGTTCGTACGTGGCTGGCCGGGCGGAGCGACCCAGTCAGACTGCTGGAAGCTGGCGCCCCTCGCTCAAATGATCGGAGTTACGGCAGGTCGGGAGTGCGGTTGTCCTCGGGGTCGGCCCAGCGGTCGTTGGGGACTGTAGGCGTCCAGCAGGGGCGGAGCGGGTCGCGGTCGTATGGATACGGGCCCAGGCGCTGATACTGCTCGGTATATTCGGCAAGTTTATCGCGATCCAACGTGACGCCCAGACCAGGCGCAGTGGGGACACGAATGGCGCCGTTCTCGTACTTGAGTTTGCCGCCTTCAATAATGTCATCGATCAGTTGGTGATAGTGGGCGTCCGCGGCAAACGTAAGATTCGGGATCACCGCACCCATGTGGAGCATCGTCGCGAGCTGGATGCCGAGTTCGCCGGAGGAATGCACGGCTACCCCGAGCTGGAAGGTGTCGCAGACGGCGGCAGCTTTGATGCACGGGCGGATGCCGCCCCAGAAGGTGGTATCCAGAAGGATCACGTCAATCGAAAGGTCGCGAATATTGGCGGCGAGTTGCTCGAAATTGACCACCATCGTGTTGGTGGCAAGCGGGACGCGCGTTTTTTCGCGGAGGCGGCGCATACCGCTGAGCCCAAAGACGGGGTCTTCCAGGTAATCGTTATTCAAGTCTTCGATGGCGCGCGCGAAGTGCATGGCTTGCTCGGTGGACCAGCTGCAATTGGGATCGAAGCGGACCTGATCGTCGGGAAATGCCGCTGCCAGCTCGCGATAGCATGCAAGTTCGTAGGCCGGAGGAAATACTCCTCCCTTGAGTTTATGCGTCTTGAAGCCGTATTTCGATTTGAGCGCGCGCGCGTGCGCTACCAGTTGGTTCGCGGTGCGGATTTCATCGTTGCTGTGGCCATTGGCGGAATTCGCATACCGAAAGAATAAGTACGACGCGAAGGGGATGCGCTCGCGCAGGCGGCCGCCGAGGATCTCGGAGACCGGTGCCTTCCAGTCCTGGCCGAGCAGATCGAGGCAGGCGAATTCGAGCGCCGCAAGAATTTGCGTGTGATTGTTGTACAGCGACGCGGTGGGGTTGCTGACGCGGAAACGCAGCTCTTCGAGGCGCGCCGGATCCCATCCGCGCAAATCGGATTTCAGACTGCGGAAGGTGGCTTCGGCGGACTGTCCGCCACCGCCCATTTCGCCCAGGCCGATCAGACCATTATCGGCCTCGACTTCAACGATGGTGCGAACGAAGCGCCCCCAATGGCAGCCGTTGGCGTGGCGCAGCGGCGCTTCCAGCGGGACGCTCACCGTGGTGGCGCGGATGTCTTTGATTTTCATCCCAGGCTTCCTTCCCCGGGGGCACGCCTGAAGCCTCAACGACCGGAGAGACTGGTGTTGCGAGGCCGCCGGCTGCCACTCCGGCTGCGGTTTTTTGCCGATGCTGCCGGCGGCGAGGCTGCCGAAGAACTGCACCGTTTTTGACAACTCGCCACCGCGGCCCGTTGCATTTTTCAGCGCGGCCGCTGCCTCGCCGCATCTTTGTTCCGCTAGAAAGACACCTTCAGCGCTAGCTGAATGATACGTGGATCGTAAGCGTTGCGGATAGCACCGAAGCTCGCGCTGCTTACGGCTATGGTGTTGTTATTGGTCGCAACGTTCACGTTCAGCTGCGTATGGTTGAATACGTTGAAGAATTCGGCGCGCAACTGTACGCCAAAGTTTTCGTGGTTCGCCAGCGGATAAAACGTCTTGTGCAGGCCCATGTCCACGTTCCAGTTGTTGGGGCCCCGAAACGCGTTCTTGCCCACGTTGCCAAATGTCCCTACCGCGGGCTGAGTGAACAGCGCAGTGTCCAGCCACGGCACGCAGATGTCGCCGGGGGTGGCGGGACACCCGGAGCGCAGGCTTTTGGGCGCAACCTGCCCATACAACCCTGCAGGACCCACGTATTGCGCGCGGTCGCCGCCCAGGTTGGTTTTGGATTGATCCTGACCGGAGAGTACGGTGAAGGCATCCCCGGTGACGAAGGTGAAGACGCCGGACCACTGCCAGCCGCCCAGGGTCCAACGCTCGAAAGCATTGCGATCGCGGAACCTCGGGAGGTCCCAGACATACGAAGCCACTGCGCGGTGTGTATGGTCGAAGTCGGCGGGCCCGGTCTCAAAGGATGCCTGCAGTGGGTTGCCGTACGGAACGCCGGAACCTTTGCTGGAGCCCACATCAGTCGTGCCGCCGTTGGCGGCCAGGGCGATGTCCATGGCCTTGGAGTAGGTGTAATTGGCAAGGAGCGTGATGTTCTTGAGGATGCCCGGAGAACCCGCGGAAGGACGCTTCTCCACTTCGACTTCGAGAGCGTTGAAATTGGACATGCCGTTGTTCTGATTTTCCAGGATGTCGCTGAAGCCCGTGTAGGGACGGCTGGCTTCCGTGCCAATGCCGATGCCTCGCGGATTCAGATCGACGTCCTGGCGAAGATGCGTGCCACGAAGGCCGACATAGGAGGCGCGCACTACGGTGTCGGATTTGACTTGACGTTCCACTGTGAGGTTCCAATCGTAGATCGTCGGCGTCACCCATCTTCTCCCGGGCTCAAGACCGAAGACGGAGACAGGTGGGTGAAAGGCTACTCCTGACGGAATGTCGGCTAGTGTAAAGCGCGCTGGGAAGCTGGCGGCGAAGCCGGTGGTGTCGGAAACCAGAGGGTTGGCCAGCGGGATGAGATTGTTGGGGGTCGGAGGTTCGGTCAAGTCGATGCGCAAGCTGAACGGCTGGCTAATCGAAGCGTCGTTGAGGAACAGCCCGGGGAGGCGCGAAGAGTAGAAGGTGCCGCCGCCGCCGCGAATCACCGTCTTGCCGCTGCCGCTTATGTCCCACGCGAAACCGACGCGAGGAGCGAAGTTGTTCCGGTCGGCTGCCTGGCCGGTGTCCGGGAAACCAATGCCGTTGAACGAATCGCCGACGAAGAACAGGCCCGCTGGCGCGCTGGGCACGACGGTCGAGCGCACACCGGCAGCGTAAGCGTCCGGACGAAACTGCTCGGTGCGGCCGTAGATCTCCTTCATTACGCCCTGCGGCTCATAGCGCAGGCCCAGAGTCAGCGTGAGGCGCGGACGGATTTTCCAGGAGTCCTGGAGATACAGGCCGAAGACGTTCTGGCGGGAATCGGAAAAATCCCCGGAAGTCTGGCTGATGGACCGCACGTGGCCGAGAACAAAGTTGGCGGCGGCTTGCGCGGAGTTGACCACCATGTTGGCTGGGTGAGCGGTGTCCGTAGTGATACTGAAGCTGCCGTTTTCAAGGTCAGTGTTGCGGATGTTGGACTGATCGCGCTCGTAGTTGCCGCCGAACGTGAAGGTGTGGCGGCCATGCGTCCAGGTGGCATCGTCGCGAATGTCGCCGGTGTTGCGAACAAACCGGGCGTCGGTGAAGTTGCCGATGGTGAAGTAGTTGGACACCGCGAAGTTGCGAATGCCGCCTTCGGATTGCGGGAGCTGGAAGATGTTGGAGCCGAAGTCGGAAAGCTGCGGAACCTTGCCGCCCTGCCCGCGGTCCGACGCTTCGCGTACCACGTCAATCACAAAGCTGTTCACCCAATTGGAGCCGAACACCGAGGTATAACCCACGGCCCAGTTTTGGTTTTGCACCGTGGAACCCGCGGCGACCGTCAGCAGGTCCGCGCCATCGAACGGAGCGGCGTGTACGAAGCGGTCGAGGTAAAAGCGCACGAACAGGCGATCCTTGCCCCGAACCACTTGATCGAATCGAGCGACATACTCGTTGAGATTGTGCGAGAGCGGAGTTTGGAAAGTTACGTTTCCCGCGGCATCGGCACTGGAAACGGGAAGCAGCTGCGCGAAGGAAGCTGCGACCGGATCGACCGGCAGACCGGTATTGCCGGGAAACGGCAAGCCGGTGGCGGGATTAAAGATCTGATCGATCACCTGGCCACTGGCGTTGCGATCCAGGCAGATACCTGAGGCGTCGAAACCAGACGTACAAATGGAAGAAAAGTCGCCAGCCATGTTAGCGGCGGTAGGAACTTTGGCATTCGAGGCGTTGTTCACGGTGCGAATGCGCGTGCCCTGGTAACCGAAGAAAATGAAGGTCTTGTTTTTGCGGATCGGGCCGCCGATCACTCCGCCGAATTGGTTTTGTTTCAAAGGATCGCGCGCGTCGCCGGAACCTGCCGGCGGCTTGGCGAAAAAATTGTGGGCGTTGAAAATCTTGTTGCGGACAAACTCGAAAGCATCGCCGTGCCATTGGTTGGTACCAGACTTGGTGACCACGTTGACGACTGCTCCGGCATTCGTGCCATAGCGGGCGTCGAAGCTGTTGGTCTGCACGCTGAATTCCTGAAGGGCATCCGGGAAGGGGAATGGGTTGTTGGTGTTGCTCATCAGGTCTTCGTTATTGGCGCCATCCAGGTTGTAGCTGATCTGGTCGGGACGTGCGCCGTTCACAGAGATGGATTCGGCTACGCCTTTGCTGCCGACAGCGACCTGTTTGGTGTCGCCCTGCTGCACGCCGTGGCCGTTGGCCACAGTAGTGCCGGGGACCAGTAACGTGAGATCGGCGGCGTTGCGTGTGACCAGCGGAATGCTCACCACGCGCGTTTGCTCGATAACCTGGCTCAACACCGGGGTAACGGTGTTCACCAGCACGGCCGAGGCTTCCACGGTGACTTGCTGGTTGGCTTGGCCAATTTCCATGCGTTCATCCAGCGCGCGAACCTGGTCGGCCAGCAGCGTGACGTGTTCGGTTAGGCTCTTGAAGCCTGGAGCTTCGATGTGGATGGCATAGCTGGCGGGCTGGAGTGAAGAAAACGTGTAGGCGCCATTTTCGCTAGTCGTCGTGGCGCGAGCAACCGCCGTGGAGTCCTGGGTTACAACCACCTGCGCGCCCGGTATGGGAGCGCCACTAGGATCAGTAACCGTACCGCTGATCGTGGAACTCCCTACTCCTTGGCCAAACAGGCGAGCGGAGAACACCACCAGCAGGCCGGCGAGTAACAACGCGGTACGCGCCACCTTTGAGAGGACCATGGCCACCACCTCCTGGATTTTCGAGCAGACTTTCTTATTGCCGAGCCGGAATGGTGTCCGTCACCATCACCCCTGGGAACCAGCGCGGACGTTTGGACAGAATGACGTGATTTAGCCTGCAGCAAACACCGATGTCAAGTAAAATATATTTCTGATATATGGCCCTCCCCTCCGTGCTCCGACTCCCTGATGGTCGACTTGCTGACGAAGTTCGGCCTGCCGGACCTTGGGCGCTTCGCAAGATCTCTCGCCCCCACCACGTCTGACTCGTCTGCATCAAGACCTCGTTTTTGACTTCCCGGTAAGTCATTCATTCCATACGATGTTAGGCGGCTGCCCGGACCTCCATGGCCGCTTGTCCCCGTAGCCTACATACACTTACAAAAACTACGCTCATAAGCCCTTTAATTACACCACATACGCAAACAGCCGGGGTGTGTACCCCGAAACTCAAGAGTTCACGCAAAATCAGGATGGGGTGAGATTAAGTGTCCGAGACCGGCGACGTACGGATGGGGTCGGATTTTGGCTTAGCGTCCGGCTGGGACCCATGGTCGGGGATTCCCGCTAAACCAACCAGGATCGTTTGCGCTTGGTGGATGTCATGGATAACCGCTTTGCGCGCCGCGGCGCGATCGCGGCGGCGCAGCGCGTCTACGATGGGTCGGTGCAGGGTCTGCAGGCTCATCTCCTGGCCCTCGACGCCAATGGCGTATGCGACGCTGTAGGCCAGCCGCAAGGTGCGTTGCAAAATGCTGCTTTCGAGCCGCATAAGTTCCCGATTGTGGGCCATGGTAGCCAGGCGCAGGTGGAACGCGGTATTGAGCTCGGCGCGATGATTCGCGCCCTTGCGCGAAGGAGTTGGAGGGATGGATTGGTCGGCGAGTTGGGCCAGCTCCTCGATTTCCCTTTCAGTGGCACGGGCCGCGGCTAGCTCCGCGACCGCGCCTTCGACCAGCACACGAACCTCGAACAGATCGCGGACTTCCTGGAGGCTCATCTGCGGGACCAGGTAGCCGCGCCGCGGCACGACTTCCAGGAGCTGTTCGTGGTGCAAACGGTTGCACGCTTCGCGGAAGGGCGTCCGGCCGATCTGGTAACGCTTCATGATGTCTTTTTCGGTGAGAAAAACGCCTTCTTCGATTTCGCCGCGCACGATGCCTTCCTTGATGCACTGGTAGGCTTTTTCGGTGAGAGTGCGCATGGGCCTCGCGCCTGAGCATATCCAGGCGATATATCTATATTATACGTCCAGGCACGCTTTGTTCGCTTCGTTTGAAAGCAACCTCCATCAATGCGCGAGCTAAGTGAGGCTGTTCGGCGAGGGCCTGCCGAGTGGGTAGTTCTCATGAGCCGGGAAGTTAACTCCTGGTCGTAGCGTGCGAGCTTTGCTTCCCCACGCGACTCTAACTACCACTTGGAGGGTTCGGGAAACGGAAATGGAATGTAGAACGGTTTCGGAGTTTGCGAACCGTCGCGAATACTCTAAAATCTAGAGGGTTGGTGCGGTGCGCGTGTAGCATAGTTGTTTCACACTGACTAGACGGCGCTTATCCACCTTTTTCAGCAGCAAATAACCCCTTAAGTTCGTCCCAACAATCGTCCCAATTCGGACCCAGCTCACCTCAACCGGACGGAGTCCATCCAGTAAGGAAATTCCATGCTGTCTTCAGTCAGCAATTCTCTTCGTGCATTTAAAGGTCGGTACGATCTGGCCTTCTCAGAGGATCGGTTCTACGTTGAACAGAGAGCTGAATTTCTGGGAGGTATTCAACATTGCATCGAACAGGCAAAGGAGGGTTATCGCAATCCCCCACCAGCGCAGGTATTCGTCCGGAAGCCACTTAGAATCTGCTTGGCATGCTGATGTTTGTCTTGCTCCTATCCGTTCTGTTCGGTGGTCGTGGGACCTAGAGCGGTTCCATTTGGTATGGTGCCTGCTGACTGCCCTCAGAATTTGAAACCCAACCTATTCGCTTAAACCCGTGGCGACCAACCCTGACTGGTATAAGGCTCGGCTCTTTGGTCTTGGCACTATCAATCACCTGTACGAATAGCGGAGTTTTCGTTCAAGTTAGGCCTACAAAAGTTTGCTTCAGTGGATGAGAAAACGAGCCGGAGGAACGGACGCTCGCGCTTGTGGATTGTAGTAGTCGTAGAGGACGGATTCCGAGGACTGCGCCTTCATTGGGAAGCGCGCCTTCAATGAAAAGGAAAACGTCGTGCCGCCAGCACGCGGCCATACGTAGAAGACCACGCGATCGGGTTGAACTTCGTAGCTTTGCAGATCCCAGCCCGAATCAGCGACGGCAGAGTCCAACGAGGAGCGGTCTACGTCCGCTCCAGGAGGCAATCCCACCTCAGCCAACATCATACCGTACCCTCGAAAACCGACTCGTTCAGCATGGACGGTGCAGTGAATGGAATCACCGGGAGAGGCAGTGACATGGTCGAACTGTACGGAATAGCGCAACGACTCTGCATCGCCGCTGCGAACGGAAGAAGCGGTGATGGAGGGATCGGTCCAGGGCAAATAGTAAGTTCCGTTCAGGTAGACGCTAGCATGAGTCGACGGACCGCCACGAATTTCGACGGTGTGTTTCCCTGGCGAGAGAAATGACGTTAGGTCAGCGCGCTGCGGCGTAAGTTGGCGCGCATCGGATGACGAAGAAAGCTGCGGGCCGGGTTTGCCGTCAATGAAGATCCACATGGGAGTACGGGAGGTATCAACAGAAGAGAAGGCATAGCTCAACTGACGGACCAATGTTTCGAGGACGTCAACCGTGGCTTGTGTCGAGTACCACACGCCATACTGGTCCTTGTTCTTCAAAAGGAAGAGCGTACCGCGGTCGAGCGCACGCTGGAGTTCGGCTGAATGTGCCTGTGACTCCGTTATGGCAATTGCGTCCAGGACGAGAGCGGTGGTTTCGATACGACCGGTGTAGCCCCAGCCATAAAAGATGGTGTTGTGCTGGAGATCCCAGTAGCTGGCCTCGCCTTCGGGGTGCTCGAGCGAAAGGAGTGTGGCAATTTCCCTGGAAGCATCTTCTTTGGCAGCCAGTTTCGCGAGGGCAATGAGAGCGATGTCATAGGGATCAATATTGGCATGAGAAGTTTTAGCAAGGTACTCGACTGCCTTGCGTACCGCATCACGTTCGGCTGTGATGTCTTTATCGTCCAAGTTCCGGTGTTGCAGATCGCGCGCGAGGACCTCGACGACGTAGGCGGTGTCGTACAGGGCATACCCTTCGAGGAGTTTGCCGTCTGAACCTCTTTCCATCCAGGTGCCTTGCGGTGTGGCTTGCTGAAGCAACCATTGGCGCGTAGCAGCGATCACGTCTGGGTCCACTTCGGTGAATTCCGATGCTTCCGAAAGGAAACGGAGGGCATAAGCCGAAACCGAAATTTCAGGCCGGCCTTTGCCCCAGAGGGAGAAACCGCCACCCGGCTCGCGATAGCGGAGCAATTTCGCGTAAGCCAATTTGACATAGTGGTTCGCACGGGCATCGACCGGAGAAGACGGAAAGTGCTGGGCCTTCTGTATCTGCAACCAAAGCAAGCTCGGATAGGCGGAAGAGATCGTTTGCTCAGCACAACCGTAAGGGCGTTCCATGATGCCCTCGATCGCATCGCTGACGTGTGCGATTAGACTTGGGTACACAACCAACTCGGCTTCGACAGAGCCTGGAAGAGCGCTCCCAGGAACTTCCATCGAAAGCGAGGTGTGACCAAGGAAGATGGAGCTGGACTGCTCCAGGCGTTGCTGGCCATCAGCGTGGACGCGGAGTTTCTTCTCGATGGCGTCACTGTCTTTTGCAGACGAGCGGTTGAAGGCCGTGAGGCGTTGCTTGGCTTCCTTCATGGGAAGTGTCGCGCGAAAGGAGAAAGCCTGCTCGGCGTAGTCTCCAGCAGGGACGTCGAGTTGGAGAGTGCGCGGAGAGAGAGACTGAGACCAGGGCTCCGCGGCCCAATCGAGCGAGACCGATTGCGGCTTATCGAGATAATTCCGCACGGTCACAGGCAAATGGATTTCGTCGCCAACGGTCAGCACTTTAGGAGGCTCGAGTTCGGCAAAGAAGGGCAGAAAAGCACGGATGTCGGTAGAAGCAGTGGCGATGTGCCCGTCAAGCGTGGACGCAATGACTGAAACCTTCCAGGTAGTGATGCTGTCGGCGAGAGGAATCTTGACTGTGGAGCGGCCAGCGCGATCGGTATGAATCTCGGGCCGCCAGAGGAGCGTCTCCGGGAAATACTCGCGGAGACGGGGTGTGGCTAGCGGGATATTGATTTGAGCGGACGCGGCGCCCGATTTCGTGGTCAGCACGACCCCTGGAGAGAGAAGTGCAACAGACGATGCTTCAGTCTGGACTTGGACACTCTGCGCCTGGACTTCGACAGTCTCTGTTGCGGCTCCGACGTTTAGCGTTACTCCAACATCGGTCACATTGCTGGAGAGCACCGGAATGCTAGTCAGAACATAGGAACGGAAGCCAAGACTCTCAACCAGAACGCGATAGGTCCCAGGAGGTAGGTTGGAGAGCAGGCAAAGTCCCTGATCGTTGGCTTGCCCCTCATAGGCAACGCCCGTTGCTTCGTTGGTGAGAGTGATCTTCGCATTGGAGATGACCGCACCCATTGGATCCTGAACAAGGATACGGACGGCTCCGGAATTGCCGCTGTAGAGTGGTTGCGGCTTTTGGAGAGTGTTGGGCTTGCTCGTAGAGTTGCCAGACTCTTCAAGAAACGGAGAGGCGAATTTGGCGAGAACGAAATCATCGGCCGTGTTAGGAGTGAGGTCCGGACCGTCGCTGACGATGCTGATGACTTTGGTTGCGCGCGTGACAGGAGTCTGGTCGGCCGCGATGTTCTGTCCGTATGCGCGCAGCGTGATCTTATCCGTGTAGGCCGCTTCGACCGTAGGGACGATGCGATATGGCCGACCCCACGGATCGCGCATTGCATCCCACTCGATCTCGTGACTGACCATCACTTTCTGGAATTCCTGTTCGTTTTCAGGAAAATGGGCGGAGGACTTTGCACTGTCGAACAAAGCATCCGAAGTGCGCTGCGCGGTCTCGCGAAAGTAGGGCATATGTTGCACAGCGACCTGGAGATCGTCCAAGTCTCCAGTTGGGTCGTTTGGGCCGGAGCGAAAGCGCTTGTCGGGGCCGGCACTCAGCACTTTGATCGTGTAATTGTCGCGTTCAACGTCGAACAGAAAGCGGTAAGGCGTGCCCCAGGGATCCGCAAAGCTGGAAAGCGAAGTGTGCTGCTGGGCGCACGCGGCTTCGAGAGTGGACTCATTGCGGATGTAGCTGCCCGTCCTCACGTGGTAGGCGTCGGTGACGGCGCGAAGGCGCTTCGCGTCAGATTCGAAAAAAGGCCGCAACAGGGTCATTGCGATGAAATCATCGGACGTTTTCGGAGTCTTGTCCGGACCTTCGCTATCAAATTCAAAGACTTCGTTAAGCCATTGATAGGAGCGCCGGATATGGTAGGAACGTCCCCAAGGATCACTCAGGCGGGAAGCATCCATTCCTTTCTCTTTCAGAAAGCTCGCGTACTTCGCATCATCCGCCGGGAAATGACCCGTATTGGAGAACTGTTCTTGCAGAAGCTTGGCAACGGGATCAAGAGTCGACCGAATCTGCTTCTGAAAAACGTGTTCAAAGTTGCGTGGACTATCCGACGATTCAAGTCGCAGGGGAACGCCGGTGCCTTTGAACAGCAGTGCCTGGGCCACAAGTTCGAGGTCAACAGGAACAGTGACGTTTGACGCCCGATTGAGGAGCTGTTTTACTGAGATACCAGCGATGGATTCGTTGTCCTCCTCAAAAGAACGGAAGCCGAGTCGAGGATCAATGTGTTCGTATGCGCGAGTGAAGAGGCTGGCTTCCGTGCGCGCGAGCTCCTCGAGCGCCTGATCGTAGACAAGCATTCCGAGCACACCCTCGACAGATTCTCCTTCTGAACTACGCACGTGAAGATTTACAGAGGCAGCCTCGCCCGGGCGATAGGTAGTCTTCACTGGCTTAGCGTCAAGCATGAGATTACTAGGCTGGGGAAAAAGGACGCTGGCTGCGGCCATGCGGGAATACATTGAGTAAGGCTCCGTCCCAATGTTCAAGGGGTACGCGGCAAGAGCAATCGTCCCGCTGAATTGCTGGTCCGCTAAGAAAGTCACGTGCGCCTTGACACGAGACATGTTCAGTTCTTGGGACGCCAGGATTGTCTGCGTCTCGGCTTGCACGAGGTCGACACGCACGCGGCGTTGGGGCATAGAGGATTCCAGTTCAGCCTCGATGGGATCCCCCGGCTTCAAGATTGCCCTTACGGGAGTTATACGAAGAGCAGGATCATCTTGTAGAGAATACGACTCGAGGTGGGTACCCGAGCGGCCGTCGAGGGTCTTGGCTTCGAGCACGGCATAGATGCGATCGATATTTTTGTCGGTATCCGGATTCTTTTCCTCTCGAAGGGGCTCGGAGAAATGGGCACGCGCAATACCGTATCGATTCGTGCGGACGTGCACCGTGGCGAAAGGCTGGACCGGGTTTGACGGGGAAGTGTGGGATGGATCCTGCGCGTAAAGGCGGGTGAGAACGTCAGCTGCGACGGCAGTTCCATCTGCCAGAGAACTGGAAATGTAAAACACCGGCGGAAGCCCAACGGGCAAAGCGCCAGCAACGTTGAGCACATAGAGATGTATCGCGTCACGAGAGATACGGACGTCGAAGTGGAGCTCTTGGGTGCGCTTGGAGGAAGCGTCGGTCACGTAAGCCGCGTAACGAAGGTCCTCAAAACGTTTCCAGTCGGTATCTTGGAGGTCGGCGTGGTCTTTAGAGAGATTCAACGTCGCGTGGAACTCGTTCTTGGCGTCGAGTTCGCCTTCCTCAGATTCTCCCTCTTCGCTTTCCCACTTCTGGTCGCGATAGTTCCACTCACGGCGAGTTTCACGGACGATGCGAACGTGGCCGCGCAACACGGGCTTGCCAAACACGTAGTTTGCGCTGACGGTAAGATCAGCGTTCTGACCAGGGAGATAGGAGGTTTGGTTGGCGACGACATTCACGATGAAGCTGGAGAGTTCGTAGCGGGAGATTCGGATGAGTTGATTGCCTTGCAACTCTCTGCTACTGGCGTCTCCGGAGATGTCGGCTGAGACTCGATAGCTGCCTAGTTTCTGGGAGGACGGAATGGTCCAATCCGCGGAAGCAATGCCGAAGCGGGAGGTTTCCGCGTCAGTGGAGAACGTGACGGTGTCGTCGGCATCGTAAAGGACAAAGCGCACAGGACGCTTGGCCCAGGCATGGCGTTGGTCGTCGAGAACCAGAGCACGCATGTGCAAGACCTGATCAGGCTGATACAAAGGTTTGTCGGTAGAAAGCAGGACGGCGGCGCGCCGCCAGTAGCGAAGGGTAGCGCTCAGCGAATTCTGGAAATTTCCACGTGTGCCGCGGATTTCACAATCTAATTCTTCGTCGTCGGGAGCGCCCTGCGTTTCGGGAAGATGGAAGGTCAACAGCGCCTCGCCACGAGAATTGGTTCGGGCCTCAGCTTTCGTGCCTTTTGCATTGTCATCGTCTTCATCGCCGAATGTGGCGGTGAGAGAAACCCCAGCGACAGGCTTCTCAGAATCGGGACGCGTAGCCCATACGCGGGCCACGTAGGTCCGCCCCATGCCGACGGCATCAAGACCTAGAAAATGAAGCTCAAACAGGTCCGGGATCAGCGCGTAGGGCGACAGAATTCCGAAAATGGCGGGCGTGGGGCTTTTATCCAAGTGCACTTCGTAGAAAAGGCGAGAACTTGCAGCATCTTCGAGGCCCTTCTCAGGGGCCCAATCGAGGAGAACCTCAAACCTTTTCGGCGTGGAGCTGAGCTGGATGGGGATGGAAGCTGTGGCTAAGACCTTGTCATCCGGACTAAGAATCTTGCCTTCCAACGTAGCGGAAATTGTCTGGGGAACGTTCGCCGACAGATCGATGGAAAAGACGGAGCTTTTTTCTTTCAAGGCTAAGCGGGCGCTCTTATCGTTCGCCACCACGGAAGTCACCGGGTTGCGCGTTTGACCTTGAGCGAAGAATGAAAACGAGAAAGCAGACAGCAGGACAACCACTCGCGGCATGCGTGTTCGCATTACCCCACCCTCCTGGGTGGAATGCAAACCAACATCAATTATCATATTGGTTGCCAACTTGCCGTTGAAGATTATTATCTCTTGATGTCGTTCAAATTACTTCTCATTATCAGGTAAGCGCAGAAGCTCGTGCGCGTGCTCATACAGCGTCAAGGATGCGAAGTGTACATGTCTGGCCCAAGCCATCGCCCCACTAGAAGAACAGGAGCGAGAAACACTGTTCGAGGCTGGCGAGATCAACAAGCGATTGGGGGAAAAGTGGGCAAACCGCAATTAGTTCGGATACACAGGAAACTTTAGCCCATTCCGGTGACCAAGAACCCTGTCCGACCTGACACTCAAGGCGGATTCCCTTCTCGATAGTTCAACGAGCACACGCAGCGGTTGCAAATAGGATTGCTGGCAAGATCGAGACTGGATCGGAACGAGATGGCGGCTCGTCCGTTGACGACTTTCTCGAGATCCCCGTTCCGGATTGTGCCCACTGGCTGGTGGAAAAAACAGGGGCGCACCGTGCCATCGGTTTCAATCACGGCCGAGGTCCAGGGTGCGTTACAGACTGGCGACTCGGGGCGTGCCAGAGCCAGACTCTCTCGAAAACGGCTGGCAATGCGGCGGAGTTTCTCTGGAGATTCCGCGACAAAGCCACAGGCGATCTCTTCCGTATGTTCGCGAATGAGCAGCTCTATCTCCTCTTCCAAGCCAAACAGTTCGCGCTGTGTCAGACCTATGTCCTGTTGACGGCCTTCGGTCCACGGCACGGGCCGATTGAACGCCTGCGAAGTGAGATCCGCGGCAAGGAATGAGATTCCGTTGAGATTTAAGTTCTTCGCGGTTTTCACCGTTTCCCTTAAGTGCAGATAGTTGAGCTTTTGAACGGTGGAACGAGCGGTGATGCGAAATTTCGGAGTAAGACGCCGGATGGCGGCAATGCCGCGCTCGATGAGTGCGAACCCTGAATGTATCTGCCGGATGAGGTCGTGAATGCGCGCCGGACCATCCAGGGAAACAATCACCTCGTCCACGGCATCCACAATCCGGGAAGCGCACTTTTCCAAAAGCAAGCCTGAGGTGAGGAGCGTTACGCGAATCCCCTCCTTTTTCAGAATGCGGCAAAGCACGGGCCATTCCGGATTTAATAGCGGCTCACCTCCGGAAAGGACGATCCATTTCACGTGAAGCCGCCGAATCGCTGGAAGCATTCGCTCCAGGTCAACCGGACTGAAGGAGCGTGATTCCCTATTTTTCCAGATGTCGCACATGACACAGCGACAGTTGCAGGAAGTGTGTGCGTGAAGTATGAGGATCGGCAGCGAGCTAACGGCGTGACGCGAAAATGTGGCTTCGTTTTTTTCGATTACGACCAGACTATTCATGGCTTAGCCTTCTTCCGTTCATCCGCAGGTCTCCGCCGCAACGAGTTTGCGTATGCTCCCAGAGCAAAGGAATAGGTGCGCGAAGCCATCGCGTTTGGTCCTCCACCGAGAGCGGGTGCAATCCGCAGCTGATGCTTGTGGGAAGGTGATGCAAGATTTCCGGCGATGCCAACTGAACGCGGCCGCCGATAACCACGAGCTGGACATCGCGCCAGGAAAGACTCAGCAATCTTTCCGCAGGCGACGCTCCGGTGTCCCGAACGGCGAAAAAATCAGCGCGCGAAGCGGTGTCGATACGACCTTCGCCATTGCGAAGGCGCAGGATGCGTGCTGCCTCGAGGGTCGTCATGCGATAGAGAGAATTCGCATCCACCCCAAGAATTTCGTGAGCAAAACGAATCTCGTCCAGCAGATCTCCGCGTGCGGTAAGCGGTGAATCGTTGCCCAGGGCCACAGAAGTTAATGTGTTAATCGTGGTGGTGGCTAGCGTTCTCCCAAACAGGAAGGTATTGGATGTCGGGCACCAGATTAGGCTGGCGTGGACAGACCTGAGGAGCGCCAAGCCCGCATCGTCGAGCCCCAGACCATGGACGAGGATGGTTCGATCCGTGAGAATTTGCGCATTCCAGAGCTTGGTAAGTTCCGCAGAACTCTGCTCGTCAATGCCTTCCGCGAGATGCAGAATGAAGGGTTGGTCTGCGGGAGTCGCGCGTGCCTTCGGTATCGCGTCGGAATCGAATGCGAGGGAATGCACCCAGCCAAAATCTCGAACCACACGTACAATGAAGTCGTCGTCGAAAACGTCGGCTTCATACGGATTGTGATGGCATACCGTTGTGACTCCACAAAGGACGTTGCGAATACCACCCCACCACAAGCGAACCTTCTTTGGCACGGCTCGCTGCGTTTCAATTGTGGAACGATGGGATTCGTGGATGTCTTGGGCCCATTCGACAGAATTGCGGTACCCACCTCGTCCCAGTCGCGGAAATAGCGCGAATTCTAGATGGTCGTGGGCATTGACAAGACCGGGTAAGACAAGAAAGCCATCGAGCTCAATGCTTGTGCCTTTGGTCTCACCGTATATTGCGCGCTCGGCATTTTGCCGGCCACCAAGAATGATGCCTTCATTGGAAATCGAAAGTTCACCCGCCACACTGTCATCAGGACCAACTGCAAAGCACGCGCCCCGGACGGATGAAACAAGACCGCTTTGACACGACTCCGAAACATCGGAGTGAAACGCGCTGAACTGCAACAGGTAGATTGCCGGGCGACCTTGGGCAGCTTGAAAAGAAAGAGACATGCCTGCCTGATCAAACATTTCGCGTTCCGGGCCACCGAAACATGGTTCAATGCGCGTGGATTCATGGAAACCCGCCTTGCCGAACGCTGAGACGATCCTTTCAAGAGAATAGTTGTGCGTAGCAACTTCATGGAAGACGCCGTCTTGTTTAAATCCCCGGCGCCAACCGAGGCTAGAGACCGTTCGAGGATGGAGATCAGTGACGAAAATAACTCCCCCGGTTCTCAAAATGTCGCGAATTCGACGTGCGAGACCTTCTGGGTCCGCAATATAGCTGAGCACAAAAGAGCAGACGACGATATCCACGGAACCTGCCGGCTGCTCGAAGGTTTCCCAATCCGAACAGATCAGAGTTGCCCGCTCTCCCATCCGTTTGCGTGCAATCGCAATCATTTCCGGAGAGGAATCCACACCCACCAGGCTTTTCGTGTTTCGCGACGCGCACCTTTCGAGCCAGCGTCCCGTTCCGCAACCGAGATCCAAAACGGCACGCCCGGCAAGGTCCGGCAGCAAGACCTGCAGATACCGCTCTTCGAGCTCGAGGACGGGATTGTGCTCTTTGTCATAGACGTGAGCCCATCGTCGGTACGCTTCTTTGGCATTGAGCAACGGAGTGGTTGTGGGAGGCGAAGTGGGCATCATCGCGATGAGTCCGATCAGAGACTCTCCTGTTTGGGTTTGCGCAGGTTGACAAATTCGTGAGCCCAGCGAAGCTCGCGCGGCCATGCATAGAAGCGCGTGGCATAACGCCAGGCACTCAGGGCTTTGAGAAGCGCGCGGCTCCACCGTGGAGCGCGAATATCCTGCACCGTGGGCCAACGCGAGCTGACAACTGTTTCGAAGTTGTCGATAAGCTTTTTCGTTTTGCGCGTCAGCCATGGTGTATTGGGATCGATGCGCAGCGTAAAATCGAGCCAGCGTTTCGTGGCCCATTCCTCGGGACTTGTCGGGAATTCTATCTGGCCGTCAATTTCCCCATACATCGACGTGCGCTGCGGAACCGGTGTGTAGTGATACATGATGATTTCCGATTGGGGATTCACGTTCTTGATGGTTCGAATAAATTGAAGCGTCTCTCGAGTGTCGCGTTCTGGATCCCGCGGATTTCCGATGACGAATGAAAATTCGGGGATAATTCCGAACTGCCGAATCCGCCTTGCTACGGCAAGCGTTTCCTCCGTGGTGATGTCCTTTTGCATCTCTTTCAGCACCCAATCCGAACCGGATTCGGCGCCAAAGAAAATCATGGTGCAGCCCGCACGGCGAATGGCATTCAGCGTCGCGTCGGAATACCTGTTGAATATGTCCACCCGCGCCTCGCACCACCATCGCATGTTGAGCGGCGCAAGCCGGTCGCAGAGATCCCGAGCATGGTCCTCTCGTAGAAAAAAATTCATGTCATAAAACTGAACGGAATCCGCGCCGTATGCACTGGAAAGATGCCGAAGAATGGCTTCCGTTCGTTCCGGGCTCTCCAGCTTTTCCCGCGTTCCGTAAGCGGCGTGAACACCACAGAAACTGCACTTGAACGGGCACCCGATGCTGGCATGATGAGCCGCAGTCCGTTTTCCGAAAAAGGAAGGCCGGAGATAGTTCTCCACCGGAATGCGGTGGAAAGGCGTCCACGGGAACGCATCAGGGCCCTTCATCAGACGCTCCGGATTATGGCGGTGCAAGCCAAATACGTCTTTGTAGGAGAGCCCCTGGATGCTTTCGAATTTGCGATTTCCCCGGAGCGCGTCAAGCAGTTCAAGAAGAGTATCCTCGCCTTGACCGCGCACCACATAGTCCACATAGCGAGCATTCAGAGTCGCATCGCAGTAGATGGAAGGAAAGTATCCGCCCCATACAATGGGAACCCGGGGGTGCAGCCGGCGGATTTCCCTGGAAGCTTCCATGGCCGTGACCATTTGTGGACCCGGCATGGCGGTGACGCCGAGAAGTTCCACGTTGTTCTCGCGAATCAAGCGGGCGATCGTCGAGGTGGCGTCATCGTCCACATTGCCGTCTACGATCGAGTATTCTTCTTTTCCTTCTAGCACTGCGGCCAGTGCCATGATGGACAACGGAAACCGTCGATTGCGCGGCTTCGTGGAACGCGGATTGAATAGAATAATCACCGGGAGAGGACCTCGGCGGAATAGATTTGAAAAACGGAGGGCTCCCGCCGACGCGTTAGCTTTGCGAGCCAGGGCCGTAACCCCCAGCGCAAGCCATACCACGGTCTATAACGCTTCCAACATAATCCGAAACTGTCTTCCAGCTCGTTGAGCCGCTGGTCCGTTAAATATTCGCAGCTTCCCAGAGAATCGGAACGAGTCCCAAAATGCTCTTGAAAGTGTGCGCGGCGCTCGCACACCATCCGCCGGCCGCTTTCTTCATTGCTGTACCATGGCGAGTCGATTATCAGAACCGTGCCTCCTGGCTTTAGACAGCGAATGGCCTCACCTAGGGTTGCCTCGTAGTTCGCGGAATAGTGAAATGACGCGGAAAAAATGGCGCAGTCGAATTGCGAATCACGGAAGGGCAAACAGTCCAATTCCGCTTGGAAGCGCGGAAAGAGTTGCGGAATCGCGCGGCGATAATTTGCCCCGGCTCCTAAACCATCGACAGAGTTGGTAAGCAGATCGACGGCGACGGGAGAATGCCCGAGCTGGGCAAGACGATAACTGAGCCACCCATTTCCGGCACCGAGATCGAGGCAAAGCAAATTGCCTGCGGCACGCCGCGCAAGCTCCGGAAGAATTCTCCGCTGAAAATAGGTGAAGGAGCGTCCGCGAATCTTCCACTGCGATGGATTCCGGCCCGTGAGGTCGTCGAAAGGAAGCGCCAGGTAAAAGTCGGCAGCGTCGCTACCCCGCCCTTCGCGGGAACGGATCTGTTCGTATTCGCGAACGAACTGGCGAAAATAATGCGCACGCGCAACCGGTAGCGCGTTCCAGATGCCCGATTCCTGCGACAGGTAAAAAGCGCAACTTGCACAGCGCATCCGAATGGCGTCATGCAGAAGAGCCCTGTACCGGATGGCGCCCAAAGGCGCGGAACATTGCGGGCACTGAATCCACACGCGGTCCATAGGGTTGGTCTGAACTCGTTTGGGACAGGCGGCGGCGAATGTTTCCGTGGTCGTGGCGCTCATTCGGCCACCTTTTCAAATTCAAGCAAAATGTGATCGCCCACGGATCGCAAAACTGGCCATGCGCCGAGCGCACGATCCAGCTGTTCTAACAGGGAAACCGCTCTGCGATGCGTGCTCGCCCATGTTTCCGCGTACGAGGGCGGCACGAACAGCCCGACGGCGCGAACGCTGCGCAAACGAAAGTGCGGCGCAACGCTGCGGCTCCATTCCTTTACGGTTGGATAAAAGATGGGAACAGTGCTCTCGTGAATGCTGGCCATTGCCGAGCCCAAGATTCGCCGAACCGCTTTTCGCGGTTTGCCACGCAATAGAAACCAGAGCAGCTCCCATAGGCAAAATCGCGTAGAGACACACAGGATCGCCACGCCTCCAGGCTGCAATAGCTTTCCCAGGCTGGCCGCCACATCTGGAATACTGGCAACGCAGTTGAGTCCGGAAAAATTGGAGAAGGCGCCATCGAACAATGCGTGGGAGGTAAGTTCAGAAAGTCGTTCGTTTGGAAGAGTGTGAAACGCAACTGCAGCCGGAGGTGTTGCACGGTCGAGTTTTTGTCTTGCCACGGCAATCATCGCCGCAGAACCGTCGCAGGCAACCACGGAAACCCCTCGCGAGGCAAGAAAAAGAGCATCTTCACCGGTGCCGCAGTTAATCTCTAGGATCCGGTCTCCTGCATGGAAGGCTTGCCGCAATTTGTCCCAAACTAAATTGCGCTGTGCGCGGCCCACAACGGAACAAGTAAATACCTCGTCATAAGATGCGGCAAGCCGATCAAACGCGGCGATCGCGGGAGCTATTCCCGGGATCACGGCATGGTTCACGTCCGCACCTCCGATGCATTGGAATAGAGACTTCCGCGCAGCACCGTGATCCGACGCTGTATTTCGTCTCCACGGGGGTTGCTCATTTGTCCTCTGTTCAGTCGAACCAGTGAAACTTCCTCGCGCAAGAGCCGGTCGGCTTGTTCGTAAAACTCCGCAGTGTGCCTTCCCCGCAAAGTAATCTCGCGGTCGGAACTTTGTCCCCAAGGTTTGAGCTGAACCAGGGAATTGGAAACCCGGCCGTGATACGGGGTTCCTTTGATTGGGTAGGCGACCGTTGTGAAGAAGATGTCCGGATCGGACCGCTTTACGTGCTCGATGGTGGCTTCGATGTCGGCAAGCTCTTCCCCTTCATACCCCCACATCAGAAACATGCCGGTCTGAATGCCGCGCGCTTTACACAAGGCGATCGCGGATTGAACCTGCTGCACCGTGACCCCCCGCTGCATGGCATCCAGAATTTTCTGCGAACCACTTTCCGAACCGACCCAAACCCGGAAGCATCCCAACTCGGCGAGGAGATCGACGGATTCGGGGTTCAAACGATCAGCCCGCGAAATACATTCAAACGGAATTTGCAATCGGCGCCGGTGCATTTCGGCGGCATAGTCGCGGAGCCACCCGTGATGAATGGTAAAAACGTCATCTGCGATCCACGCCATGTCCGGCTGGTAAGTAGACATCAACCATTCCACTTCATCGACCACTGCCAGGGGTTTCCTGCGGCGGTGCGTCATGCCGAACACCTGGTGACTACACCACTGGCAACGATAGGGGCATCCCCTCGCGGTAATAAACGAGAGTGAGCTCTTGCCATGCGCATCCCGCCAGGTCTGCATGTACCGGCGAATATCAATGGCTTCGCGAGCGGGCCACGGCTGGGCATCAAGATTGGAGATTTGAATTCTTTCCGAAGTGCGGTGGACCAGTCCATTTTCCGTTTGAAAGGCGATCCCACTGACGCGGGACAATGCGGATTCTGAACCTGCTCGGAGCGCGGGCAGCAACTCCTCCATCGTGGCTTCCCCTTCTCCAAGAACAACAACGTCGGCGCCCGCTTCCAGATATTCCTCAACGTAGGCCCCGGGTTCCGGCCCGCCCACAACGGTTTGCCATCCGCATGCCCGCGCCACGCACAGAATTTCCACTACGCGTTTGCGGGTCATCAAGTTCGCGTAGACACCCAGCACGGATGGTGGTTCGCCTTGCAGCGTCCGCGTCAGTTCGTCCATGGTGGAGAAGGTTGTGTCGAACACATCGACATCCAGCCCTTTACTTCTCAAGTGCGAACAAATGTAAAGAATACCCAGGGGAACGTAAGGCTTTTGAATCTGAATCTCTTTCGGATCTTCGTAGAGAAAATAGCCGTGCGTGAGCAGAAGGTCGCGCATTTAGCGATCTCCTGGAGCGGCCGTGAAATCGCGGATGGAAACGAAACCTTCGGGAGCGTGACCGAGAAACCGGGACGACAATCGCATGGGTGGCAGTTCCGTTGCGTCCCGGTTTCTGCTGACGGGCTCGAGAAGGTCTACTTGCTTCCAACGGACCGCGGTGGCTTCCTGAACGGCCGGCGCGGGAGATTTGTAAGCCTCGACTTCGGCATGCAAGGCGTCCCGAACAGCGCGATAAAAGAGGTCGTTGTAAGTTCCCTTGAACATGACGCAAAGGTCTTCGCTGTCAGACCAGTTTCGTTTTTCACCTAGCTGGCTCCGTACCTGTTCGTGAAAGCGGGTATTTGGCAACGGATAGGAAAAGGAAATGCCGATGTCATCTGGTTTGGTTTCCCGGACAAGCTCAATCGTTTTTCGGAGATCCTCCCACGCTTCCCCCGGGTAGCCGAATTGTAAAAAGTAGCAGGTGCGAATTCCTTGGTCGCTCAGCTCTTTACGGGCTGAAACCACCTCTTCCACTCGTAGGCCCTTGTCCATCGCATCGAGAATTTTTTGCGAACCGGATTCCACGCCCATCCATACTTCCACACAACCCGCGCGTTTGAGCGCTGTTGCCGTGGATGCACCCAGCCGGTCGGCACGCGCCTGGATCTTGAACGGAACCGCGCAGTCGCGCGATTCCACCTCGCGGGCGAATTGCTCCACCCATTTGGGATTGAGAGCGAATATATCGTCGGCGAACCACAGATGTTCTGCATTGTAGCTACGCTGCAGAATCATCATCTCGTCGGCTACATCCGAAGGATCCCGGATCGCGTAGGCATCGCCAAAGATGGGTTTCGCGCACCAATTGCAGCGGTATGGGCAGCCCCGGCTGGCAACCAGGTTTAGGGAGAATCTTCCGTGCGCGGATTGCCATGCTTCACGATACCTTTGTATATCGATCAGATCGCGCGCGGGCAGCGGGAAATTCGTCATTGGTCGCCGAGGATTGCGGGTGACCAGAGAGTCTGCGCACTTCATACCCAGTGATGTGCTTGAAAGAACTTCCGGACCAGCTGGAACATCCCTGCCATTCAAAAGTGCTTCCATCACTTCCAATAACTTGTATTCCGATTCCCCCTTCAGGACAAAGTCACAGCCGTTTCGGAGGTAATCTCCGGCGTGATCCGTGGAGTCGGAACCGTGCACTAAGACACGCGCTCCCGCTCGCCTTGCCTGTTGGGCCATTTGCCAGGCAAGATCCCGCATGCGGGTCAGGCACATCTTCGTCAGAAAGTTAAAGTCGTCCTCATAGATCGCGACGACTTTGGGTGCGTGGACTCGGAGTGCCTCGCGAAAACCACCGAGCGGTTCCTGCAGCATGGAGTCGAACATAGCAACGGAAACGCCGTGACTCCGCAATACCCCCGCAGCATACAGTGTGCCGAGGGGCGGGTACGGCTGCATCTTTTTCACCTGCTTGCGGTCGTACGGCAAATGGTAGGAATGTGTTAGTAAGACGTCAGTCACAGCATTTTTCCTTGGACCCCGCCGAAGTCCTCCAACAACGTTGTCAGCACACTTCCTGGGCTTCAGTGCTCAGCACCTGCCCTGTCAACAACGAGCGCCGCGTTGCGAAGCGCTCAAATTTGCTAGCAACCCACAACTCCCACGGAAATGAGTAGCGATTCGTGCGAATCCTCCAGCGTAGCGGTGCACCAAGAAGCTTTCGCAATCCATGACGAAGCCGTGGATGATTGTTCGTCGCTTTACGAATTTGGTTGTTGAGCAGAAAAAACTGCAGCATTCGCCGCAGGCGCTGCAACTCCTCGCCTTGCAGCCAAGGAAGCGCGTTTCGTCCGAGCGGAAGTTCAGCCCACTCCTGCAAAGACTGCGGTTCTCTCAGGCCCAGTTCTCGGAGCTGAGGCCAGATCGGAATACCGGGGTAGGGTGTAAATATATTGGGCGAAAAACTCACATTCCAAAACTGCCGGGCGATGTCGCTCATGGTTCGTATTGTTTCAATACGGTCCGATTCAACTTCGCCCGGATACCCAAAAATCAAATTAAACGTGACGTGAATCCCTCCCAAGGCCGCTTTTCGTGCGGTCTCATACATTTCGTTCACACGTTGATGACGTTTGTTCATGATCTTCAGCACATTTTCGGAGGTGGATTCGGTGCCAAATCCCATATGGGTGACGCCACTCTCACCCAACACCTGAACATCGTCGTCACTCATGCGGCAGAGAAAGTCAGTGGAGGCCTGGAAGGTCCAGCGAAAACGCAACTTGGATTCGAGAAAGCCTCTGGCAATCTCAAGCGCTCGCCGCCAATCCACGGGGAGGTTGGAATCGAGCATGGCTACTTCCTCGATTCGATGGTCACCGACCAAATTGGTAACTTCGGAGATGACACGTTCCGGAGCCAGTGCATTGAACCTCCGCTTGTAAAAAACCATGTCGGTGCAGTAGTTACACGCATACGGACACCCCACGCTAGTTGCATAGGGTAGCTTACGAATGCCGGACGCGCGCTCATACGCATCGAAATCGGCCAGCTCGTAGGCGGGACGCGGAAGGTCATCGAGAAGCGCGACACGTCTATCCGGGGAATGACATGCAAACAAACTGTTCTTCGTAGATACGCCGGCTACATCCCCGTACGACCTCCCTTCCGAAAGGCGGGTAGCGATTTCGAGCAGCGTCAGTTCGCCCTGACCGCGAACCACTGCATCCACATAGTGTTCACGCAGCGTCTGATCGGGAAGGAGGCTCGGGTGCCAGCCGCCAAAAATGACAGGCATGTCCGGCCGCGCACGCTTGGCGGCTTTCGCGACACGTACTGCGCCGCGGATCATGGGTCCGGTGAGAACCGAGATCCCAAGACAGAGCGCGCCTTCAATCTCGGTGAGAATTTTGCTCTCCCAGTTCGGAACTACAGCAGCGTCAACGATGCGGACTTCAAATCCTGCTTGAAGTAGTGGAGAAGCCAGGCTCAGCAGACAGAGTGGAGCGCCCAGGGCTGGCCCATCGTACCGAGGGTAAAAAAGTACGACTTTTCCTCTCATCCGCAGGCCGCCTGTGTAACGGATGGCTCGAGGCGCTTCGCATCCACCGCTGGTTTTGTGGTTCGAGCTCGTTTCTTGAGTTTTTCGTTCAGCCATAGTTCCACCGGTGCGCGATAGAAGTCATGGTCTAGACGCCAACGCGCCGGGAAGGAGAGAGTCTTCTGAGCCAGACGAGTCGAATGCTTGCGGGTATCCAGCGCGATGGGCACGCGGTCAAACGCAATGCGCAGATAGTCCCGCATAACCTGTAGTCGCTTGTGATCGCGGCCGTTCAACCACGGCAGTTGGGTGTACCGGGGAAAGAAATCAGCCCATCCTTCCAGTGAGGTCGGAACCTGAATTCCGAGCTCTTCAACGTGTTGCATGATCGGAGAACCAGGATAGGGGGTGAAGATATTGGTCCAGAACTCCGCGCCCGGAAAGCGCCTGCAAACGTCCATCATGAAATCGATGGTCTCGCGACGTTCCTTGCTGCCTTCACCGGGATAAGCAAAGATGATGTTGAATGAAGGTCTGATGCCCGCTTCCAGGCAACGAGCGGCGCTTTCAAAGATGGAATCGAAATCCTGAAACGTCTTGTTCATCAGCTTCAGGATTTTTGGGGAACCGGAATCAACTCCCTGGCAGATCTGATGCAGACCACTGCGACGAAGAAGTTTTAAATCGGCCGTGCCTAACCTTGCGGTGAGATTCGTTGTCGCCTGAATGCTCCAACGAAAGTGGGCTCCAGCGCTTACCAACCCGTCCGCAATCAGACGGGCTCGATCGAGATCCACAAGAAAATTGTCGTCGACTACCCATAACATTTCGAGGCCGTAACGGCGAGTCACATCGACAGTCTCTTCCACAAACTGTTCCGGGGAGAGCGCATTCCACTTTCGGCCATATACGCCGGCATTCGTGCAGTACGAGCAGTTGAACGGACAAGCCAGACTAGAAATGTACATGGCCCAGCGGCGGCCGCAGAGTCTTTGATAGGCGTCAAAATCTGCGATGTGGTAGGCCTTCGGCGGGAGGTCCGCAATCGGACGCAGGGGACGTTCGGTACTGAAGATAAGTTTTCCATCACGCTTGAACCCGATTCCAGGGATCAAGTCGAGTGCCGACCGCGTCTCCAGATGCTGTACCAGATCAAGCAGCGTGTCCTCGCCTTGGCCGCGTACCACGATGTCGATGAAATGGGCCTCCAAGGTCTGCTTTGGCAGAAGCGAAGGATGCCAGCCACCCAAGATTACGGGAAAATCCGGATTCCACGCTTTGACGGCTCGCGCAATCTCCGCAGTCTCACGAATCATGGGGCCCGTCACAAGGGAAATGGCCAAGCAGATGGCGTCTTTTACCTCGTCGAGAACACGTTGTTTGTAGTCCGGCGTGATCGTCGAATCAATAATCTGGACCGCATAACCCGCGCGCAAAAGTGGAGTGGCCACAGCCAGTATCCCGAGGGGGGCCGTTGCTTCCGTGCTTGCAAACGAAGGAAAGAAGAAAACAATCTTTTTTGACATCGATCAGAGTCCGTGTTTTTCCCAGTTAAATACGTACTCCATGCCGCCCGCCACCTTGTCAAGAAGCTGTAACTTATTTGTTCGCTTATTTTATTCGGTGGCAAATTCGATCGAGGTGCCCCCCAGAGGTGAACCTTCTTCGCACCCTCTCTTCGTAATATTGGTAGGTAATAGTAAAAAGACACAGAGAATCGGCGTGCCAGAAAGTATCCTGGGCCGCGTGTTTGAGCCCATTCGTGAGCTTGGAAAATCAAAGGGACAGGATTGGGGATCTTCACCGTTCACGCTCCTCCCGGAACTGATAGAGATCCCGAGAGGTAACCGTCACGCCCTGAAGCCTTATATAGAGGAATAGCTGATACTTGTGATTCAGGAGATGTTCGAGATTTCCCAGCAACAGCGTCATCAAAGTTTCCCCGTTCCGGGCGAAGGTTGTTTGGAGGACACTCCTCAAATCTGAATCGTTGCACAGCAGGAACCCTCGTTCGATTTGTTTCCCATATTCGGCAATGCCCTCTCTGGCTTCCCTCGGAGAGCAGAAATGGTTCACTTCCAGCCCTCGAAGGAAATCCAGATCCGCGAGATCTTCCGGGAAGGCTTTCTGAAAGCAGGCACAGAAACCGGAAAGACAATCGAGAAGATGTCCCAACAAGTGGCCAACATTCATCGCGTTTGAATTGCCAGAGCCGCTCTCCGGCTGCCACCCAAGCGAACCTTCGGCAACCAGAGAAACCAGGTGATCGGTTCGTTCCACAGCTTCGCCTACCTTCGCTCTAAGTGCTTCCACAATGGATCGTTCCGACAAGGCCAACTCCGTTCAATTGAGATGTTCCATTTCCTACACTCCGAGAATTCACAAGAGGCTCCCCGAGGGACCGATATTAGTAGCCAAACTATGCCAGAGAAGGCTAGTTCGCAATCTTTGCCCGATACAGGGTCGGCAAGCCCACGGCTCGACCACAATCACTCGCAAAGACCACTGACTTCGAATCGAGATCCCACGCCGGCGTCCAGCTGTTGCAATTTCCTCTTGTCAGTTGATGAGCGCTGAGGTCGCCTGCATGGTGAAACCAGATCTGTTTCGGACCGGTGGCGTCAGAAACCCATGCGGCCCAGCGCCCATCGGGCGACCAAGTGCGCCGCCCCTCACCAGATCGTGTATTCGGTACTGCCTCGCTCGCCAGGGCTCTTGTTTCACGAGTTCGGAGATCAAACTCCACAAACTTCGACCGGCCATGCGAAACCAGCTCAAAGCGGATCGGCCCATCGGGGTTCTCCGCCACGGGAGCTAGCGCCTGACCATCGAAAACCAGTTCTTCAATATTTCCATCGTCGTGTAGCCAGTGGAGAACGTAACGGTCCTTCCCCATCGCTTGATAAAACACTCCAGACCGAGTGATCGCTGGCGATAGCGACGAGAGGGTTCCACGCTCCCGCTTTACAAGTGCAAATTGCTGATTCGGCTCCTGGCGATAGCTTTGCCACTGCTGGTGGGCAATCATCGCGGAAATCAAGAAAACGGCGGCGGCCACCAGCGTGGCCATGCCTGGAGTGATGGCTTTGAAATAGTGAATCCCGACAGCGATAAATAAAATGATGAGCACGCACACTTTCGGAAAAAACCACGCAAACATCTTCACATTCGGCGCTGCGAGAAAAGCGAAACTCAGAACAATGAGCATTCTTGCGTGACGGCTGGCCACGTCAACAAGCAGGACGATGGGAAGAAACAGAAGAACATAGGTATAGGAGCCGACGCTCGTAGAAAGCAAAATCACTGCTATCGCGAACCATGCAAAATCCCGTTTCCGATCGCGCGTCTTGCGCATGGCAATTCCCATGGTGACGAACGCGAGGACGCCGAGATGGATGGCCGACCTGAGGAAGAACAAAAACCAGGGTGCGTTTGCGGCTGGTGAGGGATTCAGTTCCGGATCATAAACGAAGATATGTTGCAGGAAGGTCATAATCGTCTGGTTACCAGGGTCGTATGGGTTAATGGAACCACCCTGAAGAGAACGGGGAAGAATTTGCGTGGCGTAGTAGTGCAGGTCGTCCCACCCGAAAATACCGACAGCAACTGCCAGGCCCGCAATGGCAGCCGCGATCATACCCACACTAGCGCGCCATCTGCGCTGCGCAAGGAAGAAGAAAAGAAACGGCCCACCGTAAAGTTTCAACACGAACACCATGCCGGCAGCAATTCCCGCTGGTATGTCCCTTTCATCCACACAGTACAGTGCCAACGTCAGCAGGAAAAGAACCACAATATAGTACTGACCAAAGGCAAAATTGGCGCGCCAGGAATTAAGACCCAGGAATGCAAGAAGGAAGAGTTGGGACATGCGAAGACGTGTCATTCGCGAAAGCAACGAAAGGGTGGCGAGTAGCAGGACAAAATTAAGGCACAGCCAAATTCGCTTTGCCATAAGAGGAGAAAAATGGGTTAACGGAACGAACGGAAGCATGGTCAGGGGAGTCTGCGGAGTGTACGCGCCCAGTTGCGTTTCGAATCCCGCGCGGTTCATCGCGCGCTGAAAGGAGGTCCAATCGTATAAATCCCTCAGGTGCGTGCCCCGCCGCAATTCGGCGGCAGCCGTGTAGTAGTTTGGAAAATCCGTCTCTATGTGCGACCAGGCAGGTCGGATCGCGATCCAGAAAAAAAGCGCGCCGGCCATAAGAGTCATACCGTGTTGCACGTTGCGGCCGAGGGTCGGGTAACTCGTCCGTCCCTTTTTTCCCGGAGACCATGCCCCGTCCCCGCGATAGTTTCTGTAGTTGTGACAGATCGCAGGCATCATTTTGGGGAGTGCAAAAAGGAGACAGAGGATGTCGGGCTGGCAATCAATCGCATGGTGACTTCCGGGCACTTGGAGATCAACACGCGATGTCAAACACGAATGAGAGAGCTAATATCGGTACCATTGGCTCTTTTTCCGTTCGCGTGATTTCGCCGCTGGAGACGCCTGCTCCACGCTAGCGCCACTGTTTTCCCCTGTGAACGCGGGTGGCTCGCCCAGGCTCCCCGCGCGCGGCAGATTGCGAAGATACGTTACGATGGACCAAATCTCTTCGTCCGTGAGGATTCCACGCGATGCAGGCATTCCGGAAGTCCACAAGCCGTTTTTGATGATCCAGTAGATCTGGCCGTCGGTGTAGGTTTGAACTTGCCTAGAGGCAAGCGAAGGCACAGGCGGCGACATTGCATCTGCAAAGGGAACCCCGGTGTTTTGGCCATCAAGGCCATGGCAGACAAAGCAGTAGTGCGAAAAGTTCTGCTGACCCTCCGCCGCATTTTCGGAAGTTGCTGGCAACGGATTTGCGAGACCTTTGCCGCCCACCAGCAAGGAGTGCTTTGCCCGAGTCATGATTCGGAACTCCCATTTCCCAGGAGGGCTCGCCTGGACTCCGTGCATGGAGAGTAGAAGTCCACCCAACAGAACATCCACAAACGCGGATGCCGCTAAGATCGCGAGAAGATTCTTGATGGTCCACATTTTCGTCAGGGAAGAACGTCGATTTGCAACGTCATCGATCCATGACCCTTCCCGCAGAAGTGCGCGCAATTGCCGATATAGTGACCCGTTTTTTCTGGAGTGAATCGGATCTCGGTTTCCTTGCCTTTCTCTACGTCATCCGATTTGAGATTCAACGCGTCCACCTTGATACCGTGCGTGACATCGATACTGTGCATCACCAGCACAACGGGTTCGCCCTTCTTGAGAGTGACCGCATCTGGTTCGTAGGTAAATCTCTTTGCAATGATTTCAATTCGGCGGGGTGTCTCGGCATGGCCCGCGTGTGCGGCTGCGAACAGAGACACAGCTGCTAAGAACGCTACTGGTTTGATTCGGATCAACTGTTTTCTCCTAGCTGAATTTATTAAGGTGCGAGGAACTTCAATATGAGCTGCTCATCTTCGGCGCTCAGCATGGCGCGTACGCGCATGTGGCGGACCACCGCACGTGCCTCTCGAGGCGAAATAGTTTCGGGCGGGTTGTGACAACGGCCACAATTCGCCTGGAACCGTTTTCCCCCGTCGGTCTGGGATGTTTTGGTAGCGGCACTCGGGTTCGATTTCGAATTACTCTGAGAACTCTTTGCGTCCGTCTGTGCGACGGCAACAACAGCCGTGTTCCCCAAGCAGATCAAAGCAACGACAACGACTATCCCGTGTCTCATTTGGATCCCCCCGGCAAGAGTGGGAATAAAAACCGGTAGGTAATTCCGAATTCCCACACATTTACATCCGTAGATTGCGAGATGAATTGACGTCCATAGCTGGCATTTAGCCTAATTTCCCGAGGAAGGTAGTAGTTCAATCCGAATTCGGGACGGCGAACGTTTGTGGAGGGCAGTGAATCGCCCGCGACCTGCCGGGACCGAAAGAACTGTTGCATTCGAAATACGGGCTCGAGACGTCCAATCGCGGAATTAGATCCCCCGAGTTGTGATAGGCGATACCCTCCCTGGATCCAGTAACCGTGCCCGCTTAGCGAATGAGCCCATTCCCCTTTGACTTCGAGAGGCAATCCGGAGGGAGTCCAGGACAGGTGCGTGCCAAAAGAATTCATTCGCTGATCTTGTAGTTTCCTTTGATAAGAAGTCCCCACCTCGAGCCCCACGCTAGGAATGAACACTCCCAGCCTGCCCCCAAAAGTTCGCTCGGACTCAAGCTTATTCACGGTGCTCAGCGTAGAAAAATAAGTAGTGTAATTCACGACGTAGCGGTCGTTGGAAATCAGCGCGCCCCGCAACATGAAGCCATCGCTGTATCCACCTGCGATCCCAATGGCCGTCATAGCTGGAGCATCCTGAAATTTGTTAATCCAGATGGCACTGATGCGCTCGTTGAAAATGCCAAAGGGCGTCAGAAAACGGCCTGCGGTGATCGTTAAGTGCGAATTGGCGTTGTAGTCGAGCTGCAAATATTCGAGAGTACCGAAGAACTGACCTTGGTAAGGTCCCGTCGACCCGTTCTCACGAGAAATGAATCCCCTCAAATCAGCTCGGGATTCGACAAGCCACTTCTCTCCAAATGGAACAACGAGTACAGGCGCCACGACTGGTTGGAAAAAAGTGTTGTTGCCTTGCGTGGCAGAAAAAAAGCCGGCTCCGCCGGAGAGAATAGGAGTATTGGACTGTGCGCTGGCAGCACTTAGCCCACACAGAATCAGCGTAAGCGCCAGCAAAACCCTACCTACCATCGGCGACCCCGCCGTAACCCTGTGCCATCCAAGCCATGAACAGTTCTAGCTGGTTCGGGTCGCCCACCTCTTGTGATCTTCATTTTCCCTTTCGCATCAGACTGGCCCACCTACGATGTGCAAAGTCGCCGCAATAATTGTCACGACGAGGTCAAAAGACCGTCATGCCGTCTTTCCTATCGTTGAGTAAAGGATTGCAAAGCAGTGACGCGCTCATGACAAGGGAAATGGCGTGAAATTCATATTTTATGTCGCGCCATCAATCAAATGCATTCGAACCGCGGGACGAGATATGAAAAGAAATGCGAAATGCAGTTGAAGTTTTACATCTGGCGGAACGTCGCAGCAGGCTGAAGAGGATCAGACTCCAGGTTCATTCTGCGTCGTGCGGAACTCCCTCGCTTTTTTTTGCTGTGAGATCTACATGCTTGTAGAATCGATTACTACAGCCGAGGGCGCAGGCATCCGGGACGGGCGCGATTACCCGTGTCGTGCTGGACCCCGCCGGAGCGGTGGTTCCCAAGTACGAAACTCGCATTTCATGCGCTTGAGCCAGATAGCTCTGAAGTACAAGTTCTGATTGCCATCTATCAGCTTCACGACACTGCCGCAGGATGAAACGCTGCCCGCGCACTGCCACAAAGGAGCATTATCGCAAATGCAACTAAAAATCTCGCCGGATGACCCGTTGCTCTGTGACTTTGCATTGCCTCTTCGAAGCCTGCACTACCACCTGGGTTTCCCCGTAGAGATCATAACGAATTCTAATGACGTTCTGGCGAGTGCAGAAGAAAGCTGGGGGAACTTCGATCCTGTATTTTCTGAACCTCCGGTGCAAATCCGGATCGGAGTGCTCAAAGGCGATTCGTCGGCTTGCCCCCCTCCTCCAGTCGTTCGATCACAACAAAACTTACTGATCAGCATTGCAGACCGAGAGAATTTTGTCGTGTCCGACATGCGTCGCGGCTTCGCCTTTGGTTGGTTGACGGAGGCTACCGTCCGAGATAGAGCTTACTTGCGTTATTACTTTCTTGAAGGTGTGGCCTGGACTCTGTTAGAGCCCTTGTATCTCACGTCGATTCACGGAGCGTGCGTAGGCTTCGAGGGGCGTGGAGTGCTTTTGTGCGGAGACTCTGGCGCTGGCAAGTCGTCCCTTGCCTATGCCTGTGCTCGCCGCGGCTGGACATTTTTGTCCGACGATTCCAGTTGTCTCGTGAGGAAGCGTCCAGGCCGCCTGGTCACTGGAAATCCTAACTCGATGCGATTTCGCGAATCGGCAGCCGAGCTCTTTCCGGAACTGAAAACGCAACCTGTCACCCGCCGCCTCAGCGGAGACATGGCAATTGAGTTGCCAACAGCAAGCATGTCAGGCATTAGGACCTGGTCCGAATGCCCTATCGATTACGTCGTGTTTCTCAATCGAAAGAATCCGCATCCTTCTGGCTTGTCTCCTTTCCCGAAACAGAGAGCTTTACAGTGGTTTGAACAAGTCGTCTGTTATGGCGAAGAGGATGTTCGGATCCTTCAGAAGGCTTCGTTGCAGAATCTCCTTGGGGCCGAGGTCTTTGAATTGCGCTACAGCGACCTATCCACAGCAATCAGCCACCTTGAAAATCTGGTCCGTCATGGCGCCTCGGTGACAAGCGAGTTTTGTACGGAATCACGGGATTGAAAGATGCCTAGCATTCGATCCTCGGTCTTGGACGCCATGAGTTTTTCCGGCCCGCGTCCGGAAGCACTCCGAACTCTGTCAGACGCCGAGTGGCTAGCCCTGCTCACAAACTGGGAAACGGCTCGCTTGACGCTTTTGCTCAGACAGACTTGTGATGAAGCGCTTCCCGATTGGGTGAAATCGCGAGTTGATGTGTATCTGTCCGATACTGCGTTGCGCTTCGAACGCATCAAGGCTGGCTACACAAACGTTGCCGATGCGTTGGCTTGTGCTAACGCGGAATTTGTTGTTGTCAAGGGATTTACACTATGGCCCGGATATGCGGAGCATCCGCGCTTTAGGCCACAGTCCGATATTGATCTTTACTGCCCGCCGGAATCGATTTTCCGTGCTCGCGATGCGCTGTCTGCGCTTGGCTACGAGCCATGTGAGGTGTGCGACTACCATCCGAAGGACCACCTGCCGGCGATGGCTCCAAAGACGCCATGGGAGTGGCGGGGAAACTTGTTCGACCCGGAGATTCCTGTCTCTTTTGAACTCCACCCTAACTTCTGGAATGAAACAACTATGCATTTTTGTCCGAATGGGCTCGATCAATTCTGGTCTCGCCGGGGCGAGCGGCAGCTCGACGGAATCAGATTTCCCGCGCTTAACCCCGTCGACAATCTCGCGTTCACTTCTCTGAACGTGCTCCGTGATCTGTTGCGAGGCTCGCCCACTCTCGAGCAGCTCTATGGGTTGGCGCGCTTTCTTCATACGAATGCGAACAATCGTGAATTTTGGGCCGAGTGGCGAGAACTGCACGACGACTCGCTACGCAGCCTTCAAGCAATTTCCTTCCGTCTGGCCTTCGATTGGTTCGCTTGTCGCATGTCGGAGATCGTGCGAGAAGAAATTAACCGTCTGCCAAGGGCCGTACAGATCTGGTTTCAGGATTTTGGGAATTCTTTGCGGAGCTCGGGATTTCGTCACAACAAGGACGGCCTGTGGCTGCACCTGACGTTGCTCGGATCTTTCAGCGATAAAGCGTCCGTGCTCGCGAGGCGCCTCGTCTCGTTGCCCATAAAGATCCCCAGTTTTGCGTCTGTGAATATCCGCGAGCCTTCAACAGGTGCAACGTCAGGTCCACTGCACCTCTTGGGCAAGACTGTTAAGTATCTGGGTTGGTTTTTGTCGCGTGTGATCTACCAACTAAAATTCCTTCCCGCAACCCTTGCGCGGGGTATTCGCTATTGGCTGTCGACAAAGACCGTGAGTAGACAGTTCTGAACGGGCCTCGCCACGTTTACAAAGCGCGCCGTCAAGTGTGGATTCTTGCAACCCCCAGAGGCGCTTAGGCTCTCAACGCTACAACTCCACTGAGACTTCCTTGAGCAAACACGATCACTTGGACAATTGGGTCCAAGCGGAACGGAAACTCGAGCGTGGAGTGCTTCAGCGCGCGCACGCGGGATACAAGAGTCCGCGACATCACCGCGTAAGGGACGAAAGAGTTTCAAGCGACCGTTGTGTTTGTGCGTCCCACAGCTTGGAGCTCGGCACGTGAACTTTACCCAGGCTGTTAGTCTCTTTCCGTATACCCTTTACCGACAGGTTGCTGGTTGCACTCATTATGCAAACCGCCTTCTCCTCCGTTACTTTTTTGCATGATAACGCCACAACGGTCCACTCGGTGAGACAATTCGATAAATCCAGAAGGTCAGAAGCGGAGGTATCACGAAGTGCGTTTTTTCTGCTACCGCTGAAGACTGAGCATGAAGTATGTCGTTTGCGGCGGCCGAATGGTCTTAGGGAAGCTTGGCCCTGCTTCGTTAAGCAAGGTTTTGAGCAACGCCGAAGCTCGTTGTCCGGCAGATGCGTTCCGGAACGGAAGCTATTCGTTCTCTCTTGCGCAGTACTCGAAAGAGAGAAAACGTCTTTAAACCTGGAGAATTTCCTTCACGTCACATACTCCGGACCGAAGAAGTAAAAACGCTCCTTATCTAGCTATTCCGAGGAAATGACCGTATTTGTGTCGCTGAAATCGGAAGATGCAGATTCTATAGACTCAATAGCGAATCCATGATGCGTTCAAGTTTCCGGCCATAACGGTTCAGGTCGAAAACGCGCCGACGTTGCGGACGGGAAAGACGTTCCTCGTAGAGAAGCATTTCATCAAGGTGCCGAGAGCTATCAAGGTCTGCACGAAATAAGCGACGCTCCAAACGTCGGTCTTTTTGAGCGAGGATTTTGACGTGTGCGGCCCGGATTCGATCGTGTTCCCGCTTCAAATAGTCGTAGGCACGAGCGACGTTGCGGTGCATCACATGCTCCTGTCTCGTTCGTTTCGGACAAAGACTCGCAATTGTTTGAAGTCGCCGGAGGTCCAATCAGCTAGGTCAGACTCTTCAATGGCCATTCTCGTAGTGATTCGCCAGGAAAGCTCCGTCTTGTCCGTGAAGCGAACGTGGATATACAGCAGGCCTTCTTCGAAACTGTGTTCAACCCAGTGCACGACCTTGCCCTGCACACCGCGGTAACGCCGGCCAGGGATAAACTCAAGAGCTGCAGGGGAGCGGAGATTTGACTTCTTCATCAGCGCACTCCCTTCGATTTTCGCTGCGTCTGACGTTTCTTCGCGCGTCCTAGCTTTCCGTCTTGACTGCTCATCGTCGTAGCGATCTTCGTCAGACATGTCCCAATCGGGAAGGATGACAACGCGCGGAGGAAGTCCCTTACGCTTCCGGAGCTCTTCCGAAGTTTTGACTTCGAGGTAGATGTCGTCCCGATCCTTGAGCTTTTCACTGAATTTGCGTTGAAAACGGTAAGCCCATCTCGCGTCATTCTCGACCATCTTCTCGAAGTTGTCGAAGAACTCTCGGTTGGCATAGACCCGGGCGATTTCAACGTCAGAGAGCGCATGGCGTATGAGATCACGCTGGAAAATGGAACTAGCTGGAGTCGCCACAAGCCAGCAGCTAGTTGGTCAAAGCACTGGTTCAGTTCGACTATTTTTTGGAAAACCCGGAGCTTCATCGTCGCGGCTCCAAGATTTCCGAAAAAATAGAAGAAGGGCGCAACAGTTAGTAGAGCGAAAGCAGGCGAGTCGCCACAGCGAGAGGAGAGAAGGAGGG
>DATNCJ010000045.1:0-5170 GCA_035607215.1 Candidatus Eiseniibacteriota bacterium
TTTGAGGAGGGCACCTCAGCTGCCTGGTTGTACGACTTGTTGAAAACCGCACGTCACAAAACTGGTGGTTTGTGATCCGCGAAAAAACAAATCCATGCGAGAGGGCAACCAGAGTGACAAGATCGACGCCCGCCGATTGGCATGTGCGCGTCTATGCTCGCTGGTCGTTCAGGCACCAAAGGCCCGTAATACTGCTCTGTGATGGAGATTTGCGTAGGACAATATTCGCTTGTAAGTTGTCGCTGCAATGCCCTGGATACTCAAAAGGCTTTAGCTGTTAGTCGTGAACACATCCCTAAATAAAATGAGGCCACCGCGCCCTCGCACGATGGCGCGTTGACCCCATTCTTTCCACAGCCTCGGAGTCCCGACGTTAACCGCAACATTTGCGGAGCGCAATACAGCAGGTAGTGGGCAACGCTTTAGTGGACACAACCAGATTGCACACTGGGGCTGTTCCAGCGATGCATTTTCTTCAGCGGTACAAGCGTTCGACAGTTGTGCAGGTTTGCCCAGGCACCTTCACAGCGTTTGTGCAGAGCGACAATTATTTCGCCCTGTGAAGTGCTAGCTAGCAGAGTGCTGCCGTTGTAGGGCGAGACTGCATCAGCGGGATCATTGCACTGGTTGCAAATCAATCTAGACGTTTGCATGGGACACCTGCGTGGAATTCAAATGGACGGGGGCCACTGGATGGAGATCCACAGCAGCCCCCACTACGATCTTGATGTGACGCCGCTGAGAATATGGCGGGTGCGGAAGTCGTCACAATACAGCGAACACCGCACGAAACGCTTAACCTGAATTTTCCACATAATCCATTGTAGGGCCCTTGAACGGGCTTTTTTGGCGAGCACATGAATTTCGCGGCTCAAATAGAGATTCCAACGTTGGTTACTGCCTAGGCCACGTCTTCGATGTCGGATTTTACGCTCTTGATTGGGATCGAAGGCTTTGAGAAGTCGCGCTGTTGCGCCGCGCGCGGCATGGACGCGATTCCTTTCCCGACACTCTGATCTCAGATTCTTCCGATCGGCCTTCTTCCGTCCACTACAATCGCCGCATAGTCTCTGCAGCACCCGCCGTGCCCCTTGGTATGACCGAATTCCGGCACCGCCTCGAGGAGATGCGCGTGGCGTCGAATGATTCCTTCGATCTGATCGTCATCGGCTGCGGCCCCGCCGGTGAAAAGGCCGGGGCGCAGGCCGCGTATTTCGGCAAACGAGTCGCGCTCATCGAGCGCGCCACCGTCGTCGGCGGCAGTTGCATCAATACCGGCACCGTTCCCAGCAAGACGCTTCGTGAGTCCGCTCTGTATTTCTCCGGTCTGAAACAGCGTGGTTTATACGGCATCGACTATTCGCTGAAGGAAAATCTCACGGTGCACGATTTCATGCACCACGAGCGCGAAGTCGTCGAGATGGAACGCCGCCGCATCCTGAAAAATCTCGAGCTGCACAAGATCGAGCTTATCCACGGCCAGGCTGCCTTTGAAGGCGCACACACCGTCCTCGTCGCCACCGTCGGCGGCGCGCGCCGTCTGCGTGGAGAAATCATTCTCATTGCTACCGGCTCGAAGCCTCATCGTCCGCCCGAAATCGCCTTCGACGATGTCCATGTCTTCGATTCCGACACATTTCTCCAGATGGATCGCATCCCACAGAGTCTCGCCGTCATCGGCGGGGGCGTGATCGGTTGTGAATACGCATCCATTTTCATGGCCCTGGGCGTCAAGGTCACGCTGGTCGACGGCCGCGATCGTCTGCTCCCGTTCCTTGACGCGGAAATCTCTGAACGCCTTCGCGAACGGCTCGCCGCGCTGGGCATGCAGTTCTGGTTCAACGAGCGCCCGATAAAAGTGGAAACGACGCCCGCTGGCGTGAATCTCGCCATGAAAAGCGGAAAAATCCTGCAGACCGAATCCGCGCTCTTCGCCGCCGGCCGCCGCGCCGCTGTTGATGGCCTCGCGCTGGAAAAAGCTGGCCTCGCCATCAACGATCGCGGGTATCTTGCGGTGGATGCCAACTATCGCACTGCCGTGCCGAACATCTACGCCGCCGGCGACGTCATCGGCTTTCCCGCGCTCGCTTCCACTTCGATGGAACAAGGCCGCGTCGCCGTCTGTCATGCTTTTGGATTCCAATACAAGCAACGCGTAGCCTCCATGCTTCCCATGGGGATTTACACGATTCCGGAGATTTCCGCCATCGGCGAAACGGAAGATTCCTGCCGCGAAAAAAAGATCGATTTTTGCGCTGGCCGCGCGTACTACGCGAACAACGCACGCGGCCACATTACCGGCGATACTTTCGGCGTGCTGAAACTCATCTTCGCCCGCGCCGACAAAAAACTGCTCGGCGTCAGCATCATCGGCGAAATCGCCACCGAGCTCATCCACACCGGCATGCTCGTCCTCGACCAAGGCCTGACCATCGACGAATTCATCGAGCAAGTCTTTAACTATCCGACTCTCAGCGAGACCTATAAATACGCCGCCTATGACGGCCTCGGCAATCTCTCCGGCCACAAACTCCGCGAAGGCTGATTTTCCCGCTTCTTGACCGAAAGGCTGTCGAACAGACGCCCCAGCCCATCTCGAGCAACAACGAGGGGGATCTGTCCGTACATCTCCGCGAAGCTCAGCTGGCCCTTTGCGCCTCTGCGTTATCTGCCTCTTTCTGTCCCGCACCGCGTCGCAATTTCGCTCGTCCGCATCGAACCGCTCAGGTGAAATCACGCCGGCTCTTCCTCCGCAACTCCGCGTGAGATAAATTGATGCAATGAGTTTTCTAGCTACCAAGCGCGCATTCCTGCTGCTTTCCGTCGCGAGCCTCCCGATCGTGATCGGCTCGTGCGTTTCCTCTCGCCCCGCTGCGGACGCCGCACCGGCCGCAAACCCCGCGTCCGCACCCGAGCCGCCAACGGCTTACCTCGGCTTCGACCGCAACCTCTACCCCGGCGACGATGCCATGCAAATTCTCCGCAAAACCTATGCCTTCACGAGCTACTGGCTCGGCCCGCCTCCCGGCGAAAAAATCAACACCTGGTCCGGCAAACGCGAGCTCCTTCACTCGCAAGGCTTCGGCTTCGTGGTTCTCTTTCGAGGACGCGAATCCCGCGAGCTGAAAACGCCGGCGGCTGCTGCGCAAAAATCCGCGCAGGACGCCAGCGCAGCAATCGCCGGCGCGCAAAAAGAAGGCTTCGTGAAAGGCACCGTAATTTTTCTGGATATCGAAGAAGGCGGCCGGCTTCCCGCCAACTATCACGCGTATCTGCGCGCCTGGTCTGATGCCATCATCAAAGCCGGCTACCGGCCCGGCGTCTACTGCTCAGGCGTCCCCAACAACGAAGGCAACGGCGTCACCATCATCACTTCTGACGACATTCACCACAACATCGGCAGTCGCGAACTCGTCTACTGGATCTTCAACGACGTCTGCCCGCCGGCTCCCGGCTGCGTCAGCGCAAAAAATCCTCCGCCAGTCTCCGCCGGAGGTGTCTCCTACGCGGCCATCTGGCAATTCGCCCAATCTCCCCGACGCAAGGAGCGCACCGCCCGCTGCGTTGCCACCTACGCTGCCGATGGCAATTGCTACGCCCCTGGCGACGCCTCCCACCAATGGTTTCTCGATGTAAATTCCGCCACCACCCCCGACCCATCATCAGCGCCAAAATAAACTCGCCTGGGCGAAGTCGCTCACCTTCTTCAGCCTGCCCTCAGCGCCTGACCTACGACAAAAAGTTGCCTCACGAGGGTTGTCATCCCGACCGGGGCAACGCGGCTTTTTCTTTCGCGCGTTTTTTGCGCGCCGCGTTGCGCAGCGGAGGGACCGTGGCTTGCTTTCCAACGCTGCGTAGATCGATGGAATGCAGGTTGCAGTTTCTCTTCATTTCGCTCGGTAAGCGTTATTGCGTAGGATTTCTCGGAAACTTGAAGTACGGAAGTCTCACGCCCGAAATCGAAATCTGATCCGCGCGCATCGCGACGGGCGCCTCGAATCCTGCCGCTCCAGCCGCGGTTACATAATCATCCTGCTCCACGCCATCTCCGCTTACGCCCAATCCGCCCACCAAAACTCCGCCCCGATACAATCCCGCACTCCCGGGGAAAAACACGATCCCGCTCTTGTTCACATTCGCCGGCCCCGGCTGAAACCCCTGCGTACAGGGATTTGCCGTGTCCTGCAGGTACAAATTCAAGAAGGGACCCGCCGCCGACTCGTCGATCCCCGGCGGAAACAATGGCTGCCCCCCAAAACTGATCGTGCGATTCGTTACAGCCGTTCCCATCGGCACATCGTTCAGATCCCCCACAGTCCGCGTCGGGCTGTTGAAGTACACCATGTTGCGTGCCTTGGACGCCGCCACGTCCACGCTGAACACCGTCGCGTCCGCCATCCGCCGCAAGCCAAGGATCGTGCCATCGAGATCCGCTACCGCGATCGCCATTCGCGTCCGCGATCCCAGCGGCAAACGAATCGCCGCGCGAGTCAAATTCGCAGTCGCTTCCGCGTTTCCCAAAATCTGTGTCACTTCACTGGCGGTCAATCCGCCGACGGACCCCGCGAGTGGGGTCATCAAATCGCCCTCGGGCGCCGCGACTCCCGCGATGGGCGCGATCACATACGACCCCGAAAAAGTCCCAGCCCCAATTCCCGCCGGAGCCGAAGTCTGCGTCACGATCGGCAACGCCACTCCATCCAGAAAAACTTCCCCCGGCGCGGGCGTCGGCACCGGCGCCAGACTGAATCCGTTCGAACTCGCGGCCGCCACCGCCGCAAACTCCGCCACATCCGCGGAAACCCCAGCCACGCCGACACCACCGAGCAGCACGCCGCCGGAAAAAATCGGCACACCGCCGGGATTCACCACCTTGGGATCGCTATCCAATAGATCCGCTTTTCCAGTAATGATCCCCGGCCCGAATCCTCCGCCGATCGCGCGCGAAGGTTTCAGTCCGCTGGCCTCCACTGCGGCAGACAAAGTGCACCCACGATTCGTGTTCTCAATCCCATAGAGCGCGGCATTCCCCGCATTCGTCACGCCCGGCGGAAAATGAATTCCACTGATGAATCGTACCGTCCGCGAAGTCAACGGAGCCTGGTTGTTGCTGAAGAAAGCTCCTGTACGCGCCAACGCCACGGCCACGTCATTCGAATCCACCTGTACG
>DATNCJ010000086.1:0-12089 GCA_035607215.1 Candidatus Eiseniibacteriota bacterium
TGCCGAGGCCGCGACATTCGCTTCGGCTAAGCACCTCTCTTCCTGGGTGGGAGCGTGCCCAGGAGAGGACGAGAGCGCGGGAGTATCCAAGAGCCACCGCTCCCCGAAGGGCAACCGCCATATGCGGCGTATCCGCGTTACTTCATCGGTAAGACCGATCCAAAGCCAAACACCCGAGCCGAAGCTCTGACTGGGCACACCGAAACAATCGTCATCCCTCTTGAATCAACTTGGGACAAGCCCCCGTCGTCGCAGTTCGAGATAGTCTCGCCCATTTTCCGGAATGGGGTAGGGAACTATTTGCTTGGCGGTGCTAGTTGGGAGCCCCTCAAGTGGGTGTTGCTCGCTATCTGTGGTATCTTCTCTGAACAAATCAAGAAAAGCTTGCTCGTGCCCTTCAGCCGCTGGGTATTCAAGCGACTGCACATCCCATTCAAAGAAGACGGAGCTGCTCTTCCAGCAGGAAAAAAGGGACGAGTCCGAGCTAGTTCCTAGGTGCAGTTTAGGCGTCTGCGAAAGGTCCCTAGCGGAAGCCTTCACTCAATCCCACACGCCCCATTCGCGCACCCCAACGTATCCCTTTCCTCGTAACGCCCCACTGGCTAAGTCAACACCCGGATGCCGCGCGGTGGTAGTCGGAGGGGTGTGGCAGTTTTGCCGTCCCCTCCTTCCACCCCGCACTTGGTTTGACCCTTGTTTTCTCCGGCCTGTAATATCGAAGTTCAGCCTTTAGCAATTGGCGTTCAGCACGTGGCGAACTACGCCCCAAGTCTGTGCGCGGGCCCGAGCTAAGTGCCAATTGCTAATTGCCAAGTGCTCTGAACATCATGCCTCACGAATTACCCAAAGCGTACGAGCCAGGCGCGATTGAAACGCGTTGGGCCGAGTACTGGGTCAAAGAAAAACTGTTTTCGCCACCCACGCCCGGACCGGGAGAGTCGCGGCCGGTGTTCACCCTGTTGCTTCCGCCTCCGAACGTTACCGGGCGGCTGCACATGGGCCACATGCTGAACCAGACGCAGATGGACATCATCGTGCGCTGGCACCGTATGCGTGGATTTTTGACGCTGTGGCTCCCCGGCACCGACCACGCCGGCATCGCGACCCAGATGATGGTGGAGCGCCAGCTGGCGAGCGAAGGCAAGAAGCGGCGGGACCTGGGACGCGAAGCTTTTATCCAGCGCGTCTGGGAGTGGAAGCGGCATTACGGCGGCGCGATTCTCGACCAGATGAAGCGGCTGGGGGCGTCGGTTGATTGGGACCGCGAATACTTCACCATGGATGAAGGACTATCGCGGGCTGTGATCGAGGTTTTCGTCCGCCTGTATGAAGAAGGATTGATTTATCGCGGCAAGTATATCGTCAACTGGTGCCCGCGGTGCGAGACGGCAATTTCCGATCTCGAGGTCAAGCACGAGGAAGTTCAGGGCAAGCTGTTCGAGATCCGGTATCCGGTGATTGGGACGAACGAGTTCATCACTGTGGCGACCACCCGTCCCGAGACCATGCTGGGCGATACCGCGATCGCGGTCAACGAGAAGGACGAACGCTACAAGCATCTCCGCGGCAAGAAAGTTTTATTGCCGTTGATGAATCGGGAGATTCCGATCATCACCGACGAGCTTGCGAATCCTGAGTTTGGGACCGGTGCAGTGAAGGTGACTCCGGCGCACGATCCCAATGACTTCGAGGCCGGCCTGCGCCACAACCTGCCGCAGATCGACATAATGGACGAGCACGCTCACATGAACAAGAACGCCGGCCCGTACGCCGGTTTGAGCCGCTATGCCGCGCGGGAGCGCGTGCTCGAAGACCTGCGCACGCAAAATTTTCTGGTAGGCGAGAAGAAACATACCATCGCGATCGGCAAGTGCGATCGTTGCGGAACCGTCGTCGAGCCGCGGCTTTCCACGCAGTGGTTCATCAAGATCAAGCCGCTGGCCGACCGCGCCATCGAGGTAGTGGAGAACGGCGAGATCACGATTGTCCCGGAAAACTACAAGCAGATTTATCTGAATTGGATGCACAACATCCACGACTGGTGTATTTCGCGGCAGTTGTGGTGGGGGCACCGCATTCCGGCGTGGCACTGCAAGTGTGGAGAAATTATTGTGGCCCGCGAGGCGCCAGCGAAGTGTTCGAAGTGCGGCGCATCGGAGCCAAAGCAGGACAGTGATGTGCTCGATACTTGGTTTTCTTCCGGGCTTCTACCGTTCACTACTTTGGGCTGGCCGGAGCAAACGCGCGATCAGGAAGTTTTCTATCCCACTACGCTTTTGATCACGGCGTACGAGATCCTGTTTTTCTGGGTCGCCCGCATGATCATGTTCGGCTGCCACTTCATGCCAGATCACAAACAGGACCCCGTGCTGAAACAGGCGAGCGGCTGGGCGGGCAAAAAAGATGACAGCGTTCCCTTTCGTCAGGTCTACATCCATGCGCTAGTGCGTGATGCCGACCGCCAGAAGATGTCGAAGACGAAGGGGAACGTAGTCGACCCCCTGGATGTCATTCAGCGCTTCGGTACCGACGCCGCGCGTTTTACGCTGGCGGCGATGGCAGCGCCGGGTACGGATATCGCCTTCAGCGAGAGCCGCACTGATGGCTACCGCGCGTTTGCCAACAAGATCTGGAATGCGGCGCGGTTCATGTTCATGAATGTGGATCGAGCGGAGCAGGCCGGAGCTTGGAAGCAGCAGGAATTCTTGAAGAGGCTGGAGGCGGGTCTTCGACCCGCCCTGGCCGGGTCCCTTCGACTTCGCTCAGGGCAGGCTCCGACCATTCCCCACGCAGGCCTTGCCGGGTTCGAGGCATCGACTCTCGAGGATCATTGGATTCTCTCGCGCTTTCATCGAGTGACCAAAGACGTTAACGATGCCTGGCAGACTTATCGGTTTCATGAGGCCGCGAACCGGATTTACGATTTTTTCTGGGGTGATTTCTGTGACTGGTATATCGAACTGGTGAAGCCGCGTCTTACCCCGGAGAATGGCGGGGAGAAGGCATCCGCGGGCGTTGCGTGTGGTAACCTGGTCAGCCTTTTTGACGCGTCGCTGCGTCTGTTGCATCCCGTCATGCCATTTATCACGGAAGAAATCTGGCACGCGGTGTACGACGGGAAACCGCCGCTCAAATCGATCGCGTTGGCCGCCTACCCGCAGGCGGACGAGAAGCAGTTCGATCTAGCGGCCGAGACGAGCATGGCCATTGTGCAAGACCTGATCGTTAGCGTTCGAAACTTGCGAGCAGAATTGAAAGTGGAGCAGAAGCAGAAAGTTCCAATCCAGGTTTACACGCAGGATGCGGAGATCAAGTCACTGCTGGATCAGAATCGCGGTGCCATCGAGCGGCTGGCCAACGTTGAAAGTCTCACTTTCGTGCAAAACTCGCTGGGGAGTCTGCCCGGGGCTCGCTCTACGGCGCGATTCGATGTCCACGTAATTTATGAAAAGAAGATTGACCTCGGCGCGGAACGTGAGCGCCTGAAAAAAGAGCTGGAACAGATCGAGAAAGAAATCGCCAACGGCCAGCGGCAACTGTCGAACGAGCAGTTCCTGGTGAAGGCTCCGGCTAAAGTGGTCGACGGTATGAAAAAACGGGCACAGGAATTGGCTGTGCTGCAGGAGAAGACAAAGAGTAAGTTGGAAGAATTGAAGACCACGTAGGCTCGAACGCCTCATCCGGGGCGGTCGAGCGATGGTCGACATCAAGGCTGCCGAGCGTTGCTCGGCGGGGCGGGCGGGAGGCCCGTCCTCTATTGATCGGCGATCCTTATGGAATGGAACGGAAGGCGGATTACCGCGATTGTCGAGAACGCGCTGCTCGAGGACCGCGCCACTAGGGATGCCACCACATATGCATGCATCGACCCCAATCAGCGCGCCGTGGGTACCATCATTGCCAAACAGGATTGCATTCTCGCCGGCGTCGGTTGCGTGTCGCGCATACTTGACGTTTACGCAATTCTCGACGGAGCTGTGACTTCGCATTACGAGGTCACCAGCCATCCCGAGATTTTTGACGGCGTGCGCTTGCACGATCGCCAGACCATCGCGGTGGTGCGGCACAATGCGCGCGTGGTTCTTTCCTGCGAGCGGGTGATTCTCAATTTCCTGCAGCGACTGAGTGGTATTGCCACCCTGACCCGAAAATTTGTGGACGCAGTTTCCGGGACCCGGGCGCGCATCCTCGACACTCGCAAAACCGCGCCCGGTCTGCGTATGCTCGATAAATATGCGGTACGTTGCGGTGGCGGCCAGAACCATCGCCTTGATCTTTCCGACGGAGTGCTCATCAAGAACAATCACATCACGCTGGCCGGGGGCATCGCGCCCGCGCTCGAACGAGCGCACCGGAACCGGCGTGGTTCGCAGCCGATCGAGGTGGAAGTCCGGACGCTGGCGGAACTAGAAGAGGCCCTTGTGCATGGCGCGGAGGCAATCCTGCTGGACAATATGCCGGTCGAGCAGGTGAAGGAGGCAGTCGCGCGTTGCGCCAAAGTCGAACGGCGTATTCCAGTAGAGTGCTCTGGCGGAGTTATGCTGGAAAATGTGCGCGCCTACGCCGACACCGGAGTGGATTTTATTTCCGTGGGCGCACTGACACATTCGGCGGCGGCGGTGGACATGAGTTTGCGCGTGACGCCGGTGTGAAAAAGCTTATAGCTTCCGGCTTCTGGCTAAAGTATAAAGGACCGCCGTCCCACCCATCAGGTACAGGCCATTGCCTGACGGGCCGGACGCCCGTCTTCCATTTGGATTGTTCTTTCTTTCTCTCTCCCGCATAATTCCCTGCATTACGAAAGACGCCACAGGCCGGAGCTCCGGGACGCGTTCGCGGGCGAGTCGCCCGCGACCACACGAGCTTGCGCCACAGCGGACGGATTTGCGGCTGGGGCGGATTGTGCGGTTGCTGATGGAGAACGCTACCGTCGTCGTGAGCGGCACCAAGATCGCCGACGACATTGGCACTGGCCGGTCCGAAGTCTGGCGACTGGTACAGCAGTTGCGCACGCTGGGAGTTGAGATTGCCGGGCATCCCGCGACCGGCTACCAGCTTAAGTCTGTGCCTGATCTGCTGCTGCCCGACATGCTTGCGCCGGCGCTGAAGGGAACAATTTTCGGCGCGGACGTTCATCGCATCTATCATCATTATTACAAGATCGGCTCTACCAATATTGAAGCCATGGAAAGTGCCAGCGCCGGGGCGCCGGAGGGCAGCGTTTTCGTGGCCGAAGAACAAACTGCCGGACGCGGGCGCGGCGCGCATCACTGGGAATCGGCGCCCTCCGCGGGTATCTACTGTTCGGTGGTGCTGCGTCCGGCGCTGCCTCCGTCGGAAGCGCTGGTGCTTTCGCTGGCTGCTGGGTTGGCGGTCCACTCAGCCGTACAGCAGATCGACTCCAGAATCTCGTCCGATCTGAAGTGGCCTAACGACCTGCTCATTGAGGGCAAGAAATTTTGCGGCATTCTGACTGAGATGAATGCGGAACCGACGCGCGTCCGCTACCTTGTGGTGGGCATCGGGATCAACGTGAACCAGGCAAAGTTCCCAGCTGAGCTGCAGCCGATCGCAACGTCTCTCCGGCTGGTCACCGGTACCCAGTGGTCGCGCGTCGAACTGTGCGCGGCTTTGTTAAAATCTCTCGACCGTGAATATCGTAATCTGCTGGAGAAACCCGGCGCCCATGAGTCGATTCTGCGGCGTTTTCAGGAACGGTGCTCGATGGTGCGTGGACGGAGCGCGCGCGTGGAAGAGAATGGTGGATTTGAAGGGGTAACGGAAGGGTTGGATCCGCGGGGGTTTCTACAGGTGAGGACAGCAGAGGGTCTGCGGACGGTGCTGAGCGGGACTGTTAAATTGATGTAGGGAAATTTGCACAGACTGTGTGGGGGCGGATCTCTGACCCGCCCGGCGGGCCAAGCCGCTCGATTACCGTCGCATAAACCGCGACGGCCCGGACGCGCCCTTCGACTCCGCTCAGGGCAAGCTCCGAGGTATCCGCACGCGGGCAAGGCACTTCCGGGCTGGTGCTAACTATGCTTCTGGTCCTTGATGTCGGCAACACGAACACGGTGCTGGGGGTATTCGCCAAAGTTGCGCGCGACGGTGGCGGAGAATTGCCGCATTACGAGTTGCTGGTGGCGAACTGGCGGGTCGCGACCATCGCGACCCAGACCGTGGACGAATACGGCGTGCTGTTCCGTAATTTGTTTGCCATGGACAAAATTGAAGTGAAAGGGGTCCACGGCATCATTATTTCTTCGGTCGTGCCGCCGGTCGATTCCACTTTGCGCCAGGTCTGCGAACGATATTTCAACACCAAACCGATCTTCATCGAACCGGGAGTCAAGACTGGGATGCCGGTGGTTTATGACAACCCCGCGGAGGTCGGCGCCGATCGCATCGTGAACTCGGTAGCGGCTTTCGAGAAGTTCGGCGGGCCCTGCATCGTGGTGGATTTTGGCACCGCCACCACGTTTGATTGCGTGTCGGCAAAGGGCGAGTACCAGGGAGGCGTCATCTCTCCGGGCATTGGGATTTCCGCCGACGCTCTGTTCGTGAAGACGGCACGTCTGCCGCGGGTGGCCATTCGAAAACCAGCGCGTGTAATCGGCAGTACGACCGTCGGCAGCCTCCAGTCCGGCCTTTATTACGGCTACCTCGGCCTGGTAGATGGGATCCTGGAGCGCCTGCTGGACGAAATGGGACAGGAGACGACGGTCGTCGCAACCGGTGGGCTGGCACCGCTGATCGGCAAGGGATCGAAATACATCAAGCACGTGGACGATCTTCTTACTTTGGACGGCCTGCGCCTCATCTGGGAGCGGAACACCGAGGCGAAGATCGGCGGCACTTCCGCAAAAGTTTCTATCGCCCCTACCGCCCCTGGCCGCAAGCCGCGGTCCCGCTGAGTTGTTCGTGGAAAACTACTTCAATTACTTCACCGAAATCGAAGAGCAGTTTCAACGACGCCGTGGCGGCATCTTGTTGCTTTCCACTCTGGATTGGGCGTTAATCGAGACTTGGAAGGACGCCGGCATTCCCCTCGAAGCGGTTTTGCGCGGTATTGATGGCGCGTTCGAGCGTTATGAGAAACGCCCCACGTCCCGAAAGGTCAACAGCCTGGCTTACTGCGCGCAGGAGGTGCTGGCGGCCGCCGAAGAGATGAAGGAAGCGACGGTGGGCGCGCCGAACAGCGATAAGCAGAGTGCACAGCCGGCAGGTTTTCAGACCGCGGACATCGTGGCTTTCCTGCGGCGCAATGCCGACCTGCTGCACACCGCGAAACTCCCCGAGCGGCCAGGGATTTCGGGGCGGGCTGCTATGCGGGCGACAGTTGGCACATTGCGAGAACTGGCTTCCGATTTGGAAAGCACTCCGCCCCGCCTGGAAGACCTGGAGCGCCGGCTTACTGCGCTGGAAGAGAGCCTGTTCGCGGTGCTGTTGGCGGCAACGCCCCATGACGAGATTGTCGCCGTCCGCGCCGAGGCCGATCGCGAAATGAGCCCCTACCGGCGCAAGATGTCGGCGGCGCAGATCGATCAACTGCGGAGGCAGTATGTGCACAAGCAATTGCTAGAGAAGTACGGGTTGCCGCGCTTGAGTTTGTTCTATATGTGAACAACGATGCCTACATTGAGCCTGTAGAATCGAGGCTTGCTACTCAATATCGAAAAGCTGGTCTATGGCGGCGAAGGCTTGGCGCGTCTTTCTGCCGACGAACAGGGCTCGGGCAAAGCGGTGTTTGTGCCCTTCATATTGCCCGGCGAAAGCGTGGAGGCAGTACTTCGCGAAGAGAAACCCGGCTTTGCTCGCGCCAGGCTGGAAAGAGTTCTCACCCCTTCCCCTCGACGCATCGCGCCGCAATGTCCTTACTTCCAGCGCTGTGGCGGCTGCCACTATCAACACACCGACTACGAACATCAGCTCGAAATCAAAGCTGGCGTTCTGAAAGAAAATCTGCGGCGCATCGCCAAGTTGGAACTGAACACCGAACTGAACATCCATCCTTCGCCGCCGTGGAACTACCGCAACCGCTCTCGTTTCAAAGTCCAGACCGCGCCGGGATTTGCGATTGGATATTACAAGTTCGGCTCCCACGAGTTGCTGCCAGTGGAAGAGTGCCCCATCAGTTCGCCGTTGATCAATCGCGCGCTCGCAGCGATGTGGCAGTTGGGACGCGCGGGCGAAGTTCCGGCCGGCATTCAAGCAATAGAATTCTTCGCGAATGGCGACGACACTCTACTGCTCTTGGAAATTTGTTGCTTGCCCGAAACCGCAGCCGTTTCGGAAGCGTTCGCTGCCGAGTTGAAAGGCTCTCTGGGGGAAGTCTTCGGCGTTACGTTCTTTGTGGCCCGACCTGGTAAAGCGGAGGGCCAGGGCGATCCCCGGCAAATCGGCGGCACCGATGTCAGCAACCTTATATATGCGACCCAGATTGCTTCGTACCGGGTCAGCGCGGGAGCGTTTTTTCAGGTCAATCGCTATTTGACCGATGAATTGATCAACATTGTTGTTCCCGGGCGGCGCGGTGGGCGGGACGCCCACCGGCCAGCCGGTGCTACTGGGACTGCGCTCGATCTCTATGCTGGAGTTGGTCTTTTCTCTTCTGTCCTGAATCGGGAATTTGAACGTGTGATTGCGGTTGAGTCGTCACATACTTCTCACGCCGATCTGCTATACAATTCGCCCGCGAACGTGAAGGCGGTCCGCGCGACCACGGAGCAGTATCTGCAAAATGTGGCGGGTAAATTGCGCGCCGAGTTGGTAGTTGTGGATCCGCCACGCAGCGGGCTGGGTGAAAGGGTGATCACGGGACTGGTAAAGTTGAAGGCTCCCCGCATCACCTATGTTTCTTGCGATCCGGCAACTCTCGCGCGCGATCTGTCCCGCCTGCTTCAATCCGGATATCGGGTAGGGGAGGCTCATCTGGTGGATTTATTTCCCCAGACTTATCACTTGGAAAGCGTCTTCCAGTTAGTCCGTTAGCAGCAGCCACGTGGGCCAGCCGCCCTCGGTTGTCCGGGGGAGCGAAGCTCGCGATTTACCGGCAAACCGTGTCGAGCTTCGCTCGACTGAAACAGCCGAGGGCGGTTGTTCCCCGTGGCCTTTGGTGGCTCCGCAATCCAATTCGCGCCTTAGTCTCTCTGCAACGCCGGCAGGACGGCAGCCCGTGCCTTGCGCTGCACTGGGTCTTTGCTCCCGGAATTGCCATCGGTGTATACGCCTGGCGGCCACCGCTCTGGTGGGTGGCGGCATGAATCGTCTTTGCCTTGTGAGGCGCGCACCTGTCCGGCGTGGCCGGCCGGCATTCATCGCATTAGTTGCCCTGCTGTTCTTGGGCGCGCTCATGGTTCAAGTGCGGGGCCTGGAGGTCGCGGGCAAGTCCAGGTGGACACGATTTGCCGACGGCACAGACGTTTGTGGCCCACGTCACTAAAGAAGGAACTCTACAAGAGGGCAATCCAGGGCTTCAGCAGAGGATTGAGGTCGAAACCGAGCTGGAACGGGTGCATCCCCGGTTCGCTGCGATTTCTGTGGGAGCCGGCAATACTTACGGACATCCGCGGGAGGAAGTTCTTGCCCGGCTGGGTGCAGCCCACGTCCTGACGGGCCGACCTATCTCGAAGGAGCCTTTTATCTCGACGGCACGACCGTCGTTCCTAGTCATGCTCCGGCGGAAGTCCACTGATATCGATCTCCGCAGTTTCATCGCCGCCGGGGGCCCGGCGATACTCTTCGATAACGCCTCGCGCGCGTTCGGCATCTTCTTCGCGCACCAGAATAATAGTGCCACCGACTCCGGGCAGAATGTCTTGCTGGGCGTCCAGCGAAGTAACGTCGGCGTCGATCCCGGTGGATTCCAACAGGCCATGTACGACCAAAGCTTCGGATTCCTGTTCCGTGTCGAAAATTCGTACAAGCTTTTCATTAGGGTTGGGGCGCGCGGCGGAACGTTCGTTCATAGATCCTCCGTTCGAGGCAGCTGACGGAAGCAGGCTGCAAGCCTGCTTAAAGCCTCCTGATTGTACCTCGGGTTGCACGGGTAACCGAAGTCCTACACCTCAGAGAGGTTGCGTTCGCCTCCGAATGCCGACAAAATAGGCCAATAGGATAAGCGCACCGCCCCCTTGAGGCGGCGCATCGAAAGAATGAAGTACAGCGCGGTGGGACGCCGCGTGTTTCTTGGATTGTTCGGGGGGCCGAATGAGTACCTGGGAGCGGGCTGAGTTCGCTGCGCATCTTACCGAGAAGGAGCAGGAAACCAGGAACATCCGGCGATTGCAGATCATGATGAGCATGGTGATGTCGGTCATCAGCCAGGACCGCGACCTCACCGTGGAAGAAGCCTCAGAACTGGCGGCCGGCGCCAAACGCGCTGCCCTGGCCATGTTTCCCGACAAGGAACTCGCCTTCGACATCCTCTACAAACCTCGATTGCAGCGATTGATGAACGAACGCTTCCGGCTGCAGTAAACAAATATCTTTCATCACGATCACGTAGGGAAAGATGTCCTCATCTGCCCAGCGGAGCGAAGCTGCGCCAGGGTGGCTCCCCGGACAAAACCAGGTCGAGCATCGCACGACAGGACAGCTGAGGACGGGTGTCCCCACGCGGTTCCCGGTAAAGACGTCGAGAGGCACAAAACTGGCATAGAATGATGCCCGCGTAAGTCCTGACTATTTCAGAAAAGGTGCGCGCTATGAGGACATGGCAAGTTCTTGGTTTGACAGTTCTGTGTCTTGCACTCGTACTGACCGTTGCGGTCCATTCTTCCGCGGACAATCAAACCCGAATGGGTAATGTGAGTGAGGCCAGAGCCATGGCGGAGGTCAACGCGGGAGACAACTGGTTGCTCAACGGACGCACCTTTGACGAGCAGCATTTCAGTCCGCTCAAAGAGATCACCGACAAGAACGTCAGCGGCCTTGGCCTGGCGTGGTTCCTCGATATTGACAGCGGAATGGGTATCGTCTCGGAGCCGATTGTCGTCGACGGCATCGCTTATGTGAGCGCTCCACTGTCAGTGGTGTATGCCGTGGATGCAGCATCGGGCAAGATGCTGTGGAAGTTCGATCCCAAAATTCGGTTGGACCTGGCCATCAATGGTTCCTACTCCGCGCGAACCAACGGAGGCGTGGCGGTGTGGAATGGAAAGGTGTACGTGGGCACCGGGGACTGCCGCCTGATCGCGATCGATGCGGCTTCGGGAAAGCAGCTTTGGGATGCCGCAGTGTGCGACGCGACTCAGACTGGGATCACCGGCGCGCCTCATGTCGCCAAAGGGAAAATATTGATGGGGTACAACGGCTCGGACGACGGTGTGCGAGGATCGCTGGCCGCTTACGATGCGGAAACCGGCAAACAGGCGTGGCGCTTCTGGACGGTTCCCGGAGATCCGGCCAAGGGATTTGAAAGCAAAGCACTCGAAATGGCGGCGAAGACCTGGTCGGGGAAGGATTCGTGGAAGGTCGGCGGCGGCGATGCCTGGACCGCAATTACCTATGACCCCGTTACCGGCCTGGTTATCTTTGGCACGGCCGGTGCAGGCGTTGACTATGGTGAATTGTCATCCATCAAAGTCGCAGGCGACAAGCTTTTTGCCGGATGCATTATCGCCGTCAATGCAGAGACCGGAGAATACGTCTGGCACTTCCAGACCAGCGCTCCGGGGTTGCAAACCGAGAACAATCACATCCTGATCGCGGATCTGGTCATCGATGGCGAAAAGCGGCACGTCGCCATGACTGCGCCCAAGAACGGCTTTTTTTACGTGCTGGATGCCAAGACCGGAAGACTCCTCTCGGCAAAGCCGCTGGTCAAACTGGCCTGGGCCAATTCGATTGACCTCAAAACCGGGCGCGCGGACGAGGTGCCTCCCTCCGCGGGCGGCGGGAAACAATGGACCGTCCACAACTGGTGGCCCATGAGCTACAGCGCGCTCACCGGACTGGTGTATGTCCCGGCAACCGATCGGAAGTCGGCGTCCAACGCCTCGGTGGAGTCGGGAGAGTGGATGCATGGCACCGAAGGAAGGCTGATCGGCTGGGACCCGGTAAGCGAAACTGCCCGCTGGTCGGTGCAG
>DATNCJ010000121.1:0-5849 GCA_035607215.1 Candidatus Eiseniibacteriota bacterium
GGAAGGGCTGGCAAGCTCCAGACTACAGTCGTTCAGGGAAGATGTTTTGGGCTATCGCATTCAGGTTTTTGGTAACGTCGCCGTTGCCGTTGCGGGATGCCGGATTACGGAAAACGAGACGACAGAAAGTCGAAGCGTAGAAATGATGCTCCTCACAAAAGAGGACGGCGTTTGGCGCATCGTTGGGCAAGCGTGGGACAACGAAGGCAATTCAAAGAAGCTTCCGCCTGAACTCGCCGGACCGTAGCTCGCTTCCAAATTTTGCGAAAGACAGTCAATTTTTAGCGCGCAATTTATTTTGTGTGGATTCTGACGAATGTAAGAATTTTCTCGGGGCGCTTAAATCTGAATACTTGGATTTCCGAGATGATGGTTATCACCGGCGCGGGCCTGATCGTCAGCCGGCGAAAAGCCGACGTCAGCGCACAAGTGAGGGGCGCTTTGGATCAAATTTCCAATACGGAATCAAAAATTGCATGGCGATCGAGTCGTCTCGCGCACCGAGGCCCATACTTTTGTAGCGGCGATGCGCGGCCTCGACCTGCGCCATGTCTATCTCGATACCGAGGCCCGGTCGCTGCGGCACGGCAACCTCTCCCTGGGCGATCTTGAACGGCTCTTTGGTCAGCCGCTGGCCGTCCTGCCAGATCCAGTGCGTGTCGATTGCCGTAATATGGCCAGGCGCCGCAGCCGCGACGTGAGTAAACATCGCAAGCGAAATATCGAAATGATTGTTCGAGTGTGAGCCCCAGGTGAGCCCCCAATCGCGGCACATCTGAGCAACTCGCACTGATCCTTGCATTGTCCAGAAATGCGGATCGGCGAGCGGGATGTCGATCGCGTGAAGCTGGATCGCATGACCCATCTCGCGCCAGTCGGTCGCAATCATGTTCGTGGCCGTCGGCAGGCCCGTCTCGCGACGGAATTCAGCCATGATCTCCCGTCCGGAAAAGCCTTTCTCAGCGCCACATGGATCTTCGGCATAGGCGAGAACATTGTGCTGACCACGACATAGCCGCACGGCCTCTTCCAGCGACCACGCGCCATTCGGGTCAATCGTGACGCGTGCATCCGGAAATCGCTGCGCAAGGGCCGTTACGGCTGCGATCTCCTTCTCACCTTCGAGCACGCCACCCTTGAGTTTGAAATCCTCAAATCCGTAGCGCTCGTGTGCGGCTTCGGCGAGCCGGACAATCGCCGCCGGCGTCAAAGCTTCCGCATCACGCAGCCGAAACCATTCGTTGTTTGCGCCTGAGCCAGTACGGTACGACAGGTTCGTCCGTTTTCGATCGCCGACATAGAATAGATAGCCGAGCATCTTAACGGCTGAACGCTGCTGGCCCTCACCAAGAAGCGCGGCTACCGGAACATTCAGATGCTGCCCGAGCAGATCAAGCAATGCGGCTTCGACGGCGGTGACCGCGTGCACCATGGTGCGAAGATCGAAGGTCTGTAGACCACGGCCTTCCGCATCCCGAGCGGCGAATTTTTGTCGCATGGTGTTGAGAATGCCATTAAAGGCGGCAATCGATTGTCCGCGGACTAAAGGCCGCGCTTCGTCGAGTGTTTGGCGGATGCGATCGCCGCCCGGAACTTCGCCCACACCCGTGCGACCAGCATTGTCCTGCAGAATGACAACGTTGCGGGTGAATAACGGCCCGTGCGCCCCACTCAGGTTGAGCAGCATGCTGTCTTCCCCGGCAACGGGGATAACCAGCATTTCGGAGACGACGGGTGCGCCCTTGCCGAGGTCGGTCATGGCCAGGTTTTATTCTGCAACGATATTTCCCGCCTCGATCACTTTTTTCCAGCGTTGGGTTTCAGCAGCCAGAAACTCGGCGAATTGCGCGCCATTGCTGGCGACCACGTCGAAACCGATGTCGTTAAATTGCTTGGTGGCCTCCGGAGAGTTGATGGCGGCGGCGATTTCACTCTCAAGTCTGGTGCGGATGTCCGGTGGCAACCCTTTTGGCGCAGCCGCTGCCTGCCAGGAATAAACGACAAGATCGACAATGCCAGCTTCCGCGGTTGTCGGGACATCCGGCAGGGCCGCCGCGCGCTTCTCGCCGGTGACTGCCAAGGCTTTCAGTTTGCCCGCTCTGATGTGCTGAGCGACGGCGCCGAGATTTTGGAACGAAGCGTTCGCGTGGCTCCCCATGAGATCGTTGATCGCCGGGCCACCGCCTTTGTACGGCACATGCACGCCGGTCGTGCCGGTTTTTTGCCAGAACAAAGCGGCCGTCAAATGATCCGACGAGCCTATGCCGGAAGACGCGAACGTTACCTGGTTGGGATTCTTCTTGAGATGCGCGATCAGATCGGCCGCGGTGTTGACCGGAAAATCGGGGCTCGTAACCAGCACATTTGGCGTTCGCACCAGCAATGAAAGAAGATCGAAATCCTTGAGAGGGTCGTATTTGAGATTCTTGTACAGCCCCGGATTGATCGCATAGACGCCAATCGACCCGATGAGCACGGTGTACCCGTCTGGCGTAGCGGACTTGACCCCGGCCGCGCCAAGACCGCCATTGGCGCCCGCGCGGTTCTCAATGATGACCGATTTACCGACCCGTTCACTGAGCTTGTTCGAGGTCAGCCGCGCGGTGACATCCGAGGCGCCGCCGGGCGGAAACGGCACCACCACTGTGATGTTGCGTTCGGGATAATCCGCCGCATGGACATCGGCAGCAACAGGGACTGCCAGCGCCAGAATGACGAACGCACAACCTGTGTAAACTCTCATCGAATTTCTCCCCCCACCGGCAAGTTTTGTTTTTTCTGCAGTTCGGAATGCACGAATGTCTACGACCCGATAGTTCACCCGGTCGGCGTCGTGGCGCAAGATCGAATTGAACGGGCTACCGCTGCCTAGTCCCAGGGAAACTCTATCGAGAGGAGCGGGCCACCGCGCGTGCGGCATTGACGCTGGCAATAGCGGTCGCACTTGTCAGTGTATTTCAGACACCGGCCTTGGGCATCTTCCCTCAAGCAGCTGGCCAACCCCCAGGCACAATAGGACCCACAGTCGAACCAGCAGGCGTCAGACGCCCATATGGCATCGGCCCGCTTGCTGCGAGGGAACGGTAGCTCCGCAGTGTGCGCATTGTAGCGCCAGACCGGCGCCTTTCCTTCAAGGGCTTTGGCCGGCACGGCAGCCATCAAGATGCCCACAATAAGGAGGGCTAAGATGCAAGAGCGGTTCATTTTTCCATCCGCCAGTGGCGGACAAGATAACGCCGCCGATATGGTTTCGCCAACAATCTTAATCGACAGCCTGTGGAACCTCAGCGGCATAGTCCCGTTTTGGCGTCAGTGAGTTCGGGAGGCGCCGCTTGCAAAGCGTTGCAGAGCCGCAATCCGGCCGCGAACACAATCCGCAGCAGAAATCGGCGGCCAGCAGTATCAGACCGATGGAGCGTCCAACGCTCGTCACCCGTTTTTTCATGCGAATCGTTGGATGGGTGGAGCACCTCAATCGTGCTTTGAGCCGGGTGGGAAATCCGCCGATTTACGACAAAGCCATCTTCCCATGGAGCCGCGTGATCGAGTCTGAGTGGCGCACAATCCAAGGCGAACTTCAGCGGGTGCTCACACGAAAAGAGGATTTGCCAGCCTTTCACGAGCTTTCCGCCGACGTGTTGGCGATCAGCAACGATCACAGATGGAAGAGCTTCGTATTGACCGGCTACGGTTTCAGCTCCGCCAACAATATCCGCCTATGTCCGGAAACATGGCGCATTTGCCAAGGCATCCCCGGGCTGACCACAGCGCTGTTCTCGATCCTCGAACCGGGCAAACATCTGCCCGCGCATCGTGGTCCCTACAACGGCGTCCTGCGGCTGCACCTTGGGTTGATCGTGCCCGAACCGCGCGAGCGGCTCGGCATACGCGTCGACAACCAAATCTATCGCTGGCGGGAGGGTGAGGTTGTCATTTTCGATGACGCTTACGAGCACGAGGCCTGGAACGATACTTCCGACACACGCGTGGTCTTGTTCGTCGATTTCAGGAAACCGCTGCGTTTTCCTGCCAATTTGATCAACTGGTTCCTCCTGCACCTGGCGGTGTTCACGCCGTTCATCCGAGAGGGCATAGACAAAGAGAAGGCCTGGGAAAGACGATTCTATGCGGAAGCAGAAGCCATGCGGAATCGGTGAAGCTGCTCCTTGATCTTGCCCTCAATCGCGGCTAGCCCCTCCCCCATGCACGATCCCGACGCGAAAGCGGATAGCGCCGCGCCAAAGATCAGTTTCGTATCGCTCGGCTGCCCGAAGGCGCTGGTGGACAGCGAACGCATCGTCACGCGCCTGCGCGCGGAAGGCTACGAGCTTTCTCGCCAGCACCAGGGTTCTGACCTTGTCATCGTCAATACGTGCGGGTTCCTCGACAGCGCCAAAGCGGAATCGCTCGCGGCTATCGGCAATGCGCTGAAAGAGAATGGCAAGGTCATCGTCACGGGCTGCATGGGTGCGGAGCCGGAAAGTATCTCCGCGACCTATCCCGATGTTCTGGCGATCACCGGCCCCCAGCAATATGAGACCGTGGTCGAGGCCGTACATAGGGCACTTCCGCCGAAGCACGATCCCTTTCTCGATCTCGTACCGCCCGAAGGCATCAAGCTCACCCCGCGTCACTATGCCTATTTGAAGATTTCCGAAGGCTGCAACAACCGCTGTTCATTCTGCATCATTCCCCGCCTGCGCGGTGATCTCGTGTCACGGCCAGCGGCTGATGTCCTGCGCGAAGCTGCGAAGCTCGTCGCCGCCGGCGTGAAAGAATTGCTGGTCATTTCACAGGATACGTCAGCCTATGGCGTGGACATCAAATACGCAGCCAGCAAGTGGCGCGACCGCGAGGTGCGCGCAAGATTCATCGATCTCGCGCGCGCATTGGGTGAGTTGGGCGTCTGGGTGCGGCTGCACTATGTCTACCCCTATCCACACGTGGACGACGTCATCCCGCTGATGGCCGAACGAAAAGTGCTGCCGTATCTCGACATCCCGTTCCAGCACGCCTCGCCCGAGGTCCTCAAACGCATGCGTCGCCCAGCAGCACAGGAAAAGACGCTCGAGAGGATTGCACGCTGGCGCGACCAGTGCCCTGATCTGACGTTGCGATCAACGTTCATTGTCGGATTTCCCGGCGAAACGGACGCCGATTTCGAAATGTTGCTCGAATGGCTCGACGAAGCGTCGCTCGATCGGGTCGGCTGCTTCAAGTATGAACCGGTCAGAGGTGCCGCCGCGAACGATATGGCGGCGCCAGTGCCTGATGACGTGAAGGACCAGCGCTGGCACAGGTTCATGCAGGTGCAGCAGAAAATCTCAACCCGGCGCCTGAAGCGCAAGGTTGGCTCGCGTCAGAAGGTTATTATCGATAACGTCGGGCCGAGCGTAGCAAAAGGCCGGTCCATGGCTGACGCACCAGAAATCGATGGCGCGGTTTACATAGCAGCCCACCGTCCATTGCGAGTGGGTGAAATCACGACGGTGAAGATCGAACGCGCGGACGAATATGATCTGCACGGCACGGCGGTCGGCTTCTGATTTTCCTTATCGATTCAGTTGACGCACGGTTTTGACAACCGCATCGGTCAAGGTTTTCAGCTCATCGGATGAAATCGTGAAAGCCGGCGTGAGATAAACGATATTTCCAATCGGACGGATAAAGACGCCCTGTTCGATGAAGTGAGCGCGCAGGCTATCCAGGTTGTCGATCTGGTTAAGTTCGACCACGCCTATGGCACCGCGCGCGCGCACATCTTTGACAATCGGCATATCCCTGCATGTTGCAAGATCCCGCTCCATGGCCGCCGAAATATCGCCGACCTGTCGAAGCCGCGGCTCTTT
>DATNCJ010000122.1:0-8938 GCA_035607215.1 Candidatus Eiseniibacteriota bacterium
TCCGTTTTCTTGCTCACCGAGCCGGAAATCTTTCCACCGTGCGCCATGACCAGCGCGCCGGCCTCTTCGCGCGAGCGGTTCGCCAGGCCGCCGGTGAACACAAATGACTTCCCCGCGAGCTTCTGGCTCTTCAGCACGCGCTTCTCGGCGGTCGGACGAACGCCGGATTTCTCCAGTTTTTTGATGATTTGCCGATTCGCCGGTTCGGAAAAGAATTCCGCAATCGCCGCTGCCACCTTCGGCCCGACCTCTCCGACCTCAAACAGCTGCTCCTCCTTCGCCGCCGCCATTTCATCCAGCGAAGAAAAATGCGCCGCGAGCAACTGTCCGGTCCGCTCGCCCACCATCCTTATCCCCAATGCATAAATCAGACGGGCCAGCGTCACCTTCTTGCTGGCAGCGATCTCGTCCAGCAAATTTTGCGCGGACTTCTCCGCGAATCGCTCCAACTCCACCAACGCCTCTAGCTTTAGTGAATACAAATCAGCGACATCCTTGACGATTCCCTTGTCCACCAACTGATCCACGATCTTGTCGCCCAATCCATCGATATCCATAGCGTGCCGGCTTGCAAAGTGCAGCAGCGACTCCTTCCGCTTCGCCGGGCATGCCGCATTGACACATCGATAGGCGACCTCGCCCTCGGCGCGATGCACCGCGCTCCCGCACTCCGGACACTTCTCCGGCATCCGAAATGGGCGCCGCCCCGGTCCTTCTTTCACCACCTTCAGCACGTGCGGAATCACTTCGCCCGCCCGCTCGATCAAAACGGTATCGCCAATCTGCAATCCCAGGCGTTCAATCTCGTCCATATTATGGAGTGTGGACCGGCTGACGGTGACGCCCCCGACTTGCACAGGCGCCAGCACCGCCACCGGCGTCAGCGTGCCCGTGCGTCCCACCTGCACGCGAATATCGTTCACCACCGTCGTCTCTTGCCGCGCCGGATATTTATAAGCGATAGCCCACCGCGGCGCCTTGGCGGTAAATCCCAGCTCGCGCTGAATTCCCAGCGAATTGACTTTAATCACCACACCATCGATCTCATACGCCAGGTCCATTCGCTTGGGTTCCCAGGCATCGCAATATGCCAGGACCGCATCAATGCCGTCGCACAATTTCCAATCGCTCGATGCGCGGAATTGCAATTGCTTCAGGGCCCGCAAGGCCTCGGAATGCTTCGGATACGGCTCTTCTCCTTCCACCAGCAAGTAGTACGCGAAAAATTCCAACCGCCGCTGGGCGGTGATCGAGGGGTCGAGCACGCGCACGGACCCGGCGGCGGCATTCCTCGGATTCACGAAAATCTTGCCGCCGCTCTGCTCCTGCTGCCGGTTCATGGCCCCGAATGCCTTGTGGGTCATCAAGACTTCCCCACGCACTTCGAACGTCGCGGACAGTTTCGTTTTCTTCAACGCCGCCGGGTCCATTCGCAGCGGTACTGTTCGAATCGTCTTAACGTTCGGAGTTACGTCTTCGCCGGTGGTGCCATCGCCTCGCGTCACCCCGCGAACCAAAATCCCATCCTCATACTGCAACGAGATGCTCAATCCATCGAATTTGTGTTCGGCGACGTACTCGATCCTCTCCCGTCCGATCCCCTGCCGCACTCTCCGATCGAAATCCCGCAGCGCATCGTAAGAGAAGGCATTGTCCAGGCTCAGCATTGCTCTTGCGTGCCGCACCTTCTGGAATCCCTCTCGCGGAGTTCCGCCTACACGTGCCGACGGCGAATCCGGAGTCACGAGCGACGGGTTCGCCGCCTCCAACTCTTTCAGCCGGTTCATCAGCCGGTCATAGGCCGCGTCAGAAATCTCCGGATCATCCAGGACGTAATACTTGTAGTCATTCTTGCGAATCTTCTCGCGGAGCTCTTCGATCTCATGTTTCGCGGCAGCGGGAGCGGCCTTGGGCATGGGCAATCCTCGGAAGAACGGTCGATGGAATCGTCACCATTTTATATAAAATAGGTTGTTCACGGCATCTGACGGCATGCACCTGGGAATCGACGGCGCCCCCCACAGGACATTTGATGATCGGCAACCTACGAAACGCTCTGTTGATCCACAATCCGAACGCCGGCAACGGCGGCGCCGGCCGTCGTCAGATGCTTGACCAGGCTCGTCGCATCCTCTCCAGCGGGGGAATCGAAGCTGAGCTCGTCGAAACGCGCGGTCCCGGTGACGCAACGCAAATGGCGCAACAAGCCACCGTGGAAGGCCGACATCTGGTGATCGCTTGCGGCGGAGACGGCACGCTCAACGAAGTCGTCAACGGACTCGCCGCCGAGCAAAACGGCCATCGCGTTCCGCTCGCGCTGCTGCCCGGTGGCACCGCCAACGTGCTGGCCAAGGAACTCGATCTGCCCTGGGACATCCCGGGTGCCGCCGAAAAACTAATCCACGGCCAGCTCAAAGACATTGCCCTTGGCCTCGCCACGCCGCTCGAGCAACCCGACAAAAGGCGCTATTTTCTTAGCGTTGCCGGCGCCGGCCCCGACGGTATGATCGTCTACGCGATTGACCTCGATCTTAAAGCTCGCGTGGGTATCCTCGCCTACTGGTGGCAAGGCGCGCGCGAAGTTTTCCGCTACAAATTCCCGCACTTTCGCGTGGTCGGCGGCGGGCAAAATATCAACGCCACGCTGGTCGTTGTTGGCCGCACCAAACATTACGGAGGCCCATTTAAAATCACGACCGAAGCTGACCTCTATGAAGACAAATTCGAGTTGATGGCCCTCACCACGCAAAGCGGATTCCGCTATCTCAGCTACATCCCAAGTCTATGGTTTCAAAAACTGCGTGGCACCGATGGCGTGCACTTCTGGAAGTCCAACTCCGTCGTATGTGAACCCCTGGACAGCAATCCCGTTTACGCACAGATCGATGGCGAATCGCTCGCGCGCTTACCCGTCGAATTCAAAATCGTGCCGCGCGCGCTGAAACTCTTGGTTCCGCAAACCAGCGCGCCGTCGAAGTCCGGGAACAACACATAACTCTTCCGTGGACGTCCTTACCCACGCCCTCGCGTCAGTGGCGGTCGCAAGAATCGCGATTCCTCGCGCTTCGCGCGCCGCGTGGGTCGCGATAATCCTCGCTGGGATCGCACCCGACATCGATGAACTGAGCGCTCTTGCCGGGCCTTCCTCCTATCTCCGCTGGCACCATACGTTTACACATTCCCTCGCAGCCGTCGCGCTGATCACTGCACTTGCAGCCACCGCATGCCTCACGCTAAAGCCAAAAATCGCTGCGTCTACCGTGGCATCCACCTCGAGCACGGTATGGTCACTCTTGGCCGTCAGCGTGCTGCACCTCACACTGGACGCCTGCCAATCCGATGGAATCGCCGCTCTCTGGCCCTTCACGCCTCGCCGTTTCGGGGGCGACTTGCTCGCGCGCATCGATCCCTGGATCATCGCCATTCTTGTTGCCGCGATTCTACTACCCGAGCTGCTTCGCCTTGTCAACGCCGAGATCGGCAGCAAAGACAAGTCGCCCCGCGGCCGGATCGGCGCCGCGCTTGGATTGGTGGTCATCTTTCTCTACATCGGCGCCCGGGCTACGCTACACTCCAACGTAATTGCCACCATCGACGCGCGCAGCTATCGCGGAGAATCGCCGCGCCGCGTGGCGGCATTCCCCGAGCCGGCGTCTCCAATCCATTGGCGCGCCATTGTGGAAACCGATCGCGCCCTCCATGAGCTCGCGGTAAATGAAATGCCCGGCGCCTCTTTCGACCCCGAAGCCGGCATCGTGTTGTTCAAACCGGAGTCCTCGCCCATCCTCGAACGAGCGCGTCAGTCCGCGGCCGCCAAGAAATTCCTCAGCGTCGCAAGATTTCCTAAAGCCTCGATTGAGAAAACCCCGGAAGGATACGAAGTGCAACTCCACGATCTGCGGTATGTCGCAACATTGAACACGCGACGAGAAATCGCGGTTCTCGTGGAAACCGATCCGGCGGGGAACCTACGAAGCGACGAACTGGTCTGGGCCAGCGATCCGCGCCGCAAGTAGCCGTCCACGGTATGCGTCGCGGCGAATCCCCAAACTACTTGTGCGATAACTTCTCAGCCTCAACGCGCAAAACCAGTCTCGACAACCCGTAACTCACGGCTATCAGCACAATCGCTGCAACCACTACTTGAAATTTGTGTGCCGCCAAGAACGGCAGCGCCTGAGATCCATATCTCACCGCCAGGTATCCCACCGTGAAGTATCGCAGTACCCGCGCCAATCCAATCGCCGTCACAAAACTCGCCAGCGGCAGCTCGAAAACTCCCGCCGCCAGCACAAAAAACTTGAATGGCGTGGGAGGCGGCAGCAACGCTGCCACCAGCAGGCCACTAAATCCATTCTTCACCAGCCAGCGATGGATCGCGTCGGCTTTCGCGCCCGCTTTCGATCGAAAAAGCGGCTCGCCACCCTTGTACGCCAGAAAATAAAGCAACACGCAGCCCAACAGGGATCCCAGCGAAGCCATGCTCGCGTACAAAACCATTCGTGCCGGCCGCTGCATCGACAACTCAATTAGCAGCAGATCATTGATCACCGGGAACGTTAGAACCGATGAATCGAGAAACGAAATCAGAAAAAGTCCCGGCGCCCCCAACCCACCTGCAAACGCCACCACCTTTTGTTTCCACCCGCTCAGACCTGAGGACAATCCGAGATCTCCTGAACCAAACTTATGAAACTCTTGTCATCCTGAGCCTATCCGATAAGGATAGGCGAAGCACCTGAACCTAACCGCAGCCCGAACCTTAACCAACATCGTCACCGTGCTGGTTATCCGCGGTTCAGTATGTCGAATATTGTGCGGGTAAGGTGTGACAAATCATCTTCACCAATGACCAGCGGCGGCGCGAGATAGACAATGTCGCTAAACGGCTTGATCCAGCACCCCTTCTCGACGAATCGCGCCCGCAGCCGCGTCGCATCCACTGGCCGGTCCATCTGCACCACGCCGACCGCACCCTTCACGCGCACATCGAGAACGCCCGGCAATCCGCGGCACGGCGCAAGCTCCTCTTTCAACTGCGCCTCAATAATAGCTGCTTGCTGCAGCCGCGGCTCTCTCTCAAACAAGTCCAGCGAAGCATTCGCTGCTGCGCATCCCAATGGATACGCCATGTATGTTGGCCCGTGCATCAGCGCCGCCTCGGCATCATTCGACAAAAACGCCTCATAGACACGGGATGAAGCCACCGTCGCAGCCAGCGGCATCGTCCCGCCCGTCAATGCCTTCGACAAACAAACAAGGTCCGGTGCTATCTTCGCCTGTTGGCACGCAAACATCGTCCCCGTCCGCGCAAATCCCGTGAAAATTTCATCAAAGATCAACAACAATCCATGCCGGTCGCCCAGCGCCCGGAGTTCTACCAGGACTTCCGCGTCATGGAACTTCATTCCACCCGCTGCCTGAATCAACGGCTCAATGATCACGGCCGCAATCTCGCGGCGATTCTCCGCCAAGAACTGATCCAGTTCCCGGCCCTTCTCGGCCGTATCCGGCACCTCGCGTACAAATTGTTCCGCCACCACGCCGCGAAACACCTTGTGCATCCCCTCTTCCGGGTCGCAAATCGCCATCGTCGCAAACGTATCGCCGTGATATCCGCCACGAAAGCTTACGAACTTCGTACGACGCTCGCCCCGATTCAACCAAAACTGCACCGCCATTTTGAGTGCTACTTCCACAGCCACCGATCCTGATTCGCTGAAGAACACTCGGTTCAAATCTCCCGGTAAAATCCGGGCCAAACGCGACGCCAGGGTATACGCTGGCTCATGCGCCAACCCGCCGAACATCACATGGGGCATCTTCTCCAATTGCGCCTGCACGCTCGCCAGAATGTGCGGATGCCCGTATCCATGACAAGCCGTCCACCAGCTTGCTATCCCATCAATCAATTCCCGCCCATCCGCCAATTTCAATCGCACCCCGTTCGCCGACACAACAGGCAAAGGCAGCCCAGCGCCTTTCATTTGCGTATAGGGGAGCCACACATGATCCAAGTTGAGCCAAGAAGGAGTGTTTCTCATAATCTGTAGTCGCCCTCGTCATAGGACGAACTTAGACGCCACGGATGCAAAACTACAAGGAAGGAACTACTGCGCAAACGCCGCCCGGTCAAAATTATTCATGAACACCTGCATCAACGCGGTCCGGTGCAAATTCGGCAATCGCGGAATCTCTCCGATCACCCGCACGTGGCCAAACCGTTCGATGGTCTCGCGATTTTCCCGGTTCTGATCGCCGATCAACACCACGCCGTGTACCGGCAACTCTGCCGCATGCAACGCTGCTAACGTAAGCAAGGTATGGTTGATCGTCCCCACGCCACTGCGCGCCGCCAGAATCACCGGCAGCATAAACTTCACCATCAGATCCAGCATGAACTGTTTCTGATTGATGGGCACCAGCACGCCGCCTGCGCCTTCCACCACCAGCCAGTCATTGTGCAGCGACGTCGGCAAATTGATCCGCCCCAGGTCAATCTCTGTCCCGGCCCAGCGTGCGGCCAGGTCCGGCGACACGGGCGGTACAAACTTGTACACCTCGTCCAACGTGCGATCGGTGCCAATGCCCGCCAGCCGCATCACCGACACCCGATCCGATCCTTCCAGCGTGCCTGTCTGGATCGGCTTCCAATACACCGCGTCGAGCGCAGCGCACAATAGCGCCGACAAAGTCGTCTTCCCGACTCCGGTATCCGTGCCGGTAATAAAAAAATGATTCCTCACGCGCACCCCGCCGCGGCCAGCGCGGATCGTTGCGCGCGCCAGTTCCCCAGACAACCTGCCAGTCGTTCCAATTCGCTCTCCGCAATCGACGCCGTGATCGACAATCGCAGCCGCGCCTGCCCGGGCTTCACCGTGGGCGGACGAATTGCCCGCACTGCGAATCCCCGCTGCTGCAAATATTCCGCCGCCGCGATTGCATCCTCATTCCCGCCCACCACCACGGGAACAATCTGCGTCGTGCTCCGAGCGGTATCGAGCCCGCAAGCTCGCAACGTCGTCCGCAATTTCTGTGAACGTGCAACCAATTGCGCCCGCACTCCATCCATCGTGCGCGCCAGCTGCAATGCCGCCTGAATCTGTTTCGCCATATAAGGCGGCATGGCCGTGCTGAAAACGAACGTCCGTGCACGGTTGATCAGATGCTCGCGCAGCGCCAAACCGCCGCACACAAAAGCACCGGCGCTCGCCAATGCCTTACTACAGGTATGCACCGATGCGAAAACAACGCTGCCCACTTTCCCTTCAGCCCCTAAATCGGCCGTAATTCCCCGCCCTGATGGTCCGCGAACCGCAGTCGCATGAGCCTCATCCACAATCAAGTTCGCGCCGTACCGCTGGCACAGTTCCGCCATCTCTTGTAAGGGCGCCTCATCTCCATCCATGCTGAATATCGTCTCGGTCACCACAAATTTCCGGCCGCCCATGCTCGAACCTGACTTCTCGCTTTCGCGGAGCGTGTTCTCCAGCACGTTCAAGTTCACATGCGGATAAATCACTTTCCGCGCGCCGGAGAGCCGAATTCCATCGATCAAGCTTGCATGATTCAGTTCATCCGAAAAAACCGTATCCTCGCTGCCCATCAGCGAACTCAGCAATCCCACATTCGCAGCGTACCCGCTGCCGAAATACAGCGCCGCTTCGCTGCCCACGAACTCCGCGAACTCGCTCTCCACTTCATCCCAAGCGCCTGAATACCCCGAGAGCAATCGGGATCCCGTGCCACCCATACGCGGCGATTCTCGCACCGCCTCAATCACCGCCGTCCTCAACCGCTCGTCTTCCGCTAACCCTAAGTAATCGTTCGAACACAAATTCACGCCCGCAATTTCGCACAAAGACCTGCGCTGGCTCCGCGCTTCCAGCCCACGCAGTCCTTCCTCGAGTTCGCTCTCCAGCGAACCGTGGCGCTCAGTTGGCATGAGATTCGAGTGGCTTCAGGCCCAGGCTCTGCAGCAATTGCTCGTCTTCATCCGCTCCCGGATTCGGCGTGGTCAACAACTTCTCCCCGACAAAGATGGAATTCGCCCCCGCAAGAAAACACAACGTTACGGCTTCCGGAGACAATTGTTTTCTTCCCGCTGCCAGCCGCACGCGTGACGCCGGCATCAGAATCCGCGCCGTCGCAATCGCTCTCACCATCTCCAGCGGATCCAGCGCCGGCATCGAAGCTAGCGGTGTCCCTTCGACCCTCACCAGCATGTTGATGGGAACGCTTTCCGGATGCGGCTCCAACGTCGCCAACTGGTGCAACAATCCAATTCGATCGCTCTCCCGCTCGCCCATTCCAAGAATTCCCCCGCAGCACACGGTTATCCCGGCCTTGCGCACCGCCGCCAGGGTCTTCAGTCTGTCATCGTAAACCCGTGTCGTGATAATCGACCCGTAAAATTCTGGCGACGTATCTAAATTGTGATTGTATGCAGTTAGCCCAGCGTCTTTCAGGCGCGCCGCCTGCCCCTCATTCAGCATTCCTAGCGTGCAGCAGACTTCCAATCCTAGCGCTGAAACGCCCCGTACCATGTCCAACACTCGTTCGAACTCCGCACCTTCCGGTACCTGCCGCCAGGCCGCTCCCATGCAGAAGCGGGTCACTCCGCGGTCCGCTGCCTCTCGCGCCACTGCAATTACGTGCTGCGGATTCAACAATCCTTGACGTTCTACGCCGGCATCGTAATGCGCGCTCTGCGGGCAATACCCGCAGTCTTCGGAGCATCCGCCGGTCTTGATGGAAAGCAATTGGCAGGTTTGCACGCGATCAGGCGCATGCCACTGACGATGTACCGTTTGCGCGCGAAAAATCAGTTCCGGCAGAGCCGCGCGATAGATTCCTTCGACCTCCTGTCGCTTCCAATCATGCCGCACTTCCAACGAAACGCCATCCCGCAGCCGCGCCTCTGACGTAGCCTGAGTGC
>DATNCJ010000002.1:0-2624 GCA_035607215.1 Candidatus Eiseniibacteriota bacterium
AAATTTTGCGGCGTCACCGGCCTGGGGCCGTGAAACCCCGGCAGTGAATTGAGCTCCGCGATCGCAGCGGTAGTGAGCGGCTCATCGCCGTACTCGGTGAAATTGATGTCCCGGCACAGCGCCATCCAGTAGTTTTCTACCGCCGCGGCGGCGATCTCGCGGCTGGCCACCGATGGGGGCGTGCCAATTGCCATCTGATGCGAGTCCGTGCCTTCGAGATCGAATGCCAGCCCCGCTTGCGGATCGATCAGCGGAGAATTACCGCCCATTTGAATTTGCTCGAAGAGCCGATGATCGCCACCGTTCACAGCTCGGAGAAAGCTAGCGTAAGATGCAGCATCGACTTCGCCCATCGAGTTGTGCACGAGTCCCTTGGAATAATTTCCGATACGATTGGAAAAGCGCTGCTCGTCGCCATTGGTGACTTCGTTGGGAATGCGAACGTTTAATTCCGCCGTCGCTGCGCTGACGCGATTGTTGAAGCATTTCAGCGCTCGCAAGCGACCGTTGCTGCTGGAATCGACGGGGCTGAAATTCTGCCCATTCCCCGCGCTGGCTTGGGAAGCGCCAGCGGTAAGCGCTCCTGCCGCGACGGTTGCAGCCATTCCGCTTGCGTGTCCCAAAAAGGCGCGGCGGCTGGGAACTCTCTTCGGTATTTCTTCAGCGGAGGCCGAAACACTGGCCGGGCGCGATTCTGCCTGTTGAGATCCACTCATTTTGTGCTTTCCCCCAACTCTTGGTGATTCCCTGCTTTAACCCAAGGCAGACTACGAGACAAAGAAAATTAGAGGTCGCATCAGCGGCGCCTCCGCGTGGCGTAAACCAAGAAACTCATTGGCTGCGAACCCTGTGAATGACCACGGGCAGCCTCGAAGCTATTCGAGGCTATGCGCGGCTGGAGAGAGCCGCTACTGTCCGGTCGGGCAAATTTGGGGCTAATGCTGTTCTCCTGCTTACGCTGCAAGCGCAGCGGCCCTTTTGCTCGGTTTCCGCACTTCGTGTCAGGTTTTTGCCCGGCTTGGACGTGGGATCCAATGCCATTCGGCGGGTTCTGCTACAATTTTGTGTTGCGCTGTCTGCGGACTTCGCTTCCACCTTCGTATGATTACACTTTTCGGCAAGCCAGAACCCACGCTCGCGGAGCGCCTGAAGGAATCGGTCAGCAAGACCAAGGCGGCTCTGTCTCAGACCGTTGATGCGATTTTCCTGGGCGGAGCGAAGATCGATCCGGCGCTGCTCAAGCAGTTGGAGACGGCGCTCCTTTCAGCGGACCTCGGCGTGCGGACGACGCGGGAAATTCTGGATGCCGTGCGCGAAAAAGTGGATCGCAACGCGCTCTCGGATTCAGCGCAGCTGAAGCGCGAGATCAAGGCGCACATTGCGCGGATTCTGGACGCATCGGGCGGCACGATGCCGCTGGTGTCGGCCAATGGCAACGGTCCGCGAGTGATTTTCATCGTGGGCGTAAATGGCGCCGGGAAAACAACGAGTATCGGCAAGCTGGCGAACCGTTTGCGCAAGGATGGGCTGCAGGTGATGCTTTGCGCCGCGGATACATTCCGGGCGGCGGCCGTAGAGCAGCTGGAGATTTGGGCTCAACGCAACGGCGTGGAAGTGATCAAGCAGAAGTCCGGCGCCGACCCTGCCGCAGTAGTGTATGACGCGGTGGCCGCAGCCAAGGCGCGCGCCACCGACGCGGTGATTGTGGACACCGCCGGTCGCTTGCACACGAAATCCAACCTCATGGCCGAGCTGGAGAAAATGAAGCGCACCGCGGCGAAGGTTATTCCCGGCGCGCCGCACGACGTCTTGCTGGTGCTCGATGCCACTACCGGACAGAATGGCCTGGCGCAGGCGCGCGAATTCACGTCGGCAGTCGGAGTGACGGGCATCATTCTTACCAAGCTGGACGGCACCGCCAAGGGCGGCATCGTGGTGGCCATTTCGCGGGAGCTGAACCTGCCGATCCGCTTCGTAGGCACCGGCGAACAGATCAACGATCTCGTCCCATTCGATTCCGAAACCTACGTCAATTCGCTGTTCGACTAATTCGTGGACGCACACGACATCCGTTTCATGCAACACGCGCTGGCGCTGGCGCGTAAAGGCATCGGCCTGAGCAGCCCGAATCCGACCGTGGGCTGCGTCGTCGTACGCGACGGCGAAATCGTCGGCGAGGGCTTCCATCAGTACGAGTGGCGCGATCACGCGGAAATCGTGGCTCTGAAAATGGCGGGACAGAAGGCCGCTGGAGCGACTGTGTACGTCAGCCTGGAGCCTTGCAACCACACCGGACGAACCGGACCGTGCACGCAGGCACTGATCGCCGCAAGCGTCAAACGAGTTGTTGCGGCGATGCAGGATCCGAATCCGAAGACGGCCGGGCGTGGATTTGAGCGCCTGCAGATCGCGGGCGTGGAGGTTTTTTCGGGAATCCTCGAGGAGGAAGCGCAGCGACTCAATGAAGGATTCGCGCACTGGATCAGGGTAAAACGACCCTTCGTTACACTGAAATCGGCTTTAACGCTGGACGGCCAGCTGGCGCTGCCGGTGAAAAACAAAGGCGAGCGGTCGGAGTGGATCACCTCGGAAGAATCTCGAGCGGAGGTGCAGCTCATGCGCCA
>DATNCJ010000007.1:0-18872 GCA_035607215.1 Candidatus Eiseniibacteriota bacterium
GCGTTACTTACCGGCATCGGCACGATCGTGGCCGACAATCCGTTGCTGACCGATCGCAGTGGGAGGTCGCGACGCAGGCGGCTTCTGCGGGTGATCCTCGATTCGCAGCTGCGACTTTCGCCGCAATCTCAAATTGTGAAAACGGCGGACGATGATTTACTGGTGTTCACCGCCGCCTCACTGGATTCACCGAAGGCTCGCAAGCTGCAAAGGGCAGGAGTCGAACTGGTACGTGCGCGGGCCAGGGGCGGCCGAATTGATCTGCAGGCCGTGCTTATCGAACTCGGCCGGCGCGATATCCTCAGCGTTCTGTTGGAAGCAGGGCCCACGCTGAATGGAACGGCATTGGAGGCGCGGCTGATCGACAAGTTTGTGCTGTTCTATTCGCCAAAAATCGCGGGCGACGGCAAAGTGCCCTTTGCTCACGCGCGCAGGCTGAATCGAAATCCGCTGGAAAGAGTGCAGGCCAGGCAGATTGGCCCTGATTTGTGCGTGGAGGCATACCCACTGACGCCGCGCCGTTGATCGCTGGACCGCGTTTTGCCTTGTGCGTCTTCAGGTAAAATTTCTCGTCCGAGCCATTCCAGTTTGCGAATATGCCGGGAATCTGCGCAAAATAATACAGCACTCCAGGCCAAGATCATGTTTACCGGGATCGTCGAACATATCGGCACCATCGAAGCGCTTACAACGGGCAGCGACGGCGGCCACGTGACGGTTCGCGCCTCCAGCATCGCGCCTTCGCTGGCCGTTTCCAACAGTATCGCGGTCAACGGATGCTGCCTGACGGTGGTGGCGCTCGAGAGCGACCGCTTCTCCGCCGATTTATCCGGCGAGACGCTGCGGCGCACTTCGTTCGGAGCCAATGGCGCCGGCTTAAAGCTGGGATCGCGCGTGAATCTGGAGCAACCCCTCACCGCCGGCAAGGAATTCGGTGGGCACTTTGTGCTCGGTCATGTCGATGGCGTCGGCGAGGTCGCAAATTTGGCAGCCGAAGGCGAGAATTGGTCGTTTGGCGTTCGCGTTCCCGACGACTTCGTGCGCTACGTCGTGCCTAAAGGATCGGTCACGATCGATGGCATTAGCCTAACTGTTGCCCGGTGGTTCTTTTTCCCGGTTCCGACGATCGAGGTCGCAGTTATCCCGTATACCTACGAGCATACCAATATCCGCGATCGCAAGCCTGGTGACGCAGTTAATCTGGAAGGCGATATCCTCGGAAAATACATCGAACGCCATTTAGAGTCTCGCAAGGCGGGTGCGCCAGCATCCGCGCTCACGGTCGAAATCCTGAAGAATCAAGGCTTCTGACTTGCCAGGAACGTGGCACAGACTTAGTTGCCCACTTTCTCCATTCTCTTGGCCCGCGCGCCACGCCAATACAAGACCAGGCCGAGAAGAATCGCGCCGATGGTACCGACGAGCAGTTTCACTTCGAATAAAAACTTGTTCGCGGAATCCCCGGGCGGCACCGCCGAAATCAGCATTGCAGCGAATACGACCACCAGACCCACGCCGGCCGCCAGCCATACGCCGCTCTTTCCTCCAGGAATCAATACCGCGTTAGGATTTGTCAGTCGGTCCGGGCGGTTTGCGAGTTTGATGACCGCCGCGAACATATATAAGAACGGAATAAAATAAATAATGATGGTGATGTCCACCAAAGCTTGATACGCGCCGTGCACGGTCTCACTGATCTGGCTGACCAGTAGAATCGCGCCGGAGATCACCGCCTGCACCAGAATGGACACCCACGGAGTTCTCCACTTCGGATGGATTTTGCCGAACGCCGCCGGCAAATATCGGTCGATTCCGACGATGAAAGGAACGCGAGCGATACCCGCAACCGTGCTGCCAACACCTCCAGCATTTCCGACCGAAACCAGCAGCGCCGCTACGATCCCGAGAAACGCCACACCCAAGACCGTCGACCCTAGCGTCACGGCATGAAATACGCCGCTGGTCGGCGAGACGTCCTCGGCAGGCACAAGCATCAGCACCGCAATGGTGCCAACGATGTACATTCCGGCAATGAGTAAACTGGAGCCCAGCAATGCGCGCGGAAGGGTCCGTTGCGGATCGCGAATCTCCTCGCTCATGGCCGACACCAGTTCCAGTCCGGTAAACGCAAAGGCTATCTGTGACCAGAAATTTACGGTGTCCCAATTCCACGCCGGCTTTATCGTCGCCCAGCTGAAGTGCGTGACCGATCCTTGGCGCAGGCAAACCATCACGGCGATCGCCACCAGCATCAGCAACGGCGTGTATGTGGATATTCCTCCCACATTCTGCAGCCACTTCCCGATATTCAGGCCGATGATATTCAGCGCCACGGCGACAATCAGCAGCGCGAACGACACGAGCAGTAGAAATGTCCGATTGTGCGCAAGCTCTGCTCCGCCAGAGCCGATGATATAGGCGCTCATGGAGGCGCTGGCCAGCAGCAATCCGGGGAAATAAAAAAATGTATAAATCCAGTAGTTCCATCCGGCGACGAATCCGTGGAAATCTCCGAAGGCTTCCTTGGCCCAAACGTACAAACCGCCCTCAACGGGAAAGCGCGAGGAAAGCTCATTGATGACCAGGCCGTATGGGATAAAAAAGAGAATCGCCGTCAGTACCCACAGGCTGATTGAGGAAGGCCCGTTGTGCGCGGCCGCGGCAACCCATCGCGGCCCTAAAACCGTAACGATGTTAAAAAGCAGAACGTCCCAAAAACCCATTTCACGGCGCAATTGCTTTTTTGGATCGCCGGCTGTGCTTCCGGCGGCCGGTTGGCTCACAGAGTCACGTCCAGCGCCGGAATCAGTTCGTCCTGCTGAAGGAAATTATGAAGAAACGGGTCTTTCGAGTTTTCGAATTCCGCCCAGGATTCGAATACGCTGGACGTTCCGTCCTGGAGAAACACCACTTTGTCGGCGAGTTTCCGGGCCAAATGCGTGTCGTGTGTGACCACGATCGCGGTTTTGTGATACGCCTCTTTGAGTCGCGCGATCAAGTCCCCCATGTGTTGCGCCATAATCGGATCGACCATGGTGGTGGGCTCGTCAAACAAAATGGCTTCGGGATTCTGCGCCAGCGCGCGAGCAATCGCCACGGCGCGCCTCATGCCCGTCGAAAGTTCGCCGGGCAATTTCTCCAACACGCCATCGACTTCCAATACATTCGCCAGCTTGTTGACGTAGGCGCCGACGTCTTCGGTGGTGAGTCCAGGCTCATCTTCCAGCGGGAATGCGATGTTGCCCGCCACGGTAAGGGAGTCGAAAAGCGCGCCTGACTGGAACACCATCGTCACCTTGCGCCGAATCTCCGCAAATTGCTCTTCGCTGAAGTGCGTCACGTCCTGACCGTCAATCAGCACGCTCCCGGAATCCGGCTTCAGAAATCCCATGATGTGCTTCAGTGATACCGACTTTCCCACGCCGCTGCGCCCCATGATCACGCAGGTCTGTCCCTTCATCACGCTAAAGTTGACGCGATTCAGCACCACGCGCTCGTCGAACGACTTGCAGACGTCGCGAAATTCAAAATAGATTTCCGAAGTGGCGGGTGCGGCAGCCGTGGGACGCCGGCCCTCGTCCGGGAGCAGGCTCTCCGACTCGCGCAGGTCGCTCATGATCGCTCCGCCTCCACCAATCGCCGGGCTTCTTCGTAATCCGCAGGCGTATTCATGTTCCAGAACAGCCTTCCCGCGCTATCAAATCGTTTCCAATGCGTCTCGTCAAGGACTTCCAGGCGCAGATGTTTCATGGCTTCGCTGACCTTGCGCGTTCCTCGATCAAAGGCCTGGCGCAGCGTGGTGTTTGCCGCGGTTCGCCAGCAGGCGCACAGAGGCTCCAGTCCATGGCTGGATTTCGGTACCACCACGTCAACCGAACTCACGACCGCACACTGAATGAGATAGGTAAGCCACTCGCATCTCAAGAATGGCATGTCGCAGCCGATGATCAGGTTCCATACGGGTGGTGGAGGTTCAGTCGTGAGATTTTGCGCCCTGGCACCCAGCGCGGTGACGATTCCGCCCAGCGGTCCCTCGCCGGGCCAGCGATCCGCGATGCATTTCACGCCTAACGCGCCATATTTCTGCGCGTCGCCAACGATGGCGATCGTGGACGCTGATTCGCCCAGCATCGCACACAAGCGTGCCAGCACGGGCTGACCGCCAAGATGTGCCTGCGCCTTATCGCGCCCAAATCGCGAGCTGGCCCCGCCCGCAAGCACGAATCCAGCGCACTCCGCGGCACTCGTCACCAATCACCGGTCACGATTCAGTCTCTTCCACCGGCTCGCGCCCCGGCCGCCGAATTCCCAACTCGCGCAATTTTTCCTGCAGGCTTTGACGGTGCAAACCAATCGTCGCAGCGGTGCGCGAAACATTCCATCGATGGCTCACCAGCTGCTTGGTCAGATAGGCAACTTCGAACTTGTGCTTGGCCTCGCGAAAATCCTTCTCGCTCAATCCCGCGTCCGTACCGTTCCGCGACGCTTTGTGCGCCATGGGCTCGCCACTGGCCACTTCCAGAGGCAAATCGGCGACTCCGATCTCCTGTCCCGCACACAACACCAGGCTGCGCTCCAGTGCATTTTTCAGCTCGCGAACGTTCCCCGGCCAATCGTAGCGCTCAATCGCCGCCATGGCCTCGCGGCTCAATCGCGCCGTGCGGCCCAACCGCGATCCGTGCATCTGCAGGAAGGCCTCCGCCAGCACCGAAATGTCCTCTTTGTGCGCGCGCAGCGGCGGCAAGTCGATCGCCACGACTCTCAGCCGGTAAAATAAGTCCTCGCGAAACTTCCCGGCGCGAATTTCCGCGGGCAAGTCGCGATGGGTCGCACTGATTACTCGCACGTCCACGGGAATCGACTGCGTGCCGCCCAGCCGCTCGATAGTCCGGCCTTCCAGTGCCCGCAGCACTTTAGCTTGCGTCACCGGGTTCATGTCGCCGATCTCATCCAGAAACAGCGTGCCACCCGAAGCCAGCTCGAATTTCCCCTTTTTCTGCTGCGTGGCACCCGTAAAGGCTCCGCGTTCGTAACCGAACAGTTCGGATTCAATCAAAGTCTCCGGCAGCGCTGCGCAATTGACGGCCACAAACGGCTTCCCCATTCGCGGAGAGCGAGCATGAATCTCCTGCGCCAGCAAATCCTTGCCCGTACCGCTCTCGCCCAGAATCAGTACTGTGGAATCCGTCGGTGCCACGCGGTCGGCGATCTCGAACGCCCGCCGCATCTCCGCGCCGCGTCCCAGCATCTGCCCAAACTGTCCTTCGGTCGTCAGCCGCCGCCGAAGCGAATCGTTTTCCTGCTCAAGGGTCGCCAGCTTCAACAGGTTCGCAACGCGCTGGCGCAGCTCTTCCAGCTCAAATCCTTTCACCAGATAATCCGCGGCTCCCAACTGCAATGCCTCCACGGCGGTCTTGGCGGTATCGAGTGCCGACACCATCAGCACCGGCACTTCGCTTCCCTGCTCGCGCATCCAGCGCAGCAAGGAGATGCCGTCGTGTCCCGGCATGATCACGTCCAGCAGCACCAGGTCCGGCTTTTCCCGCGGCAAAGCTTCGCGCGCCGCCTCTGCCGACTCCGCCTCGGCAACGCGATATTTCGATTCCAACGCACGACGCAGTCCGTATCGCGCCGCGGGCTCGTCATCGACAATCAATATGGTTCGCATAGAGCGGCCTGTCCTCTCTCGCTCGAGCTTTCCTTACGTTTCAGACGCAACATGCATCGCGTTCCGCGCCCATTCGCGCGCGGGCTGAAAAACTCCAACTGCCCCCCAGCTTCCGCAACTCGCCTTGCCACGATGCTCAATCCCAACCCGGTGCCCTGAGTCTTGGTGGTAAAAAACGGCTCCAGGATTTTCTGCTGCAGTTCGCTGGGAATCCCGCAGCCGTCGTCGTCAATCGAAATTCCGCACATTCCGTCCGCGGCGGTCATCTGTACGAGCACGCTGCCGCCGCGCGGAGTTGCCTCCAGCGCATTCAGGATCAGGTTCGACAAAACGTCGTGTACCGCCTCGGTGCCCATCCTCACATCGATCGCCTCAACGCGTGCTTGAACATCAAATCGAACCTGTCGACGATCGGCTTCGTGCTGCAACACCTGTGTCACTTCTCGCAACACCGCTCGCGCGTCGCAGCTCGCACCGCTTTGACCGCTCAGGATGGTGGGCCGGCTGAATTGCAATAACTGGTTGAGCTTGGCCGACAACCGCCTGACTTCGCTCAATACGATCTTCGTTTCGCCGCGAAGCGACTCTGGCAATTCCGGATTTTCCAGCTGCACTTGCAAAATCGTCTTGATCGACCCCAGCGGGTTTTTCAAATTGTGCGAAATGCTGGCGGCCATTTGACCGACCAGCGCCAGCCGCTCGCGCTCCGCCAGTTCCCTTTCCAAGCGCAGCTTTTCTTCGATCAGCACGCACAACTCCAGCGCGTTCGGCAGCTGCTCGCAGAGACTTTCCAACGCCGCGGTGGTTTCTCCCGACAGGAATGCGCCGTGCGGCTCCACCATGAGCCGGCCGGTGGCATGCGGCCCTAGTCCGATGCGAAATCGATTCGGCGATTCCGCCTCATCCCCGCCGCCACGAGCTGCAGCAGTCGCCGGCAGGCCATCCACCGCCGCTGTTCGCTCCGCAATGTGTCCCCCAAGGACCACACGCGCTGATGCCAGCTCGAAGGCTTCCTTCAAGCGCCGCTCGACGAAGCGCACCAGCTCGTCCATCTCGCCCTGCTTCGCTTCCTGCTGGATCTCCGCCATCAGCCGCTGCACGCGTTCCATTTCGCGATGCGCGGTCTCGTGTAACGTGCGTCCCAGCACGCGCTGCAGCGGCTCGATAAAAATCACCAGGACAAACAGCAATATCGACGCGGAAGCTTCCGGAGGCAGCGCCGGCTCCAGCCAGCGGCTTACCCGCCGCACCAGGCTCAGGTACAACAGCGCCAGAAAGGTCGCCGAAACCGCGTACACGAGGTTCTTCTGCCGCCCGATTTGCAGGAAATTGTGGCGCCACACCAGATAGATCAGCGCGGCCAGGGGAACCACCGGCAAGAACGCCAGCGAAACACCTAAGACCTCGCGCGTAGATCTGCTGAAAGGCAGATCCACCAGATGCAGCGATGCCATCGTCAGAAAAGCGAGCCCGAATACCAACGACAGAAAGCCGTAGTAACGACGTTCCACTTTGTTCGGGGCGTTTCGCCAGAAGCGAAACTCCCAGGTGATGCACCAGATCAGACTGTACGAATAGATGTGCGCGAATCCCTCTTTCAGCGAGTCGCCTGCCAACACGAAGTCGAAGTTTCCGGCCGAAATCTGCAAAGGGATGTGCTGAATCATCAGGTGCAGCGCAGCCGCGTAGAAGAACAGCGCCACCATCCACTTCCAGCGCCGGTTCTTCAGCAGGCCGCGGGTCTCCGCGAACTCCATATGCATGTGCAGCAGCAGCGCCGGGAACAGGCACAGGCCCGCAATAATGATGGCCATCGCAAATCCTCGGAGACCGACTGGCGGCTGGCCGTAATAAATCTGGGCGTTCAGAATCAAAAGCGATCCGCTGTAGAAAAAAAACAGCGCGAGACACAGGAAGAAGAAAACACGTTCGAAGTTGCGCTGCCTGCGGTAGCCGGCAATGACGACCATCCAGAACAGCGGAAGCAACGTGCCCGCGGTCAGCCCGATCAGCCGAATGTAGAGAAGGGAAGCCATAAGCCCGCAGTTAGCACAAATCGTATGCTCAAGGAGAAGGCACCGCAATGGCCAAGTGTCATCTTTTCCTTGCACCACTTCAAGCCATTATAAACAATGGACTTATATGAAAACTACGGGACCGGAGGCCCCAAGCTTGCTGTCGGCTATTTCCTTGACATGCTAATTCTTTCTGGCTATATTAGCACTCGGCTTCGAGGAGTGCTAATCCCTCTCCCACTCGGGCCAACTCAGTAGTTCACTCACCTATGGAGGATTTTAGACGATGGCAGTGAATCTCACGCCGCTCCACGACCGCGTGGTCATCCGGCGCATTGAAGAGAAGGAAAGCATCAAGGGCGGAATCATTATCCCTGACTCGGCCAAGGAGAAGCAGCAAGAGGGCGAAGTGATCGCCGTCGGCTCCGGCAAGCGCGAGAAGGGCGAAACGATTCCTCTGGATGTGAAACCCGGCGACCGCGTGCTGTTCGGCAAGTACAGCGGCACGGAAATCAAGGTTGACGACGAAGAGCTGTTGATCCTGCGCGAGGAAGAAATCCTGGCCAAGCTCAGCGGCGCCGCAAAGGCCGCGGGCAGCAAGAAGTAATCGTAGTGGCGGGTCTTTAGACCCGCGTGTCGCAGCAATCGGCTCCCAAGCCGAAGGTCCCCAAGGTCGGCAGCAAGAAATTAGCAGTAGCAACAATCTCAGGAGGAAATACCAGTATGGCGAAGCAGATCATTACAGGTGAGAATTCCCGCCAGGCGATTCTTCGCGGCGTGAACGCTCTCGCCGACGCAGTGAAGATCACCCTCGGCCCCAAGGGCCGCAACGCGGTGATCGAAAAGAAGTTCGGCGCACCGATCATCACCAAGGACGGCGTGACCGTTGCCAAGGAAATCGAACTCCGCGATCCCCTAGAGAACATGGGCGCGCAGATGGTTCGTGAAGTTGCTTCCAAGACCAGCGACGTCGCCGGCGATGGCACCACCACCGCCACCGTGCTCGCTCAGGCTATCTTCCGTGAAGGCGTCAAGACTGTCGCCGCAGGCGCCAGCCCCACCGCCCTCAAGCGCGGCATTGAGCGCGCCGTCGAAGTGGCCGTCGAAGAGATCAAGAAGCTCTCTCGCGACGTCAAGGGCGACATGATCGCGCAGGTCGGCACCATCTCCGCCAACAACGACAAGCAGATCGGCGGCATCATCGCCGAAGCCATGAAGAAGGTCGGCAAGGATGGCGTCATCACCGTCGAGGAATCCAAGACGATGGAGACCACCCTCGAAGTCGTGGAAGGCATGCAGTTCGACCGCGGCTACCTCTCGCCCTACTTCATCACCGATCCGGATCGTATGGAATGCATCCTCGAGGACGTGCGCATCCTGATCCACGAGAAGAAAATCAGCTCCATGAAGGATCTGCTTCCGCTGCTCGAGCAGACCGCCAAGATGGGCAAGCCTCTCTTGATCATCGCCGAAGAAGTCGAGGGCGAAGCGCTCGCGACCCTGGTGGTGAACAAGCTCCGCGGCACGTTGCAGTGCGCTGCCGTCAAGGCCCCTGGCTTTGGCGATCGCCGAAAGGCCATGCTGGAGGACATCGCGGTGCTGACCGGCGGTAAGGCCATCACCGAAGACCTCGGCATCAAGCTCGAGAACGTGAAGCTCGAGGACCTTGGCCGCGCCAAAAAGATCACCATCGACAAGGACAACACCACCATCGTCGAGGGCGCCGGCAAGTCGGTTGAGATCGAAGGCCGCGTCAAGCAGATCCGCGCCCAGGTCGAGAACACCACCAGCGATTACGACAAGGAAAAGCTCCAGGAGCGCCTTGCCAAGCTCGTCGGCGGCGTTGCGGTCATCAAGGTGGGTGCAGCAACCGAAACCGAGCTGAAGGAAAAGAAGGCTCGCGTTGAGGATGCGATGCACGCCACTCGCGCGGCAGTCGAAGAGGGCATCGTTGCCGGCGGCGGCACGGCCCTGATTCGCACCCTCGCGGCGGTCGAGAAGCTCAAGCTGCACGATGATGAGGCGGTTGGCGCCGGCATCGTGAAGCGCGCTCTCGAAGAGCCCGCTCGCCAGATCGCGCACAACGCCGGCTTTGAAGGCGCTGTGGTCATCGGCAAGATCCGCGATTCCAAGGACGATAACTTCGGCTTCAACGCGGATACAGGCGACTACGGCGACATGGTCAAGATGGGCGTTATCGACCCCGCTAAAGTCACTCGCCTCGCGCTGCAGAACGCTGCTTCCATAGCCGGCCTGATGCTCACCACCGAAGCTCTGGTGGCCGAAATCAAGGAAGACGAGAAGAAGGGCGCAGCTGCCGGCGGTCCTGGTGGACCCGGCGGCATGGGCGGCATGTACTAAGCTTCCCCAGCTTGCCCGAATCCTCAATCCAAAGGCGGTCCGATTTTCGGGCCGCCTTTTTTCTTGCCCGCAATGCATTCAAAGCCCTTTACACTAGCGGTTCGATGGCTGAACTGACGGCTGATACCTTTCGATGAATATCCGAAAACAATGCTACGACCTGATTCTTAACGACTTTGAGACCTACCCGGTGTGGGAATTTGCCTTAGACGAGGAGGGCGTAGATGGTCAGGATGAAGCCACCGTCCGCCCCTGTTTGACAGGCGGACTAGCAGACCCCACGCGCGGAATTATCGTGAGAGCGCGTTTCACATTAGCCGACGGCTCTACAATGCATGGATGCCTCGCGCCTCGCTCTCCTCCTTCCACCGATATAGGCATGATCCAACCGATAATTCTTACTGCAGCCGGGCAAGTGCTTGTTTGGAATGGCGTCATCAAGCCAACTCCGCAACAGCTCGCGCAGGACTACGCGAAACTCAGCCGTGAAGCCCGCGATGTATTCCCGCTGCGCTTCACAAGTGAGGTGGAACTCGCGAGCGGTCCAGTAATGGGAACTCTGAATGGTTTCATGTACCTCGAACTTGCGACCGAAACGGCGCACGAAGTTCGATAGATTGGACCGCCCATTCGGCGCCTTGCCTCAGGTCCATCCCTCCGTTACACTGCCCCCCGCCTACGAGACTCTTCAGGGAGAGTCATCCAACATGCCGGGACTTTTGCAGCGGTTCCTGCCGCAAGAACGGGGTTTCTTCGACCTGTTCGACAAGCAGGCCGAAAACATTCACGCGGGCGCCAAAGCGCTCCTCCAGATGCTCGATCACTACACCGGCGTGCCGGAACAGGTGCAAAGCATCAAAGCCATCGAGCACCAGGGCGACGAAATCGCCCACACGGTGTTGACCAAGTTGAATCAGACCTTTATCACACCGTTCGATCGCGAGGACCTTCACGAGCTTTGCAGCCGTCTGGACGACGTCATCGACCTCATTGACGCCGCGGCCAGCCGGTTCGTTCTTTACCGCGTGAGCGCGGTCCGGCCGGGCACCGCGGAGCTGGTCAAGGTGCTCGTCTCCGCCACTGCCGAGGTCGTCTCCTGCGTGAAATCGCTCTCCACTACGGACCGGGCGCTGAAGTTCGTCATCGAAATCAACCGCTGCGAAAACGAAAGCGATCGCCTCTGCCGCACCCTGATCGCCCAGCTATTCGACGAAGAAAAGGATCCTGTTCAGATCATCAAGTGGAAGGAAATTTTCGAGGTGATCGAAACTGCCGTTGACAAGTGCGAAGACGTTGCCAACGTAATCGAGGGCGTCATCCTCAAGAACGCCTAAAGCTCACGCATGCTTTCGATCACCCACTTCGCCGACCTGTTCGCAGTATCCTGCCCGCTAGCTGGCAATTGCCTCTTACTATTTGCGGGCGCCGTGGGTGCGATTCTCGCTCGCCTTTCATTTAGCCTAAGTGCTCTACGCGAAGGGCCACCCGTTCAGCCCGAGCCCTTTACGCGAAGCGCAGTTCGCCACTTCCTCTATGTCTAGCTTCTCTCTGCTCCTCATCGTCGTCTTTCTGACGTTGGCCTTCGAGTTCTCGAACGGCTGGCACGATGCCGCCAATTCGATCGCCACCGTCGTTTCCACGCGCGTTCTCACGCCCTTCCGCGCCGTCCTGTGGGCCGCCTTCTGGAATTTCGTCGCCGCTTTCGTCTTCGGCACCAAGGTCGCCTCCACTCTCAGCAAAGGCCTGGTGCGCATCGACTTGGTCGACGAGCGCGTGCTGCTCGCCGGCCTGCTTGGCGCCATCAGTTGGAACCTCATTACCCTGATTCTCGGTTTACCCACCAGTTCGTCGCACGCCCTCATGGGCTCGTACGGAGGAGCCGCTGTGGCGCATGCGGGCTATCGCGCCCTAATTCTGGGTGGCTGGGCTAAGCCGATCCTCTTCATTTTTCTTTCGCCGATCCTCGGCATGCTTGTCGCCATGATCGTGACCATTGCCACCAGCTGGCTGGTCCGCAAAAGCCGTCCGCGCAAGGTCGATCGCTGGTTCCGCCGCTTGCAACTGCTCTCCGCCGCGCTCTATAGTCTCGGCCACGGCACAAACGATGCGCAAAAAGGAATGGGCATCATCACCGCCGCTCTGCTGGTCGGCGGCTTCGTAGGTTCACACGATGTTCCCTACTGGGTGATCATCTGCTGCCACCTGGCGATGGGCGGCGGCACTATGGCTGGCGGCTGGCGCATTATCAAGACCATGGGCCAGCGCATCACCAAGCTCACCCCCTTTGGAGGCTTTGCCGCGGAAACCGCCGGCGCGCTGACGCTCTTCACCACCGCCAGGTTTGGCATCCCGGTGAGCACCACGCACACGATCACCGGCGCGATCGTCGGAGTAGGCGCCTCGCGACGCCTCACTGCCGTACGCTGGGGTGTCACTCGCCGCATTGTTTGGGCTTGGGTTCTTACGATTCCCGGCGGCGCTCTGATTGGCGCCGGGGTCTACCACCTGATCGCCCGTTTTCTCTTGTCCTAGCCTTCCATAGCACGTCGGCGCGCCTCCGCTTTCCCGCCTCGACAACAACGCAACGTCCGCCTACGCGATCTTCCCTTCCAGTTCCGCCCACCGCGCATACAACTCATCAATCGCTCTCTGCGCCGCTTCCATTTCCATTGACACCGCATGTAGCCGTGGCCCGTCGCTCATGATCGCTGGGTCGCTTAGCGCATCGTGCTTCACCTGCAATTCCTTCTCGGCATCCGCAATCCGTTGCTCGATGGTGTCAAACTCGCGCTGCTCCATGTACGACAACTTCTTCCTTACCCCAAACGTTGCCTCCGACGCCGGCGGATTCCCGGCGCCGTTTCCCATCGCGGGTCTCTGCGCATTTCCGGATGTCGTCCCCTTCGCGCCAGGCCTCTCTCGCCGCCACTCCTCCCACTGCGCGTAATCTGCAAATCGCTCCGCTCCGCCCATTCCGTCCAATCCCAACACCACCGTCGACACGCGATCGAGCATGTACCGGTCATGGGTCACCAGCACCAGCGCCCCGCAGTACTCCAGCAGACTCTCCTCCAGAATCTCCAGCGTAGGTATATCCAGATCATTCGTTGGCTCGTCGAGCAGCAACACATCCGCCGGCTGCAACATCAGCTGCGCAATCAGCACGCGCGCCCGCTCGCCACCCGACAACCTCCCCACCGGCTGATTCAACTGCTCCCCCGTAAACAAAAATCGCGCCGCCCAACCCGCCACATGGATCACGCGATCCTGATAGATCACCGAATCGCTGTCTGGCGCCAACGCCCGGCGCAAGGTCACATCCGGATCCAGTTCGCGATTCTGATTGAAGTAAACGATCCGCAAAGCATCCGCCTGCTTCATCTTTCCAGCTGCGGGTTTGATCTCGCCCTTTAGCAATCGCAGCAGAGTTGTCTTGCCACTCCCATTCGGCCCTACCAGCCCCACGCGCATTCCAGCGGTCACAATGAAATGAATATTCTCGAACAGCACGCGCTCCGCGATCCTATAGCTCACGCCGTCCAAAGTGATCAGCTGCTTCGTCTGCCGCTCCGACGACGAAAAATCGATCTTCGCGCTGGTCGACCGAGTCCGCGCGCTCATCTCCCCCAGTTCCCCGATCATCTCGTGCGCTTTGTCGATCCGCGCCTTTGACTTCGTCGTCCGCGCCTTTGGCCCTCGCCTCAACCACTCAATCTCCGTGTGCACGCGATTTTCCAGCGCCTCCTGCCGGTTCCGCTGTGCATGCAGATATTCCTCCTTCTTCTCCAAAAAGGTGCTGTAGTTCCCCGATACCCGCAGCGCGCCATCCTCATATGCCGCGTTCAGCTCCATCACTTCATTCGCCACATTCTCCAGAAAATATCGATCGTGACTCACCACCACGCAAGCAAACGTCGCGTTCCGTAACACGCCCTCCAGCCACTCAATTCCCGCCAGGTCCAGATGATTCGTCGGCTCATCCAACAGCAGCACGTCCGGCCGCTGCATCAACGCCTCCACAATTGCCAATCGCTTGCGCCATCCGCCGGAAAGCGTCGCCGCCTCTGCCTCCAGATCCGCAAATCCGGCCCGCCCCAAAATTTCCGCCGTGCGCCCCAGACGCTCGCTTTCCGCCACTCCCCCGCGATCCAGACCGCGATCCACAATCGCCCGCACCGTCTCGTCCGCCGCGAACTCCGACACCTGCTGCACCAGCGCCATCCGCATCCCTTTGCGGATCGCCACATCCCCGCTGTCCGGCGTCACCCGTCCCTGCAAAATCTCCAGCAGCGTCGATTTCCCCGATCCGTTCGGCCCGATCACACCTACGCGCTCTCCTTCGGACACCGTGAACGAAATATCTCGAAAAACGGGCGCTACTCCGTAACGTTTGGATAGTCCCTGTACACTGATAATCGGCGGCAAAGTCCTCACGCACCTCCTCATTCAGCATAACAGCCACCGTCTTGAACCGTCGCTCCCCTATTGGGCACATGCAAAGTAAAAAGCGGGTACGCTGCAAAGCGCACCCGCCAAAAATCTCACTCAGTTCCAAAAAGCCTTCCTTGCCTCGCTATCTCCTCACATCTTTCGTTTTTCCTTACGCCTTCTGTGCCTTCGCCCCCGCTCCGGGCACCTTCGCCGCCAACAGCTCCAGCTTGTGCACCGTTGGCTCCTTCGCGAACAATTCCTGCGATCTCTCGAACAAAGCCTTCGCAATTTCTCCGGTCAAATGCGCCTCGCGACCTTTCTCATCGGCAAACGTGTCGAAAATCCCGAATCCCGATCCACCCAACCTTATCGCGTACCAGGTAATCGTTCCTGCTTCTTTCTCCGCCAGCGCTTGCGCCGATTTCAAAAATTCCGCCACTTCCTGCTCTTTCCCTGCCTTCGCTTCCATCTGCGCCCAAATCGCAAGTTTTGGCATCGCTCAATCCTCCCCCGGATAAGATGCTTCTCCTCGCATCGCGGTTCCGTCCATTGCAAAGTTCTCGCTTTTCCAGGCTGCTTGGTCTATTTGCCTTATTCTTAAGCTGCCGCAATTTCTCTACGGCTGCCGCACCACTGACCCTGCCACCACGCGATTCGTATCAATTCCCACCACAAAAAAAGTATTCGTATTCACCACATAAGCCGTAAACGCCAGCGCCCGTGGCGGCGCCGTTCCCACGTTCGCCGTAAATGTATTGGCTCCCGCTCCATTTCCATCGAGGGCCAGGTTTCCACTCACCGACGCGTCAAATGTCTGCACACCCGTCGTGAACTCGTTCAGGTCGAGCAAGCCAGTGAAATTTCCCGCACCGCTGGTCAATGTGAATTGCCCGATGTAGTCCTCTTCGTCCGTGCGGGTCCCGCTCCAGTCTAACGCATAATCTCCCGCCAGCGAGGCGGTCGTAATCGGGCTGGTCGTCTGCGCAAAAAAGCTCCCATCGCTGGTGATCGTGTTATCCGTCTCCTGAAACACCGCCTGCGTCGGCGATATCAGATAAAAGATGAACGTGAACGTCCCGGACGTCGTGTCTGTCCACGTCAGTGTCCCGCCTCCAAACGTATTCGTATCCACCGTGTAGGTCCCCGTGACCGTGCCATTCGGCAGTTGCGTGATCCCTCCCGTATCGTTTTCATCAATGATCACATCCGTCAGATTTCCCCCGCCGTCCGCCGTGAACCTTCCTGCGGTGGCGATCGATCCAGTCGTGCTCGTCCCGCCCAGCAAAAACGCAAATCCTCCGCTTAACGATCCTACGTTAAACGCCACATTCTGCTGCGCAAACGCATCGCCCACCAGCAACGACGGAAAATCCGTAACAATCATCTTGAGCCTCGTCGCATCCACGACATAAAACGCATAGTTGCGGCCGCCGATGTTCGCCGTCCCTCGCCCAAAGTTAGTCCCATCGCTGTTCGCATCCACTGCATAAAATGCTCCCGCCGGAAATACCTGCTGCCCGGAGAGCACTCCCGCGATATTCGAATCGAACAATCCGTTCGTAATCCCTCCACCGTTCGCATCAAATCGCCCGATAATCGACGCTGCGCTGGCTGTCGTCGCCGTCGCATCCACGTCCACGCCCTTGAAATCAAACACGTATCCGCCGGCGATCGCCGCCGTGGAAAACGCCGAGGCCGTCTGCCGCTGAAAATTCCCGCTCGCCGTAGCCGCAGCATCGGTCTGCACGATGTTGCCCTGTGACGCCGTCGACAAAACGATGCTGTACGTTGTGGTCCCGCTGCTGTTAATCAAGCTCATGCTGCCACGACCATCGGCATCAATCGAATAACTCCCGCCGGTAAAGTCGATAATCTCCGCGCCACTGCAGCTGTTGATGTCCTCCAGCCCGGTCGTAATTCGCCCGTTCCCGTCCGCCGTGAAACTCCCGATCCGCGCGAACGAGCTCGCGCTGACGGTTCCGCCGGTGCCGCAGTCTTCCGTACCGCTCATCGAAAACGCATACTTCCCGCTGAGTGTCGCATTCGAAAATTTAGCCGGAGGCGGGGGCGGGTTCCCTCCGCCTCCCCCGGACGACGACCCACCTCCACATCCCTCCGTAACTAATCCCAACGCCGCGAGAACGGCCAAGACCAATCCAAATCGCCGCCGCGAGCGAAGGTTTCGTGCAAGAGCGGACTTCAGGTCCGACCCATCCCGCTGTCCGCGCGAGCGCGGACAAGGGATGTCCATCCGTTCACCGACCATCGATGGCGCGGCGATGCTCATCGTGCACCGCCGTGCTGCAAACTCTTCGCCCCATCCCGCGCCGCCTGCGCCCGCGCTCCACCGTTCGCCGCCAAAGATCCCCGCGGCGATCGCAATGCCAACTTCTCTCCGCCTCGCTCCACGGTCCGCGCCAGAAACACGCTGCCCGTCTTGCCAGTCGCCGTTGCTCCCACAAACCGCACCTCGTCCCCGGCCGCCAGTGAAAATCGACGCGCCTTCAAATACGACGCCGGCCCCAGATGCACGACCACAATTCCGCTCGCCGTCTGCACTTTCGCATGCGCCCCGAGCGGCGCCGCAGACGCAGCTTCCTCATACTGAATAACCGTTCCTTGCACCGCCGACTCGCGCGAAGCTGCATAGGCCATTGCCCGAGACGTCCCACTCGCAGCCACGCCCGTCCGCGCCGCGGCAACCGCCTGCGCCGTCCTCTCCTGCGCCCCAGCTCCGCCAACAAACAAGAACCCGACTGCCACGAGCGCCCATGTAGCGGCCGCCTTCCGAGGCGGGCGCCTTTCGCCCACCGCCCAGCCGCAGCGCACACCCCGCAAACACACCATCACGCCCGTAGCCAGCAGGAAAATTCCTGCCCCTCCGCCATTCTTCTTGTTCACGTGTCCTGGATTCCGAGCTACCCGCCGGGCGTCATGCGCATGACGTACGCAAAGATCGCAGCGCTTCATCGAAGCGCCCGATCAGGCCAAACAGGTCACTCCATCATTTGCCGCTCAATCCTTGGATGCATCAATCGTGCGAAGGGTCGGTCCTCAGCGGCCCCCGCAACTATTGCAACTTCGCGTACTCCGCTTTCGTCTGCATGAGCACCGGAAGGTCCGCGTCCGCATCCTTCCACATCGCCAGAAAATCCTGATACGCCGTCCGCGCCTTCCCGGCATCTCCCTTGATCACGTACGCCCGCGCCACTCCCAGTTGGGAAAGCGGCGCAAAAGGGCTAAGGGTACCGCGCCCGCGAAAATCCAAGATCTTCCGAAACTCCCCGATCGCTTTGTCTCCATCCTTCATGCTCAAGAACGCCAACCCTCGCACGTAGGGAACCGCGCCCATGGGACGCCCAAGCGTTATTCCCGATTCGTACCGCCGGCTCACTTCCAATCCAGATACCGCTGCCGCTGGATTTCCTCGATGAATCCGGCTGAGCCCTTCCACCACGGGCATATCTTCATCTCGGATCAGCGAGTCCGACGGTTGGTCCTTGGCCGTCGCTTCCGCCAATCTCTGTGCCTCGGCATCATCACCACACAGCGCCAACGCGTACGCACCGAACAGGCGATTCTGTCCTTTCGGCAATTGCCGGAGTGACTCCCGCACGGCATCTCGCGCATTCGCGCAATTGCCGAAGCTCGCCTCTCGCACTCCCCACGCGGCCGTTAGGCCTGCAGCGAATCCCTTCATTTGGAGTCGCTTCGCGGAAGCCTGTAGGTCGCGAAGGCTTGCGCTCCCCAGCTTGCGTTTTCCAAGCGCAGCTTGGGCATTTGTTCGCATCGCCAGGATGAATGGCTCATCTTCAGTTCCCTTGGCTCGTTCCACTTCCTTTGCCATCGTCGATTCGTCTCGTCGCAGAAACGCCAACTGGAACAACACTTGGTGCGTGGCGAGTGAATCCAGTTTATTGGCCGAAGCCTCCTCCACGACAGCCTTAGCTTCCTCGAATCGGTTTTGTGCCAGATAAGCACCTGCCATCCGATCGTACGCGTACCTGTCCGTAGGATCGATTTGCATCGCCGTCCGTGACGCGGTCAAGGCCTTTTCATACTCCCCCACCGAAAAATAGTGCAGGCATATATTGTCCAGCGGCGTCGTGTCGCGGGGATACGTGCGTATCCATTGCTCATAGCTCGCAATCGTCTTCTCAATGTCGCCTTTCATTTCGCCGTAGTAGTGAGCCTCGATGTAGAACCGCTCGCGCTCCGACGCACGATCTCTTAGTGCGAATGCCTTCTCCAGGCTGTCATTCGCCTCGTCATCCTCGGCGTTATTGCTGTACGCGACTCCCAGCGTTGCATGCGCAAGTGAAAAATTCGGATCCAGCTCGGTAGCCTTCTTCAGATGCGGTATCGCCTCCGTGTCCTCCAGCTTCAGGTGCAACTGT
>DATNCJ010000065.1:0-4821 GCA_035607215.1 Candidatus Eiseniibacteriota bacterium
AGGCGAGTGGCCTCGGCTACATCACTGGCGCCCCAGGCGCGAAAGAATTCAGTTCCTCCACCGAAGGTGCCTGTGCCAAAGCTGAGTGCGGGTACTTTCAGGCCGGAGCGGCCCAGCTGTCGAAATTCCATATCCAATAGATGCAACCCTTTTTGGAAGCGATGCGACTATTTGCGGGAAGTCCCGTGTGGTCGCGGGCGACCCGCCCGCGGCTTTTGACTTTGACTTGCAGCTTCGCGGGCGAGCCGCCCGCGGCCACACGGGCCCACGCTGGCCAGGTTTTTACCACGCGTGCTTCATAGCCTTGGCGAATTTTGACAGCGGCAGAGTGTTCAGTACGTCTTGCTTCGTGAGCCAGGCGCGGCGGGCCTGCAGTATCCCGAAGCGAATTTTGTCCAGGTGCGAGGTGTGGTGGGAATCGGTATTGATCACGATCTTGACCCCGTGCTCTTTCGCCAGCCGGAGATGACGATCGTTGAGGTCAAGGCGATCGGGATAGGAATTCAGTTCCATGGCCACCTTCTTTCGCGCGGCAGCTTTCAGCACGGCCTCAATATCGAAGGCGTAGGCGTCGCGGCGAAGCAGCATGCGTCCGGTGGGGTGGCCGATCAGCGAAGTGTTTGGATTTTCCACCGCCTTGAGCAGGCGGTCAGTCATCTCGGACGGGCTCTGATTGAAATGGGAGTGCACGCTGGCGATGACGATGTCCATCTGCTCGAGCACGGAGTCGGAGAGGTCGAGGGTGCCGTCGGCCAGGATGTCCACTTCGATGCCGGCAAGAATTGTGAGCTCGCCCACCATGTCGTTCACGGCGCGAATGCGCTGGATATGTTCGACGGCGCGCTCGTCGTCGAGGCCGTTGGCAAATGCCAGGTTCTTCGAGTGGTCGGTGATGGCGATGTACTTGTAGCCATACTCCTCGGCGGCCGCGGCCATTTGTTCGATGGTATTGCGGCCGTCAGTTTCGACGGTGTGCATGTGGACGTCGCCCTGCAGGTCGGCCTGGGTGATCAGATCGGGCAGGGTATGGGCCACGGCGGCGTCGATTTCACCGAGATTTTCACGCAGCTCGGGTGGAATGTAATCGAGCTTGAGCGTGGCGTAAATCTCTTCCTCGGTTTTTCCCGCAACCGGCTTTTCGGTATCGAGGTCGGCCAGACTGTACTCGCTGAGGGTGTATCCCATCTTCAGCGCGCGCTGGCGCAGGGCCACATTGTGGGCCTTGGAACCGGTGAAGTACTGCATGGCGGCGCCGAAGGAGTCCGGAGGCAGAAGGCGCACATCCACCTGCATGCCTCCGCGCATGCGAAAGCTGATTTTATTATCGCCGCGGGCGATGATTTCCATGAGCCCGGGAAGCTTGATGATGTGGTCGATGAGGTCCTGGCGCGCCCCGTCATAACAGCAGGCCTTGCCTGTAACCAGGATGTCGAGATCGCCGACGGTTTCGCGCCCGCGGCGCAACGATCCCGCGGGAGTTACTTTTTCTACCCCGGGATAAGCGCGGAGGTGCTCGATGATCTTGTCGGCCTGCTGTTCCGCCACGTCGAGCAGAAAGCGGCCGCCGATGCGGCGATAGTCCTCGATGGCCTTGAGCAGTTTCTGTTCCTGCTTCTCGCCCATGCGCGGGAGTTCGCGAATCTTTCCCTCCTTGGCCAGCCTGGCCAGGCCATCGACATCGCTCACCTGGTACGCGCTCCAGATCAGAGCGATGGTCTTCGGGCCCAGGCCCTGGATCTTGAGCAGTTCAAGCATTGACGGGTGATATTTCTTGAGCAATTCGGCGTGCAGCGAAAGTTTGCCCTCCTTGAACATTTCCTGCAGGTTCAGCAGCATGCCTTTGCCGATTCCGGGAATGGCGAGCACTTTCTTGGGTTCACCGATCAGGTCGGCAATCTGTTGAGTCTGGGCCTCGATGGCTTCAGCGGCGTTGCGGTAAGAGCGGATGCGGAAGGAATCCTGGCCGTCGATTTCGAGCAGGTCGGCGGTTTCGTAGAGAATGCCGGCGATGGCTTTGTTGTCCATTCTCGCTAAAGATTAAACAAGTTGGGGCTGGAGGGGAAGGCGGGTCGTGGTTGAGATATTTTGCCTATACTCGCGGACGAGAGCTAGTGGCCCTCGCGACATCCGGCTTGACGCCGGCCTACAGAAGTCAGGCTCCCGGACAACGGTAGTAATCGCGAGAGCCTGTGCTGCAATTTACGACTTAGGAAGCCTTGGTGACGTTGGCGGCCTGTGGGCCTTTCGGTCCTTGTGCAACCTCGAACTCAACTTGATCGCCCTCCTGAAGGCTCTTGTAGCCCTCGGAGGAGATCGCGCTGTAATGCACGAACACGTCAGGGCTGCCATCGTCACGTCCTATAAAACCGTAGCCCTTGGCGTTGTTAAACCACTTCACCGTACCTTTCAAACGTTCCACGTACGCCCCCTCGGGCACGTTCTCTTGCAAAGCGAGCCCGTACCCTAGCAATTGAGGCAATTGTGCTGCCAGCGGGGAATGGTGTCAAGCGATTGCGGCACAGAAAGGCCGCGATCAGTGCGGCTTTGGACCAGCGAGGGACTGGTTGAGCCAGAGGACACCGGAGATGGTCTTGGCGTCCTTAATCGCGCCGCGCATGACCATGCGAACCGCGGCCGAAAGCGGCACCATGCGAAGGTGAATGACTTCATCGGCTTCCGGTTGGGCTGGGCCGGGGCGCAGGCCACGCGCCAGAAACAGATTCATGGTCTCGGCCAGAAAGCCCGGACTGGCGTAGAAGCACAGAATGCGGCGCCAGCGCGATGCGGTGTAGCCCGTCTCCTCCAGGAGTTCGCGCTTGGCGGCGGTCAAATCATTTTCGCCTTCGTCGATGCGTCCGGCGGGCAGTTCCCATAAAAGTTGGCGAGCGGCGTGACGGTACTGGCGCTCGAGCAGGATGCGAGGCTCGGAGCGGCTGTCTTCAACCGCGAGAATCACGACCGAACCGGAGTGACGCACAATGTCGCGGCGAGTGCGCACGCCGCTGGGTTCGAGTACGTGTTCCTCGGTGACACGAAAGGCAGGTCCGTGATAGACCTCGCGCGAAGAGAGCACGCGCGCTTTGCTGGTTTTTTTACGGGCTTTAGGCATGGGAAATACTATAAAACAGGGCGCGCTTGCAGCCGGAATGCGAAGTGAATTTTGTAGCGCCGCCGTCCCGGCGGCTGTCCGGCGGGCGTCCCGCCCGCCGCCGGAGGGCAGGATGCCCTCCGGGACAGCCGGCGAGACGCCGGCGCTACCAGAAGCGCCAGATGCTATGCTGCGGCGGTGGCAGTCAAACCGCGCATCGCGATTGTCGGTCCGGGAAGGCTGGGCAGCGCGCTGGCGCTGGAACTCCGGAGGGCAGGATACCGCCTTAGCGCAATCGTCTCCGGAAATAGCGCCGCCTCCCGGCGAAAAGCGCAAGCCGTCGCCCGGCGGGTGCATGCCCGCTGGAGCACGCCCGGCACGCCCTTTGACGCCGATCTGGTCTGGTTCTGCGTGCCTGACCGCGAAATTGCGCTGGCTGCCCGGCAACTTGGAAAGCTGGTCGAGTGGAAAGGCAGGATTGCGCTGCACTCCAGCGGGGCTCTCGCCAGCGACGAACTGCAGGTGCTGCGCCGCCGCGGCGCGGCCGTAGCGTCGGTACATCCGCTGATGACTTTTGTCCGAAGATCGGTTCCTTCGTTTCGGGGTGTGCCTTTTGCTCTGCAGGGTGATTCCGCGGCCCTGCGAGCGGCCGGCAGAATTGTGCGCGACCTCGGCGCGGAATCGTTTTCCATTTCGAAGAACAGAAAGCCGGCCTATCACGCGTGGGGAGCATTCACTTCTCCGCTGCTGATTGCCTTGCTGGTAACAGCAGAACGGGTGGCGCGCGCGGCCGGCCTTTCGAGCGCTGAAGCCCGCCGCAAGATGATGCCGATTCTGCGCCAGACCCTGGCCAACTACGCGAAGCTCGGTCCGGCTGAGGCCTTCAGCGGGCCAATTGTGCGCGGGGATGCGCAGGTGGTGCGAAAGCATCTGTCGGAGCTGAAGAAGATTCCTGGAGCAGGAGAGGTTTACGCCGCGTTGGCGCGGGCAGCGCTGCGGTATCTGCCGGCGGGGAATCGGACGGAACTGGAGAAGCTGTTGAGGAAATAGCCGGAGTGCTATAGGGTCCCTTCGACCCCGCAACTTCTTCGCTTCGCGAAGAAATTGCTCCGCTCAGGATCACAGCGGATTATTTCAGTTCAGCATGAGTCTTTCTATTCTTCTGGCGCGGCCGGTTGCTTCGTCGCAATCGATCACGACCGCGCACAGGCGAACGTCGCCGGTGGCGGCCTCGAAGCGTGCGGGCATGTTGTTCAGGAAGCGGGCGATGATCATTTCCTTCTGCACTCCGATGACGCTGTCGTAGGGGCCGGTCATGCCGACGTCAGTGATGTAGGCGGTGCCGCCAGGCATTACTTGCTCGTCGGCGGTCGGAATATGGGTGTGTGTGCCCACGACGGCCGTGACCCGGCCATCGAGATACCATCCCAGCGCCAGTTTTTCCGACGTCGCTTCGGCGTGCACATCGACAAAAATCACTTTGGCCTTGATTTCTTTCAATAACTGGTCGGCGATGCGGAACGGGTCATCGTTCGACGCCATGAAAACACGTCCCTGCAGATTGATCACGGCGTAGGGCACATCGCCCTTGCGACCTTCGTACACGCCCCAGCCGGGAAGGTCGGGCGCATAATTGGCCGGGCGCAGCAGGCGGCGGGCGGGGCTGTGCTGGTTTCCGTCGGCGCTCTGAAAGTAGTCGATGATTTCGCGCTTGTCCCAGATGTGATTGCCGG
>DATNCJ010000073.1:0-5940 GCA_035607215.1 Candidatus Eiseniibacteriota bacterium
CCACCGCCTCCGCCACCACCCCCGGGCCCGCCACCTCCAAAGGGCCCTGTTCCCGCAAAATTGTGAATCAGCCGCAGACTCACCGCATCACTGTTGCTGTCGTCCGACGTCACATAGTGAAAATTCTGCGTCGCGGTGTTCAGATTCGGTAGCGGGATGTATTGCAGCAGCGCCTTCGCCGACGCGCTGATCCGCGTCGGATCAATCACATTCGCCTGCCCATTGAACGTTAGTGGAAGCCCTGTAGCCGGATCAAAAATCTGCACTGGCGATCCGTCCTTATACGTCGCACCCGAAAAATCCCCAGCTCGCTCCGCCGCCGTTGGCACCGTCGAGTACGAATCGTAAGGCGTGCTTCCGCGTGAACCATTCCATCCCACAAAATAAAACCACTTGCTGCCGCCGTTGAAAATCTTCGGAATATTCAGCGGCCCGCCGACGTTCGCACCAAATCGCGCAAAGTTATAACTCGCCTTTGGCGTCTCCATTCCGGTCAGCGAATAGGGACGCGCATCCAGCGCCGCATCGTTGTCCGAAAAATACAAAAATCCATGTGGCTGATTTACGTTGAAGTTTCGCCCCAGCCGTCCAATCATGATTGGCCCGCCGACTCCGCCAAGTCCTCCTGGCCCGCCACCTCCCGCTCCCCCGCCCGGTCCGCCAGAACCTTGTCCGCCAGGAATCAATCCTTCTCGCTGTGCCCGCTCGCGAAATTCCTGGATCCGCTGCTCGATGTCCTCCTCATTGCCGCCGCCAAAATCCTGCGTGCGTCCCTGCGCCCCGGTAATACTCACCGACTCGGTCGCGCTGTCCACGCCCGCCCCGTTCATCGGCAGAGCGGAAATGTCGCCACCCGAAGCCGATCCATTCGTTCCGGCCGCTCCCGCGCCACCAAGCGCATCCCCGCTCATCGCGCTCAACGTGTTCTGCACCGCTAAACTCTGAAATCCGCGTCCAGCCGCCGCAATCGCAGCGGCCGCCAGCGCGGCGCCTTCCCCCTGTTCCTCCTGCTGCCGCGACGCCAAAACCAGGTCCGCGTCAAATTTCCCCGATGGCGTCTCCGGCTTCAACGTCACTTCTTGTGTCTGCGTGGCAAACCCCATGAATTCGACGCGCACCACATAACGCCCTCGCGGCAATCCCGTGAACGTGTACGCTCCATTCGCCGCAGTAGCCACAGAAAATTTCTTTCCCGTGAGCGTATTCGCAGCCGTAACCGTCACTCCGGGCAGCAGAGTCTTCCCCGCGCGCACCGTCCCGCTGATGTCGAAGGATGTACGTGCAGGTTGAGCTGCGTCAGGTGACGGATTCTGCGCCGAAGGAGGTTGCCCCGGGGTGGATTGCGAAGTTGGAGCGGAACTCACAGAATCCTGCGCGCGCGCCATTCCGCCAAACAAACACACACACAAGACGAAAGCGAAGACCGTGATCCTTGATGCCCAAACGCTCCATCCTAAACCTGGCAATTTCAATTCTGCGGCTCCGCGGGCTTTTGCGCATTCGCTCCGCCCGTACCCGCATCCGTGGATCCGGCAGCCGGAGCTGACCCTGCGCCCGCCCCGCCGGCACCGCGCCGCCGCTGACCGCCTCCCTGCCCGCTCCATTCCTGCATCCGCTTCCACTGCTCTGGCCCGATGATCACCACCGTCTTCGGCACAAACACATTATTTTCCAGCCCGCCGCGCGCAAAAACATGATCGCCCGGCTGAATGTCCGCCATGGTGATGGCCTCGCGTCCCTTGCGCAGCGAGGTGTCTTCGTTCAATTCGATCGTCTGACTTACGTTGTCGCTGCGCAGCACCGCCAATTTCGGCGCATCCACGTTCTTGATCTCACCGCTCACAAAATCCTTGCCCTGCGTACCAACCTGCTGCGCGAATTCGCCGCGCTCGCGCTCACCCGGTCCGCCAAAGCCGCCACGCCCTCCGCCCGGGCCCGGCCCATTCGTCGACCTCGCCGCGATCACCTGCGCGGTCCACGAGTGATCCGCGTTCTCCTCTCCGCGAACCAAAATAATGTCGCCCACCTTAAAGTCATTACGTTTGGCCGCCTGCCGATCTTTCCGGAATTCCGTCTTGTTCGTCAGCTTGATGCTGACGTTCTCGCCATCGACGTTGGTGATCTGGATTGAGCGGTCCGTTAAAGCGGTAATCTTGCCGAACATCGGCATCTTTCGGCCGTCTCCGGTTCCCTGTGTCTCTGGCCCCTGCTCCTGCCCCACCGCGCGCCGAACCGACAGGCCCTGTACGCACGCCAGCGCGAGTCCCAGTACTACCGCAGGAAAATTCACCCGCAAACAACGTGACCTCATTGGCTATTTCTCCGTCTCAGCTAGTGTAATGGACGCCACCTGTAGCGGCGGGGTTTCTCGGGAAGGGTGTTGCTCCAATCTCGGCCGAGAGCCCTCGGCGGTCAAACAGTCATTTTCTCAATCTGGTGCGCCAAACGCGGCGTGGCGGTCGCGTTGGGACGACCGCCGCGCCTCCACTTTTCCTAAACTTTCTTCTTCTTCATTGCGTCTTTCACGTTGGAACTTCCCAAAAAACGAGGCCAAAGTTCCCGTGCAAAGCCTTCACAAATCCTGTTCGCTGGTGGGACCCAAAATCCCATTTCCGGTCAATCGACACCCTTTCGCGCTCTCGGATTTGGGTGTAACCTATTGACACACCAACGGTTATGGGATCGCCATGCGGGTCATCCGCGTGCCATTTTCTAGTCCGACACAAAAACTATGGACATACAACGACCATCAAACGCTCGCGAGAAAAAGATCAAGCGGATCATCTACGTCACCGTCGCCGTGATTGTCATTGCCGGCGTGACCCTGGGATTGTCCCGCCTCAAGCCCGCTGCGCCTTCGGTTGACCGCGGCACGGTGTGGACCGATGTCGTGAAGCGCGGCCCGATGCTGCGCGAAGTTCGCGGCCTGGGCACTCTCGTTCCCCTCGACATCCGCTGGATTCCCGCGCAAACCGCCGCGCGCGTAGACAAGATCGTCAACCGCCCCGGACCGCACATTCTCACTCCGGATACCATCATCCTCGAAATGAGCGATCCCTTGCTGCAGCGCGACTTGCTCGACGCTGAGTTCGCCCTCAAGGCCGCAGAATCCGACCTCGCCAATCTAAGAGTCCAGGTCAACAGCGAGCTGATGAACCAAAAGGCTACGGAAGCCACTGTTCGCGGCGACTACGAACAGAGCAAGCTGCAGCACGAAGTTGATTACAAATTGCACCAGGAAGGCATCGGCGCCGACGTCACCGAAAAGCTATCGAAGGTCAAGCAAGATCAACTGAAAATTCGCGTCGGCCTGGAGGAAGAGCGCACTCGCATTGCTGTCGACTCCGGCAATGCGCGAATTCAGGCGCAGCAATCGCGTGTGGATCAGGCTAAGGCCGCGTACGCGCTGCGCAAGAGCCAATCAGATGCCCTGCGAGTCCGCATGGGTATGACTGGCGTGCTGCAGCTGCTGCCCGTGGACGTCGGGCAAAACGTGGCAGTTGGCGCCAATCTGGCGCGCGTAGCGGACCCCACTAAGCTCAAGGCGGAAATCAAGATCGCTGAAACACAAGCCAAGGATATCGCCTACGGGCAGAACGCCACCGTCGATACCCGCAATGGCATCGTCAAGGGCCACGTCATCCGCATCGATCCCTCGGTCGTAAACGGCACCGTTACCGTGGACGTCGGCATCGACGATCCTTTACCCCTCGGCGCGCGCCCGGATTTGAGCGTCGACGGCACCATCGAACTCGAAAATCTCAAAGACGTGCTCTACGTTGGCCGCCCCGTGCATGGCCAGTCCGACAGCACCATCAGCCTTTTCAAGGTAACCTCCGACGATTCCGAAGGTATACGCACGACGGTGAAGCTCGGCCGCAGCTCCGTAAACACCGTCGAGATTGTGCAGGGCCTGCAGGTCGGCGACAAAGTCGTGCTTTCCGACATGTCGCAATGGGACAACGTCGACCGCATCCGCCTGAAGTAGTGGAAAGTGGAATTGGCCAGGCCTTGATCGGGTTGGCAGGGTTCGAATCGGCACCGAACTTTTTCGCGGCTTTCGCGTATCAGATTCAAGACATCTGCACTGGGTGCGACGTCTGAGTAGGTGGAGTCGATAGGGTGGTTGCCGAGTGACCAATCTGTGGCAGGACATCCGCTTTGGGGCGCGCATGATGGCGAAGAATCCCGCCTTCAGCGCCATTGCCATCTTGACCCTGGCCCTTGGTATCGGCGCCAATACCGCGATCTTTTCGCTGATCCATCAGATCCTGCTGCAACGTCTGCCGGTACCCAATCCCAGTGAATTAGTTGTGCTTCGCTCTCCGGGTCCGGTGACCGGGCACATCTCTGACGATGGCGATTACTCTGAATCCTTTTCTTACCGCATTTATAAGGGCCTGCGCGACAACAACAACGTACTTTCCGGCATGCTCGCTCGCTACTCCTTCTCCGCTAGCGTCGCCAGTCGCGGCCAGACCGAGCGCAGCTCGGGCGAACTGGTCTCCGGCAACTACTTCGAGGTCTTGGGCGTGCGTCCGGCTCTCGGACGTGTCTTCAATCAAGAGGACGATCGCGTTCCTGGCGCTCACCCTCTCGTCGTGCTCAGCCACAATTACTGGATGCATCGCTTCGGCGGTGATCCCAGCATCCTCAACAGGAGCCTGCTGATCAACGACGCCGAGCTTACCGTGGTCGGTGTTTCTCGCGCTGGATTCACCGGCGTGCAAGCCGGCCAGTCGCCCGACATCTTTGTGCCCCTGATGATGGCGCGAAAAATGATGCAGATGGGCAAGCGCGACCCCTTCACCGAATGGAACGATTACTGGTTGAAGGTGCTTGCGCGCCGCAAGGCGGGTCTTTCAAACGAACAAGTCGCTGCAGGTCTGAACACTATTTACCGGCCGATGCTCCAAGAACAGCTGACCACCATCCATCGCTGGAACGACCAAAAGCGCCAGCAGTTTCTCGATAAGAAGATTGAGGTTTCGGCAGGGTCGCGCGGCCGCACGGTTCTGCAACGCGACACCGGTCCCGCCCTGAGTGCGATGTTCGCTATGGTCGGCCTCGTGCTCATTGTCGCCTGCACCAACATCGCGAATCTGCTGCTCGCTCGTGGCGCGGCCCGCCAGCGGGAGTTCGCCATTCGCTCCGCCCTCGGCGCCACTCGTGCTCGCATGGTTCGCCAGCTGGTCATTGAAAGTTTGCTGTGCGCATTGGCCGGAGGAATCCTGGGCGTCGCTCTCGGTGCGGTGCTGATGGACTATTTGACGCCGATCATTATCGCGAACGCGGGAATTCAGGGTCTCAACGCGAAGCTCGATCTGACGCTGCTGGTTTTCGCCCTCGGCGCGACTTTGCTGTCCGGCACCTTCTTCGGCCTGCTTCCTGCCTGGCGCGTCACCCGCTCTGACGTTTCTGACGTCATCAAGGAGCAAGGCTCGACTTCCTCAGCCAGCGTGTCGCACGTCCGCTTTCGCAAAATTCTCGTCGCGGGCCAAGTTGCTTTCACCATGTTGCTGCTCGCCGGCGCTACGCTCTTCGTCCGCACGCTGCTCAACCTGCGCAATCAGGATCTCGGCCTGCGTACCGCGAACGTGATGAGCTTCTCGATTTCGCCGGCTCTAAACGGATACGACGCCCCGCGCACCATCGCGCTTGTCGATCAGTTGCGTGCCCGCATCGCCGCGCTCCCGGGTGTGCGCACCGTTGGTTCCGCAGAAATTGGGGCTCTAACGGGAACTGACGAAGGCACGAACGTCACAGCCGAAGGTGGGACACAGCCGCCGGAAGAAGAGCAACACGTGAATTATGTTGCCGTGAGCGCTGACTATTTCTCTACCCTGGGCGTGCCGCTGCTTCAGGGCCGCGAATTCGCTCAGTCTGACGGCACTTCTAGCCCCAAGGTCGCCGTCGCGAGCGAGACGATGGTCAAGCGCT
>DATNCJ010000092.1:0-6002 GCA_035607215.1 Candidatus Eiseniibacteriota bacterium
GCCGTCTTCGGCGGCTCCCAAATCTGTCTGCGCCAGCGGACGTTCCGTCCGCCTTCGGGCCGGCGGGACGCCGGCGCTACTTGAAGCACTTGTAGCGCCGGCTTCTTGCCGGCCCGATGGCGGGCTGGGAGCACGCTTGGGTTCTAGGCCGGACCCGCTTTGGTGAGAGGTGGTTGAGCCGTCTTGAGCGGCTCCCGAATCTGTCTGCGCCAGCGGACGTTCCGTCCGCCTGGAAGCCCGCTTGGGTTCTAGGCCGGATCCGCTTTGGTAAGAGGTGGTCGAGCCGTCTTCGACGGCTCCCGAATCTGTCTGCGCCAGCGGACGTTCCGTCCGCCTTCGGGCCGGCGGGATCCCTCGACTGCGCTCGGGACAGGCTCTGGCGCTACGGTCGGCCGCACCGCGCAACACTTCTTTCAGGATGCGGTGAATGATCAGGTCTGGGTAGCGGCGGATGGGCGACGTGAAGTGAGTATAAGCCGTCGCGGCCAGGGCAAAGTGGCCCAGGTTTTCCTCGGAATATCGTGCCTGCTTCAGCGAGCGCAGCATCAGGAAGGAAAGAATGCGCTCTTCCGGCTTGCCTGCAATCTTTTCTGTCAGTTTCTGATACATGCGCGGCGTGATGTGCACTTCTTTGGGAATTTCGATCTCACGGGTGCGCTTGCCCGTCCCATAGTTTGCGCGCCGGTCGGTCTTGAGCTGCACGCGCTGGATAGGAAGCGGCCCCACGCCAAGTGAATATCCGAAAGTCGCGGCGATCACTTCAAAGTCGTACACCCGCTTGGCGTCGGGCTTCTCGTGGATGCGGTAGAGCGAAGCGATGCGCTTGTTTTCCAGATACGAGGCCACGCACTCGTTGGCGGAAAGCATGAATTCCTCGATCAGGCGGTGCGCCATGTTGCGCTCCGAGCGGGTGATGCTTTTCATCAGTCCGAATTCGTCAAACTCGATCACCGGTTCGGGCAGATCGAAATCGATGGAGCCGCGGCGTTCGCGCTTGCGGTTTAGGATCAGCGCCAGATCACGCATCCGCTCGAACCCGGCCACCAACGGGCTATAGCGCTCGCGCGCGCCGGAGTCTCCCTCGAGCACCAGATTCACGTCGGTATAGGTCATGCGCTCGGCGGAACGGATCATGCCTTCGCTCAACTCGTATCCGAGAATCTCACCCTGATGGTCAATCTCCATGACGCACGACATCACCAGGCGATCCACCTGCGGGCGCAAGCTGCAGATATCAGTCGAAAGCTCGAGCGGAAGCATGGGCACGGCGCGATCCGGAAAATAGACGCTGGTACCGCGCAGGCGGGCTTCCTGATCGAGCGCCGAATCCGGCGTAACGTAATGGGCCACGTCGGCGATGTGCACCTGCAGCTCAAAGTTTCCATTCTCCAGAAGCTGCACGATCACAGCGTCGTCGAAATCACGCGCGGTTTCTCCATCGATGGTGACAATCGGGAGGGCGCGGAAGTCGCGCCGTTTGTGCGCCTCCGAGGCTGGAATGATGGGCTCGGCATCCTGTGCTTCGGCCAGCACGGCGGGCGGAAAGCGATGGGGCAGGTGATGCTTGCGAATCATGATCTCGACGTCGGCGCCGAAATCGTCTTCGTAGCCCAGAATCTCAACCACTCGCCCGCGTGGATTCTGCGTGGCCGTGGGCCAGTCGGTAATCTCGACGTCCACCACAACATTTTCCAGATCGTCCCCGGCAACACGTCGCGCCGCTTCCTGGCCCAGCACCCGGTGCGGAGTCCTCCTGGCCTCAAGCAGCGCCGGCGTCCCGCCGGAAGTGGCGAGGGCATCCTGCCCTTGCCGCTGCGAGCCGCCTTCGTCCGCATCGGCATTGGACGCCGGATACTCCATTCCCTCGGGTATCACAATCTCCTGCGTGATCTTCTGATCAATTGGAGTGACATAATTCCGCCGGCTGCCATAGTGAAACTTGCCCACGACCGTCGAGTGCGCCCTCCCGATCAGTCGCACGATGCGGCCCTCGGCGCGGCCATCAGGACGGATATTGCCGATTTCCACCAGCACGCGATCGCCGTGCATGGCCGATCCCACGAAGGGAGGTGGAATGAAAATGTCCCCGGCGAGCTTCGCTTTCATGCGCTCGTCGAGTGAGTTAGCTTCCGGAATCACAAACCCGAAGCCGTCCCGGTGCATACTCAACCGCCCCACCGCCATGTTCTTGCCGGCAGCGGCTTGCGGAATGGCGTAGCGGTCGGGCCCAACCTGCTGAAGCTGTCCCCCGGCCGCCAGGTGTTTCAAACGCTCGAAAAGCTCGCGGCGCGCGTCCCCGTGGACCCCGAGTTCACGCGCCAGCTGCTTGAAGCCGGCAGTGCGTTTGGACTGCTGTTCGATCTTCTTCAGGATGGCGGAATCGGAAAGCATAGTAACCAGGCACGCGGACGGAGTCTCACGGTCAAGGATACCTGAGCCGGGCTGGGCATGCTGCGCGCTCAGGAAGTGCGCGCCGGAAAATATTTCTGCAGAAAGATTCCGCGATGGTGCAGTTCGTGGCCGGCAATCATGTAGGCGAGGGCGCGCACCGTGACTTCGTTGTTGCTGGCCACTCCGCGGCGAGTCCACGCCGCTTCATCCAGGGCGCGGAACAGGGCTATGGTGGCGTTCCGCACCGAAGTGAACTCCTGCAACACGGCGGTCAGGCTGCTTTGCGCGAACGGCCCGTACTTCACGTAGTCGTCCTGCTCGAAGCCGGCCAGGGGAGTCTTGTCATTGCGGGCAATACGCAGCGCCCGGTAGCTGAAGATGCGTTCGGTGTCCATGACGTGCCCGAGCGCTTCCTTCACACTCCACTTGCCCGGAGCATAACGGAAGTCCCCGTCCGCCTCGCGGGGCGCAAGCAGTGCCAGCGTATCCGTCAACTGCCTTTCCAGAGTAACGAGAATGTCGCCCTCGGGGACCAGCGAAACGTATTTTCCGTAATAAGGTGCGTACTCGCTCGACTCAGGCCTGCGCGTAATCGCCATGTCGGATTTCATGAAGAACTCTCAGATGAAGTGCTGCTGTCAGGATACCTGAGGTGCCTACGCACGTGCACGGGCGGGACGCTCGCGCCCGCACCAGCCTCAAATTCCTCCACAAAGCATGAATGACGCGAGTGACGAAGGTACGGGAAAAAATGCCGGTCTGGGACAAATTTGCATGGTTCTGGCGGTTGCGCTCCAGGCATGCGTGCCGGCGTGCGCTTGATCACAGGCCTCACCCTCCGGTTCATGTCCCGCCGATCAACAAATAGGCGATTTTCACAGGCCCAGTTTGCAGCCTGCTGGAGTAAAATGCCAGTTGGTCACCGAAGTGCGGCCTTTACCCTGAATCCATACGAGGAAAGGACTTTTGCCACATGTGGAAACCCACGAATCAGCCTATGACTCCAGGCCGGCCAGGTGAGCCGGAGCGCCCAGCGGCGCCCGCGCCTGCCACAACCTCTGCCGCGAGCGAACCCATTTCTCCGGCTCCGCGTCCGGTTGCGACCACCACGGCGGACCAGGCTACGATTGGCAAATCCCTGGTGATCAAAGGCGAGGTAACGGGTTCGGAATCGCTTTACATCGATGGCCGGGTGGAAGGGTCCATCAACCTGTCGGGCAACCGCGTGACCGTGGGTCGCAATGGGGTAGTCTCAGCCAACATCAATGCCCGTGAAATCGTGGTCTTGGGCAAGGTTCGCGGCAACCTGACGGCCAGCGATCGGGTTGACATCCGCAGCGACGGCTCCCTTACCGGCGACGTCGTGGCGGCTCGCATCTCGATCGAGGACGGCGCCTTCTTCAAGGGCGGCATCGATATCCGCAAAGCCGGCCAGAAGGCCAACGGTGAAGAAGTGAAGGTCGCGGCTGAAACCGCCAGCGCAGCCCGAGTCTAGACTTTCTCGGCAAGATCACGGCGGACGCTCTTGATTCATTCAGGAGCGCCCGCCGTTTTTTCTGAGAACCGAGAACTGGTATCTGAGATCTGAAAAGATTCGCTACGGTTCTATCCCTTTGCTTAACTCTTCCGCCTGCTCCTCCGCGACGCGGGGATAGACTATCGCTTTGCGGCGGCGAAGATCGCCGGGGAGCGTCGATCGCGTAATCCACAGACCCGCCGCCACCGCGCCCGCCCATGTAACAGTAATAAGTCCCAGCGCCTTGAGGTCCGCGATCCGGCTATTGTTGACCAGCAGGACGCGAGCGACCTGATAGCTCAGCCCTCCGGCCACCAGCGAAGTAACTCCCGCCTTCCCGATCTCGGCCCAATTCAGTTCGTTCACCCGCACCAGTTGGCGGCGATGCAGCAGCAGCGCCAGGGCAAGCGTGTTGGCCACGATGCCCAGGTCAGACGCCATCGCCAGCCCGACCGTCGAAAGCTTGTGGAACAGCACTGAATAGACCGGAATGGAGGCCACCGTAATCAGGCTGCTGGCCACCATGGGAACGAGAGTGTTTCCGGCCGCGTAAAACGCGCGTGAGTAGAGACCCTGCGCCGACCAGAAGCAAAGCGAAAGAGCAAACCAGAAGAAATACAGCGCGGTTTCCTGCGAATCGGAAAACTGGAAGTGTCCGCGGCGATAGACCAGATCGATGAGGGGAAGCGCCGCCGCCATCATGAAACTGGTCGCCAGCAGGGACGTTGCCACAATTCTATAGATGGACCCGTTCACGGTGTCGGCAAACTCGCGCAGCCGCTTTTCTCCAAACAGCTTGGCGAAAAACGGCAGCGAGGCCTGGCTGGTGGCCTGGCCCAGCACCGCAATCGGCACCGCGAAAAGACGCTTGGCATAGTTGAGCCGGGTAATATCGCCCACCGCTCCGGAAGCGAAGTAGCGCAGGATCCAGTCATCAGCCGTAACCAGCGAGACCCCGAGCATCAACGGAATGGAAAGCCGCACCCACTCGCGAAATGCCGGGTTGCGCACGTCGAATGAAATGCTGTACCCGGTGCCGATGCGGGCGGCCCCGATGGCATTAATCAGAAATGGCCCCAGGAAGCTGCCCGCCAGCGCGCCGTAGGCGAGCGATGCGATGCCAAAGCGATGAGAAAGCAGCACGCCGCCCATGATGATGGCTGCGTTATAGAGCAGCGGAGAAAAGGCGGGGAACAAAAAGAGCCGACGCGAAAGCAGCACCGCCGAAACCACGCCGCCGACATAAAAGAAGATCTGGGCAGGCAGCAGAATGCGCGTCAGGTGGACACAGAGTTCCATCTGTTCAGCGCTGAAGTGGGGGAAAAGATGGCGGGAGATTTCCGGGGTAAAAAATTCCGCCAGGAGAACGCCCACCCCGAGCACCGCGGTCATTACGGTGATGATGATCGAGAATGTCTTCTGCGCTTCTTCTTCCTTGTTTGCGGCCAGGAACCGGGTGTAGATCGACACGAACGTGATGGAAGCAGTGCCGCCCGCCACCAGGTAATTAAGCCAGTCGGGGATGGTGAAACCGGCGACGTAGGCGTCCGTCGCAGGTCCGGCGCCGAAGGCGTACGCGATATAAGCCTCGCGCACGTAACCGATGACCCTTGAAAGCATGACCGCCGTCATCAGCAACAGTGTGGCCGAGAAGGCGCTGTGCTGGTGCGAAGGGCGAAAGAGACGAAGAATACGAGCGAAGCCGCGAACCGGGCGCGCTTCCGGAGAGTCTGCAGAATTCGCCATCAAGGGGCGATTCTACACGCAAACATTCCGCTCACCTGATACGCCATATGGTTCGTATATGCAAGGCAAGTGTGGGGCGGGACGCCCTCGCCCGCCGCCTTTGAATTTGATTTGAGAGCTGTTCGAGGGCTCTGCATCCAGGGAACCCGGCAACTACAACCCCAAAAGCGGTGGGCGAGGGCGCCCGCCCCACACGAGCGGATACTTCAGTTGGCTGAGGGATGCTGCATCCGCGTGTCCTTGTAAACCACGCCACCCTTCATCACGAAATCAACGTGCTCCAGGGCGCGCACGTCAGCCAGCGGATCGGCATTAACTGCAACGATGTCGGCAAACTTACCAGCCTCAA
>DATNCJ010000103.1:0-10229 GCA_035607215.1 Candidatus Eiseniibacteriota bacterium
CGGCAGCACCCAGAGCTGGTGCCACTGCTGCCCCAGATAGGACGCATAGACGATCCGCTTGCCGTCCGGGGAAAAATCGGGGCGCGCCTTCCATGCCGTCTCTTCGTAGTGAATCTCGCGAGCCTCCGCACCGGGCTCGGCCTTCATCCGCCAGAAGCCGCCGGTGCCGTAGATGTGGCCGCGGTTCGAAACGAAAAGTATTTCCTTACCGTCGGGCGACCAGGCGGGACTGATCTCAAGGTCGAACTGGCTGTAGTAATAGCGGTTGAGGCTGCTGCGGTTCTCTCCGGTCAGGCGGTGGACATCCTTCAATTCGCCGTCGCTGAATTGCCCCACGAAGATGTGGAAGCGTCCGTTAAACGACGTAGAGACGAATGCGATCCGCTTTCCGTCGGGCGAGAAACGGGGCTCGACGTTGACGGCGCCGCCGGTGGTGATTTGGCGCGTGGCTTTTGTCGCCAGGTTCAGGGACCAGAGTTCAACCGCATCCCTGGCATAAGAGGCGTACACCACCCAGCGCCCATCAGAAGAGCAATCGGGCTGGTAGTCGTAGCCGGGGCCGCTGGTCAGTTGTTCGGCCGAGGAAGAGTCCAGCTTCTGCTGCCACAGCGATCCCGCCATGGAGAAGACCACGCTGCGTGCATCCGCGGCCCACGCCACTGCGCTCGGGCCGGTCGTGAGCTGAGGCAAATACATTTCGCGGAAGTAGTAGGGATGGGGCTCGTCGATCTGCTTGAGCACCGGTTCGCGCTGGGCCCGAACTGGAACGGACGCCGCAGCCAGAAATGCAGCAGCCAGCAGAAGCAGCAGGTAAGTCCGGTTTCGCTGGAACAAAGATTCCTCCGGGTCTCCGCATCGGCTTTCGCGATCGCGCGTCCTCACCGTGAAATGACCGGCAAAACAATGCGTGAAGGGCGACGGCGGTCAGTGTAAATCGAGACGTTGGCTTTCTGCATTCTGGAAGACGAATTTTCCAGCTCGCCGGTCTGCAGATTGCGCGAGAAATTCGGAAAGAAGGTCGCTGAAATCTGTACTCGTATGCTATGACCTTTCCGAAACACGTTGCTGGTAATCAGGTTGTCGAGATGCAGCTCATAGACCCGATTCGGCTTCAGTAGTCGCCGCCCCTTCTTCAGGTTGCGATAGCTGGCGCGCAGCACGTCGAGGCCGGGGCTCATCAGATTGAAAGCCGTGCCGTCTGGAGCCACGTCGAGCAAACGTACCCACAAATCGGTGTCGCGACAGTCGCACGCCAGATAAATCTGGGCATGGATCGGTCCGGTCACTTCGGTGTCGCGGTCCAGCGGGGCCGAATCGAAAGTCAAAACATCGCGGCGCCCGGTCAAATCCCGGTAATCGTGCGCGCCCGAACTGCCGTACGAATTGACCACCGGCTTCTCCGGATCGGATAGAAAATTCATTGACGCCTTCTTCTCGCTGGGCGCTTCGGAGGACAGACTTCCATGAACCTCCCCGGATCGCGGACTGGTTAGATAATAGGAAACGTGTGTCGAGGCCGGCGGCCAGGCGTCGGCGGCGCGCCACTGATCGTCTCCCATCACAAAGTAGCGGACAGGTTTCTCCTTCTCTACTCCATTCGCGCTGCCTCGCAGGTAGTGATCCATCCAGCGCAGGACAATTTCGTCGTAGTCAATCGCCGCCGCCTGAGTAAAAGAACGCTCGCCAGCCTTGGCCTTCGCCGTAGAATCCACACCGTGCACCCACGGACCGATCAGGAGGTGCGTGTCCGGCTTTACCGCGAAATGCGACTCAGGGTCGGCCGCGGAAGACCGCGCCTTCAACAAGCCCACAAAGTTCGTGGTGGCGCCTTCGGGGCCATAGTTGTCGTCATACCATCCGGAAAAATTGAGCACGGCGGCGTGCACCCGGCCGTATTTGTTCCGCAGATCGCACCACTCCCACCAGGGATCGTCGTAGGGATGCGTGAGCCAGTCATAATAGTACGGCGCGACACCGCGCAGTTCCTGCAGTTGGTCGAGCGGCACCGTGTTCAGCATCTTGGGACTTGCCTGGCCCCAGGCGGCAACCGCTTCGTCCGGGGTCTTCGGTCCGGGCAGATTTCTCTTGGCCCGAGTGTCGGGCGCGATATTGTCCCAAATCCATTCGATCCACGACATGTCCCACAGACCGCCGGCGTAGAAGAAATTCTGTGCCGAAGAAAAAGTCATCGCCGGGACCATGGCTTTCAGATGGGGCGGGTTCTCCACTGCCGTCAGCCACTGCACCGCCCCTGGATAAGAAAGTCCAAAGGTCCCAACCGCGCCGTTCGACCAAGGTTGACGCGCTGCCCACTCGATGGTGTCGTAGCCGTCGCGGCCTTCATTCTCGTAGGGACGGAACTCGCCATCGGAAGCGTAGCGTCCGCGAACATCCTGCACTACCAGCGCGTATCCGTGCTCGAGCGCGTGCCGAAATGTGGTGTATTCCTCGAGCGCCGGCTCTTTGCCGTACGGGGTGCGGTAAACCAGCACCGGGAATGCGCCTCTGCCGCTCGGCCGCAGCACGTCGGCGCGCAAGATTACTCCGTCGCGCATGGGCACGGCGACGTTCTTCTCGACCACAAAATTCCCGGCTGAAAAAGATACTTGCTGGGCTGCGGCAAGAAAACTTACTCCGCAAAGCAGCGGCAGAAGGAATTTGAGTTTCATGGAACGGCGTAGCCTAGCAGTTTCGCAGCGTTCAATACAAGAATCAGGAGAGCACCTCGCCCGGCGGCCGCTTTCTGACCAGCAGCCAGTTGATCATCGCCACCAGAGCAGTAGCCAGCAGGATCAATGACCCTCCCAGGTTCACGCCGGTAATCAATACCGCGCAAATTCCAACGCCTAACACGGCAAACAGCGTTCCCGCGGGAAGGCGATACATCGCAGCCCCCGGCTGCTTGCGGCGAAGTATCGGCAAGGCCGCGCAAACCAGGCCGTAATAGAGGAGTCGCGCCACCGCGGAAAGAGTAGCGTTCCAGGTGAAGCTGCCGAACAGCGCCAGCAGCCAACTCAATAAGGCGAACGCAAGGATAGAAAAATAGGGAGTGCGGAAGCGGGCATGAATGGCCGCGAAGATGGACGGGAAATCTCCGTTCTCCGCCAGCGCGAACGTAATTCGGGGCACGCCCAGCATGTTGGCGCTGAGATAGCCAACCACTGAAACCAGCGCGCCCACAGACACGAAAGCGGCGCCGCCGCTGCCGAAAACGAGCCGGGCGACATCCGCCAGGGGCCGTTCGCTGTGGGCAGGATCAGGCAGGATGCCCACCACGACCCACTGGATCGCCGAGTACAGCAAAGTGCATGTGATCAGCGCGGTGAACAAAGCAAACGCCGCGTCGCGACGGGGATTTTTTGCCTCGCTCAAAGGCGTGAGAGCCGTCTCAAAGCCGCCGTAGGCGAAGACCAGTAGCAGGCAAGCCTTGAGCCATGCGCCGGCACCGGCACCACCTGGCAATTCAGGCGCTGCCGGGTGCCCTGTCAGCAGGTAAAACGATCCGGCAATCGCCACCAGAAACAGCGGCACCAGTTTGGCCACCGTAAACACGTTGCTGACCTGTGTGCTGGCCCGCACTCCGCGATAATTGATCAGGGTCAGGACGCCGTACAGAAAGGTCAGAATAAGGAATCGGGGCAGTGGTTCTCTGGCGTGCGGCCAGAACTCGCCACAATAAACAACGAACAGGTTGGAAGTCGCGGCCGGCGCCGCCAAGCGTACCAGCCAAAGCATCCAGCCCATTTCAATTCCTACAAACCGCCCGAACGCGGCGCGCGCGTAGAGGTAGGGCCCGCCCGCCTGGGTAAATTGCGAAGCCACCTCCGCAAAGCACGCCATGATGACGCCGGCCGCGGCCCCTGCCAGCAATACCGCCCATGGGCTGGACCGGCCAATGAGTCGGGCCACGTCGGAAGGCAGTCCAAATATCCCACTGCCGATGATGGAGTTGACAACCAGGGCCGCCAGGCTCCATCTCCCAATGGCCCGTACGAGTCCGGATTGTCCGCTCGCAGGCAAGACGTGGTTGTACCACAGCGGTCAGCCGTCAGCTATCAGCTTTCAGCCGTTAGGAAACTTGGATAAAAAGGAAAGACAAATAGGAAAAATGGGAGATTTCGACGACCGAAGGGTTGGGTTTCCTGAGGTCTGGCGCCCGAGGTCCGACGCCCGCCGCTACGCCGCGTCGTTCTCGATCTTGATGCGCAGCGACTTCAGGAACTTGAGGTCCTGGTCGCTGATCTTGAACTCGGGGTTGGTGGTCAGGGTGGTCACCAGGGAAGTCTTGTCGTCGGACTTCTCGCCCGGCTTGCTTACGCCGATGGTCGCTTCCAGTACCAGGAAAATGTCGTATCCGCTGTCTTTGATCTTGGAGACCACTTCGGCGATTTGCTCGCTGTCCGCCAGCGATTCATTAATGGCCTCGCCCAGTTCTTTCATCAACTGCTTTAATTGCTGGTCCACTTGGCCCCCTGAAGTAGAACGCCAGTACTCAGTTACTTAGATGCCGGATCTGGTCACCCCGGCTCGCGACGCCAGCGTCGTGCTCCGTCATTGTAACCCCGAACACTGCTAAAATCGACGCTTGATGGTGAATGTCTCCACAGTCCGCAAATTGAGCATCGCGGCCCGGATTGCTGCCCAGCACGCCGGCCGCACTCGTACCCTGGGCGCGGTGATGAAAGGCGCCCGCACTACGGCATCGCACTTTGGCCGGGTGCTGCGCCAGCTCTTCCTCGAGGTCACAGGCTTTGTTTTCCTGGCTTTAGCATTTATCGGCGCGGGCGCTTTCTTTCGTGAGTACGCCCACTACCAGGCCGGCCAGACTACCCTGGGACGCGTACTAATCGCAATTATTTTCACTTTGACTTTCACCTGGTTCGGCGCCAGCTCATTCTGGAGAGTATGGAAAAAAGGTTAAGAGCTTGAACCACAAGGGACACGAAGGTCCGCGAGGAACCGAAAATTTAAATCTCCTTTGTGCTGAGTCCTTTGTGCCCATTGCCCTTCGTCATGGCCGACAAACCTAAAGCCGAAAATCGCGCGGCGGCTGATCCCGAAACCTCCTCCCACATCCCCATCCACGCTCTGTACACGCCCGCTGATCTCAACGCTCGCAACCAGGAAAGCGAAGTCGGATACCCCGGCGGCTACCCCTTCACCAGGGGCGTGCAGGCCACCATGTATCGCGGCCGGTTATGGACTATGCGCCAGTACGCCGGCATGGGCGATGCCGAGGAGTCGAACAAACGCTACAAGTACCTGCTGGCTAACGGCACCACCGGCCTCTCCGTCGCGTTCGACCTTCCGACTCAGATCGGCCTCGATTCCGACCATCCCCTGGCGGTCGGGGAAGTCGGAAGAGTGGGTGTGGCCATCGATTCTGTCGAAGACATGCAGCGCCTCTTCGATGGCATCGATCTGACCAAAATTTCCACCTCGATGACCATCAACGCAACCGCGTCGATCCTGCTGGCGCTTTACGCCGCGGTCGCCCGCCGCCAGGGCGTCGATGTTCGCCTGTTGTCAGGCACCGTACAAAACGACGTGCTCAAGGAGTACATCGCCCGCGGCACATACATTTTTCCGCCCGCACAGGCCATGCGCATCATCACCGACCTGTTTGCCTGGACCAATCAGAACGTTCCCGAGTGGAACACTATTTCCATCTCCGGTTATCACATGCGCGAAGCCGGATCGACTGCGGTCCAGGAAGTCGCCTTCACCCTGGCCAACGGCATCGCCTACGTGCAGGGGGCCATCGACGCCGGCCTCGATGTTGATAAGTTTGCTCCGCGGATTTCATTCTTCTTCAACGCCCACAACAACTTTCTGGAAGAGGTTGCCAAATTCCGGGCCGCCCGCCGCATGTGGGCTGGAATCATGCGGGATCATTTCCGTGCGAAAAGCCCGCGCTCCTGGATGCTGCGCTTCCATACCCAGACCGCGGGCTCGACTCTGACCGCGCAGCAGCCGGAAAACAATATCGTTCGCACCGCGCTGCAGGCGCTGGCTGCGGTGCTCGGGGGCACCCAATCGTTGCACACCAATTCGTACGATGAAGCGCTCGCCCTGCCCACCGAGCAGGCTGCTCGTATCGCGCTCCGCACCCAGCAGATCGTGGCTTACGAGGCCGGCGTTCCGCAAACCGTTGACCCTTTGGCCGGTTCCTACTACATCGAAGCCCTGACCAATGAAATTGAAACCCGCGCCTCCGACTATCTGCGAAAGATTGAAGCTCTCGGAGGCATGATCAAAGCGCTGGAGCGAGGCTATGTGCAGCAGGAGATCCAGAACGCGGCTTACGAATACCAGCAGCAGGTGGATCGCGAGGAAGCCGTAGTGGTCGGCGTAAATCGCTTTGCCGTGGAGGAAGAGAAGCCCATCCCTATCCAACGTATCGACGAAGCACTGGAGCGCAAGCAGGTCGAACGCCTGCGGGCTTTGCGTGCACGCCGCGATCACGATGCGTGGCAGGCCTCACTCCAGCAAATCGAAGCTGCCGCCCGCTCCGGGGAGAATCTTCTGCCGCGAATCCTGGCCGCAGTCGAAGCCAACGCGACGGTCGGTGAAATCTCTGACACCATGCGAAAAGTTTTCGGAGAGTACAAGGAAGCAGTGATTATCTAGCCCCACTCTGAACACTTCAGTGTTCGTCCGTCACAGACATCCGTCACAGGCTCTGATAGAGAATGAAAAGGCGAGAGAGCACGGCTGGAAGGGCACGGCTGGAAGGGCGCGGCCGGGAGGGCACGGCTTCAGCCGTGCCGCCACAATGCTCACAAGATTGCGGCTTCAGCCGCTGAGGTCAAACGTGTCCAAACCCCCTCGGGATCGAACATCTTTCGGATCAAATGTATATTTCGTGACTGCCGGCACATGGGGACATCGTTCGCTGTTCCAAACCGAACGCATGGCGGGTCTTTTCATCGACACCATCTATCACTATCGGCGAGAGCGAAAATTCCTGTTGCATGAGTTCGTAGTAATGCCAACACATTTTCACCTGCTCCTCACCCCATCAGAAATCAAGTTGGAACGAGCTCTGCAATTCATCAAAGGGGGATTTTCCTTTAGGGTCAAGAACCAGTTGGCTCTGAACATGGAAATATGGGAACGCGGATACGTTGATCATCGCATTCGAGATGCAACTGATTACGCCGTACACGTTGGATATATTCGACAGAACCCGGTAGAAGGCAAAATTGTGAGTCGAGCCGAAGACTATCTTTACTCCTCGGCACACGGAGGATTTGAACTCGATTCCTGTCCACGGAAACTGACGAGAGTGTACGCGGTCGCACGCTGAGTGACCGCAGGGGCTAAAGCCCCGGTCACAGAACTTTACGGCACGACTGAAGTCGTGCCCGACCGAGGTGCCCTCCCGACCAAAGGCGTGCGCCAACAAGACACAGGTTGTCCCTGCGAGTGCCGGGCGCCTCGAGAGCCAAGGCCCACTGCCTAGTCGGAAACCTTGTAGCCGCACGCCTGCCGGCAAGGCGGGCAGTAGTAAAGACCATCGCTGCACAGGCGGATGTCCACTTGCCCCTGGCAGGAGCAACAGTACTTCTCGCAATCGCACTTGTCCTCGGTCATGTCGCACTGCATGCAGTGGTACCTGTTTCTGGTGGTGGTGGCCATGGGCGAACTCTAGCGCGGGTTCGGGAGCGTGGAAAGTTCCGTTGGTAACCGCCATTCCAGGCTGCCAATCTGGTCCACCGGCGGCTCAGTTGAAGCCATCGCCGAGCGCGTGTTAGGGTAAACAGTCCTGATCATTTCAGCAGCTCAGCCATTGCTTTTGACCGAGGTTTCATTGCCCGCAGTCGAGGCGACTACGCCAGCCATCCGCAAGACCGCGCTCTATTCTGTCCATCGCCAGATGGGCGCCAAAATGGTCGAATTTAATGGCTGGGAGATGCCGGTCGAATACCCGTCCGTGGGCGGGATCATGGCCGAGCACAATGCGGTGCGAACGGGCGTGGGCATTTTCGACGTCAGCCACATGGGCGATATCCGCCTGGCCGGGCCGCAAGCGCTGGCCGCAGTACAGCATATTTCGATGAATGACGCTGCGCGGCTCGCCATCGGCCAGGCACAGTATTCGGCACTGCTTTATCCGCAGGGCACTTTCGTGGATGACGTTGTCGTCCACCGTCTTGGGGAAGATGAATACCTGCTGGTGATCAATGCCGGAACCCGCGAGAAGGATTTCAACTGGGTGCGCGACCATACCCGTCAGTTCGATTGCACGGTCGAAAATCTCTCCGACGACTTTACCCAGATCGCGATTCAGGGACCGAAGGCGGTCAACCTCTTGGAGAAGCTCACCGACGCGGACCTCTCGGCGGTGAAGTTTTACTGGGTGACTCGCGGGACGGTTTGCGGGCTGAAAGATACTCTGATTGCCCGCACCGGCTACACCGGCGAAGATGGATTCGAGATCTACATTCCGAGTGACGAAGCGACCAGCGCCCGGGTGTGGAACGAGATTCTCGAAGCCGGCAAGGAATTCGGAGTGGTCCCCTGCGGTCTCGGCGCTCGCAACACGCTGCGTCTCGAAGCCCGGCTGCCGCTCTACGGCCACGAGATTTCCGATACCATTAACGTGTGGGAGGCTGGCCTCGATCGTTTCTGCAAGATGGAGAAGCCGGACTTCATCGGCCGCGCATCTCTGGAGCAGGCCAGGGCCGAAGGAACAAAACGCCAACTTGCAGGTTTGGAGATGTTAGAGCGCGGCATCGCCCGCGATGGCTACAAGGTCCTCGACCTGGCCGGCCAGGAGATCGGGTACGTCACCAGCGGTTCCCCTGCGCCCTTTCTCAAGAAAAATATCGCGCTGGCGTATGTTCCCACCGAGTTCGTCCCTCTGGGCACCGAATTAAAAGTGGAAATACGCGGGCAGGGCGTGAAGGCACAAGTAGTGCCAACCCCGTTTTATCGGAAGCCGAAAAAGGCTTGAACACAGAGGACACGGAGAAGCACAGAGGGACCCGAAAAGCCAAGAGCCAGCAACTAGAAGCCAGGAGCTAAAAAGTCACCATGCCCTTTCCGACCGACTACAAGTACACCAAAGAGCACGAGTGGATCAAAGCCGACGGCGCTAACGCCACCGTCGGCATCACCAGTTACGCCCAGGAGTCGCTGGGCGACATTGTCTTCGTCGATCTGCCCAAGGCGGGCGCCGAAATCACCTCCGGCAAAACCTTTGGCTCAGTGGAGTCGGTGAAGGCAGTCTCCGATCTCTACGCCCCCGTGTCCGGTACGGTGACCGAAGTGAATGGTGATCTGGCAACGGCCCCGGAAAAGATCAATAAAGATGCGCATAGCGCCTGGATGATCAAAATCACGTTGAAGGATCCGGGTGAGCTGAACGCACTGCTCTCGGCCGCCGACTACGAGAAGTTCGTTGCCGAAGAGGGTGGGCACTGAATCCAAAGCTGATATCACCCATGGCAAACATCACCCCAGCGCCGCCGGCCAACAATCGAATTGGCCTCGAAGTACATCTAAAGAATTTCTATGCGCTATCTGCCTAAATCTCCCGCCGACCGAAAGGCCATGCTGCAAGCCATGGGCGCGCGTTCGATCGACGATTTGTTCTCTCCCATTCCCGCGGAATACCGCCTGGAGCGGGACCTTAAAGTACCGCGGCAGATGGCTGAATCGGAGATTGTGGACTGGTTTCGCGAGCGCTCCCGCGAGAACGGCGACGCCTACGCCACATTCCTTGGTGCCGGCGCCTATGCTCACTACCGGCCGGTGATCATCGATTCGCTCATCTCGCGCGGCGAATTTCTGACCGCCTACACCCCTTACCAGGCGGAAATCTCGCAGGGCACATTGCAGGCGATTTTTGAATTTCAGACCATGATTTGCGAGCTTACCGGCATGGAAGTCGCCAATGCTTCCATGTACGACGGTTCGACTGCGGCCGCCGAGGCCGTGATGATGGCGGTGCGTCTCACCGGACGCCGCTCGGTGATCATTGCGCGCAGCGTGCACCCGGAGTATCGCGAGGTGCTGACCACCTACGCGCATCACCAGAACCTGCCCCTGTCCACGACGTCGTTTAAAGAGAATGGCCGGCTAAACCTGGAAGAGTTGGAAAAATCCATCACGCCGGATACGGCCTGCGTCCTGATTCAGTCGCCTAACTTCTTCGGAACCATTGAAGATGCTGCCGCTATCGCCGAGATCGCGCACAAGAAGGGCGCGATGCTAGTGGTGTC
>DATNCJ010000104.1:0-35009 GCA_035607215.1 Candidatus Eiseniibacteriota bacterium
CGTCGCTGATCATTCTGCCCTTCGCGTTTTTTCTGTACCAGCTTGTGGGAGCCAAGCTCCGCAAGGTGTTTCGCTGGATCATCGCGGTGCAGGGCGCGTTCTGCATTGTCGAAATTGTGGGCGCGGCGTTTGGAATCAAACTTCAGACGCTCCACGCGGTGAACGATTTTGTGGTGCTGGGAACAGTGGTAGTGAACATCGCGCTGATCGTGGTGATTTGGCGCAACGCAGAAACTGTGGTCGCGGCGCGTGAAATCCGGATCTTTTTCATTGGGATAGCGATTTGGATGGTGTTCGTCGTGCACGCGAATCTGCTGGGGTTGCATCTTGTGCCGGGGGAAAATTCGGAGTTCATCGGATTTCTGGCGTTCGTTGGATGCCTTGGTTATCTGACCGCGCTGCGCATTTTCGCCAATGAAGAGCGACTGCTGGCGATCGGCAAGGAACTAGAAATCGCGCGGCAGATTCAGTCTTCCACTTTGCCGCGCGAGATTCCTTCGCTGCCCCATTTGCAGATTGCGGCGCGGTACGTGCCAATGAGCGCCGTGGCCGGCGATTTCTACGATTTTCTGGTGGTGGACGAGCAGCGCCTCGGAGTATTGGTCGCCGATGTCACCGGCCATGGCGTGCCGGCGGCGCTGATCGCATCGATGCTGAAAGTGGCATTTGCCGCGCAGGCTGAACACGCCGGCGATCCCGCGCGGCTGTTGGTCGGCCTGAACCGCGCGCTGTGCGGAAAATTCGAGGATCACTTCGTGACCGCGGCGTACGTTTTCGTGGATATGCAGCGAAATGTGTTGCGCTACGCAGGCGCGGGCCACCCTCCACTGATGCTGACTTCGCGTTCTTCGGGCGCGGTGCGCCAGATCGAAGAAAACGGCTTGATGCTTGGGCTGTTCCCCGAAGCGGAGTACTTTGCGACCGAGATTCCGCTGGATTCCGGTGATCGCTGCCTGATTTACACGGATGGCGTGTTTGAAGCCATGAACGCGACGCAGGAAGAATACGGCAAGTCGCGGATGGAGCAATTCCTGAGAGCGCATGGCGATCTTTCCGCAATGGCGTTGACGAAAGCGCTGCTTGATGAAGTCTCGCATTGGGCCGGTCACGCGAATGGCCGCAGCCAGGACGACGACATTACGGTTCTAGCGCTTGATTTTCGAGTTCCGGCTGCGGCCAGTTAGCCGATCGCTCACCGGTCGGCTGGCGACTGCTCATCCAGATTGACTCCATATCGGCCAGCACATACCATCCCGCCGCCACCATTCGCTTCACGCAACGCGAAACGAGGCCTCATGTCCAAGTTCTGTACGCCTACGCGCAGAGAATTCCTCGGCTCCCTCGCTGCGGTGGCGATATTTCCACCGCTGGACAGCGAAAAGCCCGAATTGATTCTGTACAACGGCAACTTCTTCACGGTCGATGACCGGCAACCGAGCGCGCAGGCCGTGGCGATCTCCGACGGACGCTTCCTTGCGATCGGAAGCAATTCCGAGGTGCTGAACCTGGCCAGCGCGGGAGTGAAGAAGATCGATCTGGGCGGCAAGACCGTTCTTCCTGGCTTTATCGACGCACACTGCCATCCAGCCATATCGGGATTGGACATGGTCGTGGCGGTGAATTGCGATCTGCCGTCGCTCGCCGCGATTCAGGCAGCCTTGCGCGAGCGCGCCGCGAAGACGCCGGCCGGTCAATGGGTCTACGGATCGAAGTACGACGACACGAAAGGCGCCGAGGGCCGAATGCTTACGCGCGCCGACCTGGATGCGGCAGTTCCCGATCATCCCGTCGTCGTGATGCACCGGGGCGGTCATACAAACTTTTACAATTCCGCGGCCTTCCGGCTTGCAGGCGTCGACGAGAAAACGCCCGATCCACCCGGCGGCAAGTTTGACCGCGATGCAGCCACGGGCAAATTCACGGGACGCGTTGCCGATCAGGCGCGCACGCTGATGGAAAAGAATGCGCCCGATCTGGCGACTCGAGAGAACCGCGCCGAAGGCGTCAAGCTGATTTCCCGAGCGATGGCGCGTGCCGGGATCACTTCGGTTGGCGATGCCCTCGGAACGCCGGACGATCTGCGCGCGTACCAAGATGCGCGCGACGGCGGTGAACTCTGGTTTCGCGTGTACTGCCTGATCGCTCAGCCCCATTTGGACAAAATGATTGCGGCGGGAATGCGCACGGGACTCGGCGACGAGTTTGTGCGTGTGGGGGCGTGCAAGATTTTCGCCGACGGATCGATTTCAGAGCGCACCGCGCGGCTGTCGAAAGCGTACCAAGGCAGCCCGGATTATTTCGGTTTGCTGATGATGGGCGAGGAGGAGCAGTACGAGAAGACAAAGCAGGCGCATCTGGCGGGATGGCAGATCGGGACGCATGCGAATGGAGACGTGGCCATCGACCAGACCCTGCGCGTTTACGAGCGGCTGCAGAAGGAATCACCCCGGCGCGATCCGCGATTCCGGCTGGAGCACTGCACGATGGTGAATGAGGGGTTGCTGGCGCGGATCAAGGCGTTGGGCGCGATACCCGCGCCGTTTTCCAGTTACGTTTATTACCATGGCGAGAAGATGCATTTTTACGGGCAGGAGCGGCTGAAAAATATGTTTGCGCTGCGCTCGATGATCGACGCCGGGATCCGGCCGACGCAGGCGTCGGACTACACTGCGAGCCCGTATGAACCGATGATGGCCCTGCAGTCCGAAGTGACGCGCACAGATACTAAAGGCACGGTGTGGGGCGCGAACCAGCGCATCACCGTTCAGGAAGCGATTCGCGTGGGGACAATGAACGGTGCGTACGCTTCGTTCGAAGACAAAATCAAAGGATCGATCACCGCGGGAAAGCTGGCGGACCTGGTGGTGCTGGGGCGCGACCCGCTGCGCGAACCGCCCTCGTCGCTGGTGACGATTCCCGTGGAGCGCACGATGCTGGGAGGCCGCTGGTCGTTCGAGTCCTGACCGGCGCGTGGTAGCCGGTCCACCTACCCATGAGCAGCCTCGCACATCCTCTAGAGTCGCCGCGTTTTCCGCTCGCATTGAAGCGCGTGGCGGTGCTGCTCGGGCTCTCCATTTTCATCAATTACGTGGATCGCGGCAGTCTTTCGATCGCCGCGCCATTGCTCAAAGATGATCTCCACCTTTCGGCTTCCCAACTGGGCGTTCTGCTTTCGTCCTTTTTCTGGACCTATGCGTTCTGCCAGATCCTTTCCGGATGGGCGGTCGATCGCTTCAACGTGAATTGGCTACTGGCGCTTGGCGTGTTGCTGTGGTCGGCGGCCACGCTGAGCACCGGATTAGTGCGCAATTTTGCGCTGCTGCTGACCGCGCGGCTGCTGCTGGGCATCGGCGAATCGGCGTCGTACCCCGCGGTGAACAAGATCATCGTGACGCACTTCCACGCCTCGCAGCGCGGGCGCGCGAACGGCATGGTGTCGGCAGGATGGGCCGGCGGGCCGGCGCTGGGAACACTGGTGGGCGGATTGCTCGTCGCGCACGTGGGATGGCGCATGTTTTTCGTTGTATTGGGACTAGCAAGCGCGCTGTGGCTGCTCCCGTGGCTGAAATGGATGCCGAAAGGCAAGGGCCTGGCCGCGTCTGAAGGCCGAGCGGCGCCGTCGTCTCCAGCCAGCATGCTCGAAATTCTGCAGCAGCGCTCGGCGTGGGGCACGTTCGTCGGACTGTTTTGCTTCAACTATCTCTGGTATTTTCTGATCACCTGGCTGCCGTTTTATCTCGTGAAGCACCGCAATTTTTCGCTGCAAACGATGTCGTACACCCTGGGAACCGCTTTTTTCGCGCTGGCGGTTTCCGTTTTGATGGCAGGGTGGATTGCAGATCGCTCGATCACCGCGGGTAAGAGCCCCACACGCGTGTTGAAAGCGCTATGCGGCGGAGGGCTGGGCGTCGCAGGCATCAGTTTCGTGCTGGTGTTTTTGGTGGCGAACCAGACCATTGCCATGCTGATTCTGATTTTCTCGTGCATGGCGCTGGGCCTGTGCTCGCCCAATCTCTGGACCATGACGCAGATCCTCGCCGGGACGCAAACCGCCGGGAAGTGGACGGGCCTGGAGAATTTCTGCGGCAATCTCGCTGGAATCTCCGCACCGATCGTCGCGGGCTACGTGGTCGATCGCACCGGAAGTTTTTTCTGGGCCTTCGCAATCACCGGGGCAATAGCGCTGGTGGGCGCCGTCGCTTACTTCTTCGTGGTCGGCCAAGTCGTTCCGGTCTCGTGGAAGTCACACTCCTCAAGGACGGAATAGCCGCGCACTCAGGGCCGCTCCCATTGGTTGGATTTCGCCGAGCGGAACAGCGCTTCGATCACCGCCATGTTGGCGATGGAGTCTTCCAGGGGCACGGGAACCTGGCCTTCACCGCGAATAGCTTTGGAGAAGGCATCCCCCTGGATCGTGTACTGATCGCAGACCGGAAATGTTTCCGTGGTCACGCCGGACCCGAACACATCGCGACCGTCATCGATGAAAATGTGCGTCTGGCGATCGGGCGGCGCATTGAACGGAATCGCGATCTCGATCCGTCCTTTTGTACCCAGAAACTGCATGCGCTGATACGGCACTATCTGCGTGCTGCAGGTGAACGTGGCCTGTCCGGAAGGAAAGTCCAGGATCGCGGAGGCCAGCCGGTCGGTTTTGAAATCGGGGTCACGCTCGATCAAGGCGATGACCCGCGCCGGCTCCTCGTCGAAGATGAACCGCGAGGTATTGATCGGGTAGCAGCCGATGTCCATCAGTCCGCCGCCGCCCCACTCCTCAATATTGCGAATATTGGTCGAGTCGCGGTTGAAATAGCTGAATACTCCGCTGATGGCTTTCAGGTCTCCAATGCGGCCGGAGCGGATCAATCCCCGCGTGCGCACCCATTGCGGATGCGTGCGCACCATGAAGGCCTCGCCGATCAAGACTTCGTTCTTGTCGCGTGCCGTCTGCAAGGTGCGCGCTTCTGCAACGCTCAGCGCCACCGGCTTTTCACATAGTACGTGCTTGCCGGCTTCCGCGGCTTTGATGGACCACGGCACATGCAGGTGATTCGGGAGCGGATTGTAGATGGCTTCGACGTGGCTATCGGCCAGCAGCGCCTCGTACGAGCCGTAGGCGTGGGGAATGCGCAAGTGTTCGGCGGCGCTCTCGGCCTTCGGCAGACTCCGGGAGGCAATGGCCACGATTTCGCACATTTCCCCTGCCTGCATTCCCGGAATCACTTTGCGCACGGCGATGTTCGCCGCGCCGAGCACTGCCCACTTCACTTTTCGCTGCACCGACATCGTTCCTCCCGGCAAGCGCCCTCATCATCCGTCAATCGCGGCGCGAGAGCAATTTTCCTGAACACCGAAGCGAAAAGAAAGTATTCTTGGCGGCGCTTGCGGCGGCGGATACCTTTATTTGTTCCCGCCGCCCTCCGGAGAAACTTGCCCATGTTTTCTTATCGACGTTTGTTCGTATTGGTTTTACTTTGCCCGGTCCTCGCTGTGCTCAAGGTCGCGCCGCTAAATGCCTCGCCGGCTCCTGGAAACGCGCCGCAATTTTCGGTGTCATTCCCGAAGGAGCGCAGCGCGCAGCCGCTGGACGGCCGCATCCTGCTGTTGCTGTCCACCGACGGCAGCGACGAGCCGCGGATGCAGATCGGCATTTCGTACAAGACGCAAATGGTATTCGGGCTGGACGTCGATGCGCTGGCTCCGGGAAAAGCGGTGACCCTGGACGATGCCGCTTTCGGCTACCCGATTCGCTATCTCCGCGATGTCGCCGCGGGAGAATACTTCGTGCAAGCGGTCCTCAATCGCTACGAAACCTTCCACCGCGCCGACGGGCATACCGTGAAGCTGCACATGGATCAAGGCGAGGGCCAGCACTGGAACACGTCGCCGACCAATTTGTACAGCAAGCCGCAGAAGATCACCCTGGGCGGGAGCACGCAGCAGCCCGTCGCAATTGTCATGGATCAGGAGATTCCGCCCATCGAGGCGCCCAAAGACACCAAGTACATTCGCCACATGAAGATTCAGAGCGCGCTGCTCACGAAGTTCTGGGGGCGGCCGATGTATCTGAGCGCGAATGTACTGGTGCCCGAAGGTTTCGACGAGCATCCCAACGCGCGCTTTCCTCTGGCGCTATCCGAAGATCACTTCAACCGCGATTTCGAGGGATTGCGCACCGAGCCGCCCGATCCCAATCTGAAGCCCGACTACAGCGAGCGCTTTCATATTTCCGGCTACAACCGCATTCAACAGGAAGAGGCATACAAGCTGTACCAGCAGTGGAAGGCGCCCAATTTTCCGCGCATCCTGATCGCGCAAATCAATCATGCGAATCCGTTCTATGACGATTCGTACGCTGTAAATTCGGCGAACGTCGGGCCGTATGGCGACGCCATCGAGACCGAGCTGCTTCCCGCGCTGGAGAAGCAGTTCCGCGCCATCGGACAGGGCTGGGCGCGCTTCGCATGGGGCGGATCGACCGGAGGATGGGAATCCATCGCGGTGCAAATGTTTTATCCGGATCATTACAACGGCGCATTCATCGCCTGCCCCGATCCGGTGGATTTTCGCGCTTATACCTACATCAACCTGTACAAGGATCGGAACGCATTTTTCATGAAGGGCCCGGCGATGCAAATTGCACAGCCCGGCTACCGCGACTACCTTGGGCGCGTGCTGGCCACCACGCAGGGCGTGAACCAGTACGAGCTGGCGCTGGGCTCCCACGGCCGCTCCGGCGAACAATATGACATCTGGCAGGCGGTGTATGGGCCGGTCGGCAAAGACGGTTATCCGCAGCCGATCTTCGACAAGGAAACCGGCGAGATCGATCACCAGGTCGCCGAATATTGGAAAGAACACTACGACTTGAGCGCAATTTTGCAGCGGGATTGGGCTACGCTCGGTCCGAAACTCCGCGGCAAGCTGCGCATTTATGTGGGCAGCGCCGACAACTACATGCTCAACGACGCCGTGTACCTGATCGAGGACTTCCTGAAGAGCACCACGAATCCTCCGTACGAAGGCGAAGTGAAATATGGCGACCGCGCCGAGCATTGCTGGAATGGCGATCCCAATCTGCCCAACTATCTATCCCGCCTGCACTACAACACCATGTATCTGCCGATCATTCTGGAGCGCATCCAGAAGACCGCGCCGGCGGGCGCCGATCTGACTTCGTGGCGGTACTAGAGAGCGAGTTCTAAGCGGCTCCGGCGACAGCCATCACTGCAGCTTGAGCAGCAACAGTCCGGCGCGGATGAACTGCTTTACTCCCTCGCGGCCGGTGATCCTCAGCGACAGCGGACCGTTCTCACGTTCTGATTCGATCGCCAAATCAAAAAAGGGGCAGCACATGCGCTCGGTAGCCACCCAATCTGCAATTTCGGTAAACGAAACGGCTTCGGCCCGAAATCGAAACACGTAGCCGTCGGCGATTTCCCTCGTATCGATCCTGGCGGCTTCCATCTTTTGCATGATCTCCTTGTTGTGAGCACGCTGCTCCTTGGTCAGTGTTTTCTCCAGGCTGCAGGCAAAGGGCGTTTCCTGTTTCGCCGGAGCGCGTCCGTTGACCGTAATTGCGCTGTTATCTTGCGCACCTCGCGCGATGATACTCGAGCTAACCGCCCACCATGCAAGGCACGCCGCCGTGCACAACATGTTCGTCAGCCGACCAAATACGTCGGCGTTCTCGCTCTGCTTTCTCAACATGAGTTCCTCCCCTGGGCCGCTTGTGCGACCCGGGGCTTCATGCTAGAAGTTGAAGTTGACTTTAAGTCAAGGTGCGCGATTGTCATTCTTTGGTCACGGCCGGCCCGGTAAGCATCGCGCATCTCCCGTGACACCCAGCGGAGCTTTGCCATGACCATCGGCGAACTCGCCGCGCTCAGCAATCTCAAGCCGTCGGCCATCCGCTTCTACGAAAAAACCGGCCTGCTCCCGGCTCCCGCTCGCAAGAATGGCCGCCGGGTGTACTCATCGGAAGCCGCCAACCGGCTTACGCTCATCGGCTTTGCAAAGGACACCGGCTTTTCCCTGCCGGAGATCAAATTGTTGCTTCACGGCTTCCCTTCCACCACTACGGCCGGCGATCGCTGGCGCAAGCTGGCGACCTCCAAGATCGGGCAACTCGAGGCCAGCATCGCCAAGGCCCGCGCCATACAGGGCATGCTTCGTTCGATTATGAAATGCCGCTGCGTAACCATGGACCAGTGCGCGCGCGGGCTCGCCGCCTGCCTGAAAACACCTCCGGCGCGTGCCGCAAGATGCCGTACCTCCTAGACCGAATTTGAACGATCGCCCGAGGCCATTCGGCGCAGGGAGTGAAAACGGGCGCCGCTTGGCAGCGCCCTGGCGTCGCAGGCACCTTTTCGCTTTCCCCGTGCGTCCAAGATTGCAGTAAAATGGGTGTCCCGGGGTTGTTTTCCATGTCGCGCACGTTCCTCGTTCCGCTCCTGACCGCCGTCTTGGTATCGGCAGCAGCTGCTGGCGTTGCCCAAGAGCCCCGCGCGCAGTCTCCGTCATCGACGCCGGAGCCCGCGCGCTCCGAAGCCGCCGAGAGCCCGTCACCAGGCCCATCCCGTGCATCCAGCCCATCGGGTACATCCGGCGACGAGCGATCGAAGATCCGCGTCAACTCTAACCTCGTCGTGCTTCCCGTCACGGTAAAGGATCAGTTTGGCGATTTGGTGCCGGATCTGCAGCAAAAGGACTTTCGAGTTTTCGACGGCCAGGTCGAGCAATCCCTCGATGTTTTCACCATGGAAGCTTTTCCCCTCTCCCTGGTGGTGCTCATCGACGACGACCTCAAATCCAAAGATGCCGCGCAAATGTCGCCAAGCCTTCGAGCCATCCTGGGCGGCATCAGTGAACACGACGAAGCGCTGATCTGCCGCTTTGACTTGGCTTTCTATCCCGGAGACGCCTTCAGCGCCGACTTCGACAAATTATGGAGTGACCTGAAGAGCGCGCAGGAACACGCCGCGCCTTCGAAAGCACCTGTGACCGCGCCGGTCTCGTCACCGTCGGATCACGCGCCCGGCATTGGCGAACCCACGCCAACCGCACCGCTCAACCCAGGTCATCGCCCCACCAAGGCTCTGGACGACGCGGTGCATTCGGCCGCCGAGCTGCTTCACGATCGCGGAGCCGCTCGCCGCAAGATTATCCTGGTGGTATCGGACGGCGCCAACGGCGCTCCCTTCAACCACTACACCTACAAGGACACCATCGAAGCGCTGCTGCGCGAAAATATTTCCGTCTACAGCCTGGCCGTCGGCAGCAGCCTCACCAAACACAAATTCTCTCGCCTCATCAACTATGCCGACGACACCGGCGGCGACATCTATTACGCCTCGACCAGCGCCGCCATGGAGCGCCTCTATTCCCAGATCACGGAGCAAGCCCGCCACGAGTACACGCTCGCGTACGTCCCGCGAGGAACCGATCGCAACGTCGCATATCACAAAGTCGAGGTGCGCGTTTCGCGCCCCGGGGTCACGGTGAAAACCCGCCAGGGCTACTACGCTACGCCCGCATCACCCCCACCGGGGCCGTCTGCCAGCGCTCCGGCGGGCGGAACCGCCGACCGTTGAATCGCGCCTGCTCTTTCGATCAGGCGAAATTGTCGGGCTGCGGTTAATACATCTCAGGACACCGTACTACGACTTACTAATTGCCTTCCACAGTACCCACACGCTAGTGTCGTATTGCAAAAAGTACAAACTTCAGCGGGACTTTTACAGCTGAGTAGTTCCGCACCCAGGCTATTGCCCCGTGCAATACGTAGGGACCCGTGTGCTCATTTGCGTTTCGGGTGAAGCGACAGTGTGCAATGGCTCGTCCGCCAAGCAGGCGGCGAAGCGCGAAGGAGCAAACAATCGCTATGAATTACGCAAATCGAGTGCTTTGGGGTGTGTCCGCACTGGTCGCGGCCCTATGCCTGGCAGCCTGTAGCGGCTTGCCCCAGAACAATTCCGGAGCAACCGGCGGAACCGGCGGCACGGTCACCATTGGTGGCACGGTCACCGGACTCACCGGCACCGGACTGGTGCTGCAGAACAATGGCGGGGACAATCTCACGGTTACCGCCAGCGGGACCTTCGCGTTCAAGACCGCGGTAAAGGCCGGCGCGGCGTACGCGGTCACAGTGCTGACCCAACCGAGCAGTCCGTCGCAGAATTGCGTAGTTTCCAGCGGTAACGGCACGGCCTCGGCCAACGTCACTTCCGTGGCCGTGGCCTGCACGACGGCCGCGGTCAACGCCAAGATCGGCGGTACCGTCTCCGGTCTCACGGGCACCGGGCTCGTACTTCAGGACAACGGCGGCGACAGCTTGACGGTTACCGCTAACGGGACTTTCACGTTCAAGACTGCGGTGACTAACGGCACCTACGCGGTCACCGTGCTCACACAGCCGGTGTCCCCGAACCAGCTCTGCACAGTGACCAATAGCAGCGGCACGGCCACCGGTGATGTATCAAACGTCGCCGTGAACTGCGTCCTCGCCTACACGATCGGCGGCACCGTCAATGGCGTGGTCGGTACGGGCATGCTTTTGCAAGACAATGGCAGCGACGGCCTGGCGATTACCAGTTCCAACGCGAGTTCATTTACGTTCGCCAAGCTAGTCCCGACCGGCGGCAACTATGCGGTCAGCATTGCTACGCAGCCGTCCAACCCAACCCAGACGTGCGTGATCGCGGCGGGCACCGGAAGCGGCGTGGCGACGGCGAACGTTACGTCCGTCATTGTTAACTGTGCGGCAGTGACTTTTAGCGTCGGTGGAAGCGTCGTCGGCCTTCAGGGCAAGACGCCTGCGCCACCCACCAACGTGAATCTTCCTTTGACCGACAACAGCTTCCAGCTGCAGAACAACTTGGGCAATACGCTCGTGGTTTCGAGAAACGGACCGTTCACTTTCGCGACTCCGGAGGCTCTGAACGACCAATACGAAATCTCGATCTTCCACGGCGCCAGCACCCAGTCACAGGGTTGCACGCTGTGGAACTACAAAGGGGTGGTGACCGCTAGCGTTACCAACGTCCTCATCGATTGCGCCCACAACGATTGGACCTGGATCGACGGCAAGAAAACCGCAGGTATCGCGGTCCCTTCCGCGCCTCAATACGGGCAATTCCCGACGAGCGCACCCACGTCGATTCCCAACCCGTTCACCAACACACCTGGCGCGAGATATGGCGCCGTCGGCTGGACAGACAGCTTCGGCAGCCTCTTCTTGTTTGGTGGCGTGGGTTTTGAATTGGCCGGGAAAACTCCGGCGGACACGCTTCCCGGCTCGATGAGCGACCTTTGGGTGTGCGATATGTCTTGGGGCGATTTCTGCCAGTGGCAGTTGGTCGGCGGACACGACCCGACCCCTGTCAGCTCCACCACGGTGGGTGCGCTGATCATCGCTGCCGCTCAGAGTGGCCTTGGAAAGGCTGGCTCGCCGGCGCCTCGCATCGGTGCCGCATCTTGGACCGATGCCTCCGGAAATTTCTGGGTCTTCGGCGGTTCCGACGGCAACAACTTCCGAAGTGACCTTTGGAAGTACAACCACAGCGCTTTGAACCCCGGTAACTACGACACTGCCGAAGGCATCTGGACGAATGTTGCTGGCCCCTTGACCGTGGACCAGCCCGGCAACTACACCACCGGTGTTTTGGTCCCAGGAGCCCGCACCAACGCCGTGACTTGGACTGACGGTTCCGGGAATCTCTGGCTGTTCGGAGGTTTCGGCTACGATAGCGTCGGTGCGATTGGCCTCCTGAACGATTTGTGGAAGTTCAACGGCACCACGTGGACTTTCGTGTCTGGCGGCAACACCAATCAGATCAACCAGGACGGAATCTACGGCACTCAAGGCACTGCTGCGGCGACCAACATGCCCGGCGGACGCCAGGAGGCTGCCGGATGGGTCGATGCCAGTGGAAATCTGTGGCTCTTCGGCGGCGAAGGTCAAGACGCTACCGGCACCGCGAACGGCATCCTCAACGACCTCTGGGTTTACAACATCGCTAGCAATCACTGGACGTGGGTGTCCGGCTCGAACGCCGCAAACCAGACCGGTGCCTATCCGACGCAGCGTGTCACCGGCGCCGTCAGCACCACCACCGCAGCGGGCACGTGCGGTCTGACTGCTGGCGACTCCACTCAGTCGTGTGCGCCTGTTTCCACAACCGGAGCTTTCCCTGGCTCTCGTTGGGGTGCCAGCGCCTGGACCGATGCCAATGGCAACCTCTGGCTCTTTGGCGGATGGGGACTCGATTCCACCGGAACGAACGGCAACGGAGCCCTCAATGACCTCTGGGTCTATACACCCAACTCGACCGCAGGGCAGCCTGGCACTTGGGCCTGGATCAAGGGCTCGAACACCGGCGCCCAGAACGGCAACTACGGCGATATGCTGTTCCCGTATAAGACCTTTCAGGATTGGACACCAGGCGGCCGCAGCAATTCTACCCGCTGGGTCGATAACAACCACCAGCTCTGGATGTTCGGTGGACTGGGCTACGACTCCACCAGCACCACCGGCAACGGCTACCTCAACGACCTGTGGCGCTACCTGCCCTATCCGTGATCTGAACTGAACAGGCGACCGGCTTAAGCCTAGACCGCCACAACCGTCTCGAAGCCCCATCCTCTCCGCGCGTCCGCGCGATCGCCGCGAGGGTGGGGCATGCGTCTTGACACCATGCGCAGCGTCCCCAACCTCAAATTTGAATGTACAGCCCGCTAGCGGCCGCCTTGTCTCAACTACCATCCGCCACTGCCTCGGAGTAGCATGTTCCTGTGGTAGTATATTGGTAGTATGAAAGAGAAGACTTCCATCACACTCTCGAAAGACCTGCTCAGCAAAGTCGATCGACTCGCCGGCTCTAAAGGCTCGCGTTCCGCGTTCATCGAGAGGGTGCTCCGCAGCTACCTCCGCGAGCGTGCTCGCGCCGCCGCTCATGCCCGTGATCTGACGCGCATCAACCGCGCCGCCCAGCGCCTGAACACCGAGGCCGCTGACGTCCTGGACTACCAGGCATCAATCGAATAGGACCCTCGCAAAAGACATGACTCGCGGCGAACTTTATCGCGTGCATCGGCCAGGCGGTGATCCCAAGCAGGACCGAACTTTTGTGGTGGCAAGTCGGCAGATCCTGATCGACTCCAGATTCTCAACGGTTATCTGTGCTCCCGTTTTCACCAGCGGCGACGCATTATCGACGCAGGTGCCTGTCGGTCCTGCCGAAGGACTGCAGCATGAGAGCTGGATCATGTGCGATAACCTGGTCAGTCTGCGCAAATCCGAACTGACCGCCTATGTCGGCGCGCTCTCGCCCGCAAAGATTGTGGAACTGAGCCGCGCGCTCAAGATGGCGTTGGATTTAACGTAGCAGTCTCCTGTTGGCCTTCTGCTGGCAGTACTTCTCACATTTCGTCACCTCTGCCGGTTTCAAGTACACTCTTCCGGCACTCATTTCGAACGCATCGAGGAGATTCCCATGTCCGAAGCCGCCATGTCTGGCGCCGATTTCAAAAAGCAACTTCGCGAAGGCCGCCCCAAGCTCGGCCTGTTTCTCAATTCACACAGCCCAACAGTGGCCGAGCAACTCGCGCACTCCGGCTACGACTGGCTGCTCGTCGATACCCAGCATGGTCCGATGGATTACGAGCGGCTATCCGCGATGCTCACGTCCATCGCGCACGGAGGCGCCAAGTCCATGGTGCGGGTCGGCGGCTACGATGATCGACCCGGCATTCAGCAAGCCCTCGACCTGGGCGCCGACGGCGTGCTGATTCCCTATATCAACAACGCGGACGAAGCTCGCCAGGCAGTGAGCTGCACAAAGTATCCGACCGCGGGAACGCGCAGCGTCTATTTCCCGCAGCGCAGCATGAATAAAGCCGGCTTGCTGGGCTATGCCAGCAACTTCAACAATGACGGCATCGTCGCGCTGCAGGTGGAAACCGCCGACTGCATCAAGAATATTGCCGAGATCGCCGCGGTTCCCGGCGTCGACATTCTCTTCCTCGGCCAAAACGACTTGTGCATGTCGATGGGCCTCTACGAAAAATACAAATTCCCCGATATGTACACTTCACCCGAACTTGGCGCTGCCACCGACAACCTGGTCGCCGAAGCCCGCAAAAACAAAGTAATCCTCGGTCTATTCTTGTTCGGCACCGCCCGCGTCGGCGAATTCTTCGACAAAGGCTTCACCTTCATCAGCCTGGGCAATGACCTGCATCACGTCCTGACGCAGGCCGGCGCCTACATGAAGGACGTCAGCGCTACCGCAAAAGACAAAAGCAAGACGTGGCAACCGCGCGCCAGCGCCCTGCTGTAACTAATCCAGTTTGCCGTCGGCGCAGGCGCAGGGTGCACCGGCACAGGGCAATTTCTAGAATCCAACATTAACTGTTGACTGCGAAGGATCGTTAATCGAACTCACTTGCCGGCGCTTCGTTTGCAACTGTAATCAACACCCGACCACGTCAGCATCGCTTCGCCCTGGTGCTCCCAGAACATCGCGTCTTTGCTTTCGTATTTGGCGCCGCTGCCCGAGAGCGCTTGGAATGTCGGCCGTGTCGTGTTCCTGAACTCGATTAACGCCAGACCCGGGTCGGTACTGTAGTAGGTGATTTTGAGTGGGCTCGCAGCACCTCCCAATTTCGGCGCGCAGGAAAACACGAAGGGTCCGCGGGGGGCGATGGCCGCACCCGATCTCGGCGGAACATCACTTCCTTGCTCCGGAGTTGTCGCGCCAGCGCCTGCAGGCTCGTACTCGTAAATCCCGCCGTCGGCCATCAAAGAGAGATACAGGTGCCCGCCTTTCAGGACATACCCTCGCACGTAGTTCCAATTCTTTGCCATCTGGTCGTACAGTGAACCGGCCGGGCACATCGCGCGCGTGAGTGCCAGAGGTCCAAACTGCAACTGATTCGGTCCTTCGGACTTCCACCTCCCACGCCCTCGATTGCAATCGAGCCACACGGTGACGTTACCTTTGGCGTCGAACGCCAGGGTGTACTTGCTCTTGTCGTCCGGCGTGAGCGTTGTGTCGTCGCTGCCTTGAAATTTGACAAGTTCCCATGAACTTCCCGCGAGGCTCGCAGCGGCCTCTTGCCCGACGGCGCTCGGCAGCCGTACACAGGCCAGGAGCATCAGCAACGCCACGACGCGAGCGAAACTGACCCACATCACATTCATGGATGTGCCATCCTCAGGGCCTGTCAGGCGACCCGCCGTCCACTGCCTTTTTCGTGCTATCCACCGCCTTCTTCGTGGTTTCTTTCGCTTTGGCGGCCGCTTCCTTCATCAACTCGCCGGTAGCGTCCGCGGCTTTCTGGGTGCCGTCCGCTACTTTGTGCGCCAATTTCTTGGTGCCGTCCACGGTTGCGTCGGCCGCGCTCTTCGTCGCATCCTTCGCGTCAGCAGCTGCCTTTTTCGTCGAGTCCGCGGCTCTTTGCGCGGCGCTCTTGGAAGCCTCACTCGCGGTATCCGTAGAAGCTTTGGCCTTGTCCGAAGCCTCCGACGCCGCTTCCTTGGTCTTATCTGCCGCTTCCGACACGGCGTGCTTCGTCGCATCGGCGGCGTCTGATGCCGCCTGCTTTGTGGCATCACCCACGGCCTTGGCGTCGTCACTCATCCTCTGCTGGTCGGAATGACTGCATCCTGCCAGCGCGACCAACAAAAGTCCCAACCCGATCCCATTCCGTATCGCCTTCATCGTCATTCCTCTCCCTGCGCGGGATCTCCCACCCACGCTTGCGCCTATTAAACTCTTCTTGTTCATGGTTTGCGAGGCTTGTCTGTGTCTGATCGGCACAAAATCTGCATCCAGCGCAAAGCTTAGCTACTCGTCCATTTTCACGAGTCGCTTCAGGCGCCGGCTGCTGCAGCACATCTCAATCGGCTCGAATCATCCAGCTAGTCAACGTCCTCCAAACTCGACGGTCGCCCTGGTCGGCATTGCACTCGGCATGACGTCTGCATCGGGGTGCACTTCCTGCCTATTGATTCTCGTTTTCCAGTACACTCTCTTTTCACAACCTCACCCACGGAGCGCAACCCATGTCCGACCTTCCTGAGAAAGAACTCACTCGCCGCGGATTCCTCGCGCGCGTCGGAGGCGGCATCGTCGCCGCGAATCTCGCCGGCACGGTCCCCGATCGTACCACCGCGCAGCAGGTCCCCGAGCCGCCCGGCAAAAAACTCGGCTGGGCCGTTGTCGGCCTAGGCAGCCTGGCGATCAACCAGATCCTTCCCGCGTTCGCCAAATGCGAAAAATCCAAAGTCGTGGCGCTGGTCAGCGGCCATCCCGACAAAGCCAACAAACTCGCGCTGCGCTACAACGTCAATCCGAAAAACATTTACAACTATCAGAACTACGACAGTCTCAAAGACAATCCCGAAGTCGACATCATCTACATCGTGCTGCCCAACAGCATGCACGCCGAATACACCATTCGCGGCGCGCAGGCCGGCAAACATGTTCTCAGCGAAAAACCCATGGCCACCAGCTCCGCCGATTGCCAGGCCATGATCGACGCCGCCAAGAAGGCCAATCGCAAGCTGATGGTTGCGTATCGCTGCCGCTACGAGCCCTTCAATCAAGAAATGATCCGCATGGCGCGCTCCAAGGAATTCGGCCCCATCAAAGTGATCATCGCCGATCACGGTTTCAACATCGGCGATCCCTCGCAGTGGCGGCTCAATCAAAAACTGGCCGGCGGCGGCTGCCTGATGGACATCGGCATCTATAGCCTGCAAGCGGCGCGCTACATCACCGGCGAGGAGCCCACCGAAGTCACCGCCCAGACCTACACCGACACGAACGATCCGCGCTTCAAGGAAGTCGAAGAAACCATCAACTTCCAGCTGCGCTTCCCGAGCGGCGTGCTGGCCAACTGCACCTCCAGCTACGGCTACAACAACCAGAATCATTATCGCGTCGTCTGCTCCGACGGCTGGTTCGAGCTGGAGCCCGCCACCAGCTACACCGGTCTGCAAATGCGCATCCACCGCAAGAACACCTTGGAGGAGCCGCAGCTCCCGGTCCGCGACCATTTCACCCTGGAGATGGATCACCTCTCCGACTGCGTCATGAACGGCAAGGAACCGCTAACGCCCGGCGAAGAAGGCCTCCGCGACATGAAAATCATGACCGCCATCTACGAATCCGCCAAAACCAACAAAACCGTCCGCCTTTAGCGAAACCGGTGAGATCGCTCATTCCGTCGCCGCTGCAGCGCCCGTTCCTAAAGGTTGTGATGAGCGTGGCAGGTCTGCTCGTAACCGCGGTCACTGTGGACGCCGATCATCCTCAAACTGCGGACCAATTCGCCCAACAAGAACTCGCAAAAAAAGTAGTTGGGGCTAACCTGCACAAAATCTGTCTGCCTGATTTCATCGATCACTCGGGGGGCCCCTCGCTCCTTGGACAGCACATCGCCGCGATCCTCTCCAACCTGTTGGCCAAGAAAGCCAAAGGCTTCACCGTAGTCAGCCGCCTCGAAATCCACAAATACTTGGCTAGGAACGGGTGGGCCGACCACGACCTCACCTCTGCTGGTGTGCGTGCAAGGTTTATATCGGACTTCCAAACCGACGCCATTCTCTGGGGCACCATTTCTGTCGACCACGGATTTATGATCCTCGAACTGAGTGCTCGCGATCCTTCATGGTCGGAAATCTTCCGAAGTCGTTACGAACAAACTCTGGACCCCAATTTTTTGGCAGATCTCGACGCCGCTCAATCTGGCACTTCATATTCTTTTGCGGGGGTTGACGGTGTGACGTTTCCGAAGTGTTTGGCCTGCCCAATTCCCAAATTCCCCACAGAGGCACGCACCGAGAGAAGGGCATCTCTGTCGGCCATTATCACCACCGGTGGGCGAGTGACCGATGTTCGCATAATGAAAAGTGCTGAACCCGTGCTGGACCGTGCCGCGATTCAGGCCGTGGGCGGTTGGTCCTTCACGCCCGCTCATGACCCCGACGGAAAACCCGTGGCCGTACGCATCCCGATCGAGATCTCATTCCGACGATACTAGAATCGGGCATTCGAGCTGGTGATCGGCCAACAGGTATGGCTTATATCGGCGCCAACCGCCATCTTCGAATCCACAACAACCAATAAAACCATCCGCCTTTAGGTGAAATTTCCGTCGACGTACGGAACATTTCCCGTCATCCCCCGTCTATCGAGGCATGCGCCCGTCTTGGGTGCCCTATAGGCCTGCGTCATCTGACCCCGACTCCGCCGGGAGGTAACGCGAACATGGCAAGTGGCTCGCTCTTCCAGAATCTTCAAGCCGATGTGCGTTTCGCGATTCGCAGCCTGCTGAAAAATCCCGGTTTCCTCGCCGTCGTCGTCCTCTCCCTGGCGCTGGGCATCGCTGCCAACAGCACCATTTTCAGCGTCCTCGATACCCTCCTCTATCGCCCGCTGCCCTACCCCGAACCCGAAAATCTCGTGGTCCTCTGGCAAACGCCTCCAGGCCATCCCGAATTCCGCAATCCACCTCCGATTGCCGAAAACGTCGACTGGCGCTCCCAGAATCACGTCTTCGATGATATCGGCCTGCTCAGCCAGAACGACTCCGCCAGCGTCGCCGGTCTCGGCGAACCGCGCCCGCTGCACGTACAATATCTCACTCCCAATTTCTTCTCGCTTCTGGGCGCCAAGCCCATCCTCGGCCGCGTTTTCGAAGCCTCCGAAGCCCAAGACCATTCCCAAACGGTGGTCATCAGTCAGGAATTCTGGAAGCGGGAGCTCAACAGTGACCCCAACGTGCTGGGCAAGACTCTGACCATCGAGGGCGTGCTCTCGACGATCGTCGGCGTCATGCAGCCGCACTTCTCGCCTTTCTTCGGCAGCCGCGTCGATCTCTGGATTCCCATCAATCCCGCCAGCAGCCGCTACTCCGCCCGAATCGACCACTGGCTGATGCCAGTCGCGCGCCTGAAAAAAGGCGTCACGATCCAGCAGGCCCAAACCGAAATGGACCTGGTCGCATCGCGCCTTGAGCAGCAGTATCCCGCGAGCAACAAAGGCGTCGGCATAAAAGCCTTCCCTCTCCATCAGGATCTGTTTCGCGGCGCCGGACAATTTCTCTATCCACTCTTCGGCGCCGTCGGCTTCGTCTTGCTGATCGCCTGCGTCAACGTCGCCAACCTGCTGCAGTTCCGCACCGAAACGCGCCGCAAGGAATATGCCCTTCGCGTGTCGCTGGGCGCGGGCCGCGCCCGGCTGATCTCGCAACTCCTCACCGAAAGCGGAATTCTCGCTCTGATCGGCGGCATTCTCGGTGTCGCGCTGGCCTATGGTGGCATTCAACTCCTGCTCGCCCTCGCCGGCGATTTCCCGAATTCCACCGAGGTTGGCATCAATGGCAGGGTTCTGCTCTTCACCCTGGGAGTCTCTCTTGCCACCGCGATTCTGGTCGGCCTCGCGCCGGCCATTCAGGCTTCGCGGCCCAATCTTAACATCGTCCTGCGCGAGAGCGAGCGCAAGACCACGGGCGCATCCAGTTCGATAGCGCGCTACTCGCTGGCCATCGCCGAAGTCGCCCTGGCCATGGTCCTCCTGGTCGGCGCCGGCCTCATGATCAACACCATGCTCCACCTCGAACGCGTCAATCCCGGCTTCGATCACCACAACCTCGTAGCCATGGACACGCAATTACCGGAAGGCGGTAAATATGTCGAGCGCGTCGCCGGCGGCGACATGGAAAACACACTTCCCTCGGTCACCGATTTCTACAAACGCGTACTGGAAAAGACTTCCGCAATTCCCGGCCTGGAATCCGCCGCGCTGATGGGCGCTTTACCCACACGCTGCTGCCCGGAGTTCTATTCTTTCTCGCTTCTTGGTCATCCAATGCCCGCCCCGGAAAATCGCCCGCAAGCCGGCTACAGCGAAGTCAGCACCAACGCCTTCTCCACACTGAAAATTCCGCTCCTCAAAGGCCGCTATCTCGATGACCACGACACCGAATCCGCTCCCTGGGTGATCGTCGTCAACGAAGAATTCGTGCACCAATTCCTGCCCAACGAAGATCCCATCGGACAGCAAATCCTGCTGCGCTACGACCCATATCCGGTCGACGAAATTCGTCCCCGCCAGATCGTCGGCGTCGTCGGCAACGTCAAGCACTTCGGCCTCGGCCGGCAGACCCCTCCCTTCGTGTACGCGCCGTTCATGCAGCAGCCCGCTACTTTCCCCGGCGGAGCCGCGCGTGCCCATCTGCACAAAGCCCTGGTCGTTCGCACCGTCTCCAGCCCAGACGCAACCACTAATCTCGCGGTGCTGGTGAAAAATGCCGTAGCCGAGGTCGATCCCAATCAGCCGGTGACCAACATCGCCACCATGCAGCGCGTTCTGGACGAGTCCCTCGGTGACTCCCGCTTCTTCATGCAACTGTTTGGAATTTTCGCCGGTATCGCGGTCCTGCTCTCCGCGGTTGGCATCTACGGCGTCATGTCCTACACCGTCAGCCAGCGCACCCACGAAATCGGCATTCGCATGGCTCTAGGTGCGGACCGCTCCCATGTCCTCGGCCTGATCGCCAAGCTTTGGCTCCGGCTCACAGGTATTGGCGTTCTGATCGGCACGGCACTCGCCCTGATCGTCGCCCGCTTGATCTCCTCGTTCCTGTTCGGCGTGCAGCCCAGCGACCCGCTAACCTACGCGCTCGTCGCCCTAGCACTGGCGGGCATCGCCCTGCTGGCCTGCTACATCCCCGCCCGCCGCGCGCTCAAAGTCGACCCGTTGGTAGCCCTGCGCTACGAATAGCCTCGAAAGCGAAGCAGCGCATTCGCAGGACTCCAGCTTTCGCGTCTCTTGTCGGACTGTCCGTTTCCGGGACGCCCACTCCCGCAAGCGAACAATTTTGCACCCACGTTTGACGGTATGTTCTCCGATAACTGCACGCCGCTCAGCCAATTAGCTAGCCGTACCTTTGGACCATCGTCTGCCATCTTACTCATGACACCGTATGCAGACCTTATTGCAGGACGTTCGTTACGCCATCCGCACGCTCGCCAAGTCCACCAACTTCACCATCGTCGCCATTCTCACTCTCGCCCTGGGCATCGGCGCGAACAGTGCGCTGTTCTCCGTGATCAACGGCGTCCTTCTCAGTCCCCTGCCCTTCCCTGATCCCGACCGCCTCGTCTCCCTGTACACCAATCGACTCCATTTCGAGCGCGGCTCCATCTCCTATCCCAATTTCCTCGATTGGCAGCGGCAGCAAACCTCCCTCACCTCCATCGCCGTGTTTCGCCACGACGATTTCCGCCTCACCGGATCCGGCGAGGCTGAACATCTCCCCGGCCAAATGGTCTCCGCGGATTTCTTCTCCATCCTTGGCCTCCAGCCCCTCAAGGGCCGCTGGTTTACTCCCGACGAAGATCGACTCGGCGGCGCTCCGGTTGTGATCATTAGCGCCCCGCTATGGAAACGCAAATTCGCTTCCGCTGAAAATATCGTGAACGGACGAATGACCCTCAACGGCATCGACTACACCATCGTCGGCGTTCTTCCCGCTTCGTTCCATCTCCAGCTGCTCAACTTTTCCGATACCAGCGAAGTGTATGTCCCCATCGGTCAATGGACCGATCCCGTTTTTCGCGATCGCGGCTCGGGCCTGGGAACGAAAGCCGTTGGCCGCCTCAAACCCGGTGTCACTCTTGAACAAGCTCGCGCCGACATGGACGCGATTGGCACGCGATTGGCACAGGTCTATCCGGTGGAAGACAAAGACTCCGGCATCACCACCATGTCTATGAAGGAAAGCATGGTGCATGACATCCGGCCCTTCCTGCTCGTGCTGATGGGCGCCGTTGGCTTCGTCTTGCTCATCGCCTGCGTTAACGTCGCCAATCTTTCCTTGGCGCGTTCCATCACCCGCAGCAAGGAATTCGCCATCCGCTCCGCGCTGGGCGCAGGCATGAAACGCGTTGTGCGCCAGCTTTTGACCGAAAGCATTTTGCTCGCCGCTGCCGGGGGCGCTTTGGGGCTGTTCCTGGCGGTTTGGGGAACCGAAGGGGCGCTGAGCTTGGTCTCGGATTCCTTACCCCGTGTTCAGGACGTGAAGCTGGATGCACGCGTCCTGGTATTCACCGTCATTATTTCCGTGCTCTCGGGAATTTTATTCGGCTTGGCCCCGGCGTTCCGGATGTTGCGTGCCGATGTGCAGGAAGCATTGAAGGAAGGCGGCCGCGGGATCGTAGCGGGTCGGCACCGCGCTCAAGGCCTCTTCGTCGCTGTCGAACTAGCCATGGCCGTGGTGCTGTTGATTGGCGCCGGGCTCATGCTGCGAACCATGTCGCGGCTCTGGGATGTCAGCCCCGGCTTCGATCCCAAACACGTCCTGACTTTCTACATCGGCATGCCGCCGGCGATGGATACCGCTTCGCCGACGGCCATTCGCGAGTCTATGCTCGAACTTCACCGCCGCATCGCCGCGGTGCCCGGCGTCCAGTCGGTCTCCATGCTGCGCGGCGCACAGCCCATGCGCAGCGATTCCGAAGATCCCTTCTGGATCGAAGGCCGCCCCAAACCGCAAAGCACTGGCGATCTCTATTGGTCTCTTTGGTCCGAAGTCGAGCCCGACTATCTCAACGTCATGGGCATCCCGCTGCTTCGCGGCAGATTTTTCACCGCCCAGGACACCGCCACCAGCTCCAGAGTTGCCGTCGTCGACGAATATTTCGCCAATCGCTTCTTTCCAGGCGAAGATCCCATTGGCAAATACTTCGCCGACCAGTACATCGGTCCCACGCAGATCGTCGGCATCGTCGGCCACGTCAAGCAATGGGGCCTCGACGACAAAGCCGCCATCCGCGAAGAGTTCTACGTACCGTTTCAGCAGATTCCCGACAAGTACCTGCCGCGCGCGACGCGCAACACCACGGTGGTCGTGCGCGTGAACGGAGAACCGCTAGCCTTTTCCGATGTCGTCCGCCGCGAAATTCAACAGGCCAACAACGAGATCGTGATGTTCACCCCCGTCGCCATGGACGACGTCGTCTACAATCAATCGATTTTGGCCCAGCGCTTCTCCATGACCCTCCTCGGCGTGTTCGCGGGGGTCGCGCTGCTCCTGGCTAGCGTCGGGATCTACGGCGTGCTTTCCTACATCGTCGGCCAGCGCACCCGGGAAATCGGCATTCGCATGGCCCTTGGTGCGGGACGCACGCACGTGCTTCGCTGGGTCATGACCGAAGGCGCGCGCATGGCACTGATCGGCGTTGGCGTAGGTGTCGCCGCCGCGCTCGGGCTGACCCGCCTGATGGCTGGACTCCTCTACGGCGTCAGCGCCATGGATCCGCTCACCTTCACCGTCGTCGCTGCCCTCTTGCTCGTCGTGGCTCTGGCCGCCTGTTACATCCCCGCGTGGCGCGCCATGCGCGTCGATCCCATCGTCGTCATGCGCCAGGACTAGCCGTCAGGCGTCCCACCCCGTCTTGGCGCAATGGTGGCCGCGCTCTGTTACATCCCTGCCGGCGCGCGATGCGCGTCGAGCCCATCGCGGTCATGTGCCAGGACTGATCCGCCCTTCCACTCACTCGGCGCGAGGGTTACAATGCGCGGCAGAAGGATCAGGAGGTGCTATGCGCGCGGATCGAGTAGAAATGTCCTGGGATAATTCCAAATCAAAGTGGTTGGCTCGCATGCAGAGCGGCGAAGAAGTCATCCGGCGCCATTGCAGTCTGCCGAAAAATGCCGACGACGCGGCTCTTCGCGCTGCCGCCGAGAAAACAGTGAAGGACGAAGGCTACGAGATGGACTCCGCGAACGTGGTGATCTTGCGTGAACAATCCGCGGCGCGCTGACGCCCTCGGAATACGCGAGTCGGGCGTCATGGTCCTACTCTGCTTTCGTTTTCCAATCGACTGATCTTGGCACCCGGGGGTCGGACCTTTAGGTCCGAAATTTTCAAGCGCCAAGTAAAGGGCTTTAGCCCCTGAGGAAACATCTTTCGTTTTCAGTGTCGGAACACAGCGGCTAACGTTACCCTCGAAATCGAGTCCCCGCCAATTCAGGTGTGACGGCCCGGGTCGCCGCTGGCGCCGCCGCGTGCGCAAACTGCAATACCGTGGCCAGCGCGGTCATCTCCAGCGGTTCGCTTCCCACCACAAATTCCAGCCCGATTCCGAATCGCCCGTCGCTCAGCGCCTCGCAATACGCCACGCGCGCCGCGGCGGTAAAGTGAAACCCAGGGATGGCTACGAGAATGGTTTCGCCCATCGCGCGCTCGCTCATGGCGATCACCCGCGCGCCGCGCGAACTCACGTCCGCAGTCACGCCGGTTTCCACGCCAAGCTTGTCCTGATTGCCGACCAGCAGCGCGGTCACCTTCATGTCAATACGATCTTCCGCGCGCTGCGCGGCATATTTCCATTGTGTCATCGGGCTTGCCCCCAGACCAAAAGACCCAGATGGCAATCGCAGCCGGAGTCTCGCGACTCCCAGCCGCACTGGTAGCCTCATCTTAGCCACCGCCCGGTTTCCGCTGTTTGCCAAACCTTCACGCTGCTGTCGAAAGAGATACCGCCGAATGCATCGCCGTGCACGCCTCCCAACCTCGGCAGGCGCGGATACCGTTACCCTCACGGGCAGCGCGACCGCAACAAATCTGGCTGGCACCTACCTCGACACTCTGGGGGATGCCGGCTCTTGGACCGCTTGCACCGCAATCCATCCCTTCGGACCGCCTCCTGGTGTCTACGATTACACCGGGACGTTCAATTCCACCGCGAATCCGCTGACGATCGCCCCGGCCATTTTCATTGAGCTCGGGCAGGACAGCAGCTCCGGTCTCAACGGAAAGGCGACCATCATGAATTCACCATGTATCGGTTCCCTCACACTATCCGGGCACGCGGTCGGCGACGCTTTCAGCGTCACTGACGCCGCGAACAAAGTACGCATCCTCGCCCTGCCAACCGAACCCACCGTGCCGACCGGCAACAGTTTCGCCGTTAGCTACAAATTTGAGCCAACGGCCGCCAGCTGCGCCGGGTACTTTGGGCGCGGAATGGTGACCATTATTCCGTCCCCTTTCGACTACTAAAACGGCTTCGCATCGCCGACAAAGCGGCCGACGTTCACACGAGTGCGTCAGTTTTTCTTCTTCCCGCGCCGCGGCGCAAGGTATCCTCGCCGCGCTGCTAGTTGCATCATAGCCACGCCCGCCTCGACTATTTACTACTTGTCTCTAATGGTGTAGAAAGAGACGCCCGCGAGCAGATGTCCCCGGCGACATGACAACACCGCTGTTGAACTTGTGAGGGTTCAGGTACAATTCCTGTCCGTTCAGGTCGCCGCGGCGGCTGTCTGCCCGGTCCCCAGCGATATTCTCCTGACCAGCACTGCGAGTCGAAATGCCCATCTCTCCATCAGCCCTTGCGCCGCTGACCAGCGTTCGTTTCCTCGCCGCCTTGCGCGTAGCTCTGTATCATTTCATTCCGTGGGCCGATAAGGCCTTCTGGTGGCGCGGTCTGTTGGGCACACCCATCAGTGTGAGCTACTTCTTTGTCTCGTCAGGATTTCTGCTCGCCTATAACTACGCAGAACGGTCAGATCACGGACAAATGGACACCCGGCGATTCCTGCTGGGCCGCGTCGCGCGCCTTCTCCCGGTTTATTTCCTCGGACTCCTGGTAGCCGTTCCTCTTCTTTTCCAGCAGCCTTCCCAATTCTCACCGGGTAAAGTCACCCTCACCGTGCTCCTTCTGCAATCTTGGTTTCCCAACAGCGCTCTGTATTGGAATAGCCCCGCCTGGGCGCTCTCAGACCTTGCCTTTTTCTATCTCAGCCTTCCCACTCTCTTGAAACTCACGCGTTCCGCGACCAAAAAGTCTTGCCTCCTGGTCGCGGGGCTTGCTTGGATCGTTTCCGTTGGCCTGGGTCTCGCCTACCTCTACATCAACCCCGACGACCTGCATCCCATCAACATCCACAGTCGTGGCTTCTGGCTGTTCGTGCTCAAGTACAATCCGCTCGCACGCTTGCCGGAGTTCCTCCTCGGAATCATGGCTGGCAGATTCTTCCTACTCACCGGCGGTTTCCGGCCTTACACCTCCACGGCAGTCTTCTTCGTGTCCGGAGTTGCTCTCCTGGGCTTTCTCCTCTTCGGCTACCAGATACCGTATCCCGTGATCAATTCCGGTCTGCTTTCTCCTCTGTTGGCCCTCGCTATCTCCAGCCTGGCCAGCGGTGGGCTCGCCGCGGATTTCTTCAAGTTTCGTTGGTTTGTCGTGCTGGGCCAGTCCAGCTATTGCCTGTATATGCTCCATCTTCCTCTTTGGGATCTTCTCTATCGGAGGTCCGCGCCGTGGTGGAATCTTGGCCTGCTGTTCGCCATCGTCCTGCTCTCGTTGGCTCTTTACGAATGGATCGAAAAGCCGGCCACCACCGTTCTTCGAAACATTCTCCTCCCGGCTCCGAAGCCCGTCGCGCTGGCAGCAGACCCTCAGTAAATCTGCCCGGTCATTATCAAGGAGGCAGACTGTCCCTGCGGTCTCTATCCGACCTAGTTTTTCTTTTTCCCTGCTTTCGGCGCGAAGTATCCTCGCCGCGCCTGCACATTCACGCCGCCACGATTCACTTTCACCGACAGCGCATGGTACGCGCCATCGCGCTTCACATCGTCCAGTGAAAACTCCAACACGTACAAATACACCGGCCCATCAACCAGATGCTGCAGACCGCCTTGCAGATCGTTGCTGTTGTGAAAAAAGGTCCCGCCGGTCCCGTCGGCAAGTTCCCCCATCACCGTTCCAGCAAGCTCCGCCGTCTCCCGATGGTAGGCCTCGTCCGAACCATTCATCAGCGCGAGCTGCGACCGCGCGCCTCGCTCGCTCGCATCCACTTCCGTGCTGTACAGCCCGCGCGCATCCAGCGCGTTGATCCGCACGTTGGCCTGCGCCGCCAGGTTCAGGATCATGGATTTCTCCGCCATAGACTCCGGCGTGATGGTCAGAAAGCCCGGCGACACCAGGATCAACGTGCGTTGCCCCGGCAGCTGCCCCATGCGCTTCGCCACCTCTGCGATGAATGCCAGCGACATGCGCACATCCTGATCGTTCATGGTGAGCACGCGCAGCGCGGTGGACTCCACCTTCCTCCGCGCCGTGTCGGGCGTCTCGCTCGTCGCATTCGCGCAGGTGAAGTAATTGGCGATCGCGATGTCCATCGCCGATTGGTCGTGCTTGTTCTGGATGCGATCTGCTTCAAAGTAGCTGATGTCCGGACATTCGCGGCCGACGCTGCGGTACAGATTCTTCACGTGCAACTTGCCAATCGCTTCGCGTAGCTTCTCGGAATCGCGCGTCAGCCCGCTGTTGCTGCCGGACATCGAGACGATGGCGGCCGCTTCGTTGCGCTCCAGGGGATTGGCCAGCAGCTTCGTCCCTACCGCCTTCGCGCGCATCATGTCGCCTTCGCTGAGGTGCATGTCGTCGAACAGGAAGATGATGAAGCGCGGCGCCGGTGTTGGGTTCGGTGCGGGGACTTCAGGCGCGGGAGTTGCGACGGCACCGCTTGCGGCAGGGATCGGCGGTGCGACAACGCTGGTTGCGTTTTCGATCCCGGCGGTTTTCTCGATTGTGAAGCCGGAAATTTCCTGCGCTTTGCCGCGATCGAAAATCTGGAAGTCGTCTTTGGTGAGATCGCCGAGGGCGTGCCCCTGAGAATCCCGCACCACCACGGGCACGAGCACGGCATCGACGCCAACGGAAATTTTGAAGTCGCCCTTGGCGGGGGCAGTTGCCCTAGCCTGCGGCAAGGCTGGGGGTTGCTGCGTCTGCGCGCCCGGCGATGTCGCGGCCGGGGGTTGCTGCGCTGCCACCGGAAACGCTACCGGAAGGATGCCCAGCGTTACCAGGAACCACAGATTTGCCCGAGGCCGATTCATACCGACCCGGTAATTCTATTCCTGTCTTCGGCACAACGCTTCCACTAGTTCATCCGCCGGCCGGGTACCCTTCTGTTCCAACGAAGCGCCAATGCATCAGGCCGTGGCGCTGGCGCTTGCGACAGCAGCCTTCATTTGCGCCATGCGCTCCTCGAACTGGCGGGTGAGGTGCGGCACGATGCCCAGTTGCCGCTCGATCAGCATCAACTGCCCGCGATGATGCATCTCGTGTTCTTTCGCGCCGAGCAACCGCTCGAAGCGCGTCTTCGCGCTCTTGCCATCGGGCTCGGTCACGGTCTCGGCCAACAACTCCGGTGTAGTCGTCTCCAGCCAACTCGCGAACGTGTCGCCCTCGCTGCGCAGCAGCGCGACAATCTCCGCCTTGGTGCGCGGCTTGATTTCCTCGGCGGTAAACGCATCGATCATTCCGAAAAAGTCGAAGCCCTGCAGCGTCGTCAGCCTCTTCTTATGAATTTCTTCCCAGATGCGCGTGGCAATCGCGACGTGCGTCAACATGCGGGCGACCGAACGACATCCTTCCGCTGCGACGTGTTTGTACTTGTCTTCGGGAATATCTTCCGCAACCTGGATAGTGTTTTTGCGCACCGTGCGAAACGATTCCGCCAATTCTTTTCCGCCGTAAATGCTCATGGCTGTTCACCTCTTGGTGGGTTTTCCGTTCGCGCAGGCCAACCCGGATGTGGCGCGACGGATGCTGGCTTCGATGCAAGGCTGCCGGCATCCGTCACGGCGTTGCACGCATTCGCGATAATTTTGGCGACGCGTCGATTTTGGGGGTCGGACCTTCACGTCCGACATATGGCGCCCTTAAAGGTCGGGCTTTAGCCCCTGAGGACCTGCGGTACTTTCGACCCCACTTCGACGCTCAATCGGACCTCAAGGGAGGTCGGCTGGGTTGCGATCTGATCGAGTCGCTCGCGTTCCGCGAGCGCGCACAGCCAAAATGGCTATGCCATCAAACCCGCTGCGGCCGGCTTTTAGCGCCACCAGCCGCGATGGCCCCACCCGCGGCCGTAGTAGAAGCCGACGTAGGGGTAGGGATAGGCGTACGCCGGATAGCCGTAGGCCGGGTAGGCGTAGTACGGACCATAAGGCGGCGGTGGCGGATAGCCGCCGTAGCCGGCGTAGCGGCGCCCGCGGCGCTCTCCTCGGTCGCCGTCGTAGTCCTGCTGCGCTACCGGCGCAAAGGCTTGCGCCGACTTGGTGGTATCCACGGTCACCGGATCGACCAACCGGAACGTCAGCGGGGTCTCCGGCAAGAGTTCCGTCGGACGCCCGCGCGTCAGCAGCACTGCGCCGATGCCAGCAGCAGCGCCGGCTCCGGCACCGATGGCCGCGCCACGGCCCCAGTCGGCGACCGACCCAATAGCCGCGCCCAGCGCCGTCGTTCCGCCGATCGCTGCGGCATCCGCGCCATGCGTGGTGCCGCCCGAGCCCTTCCAGATCTCGGTCAAGATCGGCGCCGAGGAGCCATCGACGATGGTGAGGTCAGTTAGCTCGAGTCCCAGCTGCGAAGTGCCCTTGATGCGGCCGGCCTTCACCGCGGCGGTTACCTGGCCGCTGACGGTCTGCCCACGCCGGGCGACGACCCAGCCGTTAACCACGATAGGCCGCTCAAGCGTGGCGGTGACGCGGTCGCCGATCTGGTTCTTGTCGCTGGACACGAACTCATTCATGCGCACCGACAGCACCGTGCCCGCAGGAATGGTCAGAGCCGCCGGCAGCGGAGCGGTTGGCTGCGGTGGCCGCTGATTCGAGTAGCTGGATTGCGGGGGCCGCGTGCGATAGCCGCGATTCTGCGGTGGCGGAGGAGCCTGGCGATCGTCGGGTGGTTGCTGGTCGCGGTCGTGCGACGGCGGCTGTTGGCCGTCAGGCTGACCCTGATCGCCCTGGTCCTCTTGCATCGCGCGATCGTCTTGGGCGGCCCGATCGTCTTGGGCGGAAGGAGGCGGCGCGCTGTAAGGCGAATTCCCTTCCTGCTCGCGATCGTTCACGTACGGCGGGCGATTGGCATCCTGCGGCACATACTTTGGCTTGGCTTTGGCGGGCGGCGGGGGCGGCGCGTCCTGCGGCGGCCGCTGCTGAGCCGCTGGCCGTTGCTGCTGATCTTGCGAGGGTTGATTGGCTTGCGGCTGCTGTCCCTGATCCTGACCCTGCGACTGCGCCTGATCTTGCGATTGCGACTGATCCTGCTGCTGCGCGGCCTGAGCCGGCGCATTGTTGAGCATCAAGCTCAGCGCCAGGCCGGCGACGATCACCGAATATGCGCCGCGCGCCTTCCCTTCCTTGAGGTCACTTATCTGGTGTTCGCTTGCTCCCATCACCGAATTGTTGCCCATCTGAATGCTCCCAACACGGAATTGTTGCCCATCTGAACCATCGTTCTTGCTCCCCGACCTGAGGCCTGACGAAATCTTTGCGCCCTCTGACCGCTTGGATGTTGCGAAACCCTTACAGGATGTATCTGCATGTCCGCGAAGGGTTTAGTAAAATCGCCTGCACACACTGCGCGCGTTAGTCTGTAAAACCCGTCGAAGGAAGGAAAGTTGCCCGAGGCCAGCCTACAGGAAGGCCTCACCCCTCGAAGGGGTGAGCTACACGTTGCTTCACAATGCTCACTCTTGCCTCTACGCGGTCACCGTGACGCAGGGGCGGCCTTGCGTGGCGGCATCCGCGTAAACCTCAGCGGCTTCTCGAAGCCCTTGCAATAAATCACCAGGTACGGATCCTTCCACGCGAAGCGCTCGGCTCCTTGCAGCGCCCGCAGATACTTCGTCTCCTGATTCATCACCGGCTCGGCGCAAGCCATGCGCGTCGCGCCCAGCGGGCCGAATTTGACGTTTTCTCCATGAATCTCCGCGGTGCCAAAAAAGCGGTTGCACGAGCCGTTGCCCCCCACCTTCCCGGCCTCCAGGAACGTGAGCGTCGCCTGAACCTGATCGAGTACGCCGCCGCCGGCAAGATCCTCGAGCAACCATTCGCTACCCGGCAGGCTCAAACCGCCCGCGGTCCCATCTGCCGGCTGGCCGCTGTCTTTGACTTCCTGATCGAGGTTATTTCCACAACGGTTCTCTCGCCCGTTTCCACTCCGATTCGATGCGCCAGCTTGCCACTCGCCCTGACCAGCTTGTTCTCCAGTTCCTCGAGCCTCTTCGCGTTTCGATACGCAACCTCGATCACCTGCACCTGCTTGCCATCGATGGACGTTTCCGCCTCCAGCTGAATCACCCACCCGGTCGATTCTCCCCCGATGCCCACGGCCCGCGTAAGCCGGCCGGTAACGGTGATCGCGCGTTCCGTCGTCTGCGCCTGCACGCCAACACAAACAAACCCGAGTATCAGTCCCATCGCAAGTCGCTGAGTACGCATGGTGCTTCGCCCTCTCCGCCAGATTCTACGCTCCTTCTTCTTGGCCTTCGGCCTCGATGTAGCGGTCGACCGCGACATTGCTTTGCATCAGGAGCTGGGCGATATGGGCCATGACGTAGTTATCCGAGACACCGTGTCAGTGGCGCGATGACCAGTAGTAGGAAGGAACGGCAGTTCCTCAGGGTTTCTTGACGGTGAGCTTATGTCGGACCTGAAGGTCCGACCCCCAACGGCGAAGATCGAGACCAGCTCGCCGCTACAAGCGACACCAGACAACGGACAAGAAGGCAACGCCCCACACGCAACGGCGGCGTGTGGGGCGCCTGAGCAATCGATTTGTTCGGAGATCGTCACTCTAAAGAACCCGCGGCTATTGTAACGAGCCTCAGGGCTGAAGGCGCTTCGTTGCTCAGCGTAAACCTGAGCTACAGCAGGCTCTGAGCTACAGTTCGCGGTAGATGCTGTCGGAGACGATGGTGCGGATTTTGTCGAGGCCTTTGATCCAGGTGGCGTAGTCCTTGTCGGCGCGGAGCTTGGCTTCGGCTTCGGCGAGCGCGACCATGCTGGGATATTCGATGCTGACGGCTACGGCGTTGCTGTCGGGGCCGGCGTAGGTGGCTTGATAGACGTGGATATTCGTGGGAAGGCCGGCCTTCTTCATGATGGCCTTACCCTCTTCCAGCGCCTGGGCATAGGCGGCGGGATTGTCGGTCTTGACGATGACCACGCGGATGACCGTGGTCTTTTGCGCGGAGGCGGTACTCGTCACGCCCAACAGAATGGCCAGCGACATCAATGCGAACAAAGTTCTCTTCAACACAGTTATACCTCTTTCTTTGCGAGCGAATTTGTAGGAACAGGGCCCGGGCACCAAAATCCGACCAGATCGATTCAACTGCTTGGAAGGGACAACCGCGCTGCAGGCCGACCGACCAGCGGCGTGGCGAATGCGCGGACTATATGCTTTTGCGCGAGGGAGTCAAGATCGCGTCGTGCTTGGCGGTTGCGTTCAGGCGCATAGAGCCTTCGTTCCTCAGGCGCACAGCCAGAATGGCTATGCCACGAAGGCGCGCGGCGGCAGATGGGATTTGGGCGACACTTGTGCACAGCCAGAAATGGCTATGCCACTGTGCGGCCGGAGCATAGCCAAGAGTGGTTGTGCTACTTGCGCGTTTGACAGCGTGGCGTGCGGAGGCTATCTTCGCGGCCATACGAGCGGTACTTCCCTTTCGAGGAGCATCCTTTATGACGACATTTAATCGTTGGACTACGGGCAATCGTTGGACTGTTGGCGCTTCGGTTCTATGTGCGCTGGCGGCTTGGGTTTTGGCGGCGTGCAATCCGACGCCGACGCAAACCAGTGCGCCGGCGGCGGTCGATACACGCGCGGCGGACGAGGTGGCGATTCGTGCTGTGGATGCCGCATGGACCAAGGCGGCGGAAGCGAAGGACATTGCGGGCACCACAGCGGTCTACGCGGACAACGCCGTGCTGATGGCGCCGGGCTCGCCCATTGGAAGTGGCAAGGACGCCATCACGAAAGGGCTCACTGCCATGATGGCGGACAAGAACTTTGCGCTGTCGTTCGGGCCGACCAAGATCGAGGTATCGAAGTCCGGCGATCTGGCGTACGAGCTGGGGGATTATTCGCTGACAGTGAGCGACAAGAAGGGCAGGGCGCAGACGACCAAGGCAAAGTACGTGGTGGTGTGGGGTAAGCAGGCGGACGGGAGCTGGAAGGCGCTGGTGGACGCGCCGACGACGACTACGAATTGAGGTTGCGACCGGCGGAGAACGAATTTGCGATTGTAGGGAGTGGATACGGGATCGGTCGTTTTACGTTTATAGGATGGCTGGCGAGGCTGGCATCTTGTATGTAGGCACGACAGCTTCGCGGGAGAAGCGGGTTTGCGAGCGTAAGTCCAAGCTGGTTCCTGGCTTCACAGGAGGTACAACGTCACGAAGCTGGTGTGGTTTGAGGCTCATAACAGCGTTCGAGCAGCGATGCAACGCGAGAAGGAGATCAAGGCCTGGCGGCGAGCGAAGAAGGTGGCGCTGATTGAGGCGATCAATCCGGGCTGGCAGGATCTCAGCTTGGGACGGCGACCACTCAATGAGGCGGAGATCGAGTTCATTGAGGGAAAGTTTCGGAGTAAACCGAAGAGGGATTTCATCGCTCGCGAGGCGTGAGCGTTGGGGCAGCGTACTCCCTCCGCACGAAATGACGGTTGGTCGATGGTGAGCGGCTGGTGCTGATCGATAATCGGGTAGTGGCTGCTAGTTACTTTCGTTAGCGCGGTGTTAAAATCGGTCGTGAGGGAGTTTATGGCGCCTAAGACCTTGTACGAGAAGATTTGGGACAACCACGTGGTGCACGAGGAGCCGGGAAAACCGGCTCTTATTTATATAGACCGGCACCTGGTGCATGAGGGGACTTCCCCGCAGGCGTTTGCGGGGTTGAAGGCCGAGGGGCGCAAGGTGCGGCGACCGGATCTGACGTTTGCGGTGATGGATCATTCGGTGCCGACGGTGAGCAAGCAGCGGTTGCTGCCGATCGTGGATACCGATGCGCGGTTGCAGTTTGAGGCGCTGGCGAAGAATTGCGCGGAGACCGGAGTGCGGTTGTTCGATATGAACAGCCAGCATCAGGGGATCGTACATATTATCGGGCCGGAGTTGGGAATTACGCAGCCGGGGCAGACGATTGTTTGCGGGGACAGTCACACGTCAACGCATGGGGCGTTTGGGACTTTGGCGTTTGGGATCGGGACCAGCGAAGTGGAACATGTGCTGGCGACGCAATGTTTGGCCCAGTCGCGGTCGAAGACTTTGCACATTGTGGTGAACGGCGAAAGGCCCAAGGGCGTGACGGCGAAGGATATTATTTTGGCGATCATCGGGAAGATCGGGATCAGCGGCGGGAATTCGCATGTCGCGGAGTATGGCGGCGAGGCGATACGGTCGCTGTCGATGGATGGGCGCATGACCGTGTGCAACATGACGATTGAGGGCGGGGCGCGCGCCGGGATGGTAGCGCCCGATGAGACTACGTTTGCGTACCTGGAAGGGCGGCCGTTTGTGCCGCGCGGCAAGGCGTTTCAGGATGCGGTGGAGCGCTGGAAGTTGCTGCGGTCCGATGCCGGCGCGAAATTCGACATGACCGTGACGCTGGAGGCCAAGGACATTGCGCCGCAGGTGACCTGGGGGACCAATCCGGGGATGGTGAGCGGAGTGACGGCGAAGGTGCCGGATCCGGGGTCGTTTGCCGATCCCAACGATCAGAAGGCGACCGAGCGGGCGCTGGTTTATATGGGATTGAAGGCCGGGACGCTGATTGTGGATATACCGATCGATCGCGTGTTTATCGGGTCGTGCACGAATTCGCGGATCGACGATTTGCGGGCGGCGGCTCATCTAGTGGCGGGCAAGCATGTGGCGCGGACGGTGAAGCAGGCTTTGGTGGTGCCGGGGTCGCGGGGGATCAAGCATCAGGCGGAGTCGGAGGGACTCGACAAGATTTTCACCGCGGCGGGATTTGAGTGGCGCGATGCAGGTTGCAGTATGTGCATCGGCATGAATGATGATGTGTTGCCGCCGCACGAGCGCAGCGCTTCAACATCGAATCGCAATTTCGAGGGGCGGCAGGGTCGGGATTCGCGGACACATCTGGTGAGTCCGGTGATGGCCGCCGCGGCGGC
>DATNCJ010000116.1:0-18144 GCA_035607215.1 Candidatus Eiseniibacteriota bacterium
TGTCAAAAGAACATCGCCGACTATTCGAACTATTGCTACAACTGCGGCGCACGCCAAGCTACTACCGCCGCCCCCGGCCCGGGCGTGGCCAACTGTTCCCCCAAACGCCTGATGCGTTCCAGCATAGACAAAAAGCTTGCCGGAGTGTGCGGAGGCCTCGGTGCTTATTTCGACGTTGACCCCATGATTATCCGGCTTTGCTGGCTGCTGGCGGTCTTGCTGGGCGGCACAGGCCTGCTCGCCTACGTCGTCTTGTGGATTGTGCTGCCTTTGGCGCCACCCGAGACCGCCGTCGCGCCCAGCCAAAGCTCGGTTCAAGTCGTCTCGTAGCTATCCAAGACGGCCGCCGGATCTCAATGTGTCTTCCCGTGGGAGGCGCTAGTCCCCTCCCGGTCCCGTTGCGCCTTGACAGCAAAAGCACCATAAATACCCGGATCGTTTAATCTCTCTCCCGTCGCGGCGCACGCGGTCGGCTTCCTCCACCGCCACTACCTCGACTGCCGCCCTCAAATAAGAAGTGGTCGATCGACAGCAACCCCGCCCCCACTGCGGCAACCACAGAATTGGCCGTCGCCAGTACCAGGGGAAATTCATACTCATGCACTGCCAGATAGCTTCGGCTATGCATTTTCCAGAGCGCTACGCACATTTCGATCGCCAGCAACAGGGCCGCTGGGCGCGCGAATAAGCCCACGATCAGCAACCCCCCGCCAAAGGTCTCGATGATTCCCGCCACTGGCACGAAATAGCTCGGCAATCCGTGCTCGACAAATGCCCCATGCATCTGCGCCGTGGGATGCGCCAGCTTGGGGTATCCGTGGTACAAAAAAATAACCGCCAGCGCGATCCGCAAAGACAGCAACGCCACCGGCTGCAACTTGTTCAGGAATTTCAATGGGGATCTCCGCGAATCTCTCTTATCTGCCGTAACGAGACGATCTTAGCAGAAGCGTCACGCGTTCCGCGGTGTCTCAGAGCACGAATACCGTATCAACCGGACTTGCCATTTATCCAATTCGATAAAATCATCGACTCGGCTGGCAATCCCAATCCCTGGGCCGTGGCATCATAGATACGAGCTAACGCTCGACAGGATCACGGGTACTCGATGGCAAACCGAACCGCTGTACCGCAGGCATTACGCAAAATCGCAGTCGCTTTTCTCTGGGCGAACATGGCCGTTGCCGCAGCCTGCTCCCCGGCATTGGCACAAGCTCCTGCCGATCAAACTGGCCAAGGCGACCCGCAAGCTCCCGCCGCGATTAGCGGCAAAGTCGTGGATCAAAGCGGATCGCCAATTGCTGGCGCACACGTGAGATTCAGACAGGCGGCGCAGTCAGACGCCACGAACACCGAGACCCTCACCAACGATGACGGACTATTTTCCTTCTCCGGCATTCCTGCAGGCTCGTTCCAGCTGGAAATTACGCAACAGGGCTTCACCACCCAGACTGCCTCCGGCATTCTCCATTCTGGCGAATCGTTCCGAGTGCCACAGGTGACTCTGTCCGTCGCCGATGCTAGAACCGAAATCATCGTCACGCCGAATCAGTTTCAAATTGCCGAAGAACAGATCAAGGAGCAGGAGAAGCAGCGCGTCCTCGGCGTCATTCCGAATTTCTATGTGACCTACGTTCGAGATGCGGCGCCGCTCTCACCGAAACAAAAATTCGAGCTGGCCTGGAAATCGACCATCGATCCGGTCAACTTCGCGATCACCGGCGTTGTTGCGGGAGTCCAGCAGGCACAAGGCGATTTCAGCGGTTACGGCCAGGGTGCCCAGGGATATGCCAGGCGCTATGGCGCGGAGTATGGTAATACCGTCGCGAGTACATTTATCGGCGGCGCCGTCCTGCCGTCCCTGCTCAAACAGGATCCGCGTTATTTCTACAAAGGAACCGGTAGCGCGCGATCCCGCGTTCTCTACGCCCTGGCGAACTCCGTCATCTGCAAAGGCGATAACGGCCACTGGCAGCCGAATTACTCCAGCATTCTTGGAAGCCTTGCCGCTGGCGGTATCGCCAATCTCTATTACCCCGCCGAGGACCGCAACGACTTCGGCCTCACCGTGGAAACTGCGCTAATCGGCATCGGCGCCACCGCCGCCACCAATCTCCTCCAGGAATTCGTAATCCGCAGATTCACGCCCGCCGCCTCGAATCCAAATTCCGATCCAGCTGCAAAAACCCCGAAAGTGCAGAATCTGATCGGCAAACTCTTCCCCAAGCCCCTCCGCGAAGGCAACTAGGCGGCGCGGCTACCCAATCGTCGGTCGGCCAGCCATAAGCTCATTGCACCGTAAGCTTCGTGATCACGCTGCCGGTATGTCCTGAGTTTCCATCCCGCACCGCAAACCAAACTCCGTAAGACCCAGCCGGCATCTCCAACCGGTTCGTGTAGTGAATCCCCTCGCTGCGAATCAGCGCAACCTGCTGCGGCTCCAGTTTTCGGTCGATGCGCTGCGACAGGTTGGCAACTTCCTTTCCGTCGATGCCTCGCGCCATCGCCGTTATCTCCAGCTTGAGGGCATTTTCCTGCTCTCCCAGGGAAATCGTCTGTGGCGGCAAATCGAGCTCAAATTGTGCGCGCCGCTTTCCAACCGTTCCCTCAACACTTGTGAATCTCCCGTTGATGTGCACATCGGTGTAGGGAAGCGGCGACGATAGCGCCAGCTGAAAGTCACTATACTGTGCCTTTCCGGTCGTCGTGAAATCAAAACCCTTGCGATGCCGTACTTCCGCTTTCTGATCGAGTTTCACCGACAGCGCATGCCACCCGGGCTTCGTCTTCTTATCCGCGTAAAATCCCAACATGTAGTAGTCGCGGGAGTCTGTCGCAAACTCCTTCAAGCAGTTCGACAAATCCGTGCGATTGAAGCAGGGTTTGCCGCCGGTACTAGCAGCAATTTGCTGGAACATCGCAATGATTTCCTGATCTTCGTTTTGGACGCGGCCCTTCTGCCCGCTGAACGCGCCCTGCCCCAACGGGGCATCGGTGCGGCTGCTGTCAAAAACCGCAAACGACGTGTTCGCGCCATGTCGCGCATCCAGCGGATAAACCGCAACGTTGGCGCGCCCCAGCATATTAAACGTGTAGGCGTTCTCATCGACTGCCTGAGCCGCCGAGCGCACATCAAAAGTCGAGTAGTCTCGCCGTGGTCCATGCCCGGCCGCTACTCGAGTTAAGCCTCCATAGAGCTGGACTCCCGAGCCAGCCCACACCAGTGTCTTGCGGCCCGGCACTCCGCTCAGCCACTGTGCCAGTTGTTGCAGTGCACTCAGGGTGTCCAAGCGCACATTCCAGTCGCGAAAGACTTCGTACGATTCCTGCGTCTGGTAAAGCGTCAGCCACAACTGCACTTCCTTCCATCCCTGGTTGTTGCCCGCGTGGCTTCCGCAATTGCCCGCGCTCGCCGCGCAGGGCGTTTGGTCAAACACCGCTGATCCAGTGCTTCCCATGGGCTCCTTGCCGTTCGGCTGGGTATCCTTCTTACGTAGCGCAGCGACAATCATCTTCGGGTCCGTCGTAAAGTCTCGTAGCACATGGACGCCATGCGTGGTTAGGGCCACCAGGCAATAGTGCTCTTCCGTCTCCGGTGCATCCTCCAGAAACTTGATGATTTCCTGTTTCAGGTACAGCTGATCCAGCGGTGCGGTATTCACCAGGTCCACCGCTATGACGGTCAATCGCTGCGCGTCCCGACCGTATCTGATATTTGTGAATTCTCCATCCGCCGGCCGGCTCTCGGTTGTCGGCGCAGCATGCACTTCTTCGAACACTGCAATTTCTTTTGCTTTACCGTCCTCCAGCAGCTCAAAACTCTCCTTTTTTAGTCCGCCCAGATGTACTCCGCCTTTGTGCACAATCACCGGCACCACAACCAGTTCGGTTGCACTCTTGATCTTCGGAGCTTCGGGGGGATTCTGGGGAGTTGTTTCCGCAGAGGGCACAGCCACAAGACTCGCTACCGCCAAGAACCTGCCAACCCGACGCACGACGCTCATGGATGGCCGCCTCCGTAAACTGCGTCGATTATAGGCTAAGTACCTGATCGTAAAAACAGCGAGGCGCCCGATAGTCCGTTCTCCTTCAAGCATCGAGTCCATCAGACATGCACCGCGACTCTACAGCCCTCCCGCTTCAACTCTGGACGGTGCCAAGAACCACCAGGGAATCGGTTACAATCGTTAGCGAAGGAATCATCATCGATCTCGGACCAAGTCCAACCGATGACTGGCTGAACAGCACCGCAACTCGCCTGTTCGGAACAAACGATAGAGGAAGCGAACTTGGAATCGGCTCGTCCCAAAGCCGCACCGGCAGGAATCGCTCGATGAAGCGCAAGCTGCTGGTGGCGGTGCCGCTGCTCTGCGTCGTAGGCCTGCTGGCCTGGATCTTGCGCCCCAAACATGACTCCCTGGGCGCGGAATATGTCAGTGAGCGCAGCGTCACGCTCTGGAGCAGCGTGGCACAGGTGCGCGAGCCTCTGGACACCCTGCACTATGGTGACTCTGTCGAAATCCTTGCGCGCCGCAACGACAACGTCAAAGTTCGCACCGCCTCCGGCGAAATCGGCTGGATCGACGGCCGGCAGCTTCTCGACCCCACCATGTGGCAACGCAGTACCAAGCTGCTTGCCCAGGCCGCCGCCATACCCACGCAAGCCCGCGGCCGCACCAAGGTCCAAACCAATCTGCGCGTCGAGCCCGGCCGCACCGCGCAGCGCCTCTACCAGTTCGGCCGCGGTGTTCCCGTCGAAATTGTCTCCCGCGCGGTCGCCGATTGGGTACAAGTCACCGATGACAAAGACGCCTCCGGCGATCCGCAAGGTGCCAAGAAGGAAGACTGGTACCTGATTCGCGGCGTCGCCACACGTCCTCCCGGCGAAGCCGCGGGACGCGCGGCAGAAACCAACGCCACTACACAACCTGGCGATCAAAGCGTCCCCATCGCAGGCTGGGTCGTTGCCCGCTTTGTGGAACTCGACATTCCCGATCCTGTGCGCGAAGGATTGGCTTCCGCGAACGTGCGCCCCGTCGGCTGGTTCGAGCTCAATCGAGTCGCCAGCCCTGACGGCGACAAACCGCAATATCTTGTCACCGGCACGCGCGGACCCGAAGGCCAGCCCTGCGACTTCACCGTCCTCCGCGTCTACACCTGGAACGCCAAGCGTTCTCGCTACGAGACCGCCTTCATCGAAAATACCGCCTGTGGCCAGCTTCCTGTGCGAATTGGCAAAGGCCCCAACGGCGAGCCCGAATTTCGCTTCCACGCCATCGGCGGCGGCAAAGACGATCGCGTATACCGTCTGATCCAGACTGTGGTCCGCCGCATTCCCCAGGGGAACGAAGCCACAAAAAAGACGTCCCGCGGCAGCACTCCGAAACCCGCCGCAAAGGACGGCAGCCGATGACCTTTTTGCAGTGCGGAGGCGCGCATCCAGCCGTTATCCCCAGCGGGGGGTTCTTCCGGGAGACCCTATGACGCTGCACATCAGCGAAGCCGAAGTGCACGCTCTGCTCACCATGCCCATGGCCGTTGACGCCGTCGAAGACATCTCCCGCAAACAAGCAGGCGGCGAAGTCGTCGTTCACCCGCGCCGCCGCTTCGAGCTTCCCGGGGGGCGGTTCTTCCACTACATGGCTGCTGCCGACTACTCCGCTGGCTTTCTCGCCCTCAAGCAGTACACCTTCGTTCGCGGCGTCCTCCGCTTCCTGGTCCCGCTCTATGAAATCGCCTCCGGTGAACTACTCGCCCTGATCGAAGCCGACTACATGGGCCAGCTCCGCACCGGCGCTGCCTCCGGTGTAGCCACGAAATACCTCTCGCGCCGCGATGCCAGCGTCGCCGCCATCATCGGCACCGGCGGCCAGGCCCGCACACAACTCCAAGCCGTCGCCGCAGTGCGCAAGCTGGCTTTCGCCCACGTCTACGGACGCGATCCGCAAAAACGCGAAACTTTCGCCCGCGAGATGTCCGAGCGCGTCGGCATCCCCGTCCGCCCAGCCGCAACTGCTGCGGAGGCCACGCGCGGCGCCGACATCGTCTGCACCGCTACCACCGCCACGCATCCCGTTGTCCACGGCGCGGATCTCGCCCACGGCCTGCACATCAACGCTATCGGCGCCAATCACGCCCACAAGCGGGAACTCGACGACGAAGCCGTGGCCAGCGCCGACGTGATCGTCGTTGACTCCGTTGAGCAATCCCGCCAGGAAGCCGGCGACCTCATTCTCGCCTTTCACGGCGACGAATCTTGCTGGACCGGCGTCAAGCGTCTCTCCGACATCGTCGCGGGAAAAGCCACCGGCCGCACCAGCGACAGCGAAGTCACGCTCTTCAAGTCCAACGGCATCGCCTCCTGGGATCTCGCCATGGCCATGAAGGTCTATTCGCTGGCCCGTGCCGCCGGCGTCGGCCGCGAACTCCCCCTCTGGGCCGCCGGCAACCCCGCCTAATCTCACATTCTTGTAACTGTAGGGGCGCGCTTCAGCGCGTCCCTGCGACAACAGTCACCCTGCCGCGGCGTCAACTCGACCAGCGCGCAGCTACCCGCACTGGCCGAATCGATCGTGAAGCCATCCTTGGCCGCAGGGGGCGCTGGTGCGATCACTCCATTTCCCATCGTGATAGGATGAATGCCACAATGCGGGACGCTCCCGAACGTGCCCCCAGGGTTAATGGTACGATCCGCTGCACCGCAGCACTGGCGAGCGCACCACGCATCAAAGTCTGCGAGTAACCTGACTACATGCGAACACTGCCCGACCATCTTCGCAAAGGTATGAAACTCGTGATCGTCGGTTGCAATCCCACCGACTCGTCCGTCCGCGTCGGCCATTACTATGCCGGCCGCGACAATCCCTTTTGGCCCACTTTGTTCGACAGCGGCGTCATCCCCGAGCCCTTCGACTATCACGACGACAAGCGCGTCATCGAATTCGCCATCGGCCTCACCGATCTCGTCAAGAAGCCTTCGAAGACGCCCGACATACTCTCGCGCGAAGACTTCGCCGAAGGCCGTATTGTTTTGTCCCAAAAGCTCGAAGAGTTTGCCCCGCGGGTCGTGGCCTTCAACGGCAAGTTGACCTACGAACAATTCGCCCAGCGCAAGTGCAAGTGCGGCTTACAAAAAGAGCGCTTGTACGGCGCCCGCGTTTTCGTTCTGCCGGCTACCCCTGCTCCGCAGTCGCAAAGTGCCAAAGAGAAAAAAGACGCCATCCTGCATTTTCGAAAACTCGCGCAGCTCGTCAAGCGCGTCGAAAAGGAGCACGACGCGGCGCCTCTCCAGGGCAATCGTTTCGCCAATACCAGGACATCGAGTCACCCCGCGAATTTCGAGCACAAGGATCACGACGATCGCGACGATTCCGGCGACCCGGACGCAGCATGAGCACTCCACCGCAACCCGTGCCTGCAAGTTCACTCGTTCTCGACCGCCGCGAAAACGGCGTCGCCGTTCTCACCCTCAATCGCCCGGACCGCCTGAACGCATTGAACAAAGACCTGGCGGTCGCACTGAATGCTGCGCTGACCTCGATTTCCACCGACAAACACGTCAGTGTCGTGGTGCTCACCGGCGCGGGTCGCGCATTTTGTGCCGGCGGAGACTTGGCCGTAATCGGCAAGGGCCATCAGGACAATGACATGGCCGACCTCGAGCCGCTGCTCCGATCGGGCATGCAGTCCGTGTTGAGAATGCGCACCATGCGCCAGCCGGTGATCGCCGCGGTCAATGGACCCGCTGCAGGGGCCGGCATGAACATCGCCTTGGCCGCGGATCTCCGCATCGCCTCCGAAGCCGCCACTTTCGGCCAGAATTTCGTCAATGTCGGCTTGTTTCCGGATTTCGGCGGTACGTACTTCCTGCCCGAGATTGTCGGCCCGGCGAAAGCCGCCGAAATGTTCTACACCGGCGAAATGGTTGACGCCAAAACCGCGCTGGACCTGGGCATCGTGAATCGTGTGGTCCCCGCGGCCGAACTCGAAGCCACCGCCAAAGCGCTGGCCCGCAAACTCGCCGACGGCCCCCACATCGCCATCCAATCTGTGAAGCAGGTCCTCTACGGCAACAATCGCGACGAACTGGTCGAAGCTCTCGAGCACGAAGTCGAGCAGCAAATGAAGTGCTTCCGGTCCAAAGACTGCGGCGAAGGCGTCCGCGCCTTCCTCGAAAAACGCAAACCAAAATTCGAACCCCAACAGGAAGCAACTCCAACCGCGACACCGGACACGAAACCACCCACCTAGCCCGAATGCGTCCCGCGTGCGAAAATCGAATGTAGTCGCCGGGCTTCACCCGGCGTCGAAGCCATTTCAGAACGCTAGTCCCTCTGACGCCAGTGACCATGACCGATCTCGAACTGACCCCCGTCGAACTCAAACAACGCCTCGATCGCGGCGAAAAAGTCCTCCTCGTCGATGTCCGAGAACCATGGGAATTCGACGTGTGTCGCATCGAAGGCGCCAAGCTGATCCCCATGGGCCAGATCCCGGCAAATCTGCAGTCCCTCGACGTCGACGACGACGTAATCTGCTATTGCCACCACGGCATGCGCAGCCTCGACGTAGCCGTATGGCTCCGCAACCAGGGTGTCGCCGCCGCAAAATCCCTGGCCGGCGGCATCGAACGCTGGTCCCAGGAAATCGATCCCCAAGTTCCGCGTTACTAAGGCTCTCCAAGGGGCCGAACCCTGCGCTTTTCAGGGTGCGGGCTTAGACGAAACATACCTAAAGATCAAAACCACAAACGCGCCCCTTCTCGAATCCGCCGCATGCCCTTCGATGTGGCAAAATGAACCGACAAATGCTCATCAGATTCCTGCAGCGCCTGTAGCCGCCGCATGGCCATCCGCACCGTCGCGATGATTGGAGCCGGAACCCAAAGTCGAGCGATCGCGCTGCTCGCTTTGCGAGCCGGCTATCGGGTCGTCCTCGAGGATTTTTCCATCAGTACGCTCGAGGAAGCGGAAGCGTCGATCCGGGCCGGTCTCTCAAAACAGGCCGCCGTAGCTGCCATTTCGCGCAAGCAACAGAATCACACCCCAGCCCGGACCAACGCGGATTCGTCCCGCGACGCCATTTCGAATCTCTCCGTTTGCACCGGCATTGAAGACGCCATCCGGAACGCCGACCTGATCATCGAAACCGCCGCTGACGAAATGGAAACCAAAATCGAGCTGTTCACCATCTTCGACAGATTCGCCAAACCAAACGCGATCTTCGCCACCACCAGCAGGATTCACCCGATCGCCGAAATGGCCGCCATCACATCCTGTCCCGAGCGCTGCATCGCCTTTCGGTTCGATACGACCATTCCCTCGGATCGCCTCACCGTGGCTGCCGGTCCAAACAGCTCGCCAGTCACAATCCGACAATGCGTCGACTTTACCGACTCCGTTTACTGTTGAAGCAGATAGCTTGTGAAGTTGCCGCTAGGCGATGCTATGGCTTTTGTGTTGGTGCTGCCGGGTGCTTTGCGGATTTCAGTGCGGCTTCCAGGGCAATCTCCTTGCCGTCCGCATCGACCCAGTGGATATCAAAGGCTGCATCAGAGGTCAGGAAGACGAGGCACGGGGCCGCGCCGGTGCACGTTGCGCGATGTACATGCTTGGGAGGCATGTAGGCGAAATCGCCGCGATGCGCTACCAGAGGTTTGTCTCCTTTCATTTGAATTTCCAGAGCCCCGCTGACGATCATGACGGTCTCGCTTGGTGTGTGCCAGTGGAACGGCGCCACGCAACCGGGAGCAAATTTCGCGAGGATAACGCTCGCGCCTTTGCTCGGATCACCGCGTTCCACCGAGATCGTGAAGCAATCGGGCGCATTGGCCGCGGGACCAAATTTCGCCGCCGCGGCGGTGGCCACGATGACCTTGTCGTCCGATGTCTGTGCGGAAAGATTTGATAGACCCAACACTGCCGCAAAGGCGGTCAGAAGAACAGCGAAGCGTTTAGGCGACATCAAAAGCCTCCTGAAAAGGAATCGAAAAAGGGGCCGTACCGGCGTGCTGGCGCACAATCTACTCGAATACGGTGGGAAAATCCATGCCTGCCGTCAACGACGCTTGAGCGCTTCCAGTTCGTCGAGCGTGCGGGGCCAGTCCGAGCCCAGCAGTCGTGAAAGCCCGCGATCGGCCAGCAACTTTCCGCCAGTCTGGCACCGCGCGCAGTAATTCGTTTCGTTATCCGCGTACCGGACGCGCTGAATTTTCTCCCCGCAGCGTGGGCACGGTTGACCGTACCGCCCGTGAGCTGCCATCCCTTCGCGAAACGCGGTCACGTTCTCGGGAAATTTTTCGCGCGCCTCGGCGCTGAACCGGTCCATCCACATACCTAGCGTGCTGCGCGTCGCGGCGTACAGCCGATCCCACTCCTCGGGCTTCAATTTGTGAGTGAGCGCAATGGGCGACAACTGCGCGGCGTGCAGGATCTCGTCCGAGTACGCGTTGCCGATGCCGCTCAAAATCCGCGGATCGGTAAGCCCGCGCTTGAGCGTGCGATTCTCGGCGGTCAGCGCCGCACGAAAAGCCACAAGGTCCGACGAGAAAACCTCGATGCCGCCGGGATCGACCGCGCGCAATCCTTCGTCACCGGCCATTACGTGCAGCGACGCACGCCGCTTGGCCCCGGCCTCAGTCAGAACAAGCGAGCCGCATGGGAAGTCGAACGCGGCAAGCGCGTTGCGGCCCGAAAGCTTGGCTTGCGGCGGGCGCCAGTGCAGTCGCCCGGCAATCATCAGGTGAATAACCAGCCACAGGTCATTGTCGATCCCAATGGCAATTCGTTTACCGACGCGGCGCAGTTCACGCACCATCTGCCCCTCGGCGTCGGTCAGGCGCGGCTGCACCGTGCGCAGCAGAAACGCGCTGGCCAGGCGCACGCGAATCAGTTGCTGCCCAACGATGCGCGATTCGAGCGCGGTCAGATACGCAGAGATATCAGGAAGTTCCGGCATGGAAGCAACGGCAGGATAGCAAATCGTCAGCGCTCAACGACCCGAGATCAGCATCATCCCGGCGCGCAACCCACCAGATCAATGCCATCTCGAATCCCCGCGCTTCGCGGAGTAAGAACCCGCTGTTTCCTTTGCTTTGATGCTGTGGCACGACTATCAGGATCTTTAGAAGTCACAATGCAACGAAAGAGCCAAAGTGGAACCAGCCGTTGGTTTCAAACAGGCTCGCAGAATTTGCGGGCCTGGACTAACGTTTCAGCCACGGAGGATGCTCGATGAAAACGAAACGAATGATTTTCGCCACAAGAATACTTGCCGCAGTTCTGGCCGCCGGCGGATGGGTGGCCACGCGGTGCACTACACCACAGACCGACGACATAGAACTGCTGCAAGTACGCGAACAAGTGTGGCGCGCATGGTTTGCGGGAGACATCAAAACGCTGGAGCGCTTGGTTCCACCCGACACCATCGTCATGAGCGGCGGGGAAGAGCAGTGGAAGCACCAGGCCGAAGTACTGCAGACCTCGGCGGAATTTCATGCCAAGGGCGGCAAACTACTGCAGCTGGAGTTCCCGCGCACCGAAATACAGCACTACGGCGACGTAGCCATCGTATGGAGCAGTTACACGCTGGAGCTCGACGTGGGTGGCAAGAAATCCGGCGGCTCCAGCCGCGTCACCGAGATCTTCGTCAAGAAAAACGGAAAGTGGACCAATCCAGGCTGGCACACGGATGAGGAGAAATAAGGTCCGCCCGGCATCGCGGCCCTTCTGAGATCACGGAGAGTCCGGGCGCCGCTTCAGCACCGGCCGATTATCCGGCTGAGCCGCAGGGGCGTGATCTCCCGCCGGGCCCGTGCCGCCAGGAACCGCCGCGGAGACCGCGCCTTCCGAGTATGGCTTCTTGAGTAGGTTCTCGGCGGTCACTTGCGCTCCGCCGGTGTCGTCGTTGGTCTGCTTGGCCTTGCTATACTCATTAACTGCGCGTTCGCGCTGCCCCAACAAATCAAAAATCTTGCCGAGATAAATGTGTCCCCAAACCTCGGTCCACTTCTCCGCAGGTTCCGGCACCGTCTGCAGCGATTCACGAAAAGCGTTCGCCGCAGCCTGGTAATTCTTCTGGTAGAAAAAAGCCTCGCCCATGCGGAAGTTCGCCAGCGGCCGATTCGGCTGCATCGACAGCGCCCGCTGGTATTGCCCGATGGCGTCGTAGTACAGCCCCTGCTCCGCCAGTTCTTCTCCGCGCGCGATAGCCGCGCGCGCGCGCAACGAATTGCTGCCCTTCAGCACCACGTTGTTCGGATCGATTTTGATGCCGCCGGGTTTGGGCCGCCCAAAAGTTTCCACCGTAAATGCAGATTCGGTGCCGACCACATCTACTGTCTTATTCTCGGGATTTCCCTCGGTATCGATGCGCAGATCCACAGGCATGCTGAACGTGTCCAGCGGCTGCTTGATCTTGCCCACCACGCGGAAGCCTTGCTTGGTGCGGTACACCACGTACTCCAGCGTGAAATCCGGAACTCCCGTGGAATTGAGCCACTGCGCGAAAAATCCGCGCAGGTTCGGCACCGGCTCATTCTTCTTCGCCACTTTCTCTATTTGCTGCTGCGCCAACGCTTCGAAGTCCTCGATGCGCGCGGTCTTCTCGGCAAACCGGAAGTAGAAATCGTGCAGCAACGCCCTGAAGGCCGCGTCGCCCATCTGCGCGCGCACCATGTGGAAGATCATCGCGCCCTTGTTCATCACTACCGAGCGATAGTCCGAGGAATACGGCGTCAGCCGCGCCGCTTGCGCGATCGGCGCGGCGTCCTCGCCCATCAATGCGCCCACCGCGAATTCATCGACGGCCCGGAGCCCGGCCTCGCGCCCGGCGTTCTGCTCGGCGTACAGCGCTTCGGAATACCGTGCCAGGCCGTCGCTCAGCCAAACCTCCGCGGGCGACGCGGGAAGCACAGCGTTACCCCACCACTGCGACGCCACCAGCCGTGCGATGGTGCGGTCCGCGCCCTTTGGATCCCAGATGCGCTTGCTTAGCAGCAGCACGCCCGGCGCTGCAAAATCACGCAACGTCCCGTCAGGAATCTGGATGACCGTAAACTCTGGCTTCGGCAGCGGCCCGAACATATCGGAGAACACCGTCACCGATCGCGCCACGTCGGCGGCGAAGTCCGCCGCATTATTCGGAGCAGATGGCGGCGCATACACCGCGACGTTCACGCCTTCCGCTTGTTGCGGATTGAATTTCAGCTCGCCGGCGACGAAAGTCCCATGCGGCGCCGGTGAATCGCAAACGAAAGTGTAGAGCAGGCGATTGCCTTCCACTGTCGTTTTGCCGGCCATTGGCGTCGGGCTGCTGCCCTTTCCGGTTCCTGCGACCGCGAAAGAATCCGGCACATTCAGGCGGAACGTTCCCGTGTAGCGATTCGAGGGATAGTTGGTCAGCGGGAACCAGCGTGCGGGCAGCAGCAGGTACGCACCGTCTTTGCTGATGACTGCGGCTTTGATCCCCGGGATCGGGCTATTTTCTTGATTGGCCAGCAGACCCGCGTAAGTGAATGTGAGCGCAACTTTCGCACCCGCAGCCACGGGTGAGTTTAGATTGACCGTGCCATACAGCGAATTCTGATTGTCGCGCTCGAAGCTCAGCGCCTTGCCATCCGCGCCGGTCACCGACTTGACGTCCAAATTGGGATGCAGTTCAACGCGCACGCTCCCGGAAACTTCCTGCGCCTTGAATTCCACCTTGGCGACTGCGGAGATCGACTGGCCGATGGTGTCCAAGTTGGCAGTCACATCGTAATGCTCAGCCAGAAAGGCGGGACGCGCGACCACCTGCGCTCGCGCCGGCGCCGTCGAGCACACCAGCAGCACCAAGGCCGCCAAAACGCTCTGGCACGCAATTCGGTTGTTACGGGTAACGTGGGTCATCGGACCCCTTTCCTACACTCCGCCAGGGCACCCTCCATAGGATAGCAGAGACGCCAGTTTGCGTTGCCAGCGTGTCGACCTGCCTCCCGGGCTGCGCCCAACGTGTGCCTTTCCTTCAAGATTCCTGCAGATTTTCGGCGAATTGCGCTGTCCTTGGCACGACGATCGTGCGAGGATGCCAGCGGCATTTTTCTGATTTTGCAGCCCACAATGCCTTGCGCAAGAACTCAATGCATGGATGGGATCTCCCGCGGCAAAGATGCGGCGATTTAGCTCGCTCCACGCCGGCAAACTAGGAGGAGGGTCAGTGAGCAAGTGCCCCCATCTCGACAAGGCTCTCGGTTTGCACGAACCCATTTCTCGCCGCGATTTTCTGGACGGCACGTTGATGGCCTCGGCGGGTATCCTGGCGGCCGCCGCCTGTCCTCTTTCGCTCGGTGCGCAAGCGAACCCGCAAAGCAGCGCCGCGTGGGCTGGCTATACTGGCGAGGGCGACTACAAGAATTCGGCGGGAAACACCGAGCGCGTGATGCAAAACGCGCACGCCGTGCGCGACGGCCAGTTCGACAAACCTCCGGCCGACGTCGCGGAGATTGGCGAAATTTACGACTGTGTCGTGATTGGCGGCGGCATCTCCGGCCTCTCGGCCGGACTGTTCTTCCAAAAACAAGCCGCAGCGAATCGCAACTGCTTGATCCTCGATAACGCGCAAATCTTCGGTGGCGTCGCCAAGCGCAACGAATTCGTAGTCGATGGCCATCGTCTGTACGCGCCACAGGCTTCCGTCCACTTTCAACCGCCGTATCCGAACAGTTTCCTGAAGAGCGTCTACGACGCCATGGGACTCGATTGGGATGCCTTCAAGTCCTACCAGAAGTGGCATGGCCCTTCGCCCGAAATCTCTCTGCCTCCAAGTCCCTATGGCCAAGGCTCCATCAACGGTAAGCCCGCCGCTGGCTTCTTCTTCGGTGCCAAGTACGGTCACAAGCCCGGAATCTGGATTACTGATCCTTTTGGCAAGAAGCTGGAAGGTACTCCATTTTCCGAAACCACGCGCCAGGAAATCATTCGCCTCAACGATGAGCAAGCCGTCGTCCCGCCCCTCGTGTACGACTATCCCGGCGACGCGATTTCTCGCCAGCTCGATGGCATGACCCTCGAGGACTATCTCGTTCGAACCTACGGTGTCAGCCGCGAAACCATTCGTTTCTTCGTGGCCGGGGAAATGAGCGGCGGATTCGGTCTCGGTCCCGATGCGCTGTCGGGTTTTCTTCAGTACGAATGGTCGAAGACCCTGCCAACCGTCGACGACTCCATGAAAACCGGTATCGCCATGTTTCCCGGCGGAAATTCCGGCATGACGCGCTTGATCGTCAAGACCCTGATCCCCGGCGCCATCGAAGGACCGCGAACCATGGAAGCCGTGTGGAAGAATCCCGTCAATTTTGCCGCACTCGACCGCCCGGATCAGCGCTTCCGCATTCGCCTCGATTCGACGGTAGTTCGCGTGGAGCATCTCGGCGACCCGGGCAAGGCGGACTTCGTCTCCGTCACGTATTCAAATAATGGCCGCCTCTATCGCGTGAAATCGAAGACCGTGGTAATGGCCGGCGGTGGCTGGATCACCAAGCACGTCATCCGTGACCTCGACGAAACCCGCCGCAACACCTACGAGCAGTTCAACTATTCGCCCTACATGACCGCCAACGTAGCCGTTCGCAACTGGCGCTTCCTCTACAAACTCGGCATTTCCAGTGCCACCTGGTTCGAAGGCTTCGGCCGTTACGTGAACGTCCGCAAAAGTGCCACGTTTGGAGTGGATACCACCGACGTCGGTCCGGATCTGCCCACGGTCCTTACGTTATTCATCGATTTCTGCAAGCCCGGGCTTCCCGCTCGTACGCAAGGCCAGCTCGGCCGCGCGGAGATCCTCTCCACTTCCTTCACCGACTACGAACGCCGCATCCGCGAGCAGCTCACCGACATGTTTGCCGCCTCTGGCTTCGATGCCAAACGCGACATTGCCGGCATCGTCCTCAATCGCTTCGGCCATGCCTTCATCAATCCGCAACCCGGCTTCTTTTTCGGCCTCGACGGCAAACCAGCCGCCCGCGAAGCGTTGCGCGGCGGCCCCTTCGGCCGCGTCGCCTTCTCCCATTCCGATCTGGCCGGAGCAATGGACCATCGCAACGCCTTCATGGAATCCCAACGCGCCGTAAGCCAACTCCTGGATCGCGTCCTGACCTAGCGGCGACTGGCCATAGCTGTGAACTACCTCGCCACGCCAAAACCCTGCGACCTGTGAACGCTCTCGGCAAGAAATCCCGTCGCTTCAACGTCGGTCATCTTTCACGAATGCCCACTAGCTCCAGGATGGCGTCCGCGGCGCGATCGACGGCGCCTAGGGGACCCAGGCGCTCGCGCACCTCGGCCAGCCCGGCGCGCAAAGCGCGGCGGGCGTTCGCGTCCTGGAGCAGGCGAATGGTTTCGCCTGCGACCTTGTCCGGCGTGAAGTCGGATTGAATCAGCTCGGGCACGACGTGCTTCTCGGCAATCAAATTCACCATGCTGAAAAATTTTGTGCGCACCAGCGGCTTGGCTAGCGCCGCCGTCAGCCGCGTAACGCGGTAAACCACAACCATCGGCGCGTCGAGCAGCGCGGCTTCCACCGTAGCCGTCCCGCTGGAAACGATGGCAGCGTCCGCTGCGGCGAGAGCATCGTAGGTGCGCCCTTCGACGACGCGCAGCGAGACCTGCGGGTCCCAGCCTTCGCGGAGCGCGGCGCGTTCCGATGACGCACCGTGGCTGCCGCCGGGAGCGGCAGCCACCACGAATTGCGCGCGCGGGACCGCGGCATGGATGTAGCGGCACGCCTCGCGAAGCACCGGCAGGTGCTGCCGAAGCTCCGCGCTGCGGCTGCCCGGCAGAACCGCGACCAGCGGTTCTGCCGGATCAAGTCGCACCTCCGCGCAAAGCGCTACGCGGTCCTGTGTTGCGCGCACTTCGCCCACCAGCGGGTGCCCGATAAATTTCACCGGCACTCCGGCATCGCCATAGAATTTCTCCTCAAACGGAAAAATGCACAGCGCCTGCGCAAATCGCCGCCGCATCACGCGCACGCGCCAAGGCCGCCACGCCCAGAATTGCGGGCAAATATAGTAGGCGTTGCGAATCCCGCGCGCTTTCAGCTTGCGCGCCAGCCGCAAATGGAAGCCCGGGAAATCGGTAAGAATGGCAAGCGCCGGCCGCCGCCGCTCGGCTTCCCTGACCAGCCGCCGCATGGCCCGCACCAGCGAAGGCAGGTGGCTGAGAATTTCAGTGATGCCGACCACGGAAACCTCCGAATAGTCGGTGACCACCTCAACTCCAGCAGCCCGCATCTGCGGCCCGCCCATGCCGAATATTTCCACATCCGCACGCGCCCGCAGCGCCGTCGCCAGCCGCGCGGCATACATGTCGCCGGAGGCTTCGCCGGCAGAAAGCAGCAGGGAAATGGGCGGCATAGGGAAGGTTCAGTGCGACCCGCGCATTATCTCGCATCTCCGCAATTCCGCAGGCCGCGAATCTTGCCACGGTTTCTCACATCAACGCTGGACCAGGAGCGTCGAACCGAGCGCGTACCGCACGAACGCCCGGACAACCCACGAACGAGTATCTGTTCCAAATAATCTGTTCCAAGGACTTCCATTAGCAGGGCAACGGAATCTTCGATTAATCCGGGAGGCAATCCAAGGGTCTCGAGTCTTTCGTTTGCTCCGACAATCCATTTTGTGCAAGACCCGTTCAACATCCGACATAAATTGAATCTTTCGAGCGTTATAACCTCGTCAATTAATCTAAGCCGATAGAGTCTGCTTTTGGAGGTAAGAACAGCCATGCATTGGGCGCTTGGCGCGTGATGCCCGGCTTTCACGATCTGCTGTGGAACCCGGCATTCCTAGTGCCGGCGTCACAGCTACTGGGCGGTCCCGTGCACTTCTGACAAGACCAGCTTTTCTGCAAACCAGCGCCCGCTCTGCTGGAGCCTCGTGGCCCCGCAGCAAGAGGGGTTTCCCTAGAATCGTTCTTCCCATTCGACAATCGGACAACCGCCCGACTGCCATCTCGGTTGTTCTTGGCCCATCCTTGCTCTGGGGCAATGACATCGCGCAGTTCGTGCGGTAATTTCTGAATGGCTCCTCAGACTTTACCGATGATCAGGTTCACTAGGCACTGCTTCGTAACCGCGTTGCTAGAAACGGTGAAATGAGATACGAAT
>DATNCJ010000006.1:0-3189 GCA_035607215.1 Candidatus Eiseniibacteriota bacterium
GCCGTCCTGCAGCGCATCTTCCGCGTCCTCGGCATTGCCCAGCACCCGCAACGCCGTCTGAAACAACGGCCGTTGGTAGCGGCGAAACAGCGTTTCTACCGCCTGCGAATCGCCTCGCTGTCCAGCGCGGATCAGTTTGTCTTCATTGAACTGCACTGCCACTGCTGCTTGCGTTGCCATTAGCTTACCCCCCGTCGTGTCCTACAAACTCTTACGTTCGCGGCTGCCCGAAAATTACCGCGGCTTCAGTGCACCGGCGCGTTGCCGCCTCCAGACTTCGGCTTCTTGAGCAGTAACAAAATCGGAATCACCGCCAGAAAAACCACGCCCAGCATTTTGAAATTGTCGACGAACGCCAGCATCGCCGATTGACGTTGCACCGTGTTTAATAGCATTCCGTTCGCTTGGTCGGCGGCCTGCGAGAGCCCCGAACCCGCGGAGACCAGCCGTGCCTCCGTGCCGCTGATCATGTTGTGATACGCCGAGCTGAACGAGTTCACATGTTCCATCAAGCGCGACTGATGCGCTTGCGAGCGCCGCTGCAACATCGTTGTCACTGTCGCGATGCCCACGCTGGCACCGATATTCCGCGCCAGGTTGATGATTCCCGTACCCATGTTCGTCTTTTCGCGCGGCAGGTACGCAAATGCTGCCACGTTGATTGGAATGAACAGGAACGCCAACCCGAAGCTTTGCAGCATCCGCGCCCGCACCGCGTGCCCGTAATCCAAACCGAGATCCCATCCCGCCATGTGGAATAAGGCTATAGACGAAATCAGGCAGCCAAAGGTGATCAAGATCCGCGTGTCCACCTTCGAGACCAGAACCCCAACCACTGGCATCATGCACATGATCACCGCGCCGCCCGGCGACAACGCCATGCCCGCGAGCTGCGCCGTGTACCCGAGCAACTGCTGCAGGAATTGCGGAATCAGCACGGTGCTGGCGTACAGCACGAACCCCAGAAAGAACATCGCCATGGTCGCCAGCGCAAAATTGCGATTTTTTAGCATCCGCAAATCGACGACCGGCTCCTTTTCGCGAAGCTCCCACAAAACCCCCGCCACCAGCCCGATGACCATCAGCACCGCGAATACCACAATGAAGTTCGACGAAAGCCAATCCTCTCGCTCGCCTTTGTCCAGGATGATCTGCATACTGCCCAAACCCAGGCTGATCAATCCGATCCCGATGTAGTCGATCCGCAATCCGCGCCTGGCGCTCATCGCCTTCTTCATGTACGGCGGATCGCTGACCAGCACCGACGTCAGCAGCAGCGAAATAATTCCCACCGGCACGTTGATGTAGAAAATCCAGCGCCACGAAAAATTGTCGGTGATCCATCCTCCGAGCCACGGCCCGATCGTTGGAGCCACAACGACTGCAAGCCCATAGACCGCGAATGCCATCCCACGCTTCTCGAGCGGAAATGTATCGTTCAAAATCGCCTGCTCGCTGGGCTGCAATCCGCCGCCGCCAACGCCTTGCAAAATCCGGAACAAAACCAGCACGCCGAGGCTTGGCGCCAGTCCGCACAAAAACGAGCTGACCGTGAATAACGCCACGCACGCCATGTAGAAGCGTTTGCGCCCGATCAGCGACGAAAACCAGCCCGACAACGGCAGCACGATTGCGTTCGACACAAGGTACGAGGTCAGCACCCACGTCGATTCGTCCGCGCCCGCCGAAAGGTTCCCGGAGATATGCGGAAGCGCGACGTTCGCGATGGAGGTGTCCAGCACCTCCATGAACGTCGCCAGCGTCACGGTGACCGCGATCACCCACGGGTTGATCTTCCCGTCCGGCGTCCGCAGTTTCGCTAGGAGCTTGTTCCGCATCTCGTTCAGTCCCGCCGTATCTTCTTTCTATACTCACTGCCGCCTTCGTCTATTCCGTCACTACCGTCGCATCCACATTCATTCCCGGGCGCAAGATCGCCTTTTCTGGCGGAATCGGATCCAGCACGATCTTCACGGGAATCCGTTGTACGACCTTTACGTAGTTGCCGGTCGCATTCTCTGGCGGCAAAAGACTCAACACCGCGCCGGTCGCCCCGGCGATGGAGTCCACATGCCCACTGAAAGTTTTCCCGTAGGTGTCCACGTGCACATCCGCTTTTTGTCCGGCCTTCATTTTTCGTAGCTGGGTTTCCTTGAAGTTTGCCGTCACCCAGACGTTGTTCAGCGGCACAACAACCAGAAGCCCTTGCCCTTGCTGCACAATCTGTCCGACCTCAACCTGTTTGTGCGTTGCCACGCCATCTACCGGAGCGACGATCTCCGTGTAGCTCAAGTTGAGCTGCGCTGCCTCCAACTTGGCGCGCTGCTGCTGCACCTTCGCGGCTTTGGACTGCGCATCGGCAGTTCGCATGCTGATCTGCCGCACATCGGCATGCGCTGCGGCCACGCCCGCCTGCGCTTGTGATACTCGCGCCTGCGCCGCAGCCAGCTGCGCCTTCGTGATCTCCACGTTGCGTCCCGCTTGGTCCAGTTTTTCCAGATCGGCCTTCAACGAACTCGCGGTCGCATCTGCGTTCGCTTTCGCGCTGTCGTATTGCTGTTTCGAAATTTCACCTTTGTCGAGCAGCGGCTTGTAGCGCGCCAGATCCGCCTGTGCCAGCTCCGCATTCGCACGGCCCTTGTCTACGTTCGCCTGTGCCCACGCCAGATCCGAAGTCTTTGCCTGCTCGTACGTAACTTGCGCCTGTGCCAAGTCCGCCTGTGCCGCCAGCAGTTGCGCATCTGCACTGGACGTTCCGCTGGCCACGTTTTCGCGAGTTCGCGGAATGTCCACCCCGGCCGATTCTGCGTCCGCTTCTGCTAGTGCCAGTTCTGCCTTTGCCTGATCCAGCTCCGCCTGGTAGTCGCGCGGATCGATTTTCACCAGTACCTGCCCGGCTTTCACCTGCTGGTTATCCGTCACCAGGACTTCCGCCACTCGTCCGTAAATCTTCGAAGAAACCGGCGTGATGTGCCCGTCCACCTGCGCATCGTCGGTGCTCTCGCGGTTGTGATAGTAGAAAAACAATCCGGCGACGATCACCGCCAGCACCATTCCCCCGGCGATCAGGCCTCGACGCAGCTTCGGATTCTTTAACCCTTTCGGCGGCTCCTCCAGCGGAAGCTCTTCCGCTGGAAGATTCTTGACCCTTGCCGCGTTCTCTAGCCCGACCTCGATCTCCACACTCAT
>DATNCJ010000029.1:0-8193 GCA_035607215.1 Candidatus Eiseniibacteriota bacterium
TCGCCGGCCTTGACGTCCACGCCGGGCTGCGTGAGCGGCGCGCGTAGATCCGGATTCCAGTTTTCGCCGTTGAACACACGTGCGAAACGGTAGCGGCTGTTCTCGATCTTGTAATCGGCGCCGAGCAAACCGCCCTTCACCTTCGGCGGTTTAGGAACGTCGCCGCCACGAATGAACATGTGCCCGATAGTGATTTCGCCCAGCATTTCATCAAACAGATAGTTAAGGTCAGCGCGCCCACCGAGCGCCTTCAAATAGGGCGCATACTTCTTCTCCGCCGCAGCGATGTTCAGGCCGTGATGATTCGGATCGTAAAGGAAATCGCGCTCGATGCGCCATACCTCACGGTACATCTGGTTCCACTCGACGCGGGGATCGACATAGACCTCCATGGCATCGAGCTTGAGCGCCCCTTCCCCGGGCTTCGGTGCCGCGCCAGTGCCCGAAATGAACCAGCCCGGCCCTTGGCGATAGAGCACTTTTTCGCCGTTGGCAGAAACTTCGAAGGAAAGAACGCCGCTGACAAACGGTTCCGTCTTGCGTGTGTTCAGGTCCAACTTGCTGACCGTGATCGCCTGCGGGCCCCGTGCAAATCGCGGAACGTCCGGCGCTTCGGAAACAAACAGCGTCCCGGCCTTTCCGGCATCGAGCTGCTGGTAGTTCGCGGGCTTGATCGGCAATGCGACGATGCGCTGGCTGATGCCGTCCAGATCGATCACGACCTTCGCGGGCTCTTCCTTCTTGTCGCTGTCTTTTTTCTCGCCATCCTTGCTCTTGTCCGCGCTTTCTTTCTTCTCTTCCCTCTTGTCGTCCGGCTTGGCGTCGTCCTTTTTTGCGTCGGCACCTTTCTCTTCATCACTTTGCGGTTCCACCGGCGACTTGTCGCCCTTTTTCAGCACCGCCGCATACACATTGCGCAACACCGGATGCTGATAACTGGACAAGTCGAGCCAGCCGGAAGTCAGGCCCATATCCGTGCTAGCCGCAAAGAACAGAGCTTTGCCGGCCTTGTCGAAGACGGGATAGCGCGCGTCACCCAGCCCTTCCGTCACTTGCGAAGCCTTACCAGTCTCCAGCGAATAAACGAAAATGCTGCGCAAGTGATTTTCCAGAAACTTGGAATAAGTGAGCCACTTGCTGTCCGGTGACCAGGCAAGGCCGAGCGTAACGCTGGGGTCCTCAAACCTGTCAGCGTCGACTTTCACGGGAGCGCCCTTTTCGACCTCCACGTACCAGAAATTCAGGCGCTTGTCCGTGAACGCTACCTTCTTACTGTCGGGCGACCACGTAGGCCCATAAAAAAAAGACGGCGGATTCCCCAAGGCTATCTTTTTAACTGCGCCCAAACCTAATTGACTCACCACATGTAACGCGTACTCGCCGCCTTCGTCGGAAAAAAACGCAACGGACTTGCCGTCGGGCGACCAGGCCGGATCGCGCTCCTCTACGCCGGCTGTGCGCGTCAAATTGCGGATGTCGCCTTTCTCCGCGGGCACCGTCAGGATCTCGCCTCGGGCCTCAAAAACGGCGCGCACCCCGGTGGGCGAAATCCTTCCATTCTCCAAACGCTCCTTTACCTTCTCGTAGTGCGCGCGCGTTGCCGGCAAATCGCTGGAAATATGAATCGCAAGCTTGCTGTACTTGCTGCTCTTCGGATCGAACAAATGAATCTCGCCGAACTGCTCGTACACGAGTGCGTCGGGACCCGCGGACAGCGTCTTCAGGTCGAGGCCCTTGTTCTCCAGAACTTGCTTTACCGAATTCGCCTTTGTGTTGTACGAAAACAGGCTCACCGCTCCGTTGCGATCCGACAAGAAGTAAACGGTGTCACCAAACCATACCGGATGCGAATCGTTAGAATTTTCGCGCGGCACCTTCTCCAGCTTCAGATCGCTCAATTGCACGATATAGATCGGCGTGGTTTGCCCGCCCCTGTAGCGTTTCCATGAAGTCTGCCATTTCAGATTGGGCACATAAGCGATTCGCGCGCCATCGTGCGAGAGCCACCCCTCTTCGGCGCGCCACATCGGCAGCACTTCGGGCCAGCCACCTTCCACGGGCACGGTGTACAGTCGGTCGAAGTCCGCGTACGCTTCGCGACCCGAACGAAACACAATGCGCTTGCTGTCGGGCGTCCATCCGACCGGCACGTCCGCATCCGGATGCCATGTAAGTCGCCGCGGCTCGCCGCCTCCAGCGGGCATGACGAACGCGTCCACGTTGCCGTCATATTGCCCGGAGAACGCGATCCAATTCCCATCCGGCGAAAACACCGGCGAAGATTCATGTCCGCCCGTGGTGAGCTGACGTGCCTCGCCGCCCTCGCGCGCAACGCTCCAGAGGTATCCGCCCCAGGCGAACACCACGTGTGTGCGGTTCAGCGTCGGCGACTGCGCCAGCGGCGGGGTATCCTCGGCACTTGCCGCACCGCCACACGCAAACATCATTGCCAGCACCAACACCAATATTCGCAGGCCCATGCATCCTCCCTGCTGCCGCACAACGCCATTTCTCAAACGTAATCGCCATTGAAAATGTTCGCGGAAATTCGCTCGCTCTAATTATTCCAGAAGCGCGAACACCCGCACCGGTCCGCCCGACCCACCTTCCAGCTTGATCGGCGCGACAATCAGAAACGCTCCCGCCTCGGGCAGCTCTCTCAAGTCCGATAAATTTTCCAGGTGATACAGCCCCGCGCCCAGCGCCAAATGATGCACCGCAAAATCCGAAGACGCGCCGTAGTCGGCGCTCGCCGTATCGCAACCCAGGCCGCTGACCTTGCGCTCGATCAAAATCCTCACCGCGTCCACTGAGAATCCCGGAAAGTGCATCCGCCCCTGCGCGTCCTGGTTGCGATAGCGTTGCGCATCCGGCCACCGGGAAGACCAGCCGGTCCGCAGCAGCACGATCGCACCCGCCGGAATGCGCCCATGCTTGTGTTCCCATTCCTCTACGCGCTGTGGTGCCAGCTGATAGTCCGCATCTTTCACGGCTTCCGCGCGTACGTCGAGCACCACGCCCGGCCCGAATAGTTGCTTGGTGGGAATTTGGTCGACGGTCACGTTGCCAGGCGGAAAATGAATGGGCGCGTCCAGATGCGTGCCGTAGTGCTCCAGCATCCAGAAACTGCGCGTGAAGTAACCGTTTTTCTCCACCGTGGCGTTGACCTGGGCTTCAAAAAACCTCTTGTCCCCCGGCCAGGGCACCAGCTTGTCGTTGATCGCGTAGCTGAGGTCCAGCACACGCGTCTTTCCTGATGGAATATTAGTCAGCACGTGTTCTTGAGGCACCCGCAGTGGAAGCAGCGCAAAAAATCCAGTAAAGCCGGCGACAAGAATAGCAGAGCGGACGAACACACCCATGCGGTCACCTCAGCCAACTTCGCTCGACTGTGGACGTTCCAACGTTTGGCTCTTGCTTGCGCTAGGGCAGAGGAATGCCGGGCGTCGCCACGATTCCAGCCATGCGCAGGATTTCCAGATATTCCACGTCGCTGATCGCAGAGATCAGCAGCCGCACGTTCTTGAGCAGCTTCACTTTTTTCAGCGCAGGATTGGCGCGCAACTCCGCCAGCGACACCTGCCGTGGCAGGCGTTCGAACGCCCGCAGGTCCGCTACCAGGTTTTTGCCCTTGTGGTCGTGCGGATCGGGATAGGGGTCCCGGGTGACTTCGGCAATGGAATACAGCGAGCGTTCCGGGGCCGAGTGGTAGCACAGGACTCGGTCGCCCTTGCGGACCTGCTTCAGGCCGCGGATGGCATCCGGCTTGCCCGCCGCCCCGTGCCACATCTCTTTGCCCTTTACGAAGAGCGTGTCCCAGTGATAGTGGTGCGGGTCGGCACTGAAGATCCAGTAGTGTCGTTGAACGGTCGGAAGCGCCATTGAGAATTAGAGCGGCACTATACACATTGCCGACTAAAAAGCGAAACAAAATGTGAGGGTTAGCCGGGAAAACTGTGAAAAAAAAGGACTCCGGGCCATCTTGGAACAGTTCCGCGTCAAAATTGACCTATCATATTTATTTTCAATAGGTTATAGAAGAGTTGCGTTGCCCAGCTCATTCCTGGTTCAGGCCACGTCCACAAAAATCTCTCCGCCACGGATTTCGACTGGGTAACACGACACACCCACTGCTGGGTTTTGGCTCGCTTTGCCGGTCGTGACGTCAAATTGCCACCCGTGCCAGGGGCAGGTAACGATCTTACCTTCCATCGAACCTTCGCCCAGCGGTCCTCCACGGTGCAGGCACGTGTTATCGATGGCATGAAAGACGCCTGCGATGTTCGCCACCGCCAAGGCTTTGCCGTTTACATCGACCTCGCGGATGGTTCCCGGTGTGATCTCGCTTGCCGCCACCGCGCGAACAAATGCCATGGTCTCTCCCGGTCGAGACGCGCGCAAACTCGCGCGCGCCACCGATACCGAACACATCTGTTGGAAATGCCTCGCGGAGTATAGCCTCGCTCCGAAAACGGGTCAAAGCCCGCCTGCACACGTTAGCCCAAGCGTACATTTCTCATGCTCGAGTGGCGGGACAAATCTCTCGCTTTAGATGTGATCTCGGATGCCTTGGCTGGATCAACAGGGGGACACCGCCCTACTCGTGAGTGTTTTCTAATCCGCGTGCCCATTCGCGCGTCAGCTTTGGACGAGCGATTGCTCATCCGATAACCGAGGTGCGCCGACAAAGTGGGCTGGCAAAATGCGCCCAGCAAAGCGAACTGGTTTTCCCGGCATTGCCCATGCGAGCGGCACCACGCTCGCCGACGCCAAGCTGTAGCGTTTGCTGCCGCATCATTCCATCGTGCGTTTCAACCCCTCGGCGGCGCCGCGGCGCACCGTGTCCGTCAGTTTTCCCTCGGGCAGAACGGCCGCGCCATCCGCCGCCAGCTGATACAACCGCCGGGCCTCTTGTTTGGCACCGACATCCTCGTGCGATTTTCCAACGTTAAGATACAGTGAAGGATAAAAGGTCCACACTTTTTCGCGATCGACCTCTCCTGCATAGCGCAACACCTCCTGGTTCCAGCGCAATCTTTCTTGTGAGCGTCGTCTTAGCTCGCGCGATGTAGTGAGCTGCAATGCAGCGCTCGTAAGCGTCCGTGCACGTGCTCCAGGCTTGTCCATACAACTTGCCCGCCTCTTCGGCTCGTCCGCCGATTTCGGTGGCAATTCCCTCAGCGCACAGTTTCACCACTGCGTTATTAGGATCGATCTCCAATTTAAATCTCTCGGCTCCGAGGTTTGCGCGTCGAATACGGATAGATGGATTCCGCGACGTACACTAAAGTTACCCGTATGTCCGACATAAAAAACCGAATCGACGGGCTGGACTGGAAAGCCCTGCGAGAATCGCTCACCGCTCGCGGCTACGCCGTCACTCCGCAGCTGCTCACCCGCGACGAATGCGCCGCGATCATTGCCCTTTACGATGACGATTCGCGCTTTCGCAGCCACATCATCATGGAGCGCCACCGCTTCGGCGCCGGCGACTACAAATATTTCGCGCACCCGCTGCCGGAAATCGTGGTATCAGCCCGCACCAGCGCGTATCCGCATCTCGCAGAGATCGCCAATCAGTGGGCCAAGGCTTTCGGCGAAAAGCGCGAGCCGTATCCCGCCGATCACTCCGCCTTCCTGAAAATTTGCCATCGCGCCGGTCAAACCCGCCCCACGCCGCTCGTCCTGCACTACGAAGCCGGCGGCTACAATTGTCTGCACCAGGATCTGTACGGCGACGTGGCCTTCCCGCTGCAAATGGTCTTCCCGCTGGGCCAGCCCGGTCGCGACTGGCAAGGCGGTGAATTCGTCCTCGTCGAGCAGCAACCCCGCGCGCAATCGAAGGCCGAAATCGTCGCCGCCGGCGAAGGCCAGGCCATTCTCTTCACCACCCGTTATCGCCCAGTGAAAGGCTCGCGCGGCTTCTTTCGCGTCAACTTGCGCCACGGTGTCAGCCGCGTCCACACCGGCACCCGCTTCACCCTCGGCATAATCTTCCACGACGCCAAATAGTCCGCCCAATTCGGTACTCGGTGGATTCCATGCAGGGGTTTAGCGGCGGCGGCTTTCCGAAGCCAGCGCAGTTACGCCTGAAGACTCGCCAAGCCCTGGAAACGATGTCGAAAATCGCGCCTAATCGAAACGTTTCGTCTAAACTGTGACGCCGCTCTCTGGGCAACCCCGGCGAACGCACATCCGGCCTTTCCAGGAGAAAAAACGAAATGATGCATTCCCATCGAATCGCGCTTCCCCGCATGTGCTGCTTGCTCGTTGCCGGCGTCCTCGCCGGAACTCCCCTCGCGCTCGCTAACGGTGATGCCGCCGATCAAGCCATGTCCACCATCCGCCCTGAAGCCATCCGTGCCGACATCCGCTTTCTCTCCGACGACTTGCTCGAAGGCCGCGGCACGGCGACGCGCGGCTATCAGATCGGCGCAAAATTCATCGCCACGCAACTCGAAGGCCTCGGCCTCCAGCCCGCCGGTGATGCCGGCACGTACTTCCAGAACGTGCCCATGCGTTCCCTAAAAGTCGATCAAGCCGCGTCCACCTTCAGCCTCACGCGCGACGCCAAGACGCAAACACTCGCCTTCGGGAAGGATTTCGTGGCCTTCGCCGATCCCGGCCGCTCGGAAAGTTCCGTCGAGGCTCCGCTGGTCTTCGTCGGATACGGCGTGACCGCCCCCGGCCAGAACTACGACGACTACAAATCCATCGATGTGAAGGGAAAGATCGTTGCCGTCTTGCCTGGCGCTCCCAACTTCCAATCCGCGCTGAAGGCTCACTACTCCAGCGGCGAGATCAAGGCCCAGAACGCCGCCGCGCATGGTGCCGTCGGCGTGATCGCCCTCGACGATCCGATTCAGGAGCGCAGCTATCCCTTCGCGAAATTCGTGCGTGACCTCGTCACTCCCGAATTTCGCTGGCTCGACAAGCACGGCAAGCCCAACGATTACTTCCCTGAAATCAAAGCCGCTGCATTTCTAAGTATGAGGGCAACCGAGAATCTGTTCCGCGGCACCAGCCACACCGCGCAGGAACTGTTCGCGCTCGCCAAGGACGGAAAACCGCAGCCCGTCCTCGCGCTCCCGGTCACTGCCAAGCTCCGTAACGTCACCAAATCGCTGGGCGTGCAAGGTTCCAACATCGTGGCCAAATTCCAAGGCAGCGACCCCGCCCTGAAAAATGAGTATGTCGTCTACACCGCGCATCTCGATCACATCGGCATCGGCGAACCCGTCCACGGCGACACCATTTACAACGGCGCGCTCGACAATGCCTCCGGCTGCGCCACCCTTCTCGAAATCGCGCGCGCCTTCAGCGGCATGAACCCCAGGCCACGGCGCTCTCTGCTGTTCGTCTTCGTTACCGGGGAAGAGGCGGGACTGCTCGGCTCGGACTATTTCGCCTCCAATCCCACCGTCCCCGCCAACTCGATAGTGGCCGACGTTAACGTCGACGAAGTGCTCATGCTCTGGCCCCTGCGCGACATCGTCGCGTTCGGAGCCGAGCATTCCAGCCTCCATGCCGTAATCAAAAAAGCCGCTGAGCGCATGCACCTGGTCGAAAGCCCCGACCCTCTGCCCGAAGAAGTGGTTTTCATCCGCAGCGATCAATATTCCTTCGTCAAGCAAGGCATCCCGGCCGTGATGCCCTCGCCTGGCTTCAAGTCCGACGACCCCCAAATCAACCCCGCCGCCATTTTCGAGAAATGGGAAGAGACCCGGTACCATGAACCGCAGGACGATATCGACCAGCCCGGCCTCGATTTCGACGCAGCTGCGAAATTCGCCCGCTTTGCTTTCCTTTGCGGCTACCGCATCACCGAGGACCCCCAGCGCCCCACCTGGAACAAGGGCGACTTCTTCGGCGACCACTACGCCAAAGCCCGCAACTGACCAGCTGGCGCCAGATCACGCTGCCCGGTAACCTCCGGCGAGCTCTGGGTGAGCTCCAATCTCTATCCTGAGCACCCCCCTGCATTTCTTGAACAACCACGCCCGCCCAAACCTCATCCTCACTACAGTGTTTCCGACAGTATGAAAAGCTTATCCACAGGCAAGTACCGAAGTACCGTTGTCGCGTTTTCTTTTCGCCATAAAATGCCCGCGCCACAAAGTACAAAAGCATGTGTGAAGACCTGAAAGCCCTCAGGCGCAACGCTGCCCGGGTGTTGCGCGAAGTAAAAAAGAT
>DATNCJ010000068.1:0-12355 GCA_035607215.1 Candidatus Eiseniibacteriota bacterium
GGCGCGGGGGTGGAGTAGGGCGGCGTCGCGCGCAGAATAATTTGAATATGGGGATGAACTGGTCGCGCAATTCGACCAACATTGTGAATCCGTTTCCTTCGCTGGCTGGGAGCACGAATACGCAGGGGCTCAACGCGAGCATCGGGTGGACTTACGGCAACGGGCGGCGAACGAATTCGCTGCGCTTCAACTACAACCACAATCACGTGGCGAGTACGAATCTGTATTCGAATGCAGTGGATGTCGCGGGCGCCGCGGGGATTACCGGGATTTCTAACGATCCGTTCGATTTCGGATTGCCGGGGATCAACTTCACCACTTTTGGAGGATTGACCGATCCGACGCCTCGGCGGGAGCTCGATCAGACCTATACGATTTCGGAGACGCTGAGCTGGTATCGCGGGAAGCACAACTGGCGATTTGGCGGCGATTACCGGCGGATGCTGCAGAGTTTTCGTTCGGCGAAAAATGCGGAAGGCACCTTTACGTTCACGGGATTTGAGACCTCGCAGTTTGTGCCGGGGAGCGCGGTGCCGGTCGGCGATACGGGATACGACTTCGCGGATTTCCTGGTGGGCGTGCCGCAGCAGACCACGCTGCAGTCGGGCACGAATTCTTATGATTTTCGCGCAAACTCGTTCGATCTGTTTGTGCAGGATGACTGGCGGATTTTGCCGAAACTGTCGCTGAACCTCGGATTTCGCTACGAATACAACGGCCCTTATACGGAAGCGAGCAATCACATCGCGAATCTCGACGTGGCGCCGGGATTTACAGGGGCGGTGCCGGTTTTGCCCGGAGCTGCGGGAGCGTTCAATGGAAATTTCCCGGCGTCGCTGATTCATCCGGATCGCAATGACTATGCGCCGCGGATCGGTGTGGCGTGGCGGCCGCTGAAGCAGACCGTGGTGCGCACGGGGTACGGCATCAACTACAACCTGGCGCAGTACGCGAGCATTATTCAGAATTTTGCATTTCAGCCGCCGTTTGCGGTGACAGCCACGAATGTCAACAGTCCGGCAACTCCGCTGACGCTGGCGAACGGATTTCCTGCGATTGCGCCCGGGGCGGTGACCAACAACTTCGCGATCGATCCGAACTACCGGCTCGGGTACGTGCAGATCTGGAACGTGGACGTGCAGCGGACGCTGCCACACGGATTTCTGTTGAACGTTGGTTACAACGGATCGAAAGGCACGCGGCTGGATATCGAACGCGCGATCACCATCCCCGGGGTTCAGCCGTTTATCTACGAATCATCGGCGGGCAACTCGGTGTTTCATGCCGGCTCGGTGCGCGTGCGCAAGCGCATGGCGCACGGCCTAGCGTTTGGAGCGAATTACATTTATTCGAAGTCGATTGATGATGCGTCGTCGATCGGCGGAGGCGGCGTGGTGGTGGCGCAGGATCCATTCGACATCGCGGCGGATCGCGGTTTATCGAGCTTCGATCAGCGGCACAAATTTACGGGGAACTGGATTTATGATTTGCCGTTTGGCGAGAGTCACCGGCTTGCGTCCAAAGGAGCGTGGTCCCACATTTTGAACGGGTGGCAATGGAGCGGCGACTTCACCATCAGCAGCGGCCTTTACTACACGCCGCGCGTTCTGGGGAACAGTATCGATATCAGCCGCGGTGTCAGCGGATCGCTGCGCGCGGATGTGACCGGCGAACCAATTTCGCTGAGCGGTCGCTCGACCGCGGAATGGTTCAATACCGGGGCATTTTGTTCGCCGGGGCAGACCTTTGGGTCGACGAGCACGTGCGCGAATCCTGATGGCTCGGCGTTCGGGGATGCCGGGCGCGACATCATTCACGGGCCGGGGCAAGTGGTGGTGGACATGTCGTTCGGGAAGACCATCACGATCAAGGAATCGCGGGCGCTGGAGCTGAGGTTTCAGGCGGCGAACGTCTTTAACTTCATCAACTATTCGTCGATCAATACGATTGTGAATTCGCTGCAGTTCGGGCAGGTGACCTCGGCGGCGGCGACGCGCCGGATGACGGTGATCGCGAGGTTCCGGTTTTAGCCATGAGCATGAGCCGAAAATTCCTGGCGTTTAGCGCGACGGCTCTCTTGCTGGTAAATAGCACTGTGCCTGTACGAGCGCAAGAGCCGCCCGCAGCGCAGCAGCAGCCGGCGCAACCGCAATATCGCATGCGCGTCACGTCGGAACTCGTACTCGTCAACGTTGTGGTTCGCGATAAGAAGGGCAATCTGGTTCGCGATTTGAAGAAAGACGATTTCAGCGTGGCCGAGGACGGAAAGCGCCAAGAGATCTCCACCTTCGATTTTGAGAACGTCGATGCGCTGGCTACTGCGGGAGCTGCCGAGGCCACGGTCAGCGGCGCCTCGGGGACGAGCAATCTGCTGAAAAATACCAGCCAGCCGGCGATGGACGCACGGGACCGGAGGTTAATGTTGCTGTTCTTCGATTTTTCGGGAATGGACCCGGAGCAGATCGAGCGCGGCGTTGATTCGGCGAAGAAATTCGTGCAGTCGAAGATGCTGCCCGCGGACATGATTGCGCTGGTGTCGCTGTCCACCAACATGCGCGTCGATCTGGATTTCTCGGATGACAAGGCGAAGGTTCTCGCGGCTTTGTCGGCCTATACGTCGAGTGAGGGGCAGGGCTTCGATTTGGGTACCGAGGGTTCGGCCGAAGGTGGAGCGGAAACCGGAGGGGCGTTTACGGCGGATGATACCGACTACAACACCTTCACCGCCGACCGGAAATTGCTGGCGCTGCAATCGCTGATGCAGGCGCTGGGAAAAATCTCACAAAAGAAATCGATCATTTATTTCAGCAATGGGATCTCACAGTCGGGCACCGACAATCAGTCGGCGTTGCGCGCCACCACCGCCGCGGCGGTAAAGAATAATGTGTCGATTTATCCGCTCGATGTCCGGGGATTGCAGGCGCTTCCTCCGGGCGGGGAAGCACGCAATGCAAGCTTGCACGGGCAGTCTGCCTACAACGGCAATGCCGTGTTCAACGATCTGAACAGCAATGCGGCATCGCAGGAAACGCTCTCGACGCTGGCGGACGATACGGGCGGCAAGGCGTTTTTCGATTCGAACGATTTCAGCGGAGTCTTTTCGCAGGTACAGAAAGATACTTCCGCTTATTACGTGCTGGGCTTCACCAGCACGAACGGGCTCAAAGACGGTCGATTTCGCCACCTAAAGGTGCAGGTCAACCGGCCGGACTTGAAGCTGGAATATCGTTCCGGTTATTACGCCGGGCGCGATTTCCAGCACCTGAATCGCGCCGACCGCGAGCAGCAGATCAACGATGAACTGGAAGCCGAGTTACCGCAGACCGACGTTGCGGTCTACGCGGGCGCGGCCTATTTCCGGCAGGATGACTCGCACTACTATCTCGGTGTTTCGCTGGTGATTCCGGGATCGCAGATTCCCTTCGTGCAGGCCAAGGACCGCGACAACGCCACCATCGACATCATCGGCGTGGTACAGGCCAACGGGAAACTCCCGGTGGGACACCTGCGCGACACCGTCAAGCTGGCCGTAGACAGCGCGCAACAGGTACGCCGGAAGAACGTCCAGTACAACACCGCCTTCATTCTGGCGCCGGGGAATTATCACCTGAAATTTGTGATCCGCGAAAATCAGACCGGCCGAATGGGCTCGTTTGAAACGGACGTGCAGATTCCTGATCTGCGCAAGGCTCCGGTGCGGATGAGTTCGGTGGTGTTGAGCAGCCAGCGCGTGCCAACCAGCGGGGGCGGCAACAAGAAGGGCTTTCATCCGTTGGTGCAGGATCAGACCGAACTGGTGCCGAATATCGCGCATGTGTTTACGCGAGATCAGCATTTGTATCTGCAATACGAGGTCTATGATCCCGCGAAGGGGAAGAAGGTGGCGTCTCCGGCTGACGCGGCTGGTGGGGCGAACACGCCACAACCCAAAGCATCGCGTGACGCTGTCCGCGTGCTGACCAGCATTGAATTTTTGCAGGGCGGTGTGAAGGTGTATGAATCGAAGCCGGTCGTGGCTAGCGAAGTGAATGCGCCCGAGCGCAAAGCTGTCGTGTTTCAGATCGATCTGCCGCTGCAGTCGCTCAAGCCCGGCTTTTACACCTGCCAGGTAAATGTGATCGATGATGTGGCTGGAATTTTTGCGTTTCCGCGCTGGCCGATTCTGGTCAAGGAACCTGCGGCGCCAGTTGCGGCGAGTTCCACCGCTGGCGGGCATTGATTTGCAATTTGGCGGCTGACCGCGCGTACGTTCCAGACTGGCCTACGCTGCGAAAACGGCTGCGAGCTGCCGTTACTCCAAAAAGTGTCGTCCTTTTTTCTTACTTGGAGCCGATCACTTCGTTGGCGATGTGAAAGGCGTTATTGGCTGCGGGGACGCCGCAATAGATAGCGCTCTGCAGCAGCACTTCCTTGATCTGTTCGGGGGTTACGCCGTTGTTTAGCGCGGCTTTCACGTGCATGCGGAATTCCTCCGGGCGATTGAGCGCCACCATCATGGCCAGGGTGAGCATGCTGCGCATCTGCCGGGAAAGCCCAGGGCGCGACCAGATTTCCCCCCAGGCATAACGAGTGATCAGGTCCTGGAATTCCTTGTTGAGGGCGTTGCGCATTTCCAATGACTTGTCGACGTGGGCGTCGCCGAGAACTTCGCGACGCACCTTCGTACCCTGTTCGTAGCGCTGCCGCTCGTCCATCGCTGGTTCTCCTCGCGCGTATTGCCTTTATGCCGCTAGAAACTTGCGGATTTCCGCAGTGAAAACTTCCCGCGCTTCGATATTGGACAAGTGAGCCGCATCGAGCTCCGCGTATTTCGATTCGCGGATCTGCTGGGCGATCCAGCGCCCTTCGATAGCAGTGGTGGCGGGATCGTGTGTTCCGGCGATCACCAATGTTGGCGTGCGAATGCCGCCAAGCTTTTCACGGGCGTCGAAGTCGCGCACGGCGGCACAGCAGCCGGCGTAGCCTTCCGGATTCGCGCTTTCCAGCATGCGCTGTATTTTCGAGACGGTACCGGATTCCTTTGCACGGAAGCCCGGCGTAAACCATCGCTCGATCACCGCGGGAGCGACAACTTTCATGCCTTCCTTGCGTACGGTGTCGATTCTCTGATTCCAGCCGTCGTTGGTTCCAATCTTCGCGGCAGTATTGGACAGAATCAATTTCTTCAACCGCTCTGGCGCATTAGTCCCCAGCCACATGCCTGTTTGTCCGCCAATGGAGAGTCCGCAGAAATCGACCTGGTCGAAATGAAGAAAGTCGAGCAGCGCCAGGGCGTCGCGGCCAAGATGTGCGATCGAATAAGGTCCGGGCGGCGCCGAGGATTGCCCGTGACCACGCTTGTCGTAACGCAGCACGCGAAATGTTTTCGCCATCTCGGCGGCTTGCGCGTCCCACATGGTCAGGTCCGCCCCCAGCGAGTTGGAAAATATCAGCACCGCAGCATGTTCGGGGCCTGCGAGTTGATAATGGATTCGCGCGTCCTTCAGGTCCGCAAATGGCATTTGTCTCTGTTCGCTCCGTTTCCGAAGATCGAGTCAGGGCTTGCTAGTCGCAGGAATCGTCGCGCGCGCCACGACGCGGTCCACATGGGCTTCGGCTTCACCCAAGTAGTTGTGTGGATCGAACAATTCCGCGAGTGCACCTTTGCTGATGTGCTTGGAAATTTGCGTGTCGTCCGAAAGAATCTCGCGAAAATGGCGTTTCTGTTTGATCGCCCGAGCGGACGCCGCTTCGACCAGTTGGTGGGCTTCGGCCTTTCCGATTTCTTTGGCCAGCGCCATGGTTACGGCCTCGGCGTAGATTAATCCGCGCGTCACTTCCAGATTTTGTTTCATGCGCTCCGCGTCGATCTCCAGCCGCGGCGCAGTTTCCGCCATCTGGTGCAATGCGCCAGCGGTTAATCGGACGATGTTAGGCAAAGTTTCCCATTCGGAGTGCCAGCCACCGAGCCCGCGCTCCTGCTCCTGAGGCATCGCGGAGAGCATGGTGCTCACAAGTCCCGGCACGCGGGTTGCCGCAGACAAAACGACTGCCGACGTCACCGGATTGCGTTTGTGCGGCATGGTGGACGAGCCGCCGCGACCTTGGTCCGCGGGCTCGGAGACTTCGCCAATCTCGGTCTGCGAATGCAGTGCGATATCTCGCGCGATTTTGCCGAGAGTGCCGACACACAGACCCAGCGTGGTTGCGACTTCGGTGACGCGGTCCCGATGGCTGTGCCAAGGCACCTCCGGCAATTCAAGGCGCAACTCTTCGGCCAAATTCTTAGCGACCTCGGAGCCGCGTTCACCGAGTGCGGCTCGCGTTCCGACCGCGCCGCCAAACTGCAACACCAAAGCCCGGCGCTGCGTCTGTTGCAATCGTTCGCTGTGGCGGCCCAGCGCGTCTAACCACCCAGCTACCTTCGCTCCGAAGGTGGTGGGCAGCGCTTGCTGTATCCAGGTGCGGCCGACGACGATCGTGGAGCGGTGCTTGGCGGCCAATTTCACCAAGCCGCTCGCCAAGCGGTCGAGGTCTTTGGCGATCGACTTCAGCGCTTCGCGCAATTGCAGCACCGTGCCGGTGTCGATGGCATCCTGACTCGTGGCGCCCCAATGCACGTAACGGGCAGCGTCTTTGTCCGTCTGTGCGACCGCGATTGTGAGCGCCTTCGCTAGCGGAATGGCCAGGTTCCCGGCGAGTTTCGCTCCATCGGCCAACGCAGAAACGTCGAATAGTTCCGCTTTGCATTTTGCTGCGATCGCCGTTGCGGCTGAGGAGGGGATTACGCCCGCGCGCGCTTCGGCACGCGCCAGCGCGGCTTCAAAGTCGAGCATCCCTTGCAAGCATGCGCGGCTCGAAAAGATCTTCTCCACTCCTTCAGAGCGAAACAGGTGATCGAACAATTCCATGCGGTGAGTCTAATCGCTTCCGGCCAAATCGTGCGGAAAATTGCATCGCGAGACTAGACGCGTTCGAGAATCGCGGCGATACCTTGCCCCACGCCGATGCACATGGTGCACAGCGCGAAACGTCCCTTGGTGCGTCGCAATTGGTAGGTCGCCGCGGTCACCAGTCGCGCGCCGCTGGCGCCCAGCGGATGGCCGAGCGCGATGGCGCCGCCGTTGGGATTGACGTGCGCCGCGTCGTCCGCCACTCCGAGTTCGCGCAACACTGCGATCGCTTGCGACGCGAACGCTTCGTTCAGTTCGATGACGTCCATCTGCTCGATGGAGAGCCCTGTTTTGGCCAAGGCTTTCCTGGTGGCGGGAGCGGGTCCCATGCCCATGATGCGCGGAGCAACGCCGGCAACAGCGCTCGCCAACACACGCGCACGCGGCGTCAAACCATGTTTGTTCACCGCGGCTTCCGATGCCAGCAGCACCGCGCATGCGCCATCGTTGACGCCGGATGCGTTACCGGCTGTCACGGTGCCTTCGGGCTTCACGATGCCCTTGAGTCTTGCCAGCGCCTCCAGCGTGGTGTCTGGGCGCGGATGTTCGTCCTGGGTAACCTCCACAGGCTCGCCCTTTTTTTGCGGAATGCAAACCGGGATGATCTCTTCGGCCAGGCGCCCGCTGCGCATGGCGTCAGCGGCACGTTGCTGGCTGCGCAGCGCGAATAAATCCTGATCGGCGCGAGAAATGCGAAATTCTTCGGCGACGATTTCACCGGTCTCCGGCATCGAATCGGTTCCATATTTGGCTTTCATCAGGGGATTTACGAAACGCCAGCCAATCGTGGTGTCTTCCACCTTGATCGATCGGGAAAAGGGGGCGTCGGCTTTCCCCATGACGAATGGGGCGCGGGACATGCTCTCCACTCCGCCGGCGATCACCAAATCGACTTCGCCGCTCTTAATGGCCCGAGCGGCCGTCGCCACGGCGTCCAGACTCGATCCGCAAAGCCGGTTCACCGTGGAGCCCGGCACTTCCTCGGGCAATCCCGCGAGCAGCAGCGCCATGCGAGCCACGTTGCGATTGTCTTCGCCGGCCTGATTCGCGCAGCCATAGATCACGTCGTCCAGTGCGCTCCAATCGACGGCGCGATTGCGCGCCATGAATGCCGCGATTGGAATGGCCGCGAGATCGTCGGCTCGCACACTTGCCAAAGCGCCGCCGTAGCGTCCAATGGGCGTACGAATGGCGTCACAAATGTAAGCGGTTGGCATTTCCGTCCTTCGATGAGTCGCGAAAGCTTATAGTAACATCGAGGCTCGCACCAAACCGCGAGCGGTGTGCGATTATTGATGCGAACCCAGGTTGGAATTATCGGAGCAGGACCCGCCGGACTCACCCTTTCTCACTTACTTCACTTGCAGGGCATTCATTCGGTCGTTTTGGAAACGCACGCGCAGGAATATGTCGAGCAGCGTGTCCGCGCGGGCGTATTGGAGCAGGGAACCGTCGACCTGCTGGTGGAATCGGGCGTCGGTGAGCGATTGAAACGCGAAGGCCTGGTGCATGCGGGAATCGAGTTGCGATTCAACCGCGGAGGCCATCGCATCGACTTCGCCGATCTTACCGGCGGACAGACCATCACTATTTATGCGCAGCACGAAGTGATGAAGGATCTGGTGGCCGCCCGAGCCGCTGCCGGTGAACCACCTTTTTTCCAAGCCGAGGCTCTCAGCATTCACGACTTGGAGGGAAAACCTAAAATCAATTTCAGGCACGCGGGCGAGACGCGCACTCTGGAATGCGAGTTCATTGCCGGTTGCGACGGCTTCCACGGAATCTGCCGCGCCGCGATTCCCGCCACAGCCCTGCACGTCCATGAACGCATGTATCCCTTCGCGTGGCTTGGGATTCTTGCCGAAGTTCCGCCGGCTTCGGATGAATTGATCTATGCCTATCACGAGCGCGGATTCGCGTTGCTGAGCATGCGTTCGCCGCAGATTTCACGTTTATATCTTCAGTGCGATCCGGAGGAGGATATCGGTAAATGGTCCGACGACCGCATCTGGAGCGAACTGCGCACCCGCTTCGCGACGCGGGATGGCTGGTCGCTCCCCGATGGGCCGGTGGTGCAAAAGGGCATCACGCCGATGCGCAGCTTCGTCGCCGAACCGATGCGCCACGGCAATCTGTTTTTGCTGGGCGATGCCGCGCACATCGTTCCACCGACTGGCGCCAAAGGCTTAAATCTTGCCGTCGCCGACGTGCGCGTTCTCACCGGCGCTTTGGTTGACTTCTACAAGCACGGCACACGAGAGCGGCTGGATCGCTATTCCGATACCTGCCTGCGGCGCGTGTGGAAGGTGCAGCGCTTCTCGTGGTGGATGACCTCGATGCTACATCGCTTTCCGAGTGAAGACAGCTTCTCGCACAACGTTCATCTTGCCGAGCTGGACTACGTCACGAGCGCGCGAGCCGCCGCGCAGGCGCTGGCGGAAAATTATGTTGGGTTACCCTTCGAAGAGGCCTGAATTTGTCGGCGGATGGTTCGCTATTCGTATCGGAGCGCTTCGACTGGATTGAGTTTTGCGGCGCGCGCCGCGGGATAGAGTCCCGCCACCAGACTGACGACGACGGCAAACGCGATTGCTCCCCCCGCCAGCCACCACGGAACGTGGGAAATCTTCACGCCCGGCAAATCCTGGCGCTTCAGGTAAATCGTGGTGCCCCAGGTAAGCGTTTGACCGATCAGCCATCCCAAAGCGACTCCGAAGATGCCGCCGAACAGTCCCATGGCGCCGGCTTCGGCGAAAAACAGGCTGCGGACGTCGCGGTCGGTCGCGCCCAGAGCTTTCAGCACACCGATCTCGCGGCGCCGCTCTAGGATGGCCATGACCAGCGTATTGATGATGCCGAGAGATGCCACGGTCAGCGCCAGGCTGCCGAACAGTCCCAGGAATAAGTCGAAAACCGTGAAGACTAGGCGCAGGCTGCGTGTCGCGTCCAGCAGTGAGAACGTGGAGTAGCCCATTTTTTTGATGGCCTCTTCGACACGCGTTACGTCTTTCGGCGATTTTACCCGCACCGTGAGCGCCATGTAAGTTGGCTTGTTGGATCCGCCGGCGCGCACGAAGTCCTGCACATCATTCGGCTGGGCCACGTGCAGCGCCTCGGCCGTACGCAGGGGAACAAAAACGCGGCCGCCGCCGAACCCGCCGACTCCCGCTGAGGGATCGGCGTCGGTGATCCCGGCGATGCGCAGCTTTTTCTCGCGAGTAACAATGGAGATGGCGCCGGACATCATCTCGTCCATCTGTTTGTCGATGTCTTTTTCTTTGGCGATATCGGCCGCGGAGGTTTCGTTGCGCTGCGCATACCGCAAGACAAGTTCCTTGCCGACCAGCGTCGCCGGCTCGGCTGTCAGCTCCTTGGCGAATTCGGCTTGCAGAATCGCTTCCTCTGCGGTCGGTGAAGAAAAATATTTTCCGGTCATGCCATCGAATGATCCAGTCGCCCGCGAAGATTCCGGCAAACCCAGAACGTTGGTCGAAAAGCTCGCTCCCCCGTATTTCACATCGGTGAAAAATCGGATCTGCGGATAAACCTCGGTCACATCGGCCAGCTTGGCGAATTCCTGCCTCGAACCCTCGTCCAGAGGTTTGGCAACCTCGCGTTTGCCCGCCGGGTTCGGTGCGCTGGCTCGTTCGGGCCCACCTCCCGGACCGCCCATCCCTCGGCCGCGGCGCGCGGTGACGAACACGGCATCGAACAATCCCGATTTGTTCAGCCGTTGCGAAGCCAGGGCCTGCAATCCCACGCCCAGTGACAGCATCGCTACAAGGGACGCCACGCCCACGGCGACGCCAAGAGTCGTCAGCGAATTGCGCAGCACGGCCTCGCGCAGATTCCGTACCGCCAATTCGGTCAGGTCCCGCCCTTTCATTCTTCCTTCTCTTTCTTTGTGTCTCGGTGCCTCTGCTACGAGTCTCCGGTGCCTTTGCTGTGTCAGCCGACCAGACGTCCATCGGAAAGCATCACGATCCGGCTTGCGAAACGCTCGGCCAAGGGCCGCTCGTGGGTCACCATTACCACGGTCATGCCCATCGAATTCTGGATTTCCTGGAGCAACAGCAGGATCTGCTCACCGTTGACGCTGTCGAGGTTTCCTGTCGGCTCATCCGCGAATAAAATCGCCGGCCGGTTAACCAGCGCCCGCGCCAGCGCGCCGCGCTGCTGCTCTCCGCCGCTGAGTTCGTTCGGACGGTGCTGCTTGCGCGCGCCCAGGCGTACGCGCTCCAGCGCCTCCCCAACGCGGGCTTGGCGCTCGCTGCGATCCACTTCGGCCAGTCGCAGCGGCAGTTCGACATTTTCTTCCAGGGTCATGCGGGGGAGGAGATTGAACGACTGAAACACCATGCCGACGGTGTCGCGCCGGTAGCGCGCCAGGCCTTCCGGGTCCAATTCGGCGAGGTTTTTTCCGCCCACGTGGATTGCTCCCGCTGTCGGCGTGTCCAGGCCGGCCAGCAGATTCAGCAGCGTCGACTTTCCCGATCCTGAACTACCCAGCAAGGCCACGAATTCGCCGCCGCGAATGTCCAAGGAAACGTCATGGACCGCGTGAATCAGCGCTTCTCCGAGCCGATACGAGCGGGCAACATTCAATGCGCGAAGGAGTGCGCCGTTGCGGGGTGGTTCGATTACTGCGTTTGAGATTGCGCCGGATGCCATGGAGATTGGAATGGGAGTTCCTGTGAGCCCGGAAACGGGCAGGCGTCACATCTTAATACGCTTCAGGGCTGGCGATTCTTTCGCCAAGGTCGCTGCCCGTGGCGGAAACGCTATCCGTCCTTCACCCGTCTTACTTTTCGTTGTTCTTGCCGGCATTCGTTGGCGATTCGGATGAGGAAACAGCTGCCGCTATCGCTGCCACAGGCCGACTTCACCCGCCGGCTGCTCTTGCCGGAGGATAGAATCAAAATATGTCAACTCCGCCTCAAGCCCCTGGCTCACCGGCGATCGGCTTTGCCGCTTCCATATGCGCAGGGTGTTCGACATGGCGGTCCGCGATTTCATCTATGCTCTGCGCATTCTACGGCGCAATCCGGGATTCACGATCGTCGCGGTGTTCACTCTCGGCCTGGGCATTGGCGCCAACACCGCGATCTTCAGCGTGATCGATGCCGTCCTGCTCAAGCCCCTGCCATACTCCGATCCCCGGCGGCTGATCGCGATTTCTCAGACCGACCTGCAGACCCAAGCGACCGGAGCCCCTGTTTCTTTCACCAAGTTCACGCAGGTGCGCCAGCAAACCCAAACGCTCGATAGTGTCGCGGCCTTCTACCCGCTCAATTTCAGCCTTACTGTCGAGCGCGCGCCCGAAGCTGTCCCGGGAGCAAGGGTTTCGGCGGATTTCTTTACCGTCCTGGGCATTTTGCCGGCCCGCGGCCGCGCTTTTAGCGGCGAAGAAGATCAACGCGGCG